>NZ_AUJR01000022.1 GCF_000424325.1 [Clostridium] clostridioforme AGR2157
CCATCGCTTTATCGGTGTCAAAGAGCCGGAGTTTTTGCCATGGTTCCCAGAGTTCTGAGTGCAGCCTGCCCCGTTCAGAAGAATCAAAACGGGCTTTGGAATTGTTGAGAAAGCATTGGTATTCGTGCATCGATTGCCAGTACTTGATCATAGTGCGGTACCTCCTTGTGATTAATGGGCGTGCTTCTTAATTACAAGGGCGCGTTTGCCAGCCCAAAATCGGGGCTGTCAAACGCGCCGCACAATTCAGCGTAAATGTCAATAGTTTTTTTAAAATTTAATAAAAAATTTCCCCCGAATTGGGAGGAAGAAAGAAAAGACAACAAACAAAAAAGAGCGGGAAATCGGGCTTTATCGAGTTTCCGAGACCGCTCTTATCATCAAAGGGAGGAACTGACAATGCAGGAAAGCAGATTATTTAAGATTGTGTATTATTTACTCGATAAAGGACAGGCTACCGCTCCAGAATTAGCAGAAAAATTTGAAGTATCTGTAAGGACAATTTACAGAGATATTGACGCTTTAAGCGGCGCGGGCATTCCCGTTTATGCAGAAGCAGGGCGAAACGGCGGCATTCATTTAATGAATGATTTTGTTTTAGATAAAGCGGTGCTGTCTGAAGAAGAAAAGCAGGAAATTCTAACAGCCCTGCAAAGTATCAATTCTATGAACAATATCGACAACAATCAGACATTGCAAAAACTTTCTGCAATATTTAATATGAGTTCGGAAAACTGGCTTGAAGTGGATTTTTCCAGATGGGGCAATCATGGAACGGACAATGGGAAATTTGAATTGCTAAAATCAGCGGTAATTCATCGAAAGTGCGTAAAAATAACCTATGCAAATTCCAGCGGAATAATTAACGAAAGAATTGTCCAGCCGTTAAAAATGTCATATAAGTCTATGTCATGGTACTTAAAAGCATATTGTATGGAAAAACAGGATTATCGTATTTTTAAGCTGACCCGTATGATAGATTTAGAAATGCTCACGGACGGTTTTTGCAAAAGCTCTTTTCCAGAATTAGATGAATCATTAGGGCAAGCCTACAATACAATCGTACTGCGTTTCCAGAAAAATATGTCATACCGTGTTTATGATGAATTTGATAAAACCCAAGTAAGTAAAAAAGAAAATGGGGATTTAATCGTATCCGCCCCAATGCCAGAAGATGAATGGCTAATCGGGTTTTTATTGTCATTTGGAACACAAGTAGATATTATAGAGCCTGCATATCTGAAAGACATTGTGGCAGAGCAGGCAAAGAAAATTTATGAGAAATATAAATCTTGACACAGGGCGTCAGTATATGTGTGATATAATTTGCCTGTAAATTCTATTTGAGAAAGCGGGGAGTGAAAGTGAAACATGAATGGAAAAATCAGGAGAAAGAAATATATGGTGTAAAAACAAAACCTTGTGTTGTTGATGTTTCTGCTCAAAAATATATCATTGTTTCTGGCAATGGAAATCCTAACGATGAAATCTTTTCAGATAAGGTTGCGGCTCTGTTTTCGATGGCATATAAAATTAAAATGGCATATAAAGCACTTGCCGAAAAAAGCAACGAAATAACAGATTATACGGTATATCCGTTAGAGGGAATATGGAGCATGGCTTCCGAAAAAGAATATTTGGTAAAAGAAGAATTGCACAAAGGAGCGTTTGATGATGAGCCTGCGTCATTTGAGATTATGGTGGAACATGGTTATAAGCGTATGGGGAAAGAACACCGTGAAATATATTTGAATAATGCTAACCGTACAGAAAAAGCCAACTTAAAAACAATCTTGAGATACAAGGTTACAGATATAGAAAAATAACAACATACTGTTATAAAAGAGAAAAGGAAATGAATATGGGCAGACCAACAGCAAAAACAGATTTACTAACAGCCGCTACCGCTAATTATGAAAAGTTAAATACTCTTGTTTCTGAGCTGACAGAAAAAGAATTATCAACTTCGTTTGATTTTTCAGGTGATGAAAAAAAGAAAGAAGCTCATTGGAAAAGAGATAAAAATCTTCGTGATATTTTCATTCATCTCTATGAATGGCATCAGCTTTTGTTAAACTGGGTATATTCCAATCAGAATGGCGATAATAAACCGTTTATTCCAGAGCCTTATAATTGGAAAACCTATGGAGATATGAATGTGGAGTTTTGGAAAAAACACCAGTCCACATCGTTAGAGGATGCAAAAATTATGTTCCAGCAATCCCATAACGAAGTAATGAAGCTGGCGGAAACCTTTTCAAATGAGGAATTATTTTCTAAAGGCGTTTATAAATGGGTAGGCGGAAGTACGCTTGGTTCTTATTTTGTCAGCGCTACTGCAAGTCATTATGATTGGGCAATGAAAAAATTGAAAGCACATAGGAAAAACTGCGCCAAAATGTAGGAAGGACATATCATGCACTTTGTGAAGGCAAAAGGAATATTATCTGCTAAATATGGAATTAATTTGTACCGGGGCTGCTCTCACGGGTGCATTTATTGTGACTCCAGAAGCAAATGCTATCACATGGAACACGCTTTTGAAGATATTGAAGTCAAAGAAAATGCGATTGACTTGTTAGAGTATGCTCTTACTCATAAACGCAAGAAATGTATGATAGGCACAGGCTCTATGACTGACCCGTATATTCCATTAGAATTGGAAATAGGAAATGTCAGAAAGGCTCTGAACTTAATATATGAGCATGGCTTTGGCTTTACGGTTATTACAAAATCAAGCCATATTTTGAGAGATTTAGACCTTTTACAGAAAATAAATGAAAAAACAAAGTGCGTTGTGCAAATGACTTTGACTACTTATAACGAAGATTTGTGCAAAAAGATTGAGCCAAATGTAAGTACGACGAGGGAACGCTTTGAAGTATTGAAAAAGCTGCGGGATGCAGGAATACCAACTGTTGTATGGCTTACGCCAATTTTGCCTTTTATTAACGATACAGAAGATATTATTTCAGGTATTTTGAATATGTGTATTGAAGCAAGGGTTTATGGTGTTATTTGCTTTGGAATGGGATTGACGCTTAGAGAAGGAAACCGAGAGTATTTCTATGAACAGTTAGACCGATTGTTTCCAGACCTGAAAGAGAAATACATTCATACATACGGAAATCAGTATATGATAGAGAGTAGCAATAATAAAAACTTAATGAGACTTTTTCATCGAAAATGCGAAGAAAATGGAATTGTGCATGATAATGAGCAGATATTTAACTATTTGCGTTTCTTTGAAGAAAAGAACGATAGTAGGCAATTAAGTATTTGGGATTGGGAAGTAAGATAAATATGAGTGCTGCTTATCAAACAGAATGGATACACTGTCCTGTTTGCAGCAATAAAACCCCTGACAAAATTAGAGAAGATACAATATTGAAAAACTATCCAGCAATCACGGTTTATTAGCTCTATTCCTTACCGAATAAAATATCTGTCCACAGGGCATACTAAAACATTTGCCCAAAATCCCCGTTAAAAGAAAATTCAAGACTGGAGGATTAAGAAAATTGAGCAGAGAAAAATCAGAAAAGAATGTGCGGAACATTCCTGTTACCGTCCGACTGAACGAAGAAGAAAGCCAAAAAATTATAGCAGTATGCTGCCGCTTGCGGTCTGTCCGTAGCGGAATTTATGCGGCAGTTATGCAAAGACAACGCCCCACAGCCAGAGCCGTCGGCGGAGTTCTGGCAGTTGCTAAATACGCTCTATGAGGTACACGCAGCGTTCAAAAAGTGCGTTCCTTACTATCCCACCGCCGCCGAAACCTGTAAAGAAATTGAAGATTTTATACTGGAATTACAGCATACTTTCACATCTCCGCAGCGTTTTGATGTGACCGAATTGATGGAAAAAGAGGTGGTGTGAATGGCGGCAACGAGCCTATGGCACATCGAAGGATGCTTAAAAGACCTCATAGATTATGTGGAAAATCCCGAAAAAACAACACCGAATGAAGCATTGCAGGACTTCTCTGATGTATTCTCCTGTGTGCGAAATCCAGAGAAAACAAATGATGGCGAGTATGTTACCGCAATCAACTGCCTAAAAGAAACCGCATTGCAGCATGAAGTTTCCTAGAAAGAAAAAAGAGCCTGCGGCTCTTTACTTATGACCGGTGAATTATTTTTACACCCGTCACTTAGAGGGCTTAATATGCCCTGGCCTCCCTGGTAAGGACCAGGGTCTCTATGGCATATGCCACACCGTCCTGTATATTGGAACGGGTCTGGCATTTGGCGGTGCGTTTAATACTCTCCATGGCATTTCCCATGGCAACTGTATATTTTATATCCATGGACAACATGGAATAGTCATTCTCGCTGTCTCCTATGGCCATGATTTCTTCCGGTCTCACGCCCCTGGAGGCTGCGTAAAAAGCCAGAGCCCGGCCCTTTTGGGCATAGCTGTGGGTCAGCTCCAGGTTGGTGGCAAAGGAGGACGCAACCGCCAGTTCCGCTATACCGGACAGGCGCTCCTTAATTCTGCCCAGAACCTCCTGCGATTCATGGATGACCGATATTTTATAAAATGCCAAACCCAGCTCAAAAAGCCGTTCTTCCTCCACAAAGGAGAACCGGTCTCTCACTCCCTCATAGGTAAACTCCGCCATGGGAAGCAGCACATTCCGTTCAAAACATGCCCTAAACTGTGCCTCCCCGGCTGTGGTATAGCTGCCTCTGTCCGTCATGAAATCAAAGATAATGTCCTCCTTTTGGCAGCAGTCCAGGATTCCCCTTACCTGTCTCTCGGAAAGCCGTATCTCGTCCATGAGCCTGCCGTCCCAATCATACACAGCGGCTCCGTTCATGCACACCACAGGCGCCCTGAGTCCGGCCTCCTGCAGGGGTTCCAATGCGTCTATATAGCTGCGTCCCGTACAAATCAAAAACTCGGCTCCCATAGCCTTAAGTCCCTTAAGCGCACGCACATTCCTCTCTGAAATATGCCCGTCAGGACGCAGGAGGGTACCGTCCATATCAATTGCAACCAGTCTTATCATATATGCCTGCTTTCTGTCAAATATTCTGTCATAGCTCTGTGTACCTGTCAACGATTCGCCTGCACAGGTCCGGCCGGTTGGTAATGATGGCGTCCACTTTCTGCCGCACCAGCATTTCCATATGCGGTTCTTCATTGACCGTCCATACATTCACTGCCAGTCCCTGCCTTCTGGCAGCCGGGATAAGCTCCGGATCCTGCATGTGGTACAGGGCCGGATGCAGGGCATCCACCCCTACTGTATGACGCCCATAGGCTGCCGCGTCAATCCAGCCGTCCGAGTACAGAAGCCCTGTCTTAAGGCCGCTGTCCAGTTCCTTAAGCCTTACCAGGCTGGGATGGCAGAAGGATGAATAAATCACCCTGTCCTCCATCCCCATGGAAGCAGTGAGAGCCAGTACCTTTTCCTCAATCTCAGGGTAGAGTATGATGCCGGTCTTAAGCTCCACATTCACCGTCAGTCCCCCGGGCTTTAACAGTTCATAGACTTCCTTAAGCGTAGGAATCCGGGCGTCCTTAAAGGCGGGAAACAGCCTGTTAAAGGACAGTTCCTTAAGCTGGGCCAGGGTATAATCTTTTATATACCCTGTGCCGTTGCTCACCCTGTCGATGGTCTCATCATGAGCCACCACAAGCTCACCGTCCCTGCTTAACTGGACATCCAGCTCCACCCCGTCGGCTCCCATTTCCGCTGCCAGCCGGAATGCCTCCAGTGTATTCTCCGGCGCGTAAGCCGATGCGCCTCTGTGGGCCCAAATCTGTGTCTTCATACTCAGTATACCCTCCAATCCATGATTATCATTCATTGAGCAGATTATATTCCTCGATTGCCTTATTAATCTGCTGCGCCATCTTAGACGCAGCCTCCTCCGGGCTGACTCCACTATTAAGCATGTTCTCTATCTCCGTTTCAACCACCTGCCTGGCCTCAGGAAATACGCTGAGCAGAGCGCCTGCTGACTGGGGAGTGGAATCATGAAGCTGGTCAATGGCAGTACCGAACTGGGGATATTTTTCCAGATTCTCCTTAAATACAGGTTCCTCGTGAGCCTTTACAGTCACAGGGAAATATCCTGTCTGAGCGTTCCAGTAAGCCTGGCTCTCCGGTGAAACAAGGAACTTAACGAACTCCCATGTGGCGGCCTTCTTAGCCTCATCCTCATTGTTCAGAGCCCAGAGAGAGGCGCCTCCAATGGACACTCCGCCTTTATCGCTGTCACTGACCATGGGGAAATAAGCGGTTCCCACCTCAAACTTGCCATTTACATCTTCCATAATCTGCTTTAAGGAAGCAGTGGAGCCAAGGGTCATGGCTGACTTGCCGGAGCTGAAATCTGCCAGTCCCGCGTCGCCGCCTCTGCCTACATTGGGCGCATAGCCCTTGTCGTACAGTTCCTTCCAGGCCGCCAGTGTCTTTGCTCCCGCTCCGTTCTGGTCAAATTCAACTGCTGTGGCAGCTGCCTTTCGTCCATTTCCGTTGTTTACATAATTCTGTCCCTGCTTGCAGGTAAACTGCTCAAAAAACCAACCGTAAATGCTCAGGGATATAGGTTCTCCGGCTCCGCCCTTGTTCACCAAATCACCGGCAATCCGGCCGATCTCCCCAAGGCTCTGAGGCGCCTGTGTGATGCCCGCCTTGTCAAACATATCCTTGTTGTAGTACAGCAAAGGTGTGGATGAGTTAAAGGGCATGGAATATAAGGTATCACCTACAGTATAATACGCAGCGATGTTAGGTTCAATCTGTGTTTTATCCCATCCGTCCGCGTCGATTAACTCCTGCATGGGGACCACCCACCCGGAATCAATCATGAACCTGGTTCCAATGTCGTAAATCTGCACCAAATCCGCACCCATATTGCCAATCTGAGCGCTTTTCAGTTTGTTGATGGCATCGTCATACTCTCCCTGATACTGGGCCTCCACCCGGATTCCCATGGTGTTTTCAGAATTAAACTTATTAACCAGATACTCCAATGCTTCTCCGTTCACTCCGCCCATGGAATGCCAGAAGGTGATGGACGCGCCCTCTGCGCCTGCATTTTGAAAGGCATCTGTCTGGGAACCATCTGCCTGAGATGTGCCTGCCTGAGAACCATCTGCCTGGGATGTACCCGGCTGGGATGCGCCCGACCGGGAGCCCGGGTCAGCGGCAGCGCCCGTGCCCGCCGCCGGCGCACCGCACCCTGCCAGCATGGATACTGCCAGTAAAGCTGCAGCATAACCGATTAATCTCTTTTTCATAATTGTTATTCCTCCGTTTATAATTTATTCTTATTTCATTTGATTCCATAAACTTTTCCGGGTGTGCCTAACCTTTTACTGCTCCTGAGAACATGCCCCGTATCAGCTGTTTCTGTCCCAATATAAAGATGGAAATGGACGGCAGGATTATCATAACCACGCCTGCAATCATCAAGGTAATGGACTGGGCGTCCACGCTGTTTAACATGCTGATACCAATTTGCACGGTTCTCATTTCGTTGGATCCGGTCACCAGCAAAGGCCACATATACATGTTCCAGGCATTGATAAAGGTATACACCGCCATGGCCCCAATGGCCGACTTTGTAAGCGGAAGCAGGATGCAAAAAATGAACCTGAGATTTCCGCAGCCGTCTATCTTTGCGGACTCGTACAGAGAGATGGGAAATGATTTATAAAACTGCCGGAACAGAAAGATTCCCATTGCCGACGTAAGATAGGGCACAATCAGCACCTGATAGGAATCCAGCCAGTTCCACTGACTCACCGTCAGATAATTTGATATGATGGTGGCCTCTCCCGGAATCATCATGGTGGCCATTACCAGCATGAAAAGTACGTTTTTGCCCTTAAACTCCAGGAAGGAGAAGGAAAACGCTGCCAGGGAACAGGAAATAATCTGTCCCACTGTTATCAGTCCGGCTGTGATAAAGGAGTTGCACACAAACCTCACCAGCGGTATTTTCACCAGGGCCTGCCTGAAATTGTCCAACGTGGGCTGCCTGGGCACCAGATTCATTTCCGTGGTGAACAGTTCGCCAGGCGGCATGAATGCTACGCTGACCGCATACAGCAGCGGCAGAAGAATGAAAAGGGATACCAGCACATTGGCAGCAATCAGGGCTCCGGTCCTGACTCTCCTTACAGTCATGGCTTTTCGGTTGGCTTCCTCCTGTATTTTAATGATTTCCTCGCGGCTGACCCTGCCGCGGCCCTTTATGGCCAGTGTCTGTTCCATTAATAGCTGACTCCTTTCTTCTCTGCCTTAAACATCAAAAGCGTCATGACCATGATGATGGCAAACAGTATGACGGACTGCGCCGCCGCGCTGCCAAACCTGTAGTTAAAAAACGCATCCCTGTAAATGGAGTACACAATCAGATTTGTGGATTCCCCCGGTCCGCCCTGGGTCAGTATCTTCACCTGACCAAAGGACTGGAATGCCTGTATGATATTCACTACGATGGTATAAAACATGATTGGGCTGAGGCCCGGCAGCGTCAGCCGGAGAAATTTCTGAATCCCGTTAGCCCCATCCACGGATGCCCTCTCGTAGATGGTCTCATCAATATTGCTGAGTCCGGCGCTGAAATACAGGAAGTTGATTCCACTGTTAAGCCAGGCTGTCAGCAGAGCCACACATACAAGCGCGTATTTGGGATCATTGATCCAATTGATATTGAGTCCCAGCAGCTTGTTCATAATGCCGATGGAAGGATGAAGCATGATTTTAAATATCATGGCCGCGGAACTGGACGCGATGGCCATGGGCAGCGCATACGCCGTGCTGAATATACGGATTCCCGGAAATGCCTTATTGCACAGTACAGCTGCCAGGAGTCCCAGGGCCATGCTTCCCACCACCACGATTGCCACGAACAGGAAGGTCACTGCCAGACTGTTATAAAAGGAAGCCGACTTGAACAGCTCCACATAGTTTCCCAGTCCCACAAACAGATTGGCCTGCCCCATTTTATTTGTCTTATAAAGACTCAGGTAAATGGTTTTGAAAAACGGGTAAAACAGGAATACGGCAAATACCAGGAGAGCCGGTAAAATATATCCATAAGGCCCTGCCTTTTTTAATAATGAATCTGATTTCATCACTGTCTCCTAATCAAATAAAATATTTTCTTCTGTCTGTATGTCAAAAAGCTTAATCTGAGGCATATCCACGTAAAGGCGGATGAATTCTCCCGGCTTCACCCGGCATGACGCCGGCATCCTGGCCGACAGCTGGCCCGTACCCCCTGTATTCCCGTGAAGAAGCACCTCGCTTCCCAGCATTTCCCTGACACTTATGTAAGCTCCAATCCACCCGCTGCCATTTCCGTTCAAACCATTGGAACCGTTTTTCTGGCTATATTCTTCCTGATGAAGGTCTTCCGGCCGGATCCCCAGGGTTACCCGTTTTCCCGTGTACCCTTTGTCTTTCAGTTTCCTGGCCTGATATCCTTCCAGAGGAAGCCGCCACCCCTGTCCCAGAAGCCAGACTGTTCCATCCTCTTCCAGCACATCCACATCCAGAAAGTTCATGGTGGGGGAACCTATGAATCCCGCCACGAATTTATTTACAGGATTCCGGTAAAGCTCTGCGGGAGGCGCTACCTGCTGTATCATTCCCCGGTTCATGACAACAATCCGGGTACCCAGAGTCATGGCCTCCACCTGGTCATGGGTCACATATATGATGGTGGCGTTAAGCTGTTTATGAAGCTTTGCTATTTCCACCCGCATCTGGGCCCTCAGCTTGGCATCCAGGTTGGACAGGGGTTCGTCCATAAGATAGGCCTTTGGCTTTCTCACAATAACGCTTCCGATTGCAACTCTCTGCTTCTGTCCTCCTGACAATGCAGCCGGCCTGCGGTCCAGCAGATGGCTGATTTCCAGGATTCGTGCTGCCTCCCTCACCCTGGCATCGATTTCTCCTGACGGAATCCTGCGTACCCTGAGTCCAAAGGCCATGTTCTCATACACCGTCATATGGGGATATAAGGCATAATTCTGAAATACCATGGACAGATTCCGGTTTTTAGGCTCGACCATGTTCATCAGGCAGTCATCCATCCATAATTCCCCTGAGGAAATATCCTCAAGTCCCGCAATCATTCTCAGCGTTGTGGATTTTCCGCAGCCCGATGGCCCTACAAAAATAATCAGCTCTCGGTCCTTGATATCCAAATTAAAATCCTTGACCGCATTTTGCCCGCCTTTATAGGTTTTACATACATTTACCAGTGAAATATCCGCCATTTCCGTTCCTTTCTCTCTTGCAAATCTATCTATAGATTCTAAATTATTCAGGTAAAATCCAAAAGCAGGTTCGCGTAAAATGGAGGTAAAAACAGGTAAAGTTTCCTGGTTATTCCCGTATGCGGCAATGGATATGGCTTATATGGAGGGCTGAACATGAAAAAAGGATTCTGCAATGCGGCGGCTGCCTGCCTTGCAAAATCCTCTGTTGTTTGCTGAAATTGTTATGATTTGAACCGTGAGGTTTGAACTACGGCATTCAATCCTGGTATCTGTTTTATGCCATATTCAAAATACGCTTCATCTTGGTGACCTCGCCGTCCAGGTGATTCACCTTTAAATGATACATGGTGTTAGGATGTAATTCCTTTAAAGCTTCATCCAGTTTACGGTCCAGGTTCAAATGCCCCTCCGCAACCAACTGGATATTCCTGTTTGTCTCATTTTCCAGGGTAATCTCTATGTTTGTTACCCTTTCTTTGAGCGACTGTACGTCCTCTTTAAGTGTCTGTACGTCCTCTTTAAGTGTCTGCACGTCCTCTTTGAGCGACTGCACGTCCTCTTTGAGCGACTGCACGTCCTCTTTGAGTGTCTGCACGTCCTCTTTGAGTGTCTGCACGTCCTCTTTGAGTGTCTGCACGTCCTCTTTGAGCGACTGTACGTCTCCTTGCAGCAACCGCACATCTTCTCCTACCGAGGCAAGGCCTCCCTCGATCCCTCCTAACTTCTGAAGGATCAAATCCATCTTCTGATTTTCCGTCATTTTCCCATCCTTTCTCTTATGCAATGGCTGCTAACCATTGCAGCATCCAACACCTCTCCAAATATCAGATGCCCGTAAAGGCTGATTCCATTATACTATACCGGAAGCTCAATGGCTAGGCCGAATTTTTAAAAATTACAGCAAGCTGTTTCAATCCGCGCCCGGTAATTTAACAGAGTACGGCCGCATCTTATACAGACGCGTGGTTTGGCCTCATATCAGTTGTGGATACCGTTTTTTCTCCTCCTGCCGTCTGCACGCAGCCGTCCGTCACAGTCTCCTGCCGCATTTAGGACAGTACTCAAAATCCTCTTCTGTCTCATATCCGCAATTGCCGCATTTTTTCCAGGTCTTATAGGTCCCGCTGTCATAATATACCCTGCGGTGCCCCTCCTGCACCAGAGTCAGGTCGGAACTTTTTATATCCACCTGCTGGCCGTGAAGCAGCGCCTTTCCCACCTCCGGGTCCAGCTCATAGACAGCCTCACAGCAGGACATCTTTACATAGAACCTCTTATTCCACTTAAACAGGGGAATGAAGAAAAAGCTGAAATACATATAGGTCATGTATACCTGGTAGCGCCCGTATCCGCCGCACCGGTCACATATGACAGTTTTCACATAATCCAGTATTTTCTGTCCCTGGCTGATTCCTCCTATAAATATCATTGGTGTTGTCTCCTATCCTGCATGTATTCCAAAAGTCCGGGCCGGCAAAAGCCGGCCCAATATTTAATCATATGATGGTTATGCCCACTACAGATATGATTTCTTAAGCGCCTTCAAAAGAATCTTAGGCTGCCTGTTGTAAGGCGTCACCGGGCAAATCTTTTTCTTTACATCCAAAAGGCCGTAAACCGCAATACGCGCGGCGCGCACGGAATATTCCTCGGTAAATACCATGTCCTCCGGAATCTCCACAAACTGGCTCACCATTGCAAAGTTGGTGGAACCTGCGGGAATCACCGGCGGCCTGTCGCTCATCTTGCGCGGCTCAAACTGTGCGTCCACATAAGGCATATAGCAGGGAATCACATTGATGACCGTCTTCATCAGCTCCGCAATCCTGTCCTCCGGAATATGCAGATGATGGAGATACTCATTTAACAGCTCCTGTCCGGTACAATCCTTCATAGGCTTCTTTACATAATCGCCTATGGCCTCTGTGTGCAGTCCATACCCCCAGAAAATGGTCTGGTCGGCAGGCTGGTTCACGAAATGAGGCTGCGCCGCAACCACGCTGCTCATAAGCCAGCTGGAATCCTTAAAGGTCATAAGAGCGCCGCTGCCAGGTACATTGCCGGTAAAGTTCTCAATGGTCTTTAAGATATCATCGCCTTTGCAGGTAACAGTAAAACTGAGCCAGTTAGTCTCCTCAGGCTTGGTAAAGAATGGATCGGGATTTCCCAGTCCCGGCTTCTTCCCGGCCACCTTGGCCCAGAGTTCGCCGCTGATTGGCTTCTTCTCAGGAGCGGGCGCTGGTTTGTAAAGGCTTCCCAGGGTAGCGCTGTCCGTCATGCACGCATTGGTCATGATACAGATATCGCTCTTGTTTAACTGGACTTCCTCCGTCACATAGGAAGTCTTGGCCGGAGCGTCTGCTTCCTCGCCTGAGTCATCTGCGCTCTCCACTTTCTTCTTCAGATACAGGGTCTTAGCCGTAATTCCGGGGCCGTCCGTGAAATCTATATCCGTCACTTCACAGTTTTCCCGGAAGTTGACGCCGGCCTTCCTCAGATAAGTCTCCAGAGGGCGAATCACGCTGTCGTACTGGTTTAACGGTGTTCTGGTAACTCCCTCCAGCGTTTCAATACGGCTGAACTCAAAAATCATGCGGTTCATATACCGTCTGAATTCAAACAGGCTGCTGTACTTCTGGAATGCAAAGGTGGTCTGCCACATATACCAGAAATTGGTCTCGAATATATGGGGCGTTTCCTTAAACCAGTCCTGAATGGTCAGGTTGTCCAGCTTTTTCTCATCTGTCATCAGCAGCTTCAGAAGGGCCATGCGGTCAGCCTGGTTAAATCCCATGGATTTCACATCCAGAATGTTGCCGTCCTTATCCACCAGCCTTGCCTTGGCGCAGGTAGGATGGGCATGGTCAAACTCCAGAATCTCTTCCGTGACGCTGTGTCCGGGCTGGCGCAGGGATGGAATGGATCCAAAGAGCTCCCAGAAGTTCTCATAGGTCTCCTCATTAAGCATACGTCCGCCGCGGCATACAAACCCCTGCTCCGGTGTACCGATACCGTCATTGCTTCCCCCAAGTATGTGCATGCCCTCGTAAACCGTTATCTGGTTGGCAGGGAACTTGCAGTCCCGGATCAGATACGCTGCAGCAGCCAGGGTGGCCAGGCCTCCGCCTACCAGATAAGCTTTCCTGTCACCGTAATCCCGGTTATTCATCACCGCTTCCTCAATGGCGGCAATCCTCTCATCTTCCTTTTCCTTCCGGCTGTCCTGCAGCTTTTTCACTGCCACGCCCACTGCTGCTCCTGCTGCCGCAGCTGTCAGGATTTTACCCACTTTCTTGTTCATCGACTTACCTTCCTTTCTGTTTTATATATAATTTCTCTGATGATTCAGATAATTGTCCTTCCAGGATTATTCCCCTTTATCCACGTGAAATACACCGCGGTCCCCGTTTTTGTATTCCCGGCATTACATTGCGAACCTCAGGCCCCGTTTCCCGCTGTCCGGGTAAAATAATTGGACAGGCTGGCGAACTGCTCCAGTGTCAATGCTTCCCCCCTGACAGAAGCAGGAACTCCCAGGCTCTCAATGGCAGCCGCAATCTGCTCCTTTGTATACGGAACCTCCGGCGAATTATTTAACCCGTTCTGCAGCGTCTTCCTGCGCTGATTAAAAGAAGCCCTTATAAGCCGGAACATGACACCTGGCTCGTCCACCTGCACCGGCGGCTCCTGATATCTTGTGAGGCGGATGACAGCGGAACCCACATTGGGGCGGGGAATGAAGCAGTTGGGCGGCACATTTGCCACAATATAAGGCTTTGCATAATACTGCACTGCCAGGGACAAGGCGCCGTAGTCCTTGGAGCCGGGCCCCACCTGCATCCGGTCCGCCACTTCCTTCTGCACCATGACAGTGATATTGTCAATGGGCACATTGCTCTCAAACAATCCCATGATGATGGGCGTGGTGATGTAATATGGAAGGTTGGCCACCACCTTGACGGGCCTTCCATCATTATACTCGTCCACCAGCTTATTCATGTCTAATTTCAAAATATCGCTGTTGATAACCGTCACATTGGAATAGCCCTTTAAAGTTTCGTCCAGAATGGGAAGAAGATTGGTGTCAATCTCCACTGCAACCACTTTTCCGGCATGTTCCGCCAGGTACTGGGTCATGGTGCCGATGCCCGGTCCTATTTCCAGCACACAGTCATCCCCCGTAATCCCTGCGGCACTTATGATTTTGTCCAGCACGTGGGTATCTATGAGAAAATTCTGGCCAAATTTCTTCTGGAATGCGAACTGATATTTCTGTATGATTTCAATGGTATTTTTCGGATTGCCCAAAGTCGCCATGTATTATAATTTCCTTTCTGCGGACCGGATTCGGCCCTCTTTTAAGAGTAATGGATTCCCGTCCAAAAGTCAATGCCCGGGCAAAAGTACAGGGAAAAAAGAAGCGCTGTATATCGTACATTACAGCGCTTTTTGTCTATTTATCGACTCTGTTTCCCATAACCGGCCAGCCTACAGCCGGCAGAGCTTTTTTCCATTTTCCCAGGTGACCTTCATGACGGTTTCCGGGTCCACTCCCTTTAGCTGGCTGACAGCCTCCACCACATAGGGAAGATTCAGGGATGAGTTTCTCTTTCCGCGGTTGGGGACCGGCGCCAGATAGGGACAGTCCGTCTCCAATACAATGGACTCCAGAGGTATATACTCCACCACCTCCTTCAGTTTCCTGGCGTTGTTGAAGGTAAGCACGCCTCCGATTCCAAGAAAGAATCCCATGTTCAGATACTCCCTGGCCATCTCCCTGGTGTATGAAAAGCAGTGGACGACGCCTCCGATATCCCCGGCCTTAGCCGCCTTCATCATATCCAGGGTATCCTTTGCGGCATCCCTGCTGTGAATGATTATGGGCAGCTTTACCTGCCTGGCCAAATCCATCTGTGCCTCAAACCACTTTTTCTGTATATCGTGGGCCGGTTCCTCCCAGTAGTAATCCAGGCCAATTTCGCCAACGGCCTTTACCTTGCGGTGGCCACACTGTTCCTTAATCCACTGAAGGCCCTCCTGGTCCAGCTCCCCCGTCTCACTGGGATGGACTCCCACGGCCCCGTATATCCAGTCATAGGCTTCGGCCAGTTTCAGGGTACTGCGGCAGCTCTCCAGGCTGGCGGCTACATTCATAACCGCACCGACGCCGGCTTCCTGCAAACGTCCCAGAAGTTCCGGCCGATCCTCGTCAAATGCCTCATCATCATAATGGGCATGTGTATCAAATATCATGATTCTAAACTCCTTTTGCAATCCACATGCTCACACCGTACAGCACCAGAAAATGCACCGGGTAAAACACGCAGAACATATATTTAAGCTGAAATGCCCCCCGTCTTCCATTATACAATACAATAGGCACAAAGGACAAGGCTGACACACAATAGCAGCTGATGCTTTCCACTGCGCAGATTCCCACTCCCGCAACCACCTGGGCCGTATCACTGCGGCGGAACCAGTACATGGCAGCTATGTACAGGACTCCCACCACATTATAATCAAACTGCAGCACCCATGACAGCGCGCATCCCGCTGCCAGGGCTCCTGCCTGCAAACCCAGGCTTTGGGTGGACTCCATGACAGCCATGACCAGTACCCCCGCAAACAGGGTAAACATCATATTCTGATAGTGGGGATAAAACATGGTGTGGTACACAGCCAAATCAAAGGGCACTTCGGATAACAGGGCAAACAGGAGCATCCTGACGGCGTACCACCGGCGGTTCCTGGTCCGCACGAATTCCTCTGTTGTGAGATATGCCAGGATAGGAAATCCCAGTCTCCCCACATAACGGCAGACCTGTCCTGCTATCACCCAGTAATGCCCGGAAGGCGTCAGCAGTACCCCATGATAAAGAGCACTGTCTGTTCCATGAAGAATCCCTCCCTGAATCACCACAGCGCCGATATTATCGATTAGAATTGCCACAATTCCCAGAATCTTCAGCTGGTTTCCCGTAAGCCCCTGTCGGCGGCCGCCGTATGGCCCGCGGCTGCGTCCTCTACCCATATCGTACCCTCTTTAGGGCTTTATAGCCCCCTCATGTTTTAATTTCCTTTCATCATACTCCAAAATTGCGAAAATTGCAAGTTTCTCCCACTTTAGGGCGATTTTTCCAGGATACAGGGTATGGTACTCCCATTTTCATCCAGATTTTGGGGGATTTATACAAAATTACAGGATTCTAATATTTTTTTGCTTATGCCTGCCCATATGCGGCTCATATCCGGCAGAGGGGATGCTAATGACGGGCCCGCAGCAGTCATATATTCCCTGCCCACAGTCCCCAGGGACATGCCGTCCGTCTCCAGTGCCCTGCCATCCGTCTCCAGTACCCCGCCATCCGTCTCCAGTACCCCGCCATCCGTCTCCAGTACCCCGCCATCCGTCCCCAAGCTGCTGCCATCAATCCCCAGGCTTCCGCCTATAGCCTCAGCCAGACGCCGTTCAAATTGCGGAAGCTCCTGTTCAACAGGTTCATCCGCATTCATAATCGCGGGCAGGGGCACGAATTTCACGGGACACGTTCCGATATTTTCCTCCAGCCAGGGCCTGACTCCCGGCAAGTCTGTGCAGACCACCTGTAAACCGCAGGCCAGGGCCTCTATCACCACAAGAGGAAGTCCCTCGTAAAAGGACGGAAGCACGAAAACATCCGCCTGATTCATCCGTTTTGCCAGCTGGGGCTGGTCCAGCCTTCCAAGGAATTTCACCGGGTAAGGTGACTGCTCTGCCAGCTTCTTAATGGTTTCATACTCCAACTGGTTTCCATACCCTCCAGCCAGCCATACCTCAATTTTCACCGGCTCCGGTGGCTGTCCTGTTTCCAGTCTCTGCTGCATTTCTCCCTGTTCCCACTGTCTTTGCAGCTGTTCCAGACACACAAGGCTCCGCAGCAGGCTCATGACCCCTTTTTTCTCAGACAGCTTTCCCGCGTAAATAAGGCGTTTAACCCCATCCTCCTTTTTAACCGGCATATACCGGAAAATAGAATCATCAAAACCGCTTCCAATTACTTCCAGCCGCTCCCCCGGCACGCCGTATACACGGCTGATTTCTTCCCTCTGTTCCCTGTGCAGGCAGAACACCTTATGAAGCTCCTTTATGTGGGCCAGGATATAGTCCCGCTCAAGGCTGTTTTTCTTTATCTGGCGCAGGCCTGTGCCATGGCATATGGCCGCTGTTTTATATTGGGGAAACGCCTCCCGTACCAAAGCAGTAAGCAGATACAGATGATGGCACAGAATCAAATCCGGCCGGAAGCACTCCACCGCCTCCCTGGTTTTCTCCAGAAACGCCTGTCTGAACGCATCCACCATATCCTCTGTCATCTGGCTGTATATGGTGCTCTCATAGGGCATCTCGTCCGACATGCCCGCTATGGGAAAGGGCAGGCTTTCTGTCCTGTAATATACCGGATAGACCCGGGTCCCTTCAGGAAAATGTATCTCGTCCTCCTTATAGACCCCTGCCACCACTGCCTGTTCATGCCCCAGTGTAGCAAAACCTTTTATCAGGCCGGTAAGATAAACACCGCTCCCCGTACTGTGGGGTTTCTGGGCTGTTATGCTCAGTATCCTCATAATCCCCTCCGTTTCTCCTGAAAATTTCTTCTGAAAACAAGCAGTATACTCTTGATTTAAAAACAGGAGCAGGTCATCACCGCCCGCTCCTGCCTTCCGGACAGCCATAAAAAGCATACGCTTTCCACGGTTCTGTCCGGTATCTATCATATTCTTTTTAACGTCTCACAGCTTCCCGAATCAGCGGCAGACATCCGGCTCCTGCCTGGCCAATATCCGCATCTCTATCCGCATTCCTATCAGCAGATTTCGGCTCCTGCCGGCATACTCTTCTCCGGCGTCATAAGGGCCAGGTTGCCCTCTGCATCCTCGGCGCAGAGAATCATACCCTCAGACACCATGCCTGCCAGCTTGGCCGGCTTTAAGTTGGTCACTACCATGACCTTCTTGCCCACCATCTCCTCAGGAGAATAGTAAGCCTTAATACCGCTTAAAATCTGGCGCACCTGGCTTCCAATCTTTACCTGGGAACAAAGGAGCTTCTTGGACTTTGGAACCGCCTCGCACTTGATGATTTCTCCCACCTGGAACTGAAGCTTCGCAAAATCATCATAGGTAATCTCCGCCTTGGCCTCCAAATCAATGCCGCTGTCCTCTGCGCTGCCGGACGCTCCTTCCTCACCGCCTGCCTGGTTCTGGTCCGCAGCGGCCTCTGCCCCATGCATGGCCTCCACCTTTTCCAGCACTTCCTTGATGTCCATGCGCGCAAAGAGAATCTCCGGCTTATCCGTCACCTTCTGTCCGCTTGGATACAGTCCAAAGGTATCCATCCGGGACAGCTCACGCTTGCCCGTATGAATCTGCGCCAGAATCTTTTCAGACGTCTCGGGCATAAAGGAATACAGTAAGGATGCCCCGATGGCAATGGCCTCTGTCAGGTTATAGAGCACGGTGGCAAGCCTGTCCTTCTGGCTCTCATCCTTGGCCAATGTCCAGGGTGTGGTCTCATCAATATATTTGTTGCATCTTCTGAAGATGTTAAAGATTTCCGTCATGGCATCTGCCACACGCAGCTGCTCCATCTTGGCATCAGCCTTCTTCACTTCCTCCAGTACTACCTTCTTAAGATCCTCGTCCACTTCCCCGCAGGCGCCCTTATCACTGACCACGCCGTCAAAATACTTGTTGCTCATGGAGATAGTGCGGTTCACCAGGTTGCCCAGTATATTAGCCAGGTCAGAGTTCATGCGCTCCACCATCAGCTCCCAGGAAATGACGCCGTCATTGTCAAACGGCATCTCGTGAAGCACGAAATAGCGCACCGCGTCCACGCCAAAAAAGTCAACCAGGGTATCTGCGTAGAGCACGTTGCCCTTGGACTTGCTCATCTTACCGTCGCCCTGCAGCAGCCATGGATGGCCAAATACCTGCTTGGGAAGGGGTAGGCCCAGGGCCATCAGGAAAATGGGCCAGTAAATGGTATGGAAACGGATGATATCCTTTCCAATCAGATGCAGGTCAGCGGGCCAGTACTTCTTAAACTGGTCTGTACTGCTGCCGCCGCAATCATATCCGATACCGGTGATATAGTTGGTCAGGGCATCCAGCCATACATAGGTCACATGCTTGGGATCAAAATCAACCGGTATGCCCCAGCTGAAGGTGGTCCTGGACACGCACAAATCCTGAAGTCCCGGAAGAAGGAAGTTGTTCATCATCTCATTCTTCCTGGATACGGGCTGGATGAACTCCGGATGCTCATTGATATACTCGATCAGCCTGGGGGCGTACTTGCTCATGCGGAAGAAATATGACTCCTCCTTGGCAGGTTTTACCTCACGTCCGCAGTCCGGACACTTGCCGTCCACCAGCTGGGATTCGGTGAAAAAGGACTCGCAGGGAGTGCAGTACAGCCCTTCGTAATAACCCTTATAGATATCGCCCTGGTCGTAAAGCTTCTTGAAAATCTTCTGCACCTGGGCCTCGTGGTCCTGGTCCGTGGTGCGGATGAATTTATCATAGGAAGTGTTCATCAAATCCCAAATCCGCTTAATCTCAGCGGCTGCCTTGTCCACGAATTCCTTGGGAGTCACACCGGATGCCTCAGCCTTTTCCTCAATCTTCTGTCCATGCTCGTCCGTACCTGTCTGGAAGAACACGTCATATCCCTGCTCCCTCTTATATCTGGCTATGCTGTCAGCCAGAATGATTTCATAGGTATTGCCGATATGTGGCTTTCCGGAAGCATAGGCAATGGCCGTGGTAATATAATATGTTTTTTTACAATCCTGACACATATGATTAATTCCCTCTTTTTCTGAGCGGAAGCTAAGGGCCGGGGCAGAGCAGTTCTTAAAAATGCTCCGGCGGCCCCAGCGCCCAATCCGCTTATTTTAATAGTTTTAAGTATAAGCGTTTCCCCCATGTTCGTCAAGACGTGCCCCCTGTTTTTTCCCTCCTTGGAAGGCCCTGCCAGTTTTTTCACTGCTCATAAGTTGTAATTTCCGCTCATATACTATATAATGTCGTAATACAAAACAGAACAGACACCCCAATGGAGGATTTGTTTAGAATGAGACAACGAAAAACCATATTTTTACAATATCTTTTATCCCTGCTCCTGGTTATCTGCCTGACAGCCGGATGCGTGGCACCTGCGCATCCTCAGGCTTCCGCTCCTCAGGCAAAGGAATCCGCTGCACAGGAAAGTACCCAGTCCTATGAACAATATGAGAAAAAGACCATTGATGCCCAGGCGTCCTTTGACCAGCTGACCAACGACCTGTTCCTGGACGAAGTTGACAATTCCCTTATCACGCTTCACTACACCCTGGCCAATCCCGCCGCCTACGGCATCACTGACTACGATAAAACCCTGGGGACCGTATCCCTGGAGGACAGTAAACAGGCTCTTAATGATGCCAAATCCCTGAAAGTACAATTAAATGATATTGACAGCCGCCTGCTCCGTGAGGACCAGCTGCTCACATACAACATCCTGTCATCCTATTTAAATACCATGCTGGACAGTGAAGGACTGGAGCTCTACGACCAGCCTCTTTCCTCTTCCCTGGGCATACAGGCGCAGCTTCCCATACTTCTGTCCGAGTATGTATTCTACAATAAACAGGACGTAGAGGATTATCTTTCCCTACTATCCTCCATTGACACCTACTATGACAGCATCATCGCCTTTGAAAAGGAAAAAGCCGATGCCGGACTGGGGCTGTGCGACACGGTCATCGACCGTATCCTCAAATCCTGCAACGCCTATCTTCTGGACGCGGACCACAGCTTCATGGCAGAAACATTTGCGGAGCGTCTGGAGCAGGTGGAGGGACTGACAAAGCAGGAAAAGGAGGATTTCATTGCCAGGAACCATACTGCCATTGACGAACACTTCGTGCCTGCATACCAGAAGCTGATTGAGGGGCTGACTCCCCTGAAAGGCACCGGAACCAACGATAAGGGGCTGTATTATTTCCCCCAGGGCAAGAAATATTACCAGTATTTGGTGAACGCGTATACCGGCACTTCCTATCAGGATATCCCGGCCCTGAAAAAAGCCATGAGCAGCCAGATGATGGATGACCTGACTGCCATGGATGAACTGCTGACTGAAAATCCCGCCCTGGCGAAAAAACTGTACTCCTACTCCTTCGCCCTCACCGATCCCAACCAGATTCTGGAGGACCTGAGGAAACAGTGCGCAAAGGATTTCCCGGCCATCGAGGATTACACATGCAGCATTAAAAATGTACCCGCTGCCCTGGAAGCCACCCTGAGCCCGGCCTTCTACCTGACCGTGCCCATTGACCGCCCCCAGGACAATTCCATCTACATCAACAACGGAAGCACCAACACTGCCAGGAACCTGTACTCCACCCTGGCCCACGAGGGTTATCCAGGCCACATGTACCAAACCCTCTATTTCAACAAACATAACACCTGCAACCTGCGTAAGCTCCTGAGCTTCAACAGCTATTCAGAAGGCTGGGCCACCTATGTGGAATACTATTCCTACAGCCTGAACAACGGACTGGACCCGGACCTGGGAGAGCTGCTCCGGCACAATGCCGCCTTCACCCTTGCCCTGTACGCCATCCTGGATGTAAATATCCACTATGAAGGCTGGGACATCACGCAGGTGGAGGATTACTTAAACCACTACTTCCGCATCAGCGATTCCTCTGTCATTACCACCATCTATTATGACATTGCGGAGAATCCGGCCAATTACCTGGAGTATTATGTGGGCTATCTGGAAATCCTGGGCATGCAGCGCGAGGCCAAAAAAAGCCTTGGCAGCCGCTATACCAACATGGAATTCAACCGCTTCCTCCTGGATATAGGCCCGGCTCCCTTCAGCGTCATTAAACCCTATTTCGCGGAGTGGCTGGCGCAGCAGAATACGACCAGTACACATTCCAAACCAGACGCGTATAATAATGTAACCAGAAAAAAAGCCTGAAAACAGAAACATCCCGGCACAGGGCTGCAATAACGCTTCCCCATGCCGGGATACCACTGAAAAATCCATATATAACGGTTAACCTTCCATCTGCCGTCCCAGAAACCCGGCAGCCGTGGATGCCAGCTTCATCTCAGCGTCCCCGAACTTGGCCCTTGGCTCACGGCTCATGAGAGCCACGGCTCCAATGGCATCGCCTTCGCAGATAATAGGCGCCACCACCTGGGTACTGATTCCCTCCAGCTCCTCGTCCACTAACTGGATGAATGCCTTATCTTCCCTGGCAGCGACGACAGTGCTGCGCTCATTGATTGCCTGTTCCAGCTGACGGCTGATATTCTTCTGGAGCAGGTCCTTCTTGGCCCCTCCTGCTACAGCTATGACCTGGTCCCTGTCCGTGATGCATACGAAAAGGCCGGTGGACTGTGCCATGGCCTCTGCATACTGCACGGCAAATGAGGTGAGCTCCATCATAGGCGAGTATTTCTTAAGGATGATTTCTCCTTCTCTGTCTGTGAATATCTCTAACGGCGTACCTTCCCTGAGCCTCAAGGTCCTTCGAATTTCTTTTGGAATTACCACACGGCCCAGATCATCAATTCTTCTGACTATTCCTGTAGCTTTCATAAACAAAATTCCTCCATTTTACTTTCTGTCATTTATCTTCTTTGTTGCCCGTAAATGTAGTATCTGTAAAACAGAGGAATTTATACTTAAAGTAACCTTCAAAGTAATTATGAGGTTTTAAGGTCAGGAACTGATTTTATTTTTTTGTGGTCGCCCCGGTCAGTGACTACCTCGTATCCTATGGACGCCATCCTGCGTTTTAATTCTTTAATATTGGCTGCCGCCTCCACGCCTGTGCTGATTTTATTGTCGTAAAGCATGTACTTTTTTCTCACTTCCAGGGGAGACAGATTTGGCATTACCACATTGGCCCCTGCCATCACGCCCTGTTCCCTTCCATCCGGCTCTATGGTCCCCAGGGCCGTGGTGGCAGGCAGGAGCACATCCGGCAGCATGAGCCGCACAATGGACAGCAGCAGAAGGGTCTGGCGCAGGGTGCCGGCCGGCCTGTCCTTAAAGGGGGTATCGTGATGGGGGATAAACGGACCGATTCCCACCATCTCCGGCTGAAGGCTGTGCATAAATTCCAGGTCCTCCGCAATATGGGCGGTGGTCTGATACGGCGAGCCTGCCATGATTCCGCAGCCGGTCTGATAGCCAATGGCTTTCAGGTTATGCAGACATTCCTTCCTGTGCTCAGAAGACATCTGAGGCGGATGGAGACTGGCATAATGACATGGGCTGGCTGTCTCGTGGCGAAGCAGATAACGGTCTGCCCCCGCATCAAACCAGCGCTTATAGGTATCGTACCCTTTTTCACCCACAGACAGTGTGACCGCACAGTCCGGGTACTGCTTTTTAATGCATTCCACCAGATAGGCAATCTTCTCATCCGTAAACCATGGGTCCTCGCCGCCCTGAAGCACAAAGGTCCGAAATCCCAGTCCATAGCCGATGCGGCAGCACTCCATAATCTGCTCCGGTGACAGCCTGTAGCGGGAAGCCTTCTGGTTGCTTCGCCGGATACCGCAATAGTAGCAGTCGTTTTTACAATAATTAGTAAATTCCATAAGTCCCCGGACATATATCCTGTTTCCGTAATTAGCCAAAGCAGCCTCCCTGGCTTTTCCATACAGATATGAGTCCTCCTCCCCTATGTTATCAAGCAGGAAAATGAATTCCTCCCTGGAAAGCATATGGGACTTGTCCAGTTTATCCACCAGCGTGATCACCCGCTCCATCATGCACCTCTTGTACACACAACTTTCACCCATTAGAGACGTGCGCCGCTAGGCGCACATACAAAAAACCTCTCTCTGATATTCAGAGAGAGGAAATAATCAGCGGCAAACCACACAAACCGGCTCCTGCACAGCCAGGACAATTCCGCTCTCTCTTTATCTCAGGGTTGCTTTGCATCAGAGAAAGGTTCTATTTAGTTACTACCATCATATCCCAGCCAGAAGGAAAAAGCAAGGGTTAAAAAATTATCTTGTCCTGTGCTTTGTTTGGGCTTTACGAAAGGTCAATGCCCGTGATATCATAACCACAGATAACTTCGGCTCGCGCAAAAGCATGTATCTGGCTATTGCAGAAGCCTGCCGGGTAGAAAACAATAAGGAGGACATACTTTATGGAAGACCGTCTGGCTGTCATCAGCTGCATCATCAGCAATCCTGATTCCGTGGCAACGGTAAATGAAAAATTCCACCTTCAGTCCAGTCTGATTATTGCCCGCCTGGGTGTTCCCTGCCGGGATTACGGGGTCTCCGTCATCAGCGTGGTCCTGCACGGAACCCAGAACCAAATCAGTTCCTTTGCCGGGGACCTGGGAAAGGTGGACGGTGTAAAGGTAAAATCAATTCAGGTGCCGGTCAACAAGTAAAAGAAAGGGAACAACCCATGGAACATTTGGAATGGCTGCTGTCTCTGGCAGCAAACACCGCAATCATTATTTTTGAATTTATCGGCGTGGGTATCATCATATACTCAGGTCTCACAAGCTTCCTTAAATTTCTCCGCAGGTCCCCCGACACCAAGATTTATCTGGCAAAGGGCCTGGCCATGGGGCTGGAATTCAAGATGGGAAGTGAAATCCTGCGCACGGTTGTGGTCCGTGAGTGGAAGGAAATAGGAATTGTGGCCGGAATCATTGCGCTGAGGTCCGCCCTTACCTTCCTGATTCACTGGGAAATCAAAGAAGAGGAACGGGCCGAATAAGCGCCAAAAACATCTCCCTTCCTCATGACTTGCAAATAAACCGCTCCCCTGCCATAAGGGCCTCCATGCGGTCCAGGCGCTCATGCATCAGCTCATGCCAGATGCTTTCGTCCACAAACGGATTATGGGTATCTGTAATCTCCCCAATCAGCGGGACGATTCCCACCTGATTGGTGTGGGAAGGAAGGCAGATGTCCACATGAAGCCGATCCATCATCCTCAGGCTTTCGCAGAATTCCTTCTGAAGGCTCAGGGGCAGTCCGTTCTGTTCCAGAAACTCCCTGGAGAGGGTGTTAAGCCCTACCCCGCCGTGTATCCCGCAGGTATAGCTCCTGCCGTCCTTATCCTTCACGTCAAATATCATGGAGGTACAGCCCGGGGTGTGTCCCGGCGTGGAAATGGTACGTACGGAAACATTTCCCTGCACAATAGGTTTGTCATCCGAATAAATCTCATCCGGTTCAATATCACCGCAGGTATATCCGTCGCTGCAAATCAGATCCTTACGCTCATGTATCATGAACAAATCCCGCTCTCCCAGATAAACTCTGGCTCCGGTCAGTTCCTTCATGGTCCTGGCTGCTCCTATATGATCTGCATGGGCATGGGTCAGAAGAATTTTCTTAATATCCATTGGGTCGTATCCCAGGCTTCGGATGCATTCTAACATCAGATAGCACGTCTCATGCATGGCCGTATCTATAAGAATCAGCCCGGCTCCTGTATCAATGAGATAGCAGGCCACCCAGTCATTGCCGGACACATAATAGACGCCCGGCGCCATCCGAAAGGGCGGCAGATAACTGACCCAGGGGGTGCGGCAGCACCGTTCCATCAGCTGCCGGGGAGGAAGGCTCGTGGTCGAAGTACTGTTAAGTGGCATTTAATTGGCCTCCTTTTGTTTATTATTTTTTGTTTTCCCAAGCAGTGCGCAAAACATTGGCGAAAATACACACCCTATCCCTATGAGCATCAGCACACAGGATATGGGTCTTGTGAAGAATGCGGCTGCACTGCCTGAATACTGAAATGCCTTCAGCATATTGCTCTCCAGGGTAGGTCCCAGGATAAAGGCCAGAATCAAAGGCGCTGTGGGCAGTCCTCCATAGCTCATCATCAGGCCGATGACAACAAACACCAGCATCATACCGCATTTGTATAAGCTGCTGGAATCCACGTATGCGCTCACAAAGGAAATAATGATAAGGGCCGGATACATATAGTGGTACGGAACCTTGAGAATCAGCGGAAATACCCGCATCCCCAGAGCCTGGAGAATCAGTATCAGCACAGCGCACACCATGACAGTGGCAAACATAAGGTAGACCACATTTCCGCTGTTCTTAAATACCATGGGCCCCATCTCCAGCCCGTGAATCGTAAGTGCCCCAATCAGCAGGGCTGTGGTGGAATCACCGGGAATGCCCAGGGCAGCCATGGGAATCATGGAGCCGCCGATGGCCGCGTTGTTGGATACCTCAGAAGCCCAGATACCGTCAGGACATCCTTTGCCGAACATCTCAGGCGTCCTGGAACCATTCCTGGCGCTGGAGTAGGCCACAAGATTGGACAGTCCCGACCCCATGCCGGGAAGGAAACCGATTCCCAGGCCAATGCCAAAGGAGCGGACAATGTTCACAAACTGAGCCTTTATTTCCTTTAACGTGATTCCCAGGCCCTTGATTGATTTTGTATCCACGTCCGGCAGGGCGCCGAATCCCTTGCCGTATTCCTCAACGATTCGGGCCACCCCAAAAATACCAATCAGTACAATGGTCATCCCCAGACCGCTCATAAGGTACATGTTGCCGAACACAAACCTGGGCTCTGCATCAATGGGGGAATATCCCACAGAGGCAAACAGCAGGCCGATGGACGCGGAAGCAAGTCCCTTAAACATATTACCCTTGGAAATGGCCAAGACCATGGTTATAGCAACGAAGCAGAGTGAAAAATACTCCCACGGACCCAGGGCAAAGGCAATATCTGCTATTTTCTGGCTTAACAGGGCTCCCAGTATGGCGCTGAAAAAGGTTCCCAGGAAGGACGCCACCATGCCGATGGCCAGGGCCTTGCCCGCCTTGCCTGCCTGGGCCATGGGATAGCCGTCAAAACAGGTTGCCACCGCGGAAGCGGAGCCGGGTATTCCCAGAAGTACGGATCCGATAAATGCCCCTGAACAGCCGCCCACCCATAGGGCTATGAGGAATACCACTGCGCTTCCAGCATTCATGGTATATGTAAGCGGCATGAAAAGCATGACGGCCAAGGTTCCGGAAAGTCCGGGAATGGCCCCGAATATAAGACCGATGACCGTTGCCCCAAACATCAGAACCAGATTGAAGGGCTGGGTAATCTGCCCGGCGATATAAGGTAAAAATTCTATCATACGTGCCCCCTCCTATTCAAACAGCATGCCTGATGGCAGTGTGAGCCCGAAGGCGTATACATAAATCACATAAATGATCACTGCCACTGCCACGGAAAACAGTATCCTTCCTTTAAGGGTGGATGAACCGCCTCCTGCAAACATGGTTGTGAGCACATACAGGGCTGCTGGTGTGGCAATCAGATAACCTGCCGCTGTCATGGCCGCTATGTAAGCCGCTATTATAATAAGGGACGCCCCCATTCTCCCCCATCCTGCTTTTACCATATATGCCTTCTCTTCTTTTTTGCTCAAGGTACTCTCCGCCAATATACCCAGACCGCATACAGTGAAACCGAAAGCCGCAATGGAGGGCAGCATCCTGGGCCCTGGATAGGCAGCTGTAATGGGGGTGGAAAAGGTAGTGGTCATCAGGAACACCACGGCTCCCAACAGAATTAACACAGCGCCTGTTATCTGGTCTCTTTTTATTCTCACGGCATCTCGCCCCTTTCCTGATATTGCTTATACCTGCTTTTCTTCATCATGCGCCTTATGCGCATGTCTTCATTCCTGTTATTTCTTAAGCCCCAGTTCCTCCACCACGGCGTCAATCTGTCCCTGCATTTCCTTTAAGGTGCTCCGACCTTCCTCCAGGCTTAAAAATTCCATCTCCATTCCAGCAGGCGCCAGAGTCTTTACCACCTCCGCGTCATTGGCAGCGGATGCATAGTAATCGTGAATCCTGGATGCCAGTTCCGAATCCATGTCCTTTGGCCCTACCAGGACCACATTTAGCATCTTGAAGCTGAAATCCACGCCCTGCTCAATAAAGTCAGGCACTTCGGGAAGCACGCTGCTGCGTCCGCCCTCATCGGAATTGGAGATGGCTCCCAGAGCTCTGGCCTTACCGGATTCCACATACTGCTTTGCCTGGTTGGCATTTACAAAACAGGCGTCAATGCTGTTTCCCACCAGGGCAGTCAGCTTCTCTGTATCGGATCCTGCCTCCACATATTTGACTTCGATTCCCGCCGCCTTTGCAAACAGCCCTGTCTGGATATGTACCGTACCGCCGGTTTCCACGCCGAACATGACCTCACCCGGTCTTTCCTTTGCAGCCCCAATCAAATCGTCCAGGGTCTGATAAGAAGAATCGCCGGATACCACCAGCACATTGTTGGCCTTATCCTTGGGCACCGCCACTCCAATGACCGTAAAGTCCTCTGTGGCCGATTTATCGTACAGTCCCGCTGCTGTTTTAATCAGCATGGTCAGATGCCACTGTGTCAGGGTGGAACCGTCCTTTTTTCCGGCCGCTGCTTTCTCACACGCGACCACTCCGCCGCCGTCCGTATTATTCACAATGGTGATGGCGGAACCGGATTCTGCTGATACCTTGTTGGCCAATGCCCTTGCCATCACATCGGTTCCGCCGCCGGCTTTGGCCGGCACCTGAATCTCCACATTCTTGGCCCATTCACCGTCCTTTGCGGCACTGCCTCCGCATCCTGTCATTGAAACCGCCATGATTCCTGCCAATATCATCCCTAATACGCTTCTCTTCATGCTCCTGTCTCCTTTTTTTATTGTGAGAATTCAACATAATTTTCTCGTTTCCATTGAACTCTTTATTGGTTTTGATTATAATAGCTGTAATGACTTATTTCAACTTATTGATTTTTATATAATCTCTTAATATAATTAAGCTTAAAAGGAGCCCCCATGGATTTACGTCAGATTGAATATATCGTTGCCATCGAACAGGAACAGAGTATATCCAAGGCAGCTGAAAAGCTGTATCTCACCCAGTCGGCCCTGAACCAGCAGCTGCTGCGTCTGGAAAAGGAGCTGGGTACTCCGCTGTTTGAGCGCAGAAAACACAGCATGATTCCCACCCTTGCGGGCCGCATTTACCTGGCCACGGCCCACCGCATGGTGGACATGAAACGGGAGACTTATAAAATCATCAGCGACATCACAGAAGAAAACGCCGGTGAGATATCCATAGCCTATACTCCGGAACAGGGTTCCCTCATGTTCTCCTGCATATATCCGTATTTTCGCGAAAAATACCCCAATATCACATTCAGCATCAGGGAAGCCAGGGTAAAAAAGATGGAACAGATGATACTTCAGAAAGAAGTCACCATGGCCAGCCTCACCTATTTTGGAAATCAGAAGAACCCATCCCTGGAATATGTGGACATGGGTGAAGAGCTGATGGTGCTGGGCCTTCCTGTCTCCCACCCTCTTGCCCATCTAGCGGGAGATGAAAGCTTCCGGACCTTTCCGGAGATAGATTTAAAGCTCCTGCGGGAGGACAGCTTCACCCTGATATCCAGAGAGACCAGAATGAGGGACATGATTGACCGTGCTTTTGAGGAAGCAGGCTTCCGCCCCAGGATACTGTTTGAATCTGTCAGCACCAGGACCGTGGTGAACATGGTGCGGCAGCAGATATGTCCTGCCTTTTTCCCACAGTCCTACGTGGATCCGGAAGCCCCCATCGCCTACTTTTCCGTCCGTCCGCGGCAGACATGGATGCGCTGCATGGCCTACCTGAAGGGGTGCTATCTGACCAAACCGGAAAAGTATTACATTGAGCTGGCAACCCGGTATGTACAGGGATGTCTGTAGGACGGGCCATGGTCATGCCGGTGCTGCGCGGCGTAAACGGTATTCGTAAATAACCGCAAACAGTCTGATTTTCCAAAATAAAAGCAGCCAGAACTGTGATATGAGCATATCAATATCACAGTCCTGGCTGCTTTTTTATGGTCCTCTATATGCGTATCCCGTATATATCTTTCAGAATCTCTTCCGCCTTCCCCATCATCTCAAGGCTGTCCTGGTTCTTATTCCTCCTGTCAATATAGTGGAAGGAAGGCACATCCCCGGGCACCAGTTTTAAATCCCCCTTGTAGGACCTCACCAGGTCCGGAATCTTCTCCACCCGGAGTCTGGCCTTCTGATACATGGTAAGCCTTACCTCCTGTCGGTTAATAACCACCTCTGTCACATATGCCCGGTGGGCCAGAGCCCTGATAGCCGCTATCTTAAGCAGGTTCTCCACACTGTGCGGTATATCCCCAAAGCGGTCCATAAGCTCATCCTGCATATCCATGTACTCCTCCTCTGTCTCAATGGCGGAGATACGTTTATAGATATCCAGCTTCTGGTATTCATTCTTGATATAACTTACGGGAATGTATGCATCAATGTCGCATTCCACAACGGTCTCGTAGGAATCCTCCTCCAATGTCTCTCCCTTAAGGGCCAGCACGGCCTGGTTCAGCATTTTGCAGTACAAATCATACCCCACGGCTTCCATATGGCCGTGCTGTTCTGCCCCCAGCACATTGCCCGCGCCCCGGATTTCCAGGTCCCGCATGGCAATCTTGATGCCGGATCCCAGTTCCGTAAATTCCCGGATGGCCTGGAGGCGCTTCTCAGCCTCCTCCCTCAAAAGCTTATCCCTCTTATACATGAGAAAGGCATAGGAGGTCCTGTTGGAACGGCCCACCCTGCCTCTCAGCTGATACAGCTGGGACAGTCCCATGCGGTCCGCATCGTGGATAATCATGGTATTGGCATTGGGTATATCCAGGCCGGTCTCAATGATGGTGGTGGATACCAGCACGTCGATTTCCCCGTTGATGAAATCCGCCATAATCCGTTCCAGCTCATGCTCCCGCATCTGGCCATGGGCAAATGTGACCACTGCATCCGGCACAAGGGCCTGAACACGGCCAGCCACCTCATCAATATCCGTCACACGATTGTATACATAATACACCTGACCATTTCTTGCCAGCTCACGGTTGATTGCCTCACGCACCATCTCCTCATTGTATTCCATCACATAGGTCTGAATGGGCATCCTGTCCACCGGAGGCTCCTCCAGCACACTCATGTCGCGTATGCCTGCCAGACTCATATGAAGGGTCCTGGGAATCGGCGTGGCTGTCAGGGTGAGCACATCTACATTTTCCTTCAGATGCTTGATTTTTTCCTTATGGGCAACGCCAAACCGCTGCTCCTCGTCAATAATCAGCAGTCCCAGGTCCTTAAACTGTATATCCTTGGACAGAACCCGGTGGGTGCCGATTACGATGTCCACCATTCCCTTGCGGAGGTCCTCCAGAGTCCTTTTCTGCCTGGCCGGCGTACAGAATCTGCTCAGCATATCCACCCGCACCGGAAAATCCTTCATCCGCTGCACGAACGTATTATAATGCTGCTGGGCCAGAATCGTGGTTGGCACCAGGTACACCACCTGCTTGCTGTCCTGGACTGCCTTAAATGCCGCCCTCAGGGCCACTTCTGTCTTGCCGTACCCCACATCACCGCAAATCAGGCGGTCCATGATTCTCCTGCTCTCCATATCCTTCTTCACCGCGTCAATGGCATCCATCTGGTCATCGGTCTCATCATAGGGGAACAATTCTTCAAACTCTCTCTGCCACACCGTATCCGTCCCATACTGGAATCCGGCCTTTTCCTGGCGCGCTGCATAAAGCTTCACCAAATCCTTGGCAATCTCCTGGACAGCTCCCCGAACCTTGGTCTTGGTTTTATTCCACTCAGCCCCTCCCAGCTTGTTGAGCTTAGGTCTCTTGGCCTCTGCCCCTGCGTATTTCTGGATACTTTCCAGACGTGTGGCCGGCAGATACAGATTGCCTCCGTCCCCATACTCAATCTTGATATAGTCCTTAATGACCCTATCCCGCTCAACCTTCTCGATGCCCTTATATATACCCAGACCGTGCTCCTCGTGGACCACATAATCACCCACCGACAGCTCTGTGAAACTCTGTATGGCCTTGCCCTGGTAATTTGTCTTTTTACGGCGCTTTCTTTTTTTCTCCACGCCGAACATATCGCCCTCTGTGATGAATACAAACTTCAAAAGAGGATATTCAAATCCCCGGTGGAGATTGCCGTAGGTAACCAGTATCTCTCCCGGCTGGACCTTGCGGACAGCGGTATTAACAGAAACCGTATTCCCGGAATCCGGGCTGACAGTACCGTCTCCTCCTGCATTCCCGCTTTCCGCTTCCCACACATCCGGGCAATAGGCCCTCAGGTCATATTCCCTCAAGTCGCTGGCAAGCCTGCTGGCTCTGGTCCTGGAAGCAGACAGCAGGATAACCCTGTATCCTTCCTTTTTCCACCTTGTCAGGTCCTTAATGAGAATCTCGAAGCTGTTCTGGTATGAGTTCACATTTTTAACATCTATGCTGAATTTCTGATTCACCTTCATGCCCGGAAGCTTCTGGTCAAGCCCCGTAAGCATGACCGCAAACGGTTTCTGCATCCTGGCCAGGACCTCGGCCGCAGGATAGAGAAGCTCGGTCTGGCCAGGAAGCAGATAGCCCTTCTCCAGCCTGTGCACCATGCTTTCCCTGAATTCCAGCTCCACGGTCTCGCCCTTTTCCTTTAATCTGGCAGGCTCATCCAGATAAATCACGCTCTCACCCTGGGGGAAATATTCCAGGAAGGAAACCGTATCCGGGCAGAAATACCGGATATAGGCGTCCAGCCCGCCAATCCTCCACCCCTCATCCAGTCCGTTTCTCAGTTCCTCGATGATGGTGTGGATTCTGTGGGCCTCCTCCGGCTTATGCTGCTCCCTTAACGCCTTCCCATATGTCTTTTCTTCCTTTTCCAGCCTTCCGATTCCGGCTGCCAGCTGGTCCCCTGAGAGTACCACCTCCGCTGCCGGATAAATGGTGATGCTCTCTAACTGCTCCACCGATCGCTGGCTTTCCAGGTCAAAGGTACGGATGGAGTCCACCTCATCATCCCACAGTTCAATGCGCACCGGCACTTCCTCGGTCAGCGGGAATATATCCACGATTCCGCCCCTGATGGAGAACTGGCCCATGCCGTCTACCTGGGCCATCCTCTCATAGCCCATGGCAATCAGACGTTCCTTCCAGGCATCCAAATCAATAATCTGTCCGCTCTCCACCGTGATGGACTGCTCCCTCAGATATTTAATGGGCATTAGATGGTCCATAAGACCATCCATGGTAGTGACCACCACGCCCTCTCTGTCCTCCATGAGGTGGCGCAGCACAGCAATCCTCTGTCTGGTCATCAGGTTTCCGTGAATGTCCGCGCTGTAAAACAGTAGGTCTTTGGCAGGATACAGCCACACCTGACTGGTAAAGCTGCGGAAATCATCGTAGATTTCCTTGGCCCTGGTGTCGTCATAAGTGACCACCAGCTTCCAGGCAAATGCGCTTGCCTCTCCCAGCTCGTACATCAGATGTACCTTCTGTGAATCCAGGGTCCCTGTTACCTGCAGCGGTCCCTTTCCGGATTTCAGTGCCTTAACCAGATTATCATACTCCTGTAATTCCAATAATGGATTTTCCATTCTATCCCTGCACCCCTTATCAGCCCTTATGGCCGTTAAACTGATTCATTGCCGCGTCAGCGCCCTGAGTAATCATCATCTCCACTGCCCCGGCCGCTTCCCTGAACGCATCCTCCATGACAGCCCTGTCCTCCCTGGAGAACCGGCTTAGTACATAGTCAGCCAGGTCCATTTTCTTAGGTTTATCGCCCACTCCCACCTTAATGCGCGGGAACTCCTGGGTCCCCAAGTGGGCAATTATGTTTTTAATCCCATTATGTCCTCCTGCGCTTCCCTTTTTCCGGATTCGCAGCTGTCCCACATCCAGGCTGATATCATCATATACAATAATAATATGTTCCGGGTCCACTTTATAGAAATCAGCCGCTGCCCTTACGCTCTCGCCGCTCAGGTTCATGAAGGTCTGGGGCTTTAAAAGCAGCACCTTCTGTCCGCCGATGATTCCTTTTCCATAACATCCCTTAAACTTTTTCTCCTCCACGGTGGCGCCCAGACGGTCTGCCAGCACATCTATGACCTCAAATCCCACATTATGTCTTGTCTTTTCATACTCCTTGGTGGGATTGCCCAAACCTGCAATGATGTACATCACCTTGTCATCCTCCTTATCGCCTGCCTTCCTGCCAAATCCCAGCCGCTCTTTTATTCTCTCCCATATTCCGCTCATTTTCCCGTCACTTTGCCTTCCAGTTTTATGATTTGTCCGCATTTTCCAATATCTTCCTAATATTAACAACACGCCTTAAAGCGTTAGATACAAACCACACGGGGTATCTAACGCTTTTTTCCGTTCCATCATTCTATCAGATTACGCTTAAAATGTAAAGCAGATAAAGGGTTCTTTCCTCCATCTGCCAGCCGGACGTAAACCGTTTCTGTAAATCATATTCCCGCCATCACCGGCTGCTTCCAACCGCCATGGTTTCCAAAGCCCGTTCCTCTGTAAAATATCCGCATTTCACCAGACGGTCCAGTACCTGCTGCTGGCGCCTGGCTGCCAGTTCCCGGCTCACAGTGGGCGCATAACAGGAGGGTGCATTGGGAATCCCGGCCAGCAATGTGCTTTCATAATCCGTCATATCCTCAGGTTCCTTGCCGAAGTAGCCCATGCTGGCATCCTTCACACAGTAATATCCGTTCCCATAATAAATGGTATTCACATACAGCTCCAGAATCTCATTCTTGCTGTAGTCCCTCTCTAAATCAAATGCCACCAGGACCTCTGCCACCTTGCGGACCAGCTCCTTTTCCTGGCTGAAATACATGTTCTTGGCCAGCTGCTGTGTCACAGTGCTTCCGCCTTCCACAAAGGCCCCTGCCTTTATATCATTGAATACAGCCCTTCCTATGGCTATCACATCGATTCCCGGATGGTTATAGAACCTGTGGTCCTCCACGGACAGCACCGCATTCACATAAATCTCAGGAAGCTGGTCAAAGGTGGTATAGTTTTCCTTGGCACGTATGGACGCCACCTTATCTTCAAGGCTCACGCTGTCCATGGCCTCCCTGTACATTCCGTAGCCCTTCACAGCCACTGTCACGCTGAAACACAGAACCACCATAAGCATTACGGCTGCCACCCGCTTGATACCTGTACGCACCTTCATTCTTTCACCCGCTTTCTCTTCTGAATCATGTATTGTGGAATCATCTTATCTCATATATGTATCATATCATAAGAGAATGCAATAATGTTTGAATTTGCCTTAATATACCGTGACTATTCTCTGACTATTTATGAAATTTTTTCTAAAGGTCTGATTGGTTTTTCTTAAGGATTCCGGCCCTTATTCCATAATGGATTTTAGGGTGTTCCGCCCTTGCATAATGCCACATACTATGCTAAACTATAACCGTTGTGATGCCTGTATAAGTTCATGATTGGATGAACGTTTCTACCAGTTACCGGGATAGTTGACTATATGCTTCTATTTTGCATACTGGTTTTTTTTGTGCCCTGCGCTTTGGAGAGTATCAGGGAGTCCGCACCGGTGAATCCGTATCTTAAGGATTCCCATGAAACCAGGCAAATCAGGCAGTGAAAGAAAGGAGTTTCCCTATGAATCCAACTACAAATTACGACGTAATCATTATTGGCGCAGGTCCCTCCGGCATCTTCTGCGCGTATGAATTAATCCAGAAGAAACCTGACATGAAAATCCTCATGGTGGAAAAAGGACGCCCCATCGAAAAGAGAGTTTGTCCAAAACGTACCACCAAGATATGTGTGGGCTGCAAACCCTGCTCCATCACCACCGGCTTCGCAGGCGCAGGCGCATTTTCCGACGGCAAGCTGTCCCTGTCTCCTGATGTGGGCGGCAACCTTCCGGAAATCCTGGGGTATGATAAAACTGTTGAACTCTTAAAGGAATCTGATAACATCTACTTAAAATTCGGCGCTGATACCAATATATACGGCGTGGACAAACAGAAAGAAATAGAGGAAATCCGCCGCAAGGCCATCGGCGCTAACTTAAAGCTGATTGAATGCCCCATCCGCCATCTCGGAACAGAGGAAGGGTATAAGATTTATACCCGGCTTCAGGAGCACCTTCTGGCCCAGGGCATTACCATGGAATTCAACACCATGGTAAAGGACGTCATCATTGAAGGCGATACCGTAAAGGGTATCATAACGGACAAGGACGAAGCTTACTATGCCCCTGAGGTGGTTTCCGCCATTGGGCGGGAGGGTTCTGACTGGTTCTCACACATCTGCGGAAACCATGGAATCCAGACCCAGGTAGGCACTGTGGACATAGGCGTACGTGTGGAAGTCCGGGATGAAGTCATGAAGTTCTTAAACGAGAACCTGTATGAAGCCAAGCTGGTATACTATACCCCCACCTTCGACGACAAGGTCCGCACCTTCTGTACCAACCCTTCCGGAGAGGTGGCCACAGAATACTACGAGAACGGCCTTGCAGTGGTAAACGGCCATGCATACAAGTCCAGGGAGTATAAGACAAATAATACCAACTTTGCCCTCCTGGTGAGCAAGAACTTTACCAAGCCCTTCAACGAGCCCATTGAATACGGCAAGCATATTGCCCAGCTGTCCAACATGCTATGCGGTGGAAGAATCATGGTTCAGACCTTCGGTGATTTCCAGAGAGGACGCCGGACCACAGAGGAACGTCTCTGCCGCAACAACCTGATTCCCACCCTGAAGGATGCAGTACCCGGAGACCTGTCCCTGGTATTTCCCCACCGCATCATGACGGATATCAAGGAAATGCTTCTGGCCCTGGACAAGGTAACTCCCGGCATTGCCAGCGACGAGACCCTTCTCTACGGAGTCGAGGTCAAGTTCTACTCCAATAAAGTGGTGGTCAACGCTGACTTTGAAACCAGCATCAGGGGTCTGCGGGCAATCGGAGATGGCGCTTCCGTCACCAGAGGACTGCAGCAGGCTTCTGCAAATGGCATAAGCGTGGCCAGAAGTATCTTGAAGAAGATGGAAGCATAAAACAGACAGCGGCCTGAAACAGATAGCGGCCCGGCATGCACTGTATGCGCGCCATAAAAATCCTGTAATGTCAAAATCCTGGTTTCGATCACTAACTTATCTAGCACATGCAAACATAAAAAACAAGAGCTGTCCCGGTTCACATTCGTTATCCGGAAGACAGCTCCCATACATTATTCTGTGTGTATCTTATGCCATTCCATCCTCTGCCGCCTCATTCTCCAGCAAGGTTGTCTCATACTTATTCAGAATCATGGTCTGAATCATATCCCTTGTGTTGGAGTTAATAGGATGAGCAATATCGCGGTACTCTCCGTCCGCTGCCTTACGGCTTGGCATGGCTATGAATAACCCCTTCTCCCCCTCAATTACCTTGATGTCATGAATGACGAATTCGTTGTCCAGAGTGATGGAAACAATTGCTTTCATCTTGCCTTCCTTTTCAACCCGTCTCACTCTCACGTCTGTAACCTGCATGTTTTCTACCCCTTCCGTCTTATCCCGCCGGTCCCCCGCTCTGCGCTCCCCGTGCGTTCCGCGGGGCTGTGTGCGTATTATAATGTATACCTTTCGTTTTTCTCCACAACGATTTTGATGTTCTCCGGTGTGCCGATGTGTGTGGTGTTGGCACGGATGGTATCCCTGCTCTCTACGATGCAGTTCTCAATCACTGTGTTGTCACCAATATAAACATCATTTAAAATAATAGAATTCTTTATTACACAATTATTGCCCACGTATGCCTTTTTAAAGAGAATGGAGTTTTCAACTGTACCATTCAGGATACATCCGCTGGTTATCAGGCTGTTTCTGACCAGAGCACCAGGGTTGTACTTGGCAGGAGGAAGATCATCGATCTTAGTGTATACATCAGGATACTGCTTAAAGAAGTAATCCCTCACCTCAGGTTTGAGGAAATCCATATTTGTCTTATAATAGGAGTCCACGGAAGCAATGTTGCTCCAGTAGCCGTCCAGCTTATAAGCATAAATTCTCTTAAGGTTCTTGTAGCGTACCAGAATATCATTGACCAGGTCATACCTGTCTTCTGCCGCGCAGCGCTCCAGCAGTTCAATGAGCTGCCTTCTGCGGATGACATAAATACCGCAGGAAATGGTGGTTGCGTCAGATGCCATGGGCTTCTCCTCGAAGTCCGTGATACGGCCGTCATCATTCAGCTTCACACAGCCGAACCGTGTCACATCAGTGCCCTCTTCCATGTCCTTGCAGACAACGGTGATATCTGCCTTTTTCTCAATGTGATACTCCAGAACCTTATTATAATCCAGCTTGTATACGCCGTCGCCTGCCGCTATGACCACATATGGCTCATGGCTGTTCTTCAGGAATGTAAGGTTCTGGTATAATGCGTCCGCTGTTCCCCTGTACCAGTCGCCGTTCTCCGGTGTGATGGATGGGGTGAATACAAAGAGTCCGCCCTGTTTACGTCCGAAATCCCACCACTTGGAGGAACTTAAGTGCAGGTTTAAGGACCTGGAATTATACTGTGTAAATACTGCCACGTTCTGGATGTGGGAGTTTGTCATGTTGCTGAGTGCAAAGTCAATGCTGCGGTAGCTTCCTGCAACCGGCATGGCAGCCACTGCCCTCTTATTAGAAAGTTCCCGCATCCTCTTGCTGTTACCGCCTGCTAATACGATACCGATTGCTCTCATTTTACGCCACCTGCCTTTATAATGTAATTTCCGCCAGCCAGTAATCCGTCAGGATAATCGCTTACGGTTGTCTCGCCTGCTATGGCAGTGTTCTTGCCTATCTTTACCCCGTCAGGAATCACAGAATTCTCACCAATGGTCACCAGATCGAACTGGTATACCTTGGGGTCATATGTACTGGGCGCATACTCTCCTGTTCCCAGTTCCACACCAGAGCCAATCCTTACATTCTCAGCAATGATTGACTTGTTCACAACGGTTCCCGCTCCGATAACGGTTCCCTGCATTATAATGGAATCCTTCACCACAGCTCCCTTGGCAATGGTAACGCCTGCTCCGATGACGGAGTTCATTACCTCGCCGTAAATCTCAGTTCCCTCACCGATAATGCTTCGCTCAATATTTGCCTCATTGGAAATAAACTGGGGCGGAATCACATCATTCTTGGTGTAAATCTTCCAGTATTCCTCATACAGGTTGAACTCAGGAATGATATCAATGAGTTCCATGTTGGCCTCCCAGTAAGAGCCCAGCGTACCTACATCCTTCCAGTAACCATTATATTCATATGCGAATATCCTGTCACCTTTTGCGTGGCAGTATGGAATGATGTGTTTGCCGAAGTCGCACCCCGGCTCTTCCTTCATCTTAATCAGAGCTTCCTTTAACACAGGCCAGCTGAATATGTAGATACCCATGGATGCTAAGTTGCTTCTGGGAACAGGAGGTTTCTCCTCGAATTCCGTGATGCGGTTAGACTCGTCCGTAATCAGGATGCCAAAACGGCTGGCCTCCTCGATGGGTACTGGCATGGCAGCAATGGTGATATCTGCATTATTGGCTTTGTGATAATCCAGCATTACCTCGTAATCCATCTTGTAAATGTGGTCACCGGATAAAATCAGAACATATTCCGGGTTATATGATTCCATATACTCCAGATTCTGGTAAATGGCATTGGCAGTTCCTGTGTACCAATCGCTGCCCTTGCTGCGCTCATATGGAGGTAAAATGGTTACACCACCAACGTTCCGGTCTAAATCCCACGGTACTCCAATTCCAATATGAGAATTTAAACGTAATGGCTGATACTGTGTCAATACTCCGACTGTGTCAACGCCGGAATTGATACAGTTGCTCAGCGGAAAATCAATGATTCGGTACTTCCCCCCAAAAGATACGGCCGGCTTGGCTACTTTTTGTGTTAGCACGCCAAGGCGGCTTCCCTGTCCGCCTGCTAATAGCATAGCTATCATTTCTTTTTTAATCACGTTATCACCTCTTGCTGTTAAATTTTTTGTAATTTTAATTATACCACAAACTTCGTAAATAGTACATAAATATTTAAATTTATTTCATCGTTTTTGTGCATTTTTCCGACATTTTTTCCGTTTTTAACCATTTGATAATCTGTACCCGATGCATTCCAATTTCTGGAACGCCCAGTCCCGCGGACATATGACATAATCCGCTACAGTTAAGTAACGTCCCTTATGCGAACTTTTCCCCATTCATACATCATGATAATGTAATCATATTGAAAATACAGGCTGCGTACCTGGACCCAGGGGAAAGTTAAGCCTTGAAACATGGCGTGAAATATCATATAATCACGTATATGTAGTTACCGTCCATTTCCAGGGGAATTGGGGATACTGAATATATAGATAAGAGAAAAGGAGAATATCAGTCATGGATCTGATTACCGTAAGAGAACTTTACAAACATCCGGAGGAACATCTTGGCAAGGAGATAAATGTCGGAGGGTGGGTTCGCAGCCTGCGTGATTCCAAAGCATTTGGCTTCATTGTTGTCAGTGACGGAAGTTTTTTTGAAACATTGCAGATTGTCTATCACGATACCCTTCCCAACTTTGCGGAAGTGTCTAAATTAAATGTGGGAACAGCCATTCTTGTCAGGGGAACCCTGGTGGCCACGCCCCAGGCCAAGCAGCCATTTGAGATTCAGGCCGCCGAGGTCACTGTGGAGGGAACCTCCTCACCGGATTATCCTCTTCAGAAGAAGCGCCACTCCCTGGAATACCTGCGCACCATCTCCCACCTGCGTGCCAGAACCAATACCTTCCAGGCTGTATTCCGCGTGCGCTCCTTAATTGCATACGCCATTCACCAGTATTTCCAGGAAAGGGATTTTGTCTATGTTCACACGCCCCTGATTACCGGCAGTGACTGTGAGGGAGCCGGGGAAATGTTCCAGGTAACCACCATGGACTTAAACAATATCCCAAAGACAGAGGACGGCAAGGTGGATTTCAGCCAGGACTTCTTCGGCAAGGCCACCAATCTGACCGTAAGCGGACAGCTGAACGCTGAGACCTATGCCATGGCTTTCCGCAACGTATATACCTTCGGCCCTACCTTCCGTGCCGAGAATTCCAATACCACCCGCCATGCGGCTGAGTTCTGGATGATTGAACCGGAGATGGCCTTTGCGGACCTGGATGATAACATGTGCCTTGCAGAGGGCATGCTTAAATATATCATCCGGTTTGTTCTGGAGCATGCGCCGGAGGAGATGAACTTCTTCAACCAGTTTGTGGACAGGGGTCTTCTGGACCGTCTCCACAATGTGTTAAATTCCGAGTTTGGCCGGGTTACCTACACCGAGGCCGTGAAAATACTGGAAGAACACAACGATGAATTTGAATACAAGGTATCCTGGGGCTGCGATCTGCAGACAGAGCATGAGCGCTATCTGACAGAGCAGGTATTTAAGAAGCCTGTATTCGTAACCGATTATCCGAAGGAAATCAAAGCCTTCTATATGAAGATGAATCCTGACAACAAAACCGTGGCAGCCGTAGACTGCCTGGTTCCCGGTATCGGTGAAATCATCGGCGGCAGCCAGAGGGAGGACGATTACAGCAGGCTGGTAGCCAGAATGGACGAACTGGGCCTTAAGAAGGAGGACTACGGCTTCTATCTGGATTTAAGGAAATACGGATCCACACGCCACGCAGGCTTCGGCCTTGGTTTTGAGCGCTGCGTCATGTACCTGACCGGAATGTCCAACATCCGCGACGTAATCCCATTCCCAAGAACAGTAAACAACTGCGAATTATAAAGAATCTCTGCCCGCCCCGTAGAAGCGGGCAGAGATTCGCTACCCGGACGTAGCAGCGCGGAGTTCGGGGAACCCGTCTCTGCCCGCCCCGTAGAAGCGGGCAGAGATTCGCTACCCGGACGTAGCAGCGCGGAGTTCGGGGAACCCAACATTTGACAGGAGGCAGACATGAAATTCATCCACACCGGGGATATCCACTGGGGTATGTGTCCCGATGCAAACAAGCCCTGGGGCAAGGAACGCGCCCAGGCCATCAAAGATACCTTCCGGATAATAATAGAAAAGACAAAAGAGATGGATGTGGACTGCTTATTCATCAGCGGAGACCTGTTTCACAGGCAGCCGCTGATGAAAGACCTTAAGGAGGTCAATTATCTCTTCTCCACCATTCCTGCTGTAAAGGTCATCCTGATAGCAGGCAACCATGACCGCATCAGGGAGAACTCTGCCCTGTTAAGCTTTACCTGGAGTCCCAACGTGACCTTCATTATGGATGAAGCTCTGACCTCTGTCTACTTTGAGGACATCAATACGGAAGTTCATGGATTCAGCTATCACACGGCTGAAATCAAGACGCCCCTGCTGGAGGATATACAGGTTCCTTTAAACAGCCGCATTCAAATTCTCATGGCCCACGGCGGCGACGCCGCCCACCTGCCGATTAATTTCAACAGCCTGGAGCTTTCCCCATTTTCCTACATCGCCCTGGGACATATCCACAAACCTCATGTCCTGGCGGACGGAAAGATTGCTTACTGCGGCTCCCCCGAACCCCTGGACCTGACTGAGACCGGTTCCCATGGCTTCTATGCGGGAGAGATTCATCCTGTCACCAGAAAACTGATAAACCTTCAGTTTATTCCTTCCGCCAGCCTCCAGTACATACCACTGGCCGTGAATGTGTCCAGGGACACCACCAACGGAGAACTGTGTGACCGCATATCAAATGAGATTGAAAACCGGGGTTCCAAACATATTTACCGGTTCCGCATCAGGGGCATGAGGGACCCTGACATTGAATTTGACCTGGAGCAGCTCACGGCCAGATACAGGATTGCCGAAATCATTGATGATTCTGAGCCTCAGTATGATTTTTCAGCACTGTTTGCCGAGCATTCCAGCGATATGATTGGATTCTATATCCAGGCCCTTCAAAAAGAAGAGATGAGCCCGGTGGAGAAGAAAGCCCTGTATTACGGGGTAAATGCCCTTCTTCATACCACCGATGAAAGGAGCTGAACCCATGAAGATATTAAGTCTGCACATCGAGGGATTCGGTAAATTCCACGACCTGGATATCTCCTTTAAGGACGGGCTGAATGTAGTGTACGGCAAAAACGAGGCCGGCAAATCCACCCTTCACACCTTTATCAGGGGAATGCTCTTTGGTATTGAGAAACAGAGGGGCCGGGCAGCCAGGAATGACATCTACAGCAAATACGAGCCCTGGAAGGGAAGCGGCACCTACGAGGGATGGATGCGGCTGGAGAGCGAAGGCCAGATATACCGTATCCAGAGAAGGTTTCAGAAGCAGAACAAGGATCTGACCATTGTCAATGAAACTCAGGGCAGAGAGGTTGAACCCACCAGAGCCCTCCTGGACCAGCTGCGCTGCGGCCTGTCAGAAACAGCCTACGACAACACCATCAGCATCGGCCAGTTAAAATGCGCCACGGACGGAGGCATGGTGGCTGAGCTGCGCAATTACATCGCCAACCTCAATACCTCCGGCAGCATTGCCCTGAATATAACCAAGGCCACTGCATACTTAAAAAGCCAGAGGCGGGAGCTGGAGAATCAGATGGTTCCTGAGGCTGCACGCAGTTATACCGCCCTTTTGGGGGATATACGCAAGACGGAGCAGGAAATATCCGCGCCCCAGTATGCCAACCAGTTAATTGAGTACCGCAACAAGAAGAATGAAATCAAGAAACAGCTGGACAGCTGTCAAAAGGAAAAGGAAGGTCTGCTTGAAAAGTCCGCCAAAGGACGGCAGATTCTTTTAAACAGCCAGTTTACAGATCAGGAATCCGTGCAGAAATACATGGAGGACACCAGGAAGCTTTACGGTGAATACCAGAACACCCTGGCTGCATGCAGTAAGAAATCCAGGACTGTCTGCGCCGTATTCATGTTCCTAATCACCCTGGCCTTCGCAGGAGCCGCCGGGCTGTGCCTGGCGGCGCCGGACCTGGTGCGCTCCCTTGTGCTTCTTCCATTTCCCCTTACGGCCGCAGCAGGGATATCAGGCGCCATTGCCCTGGCTGCCTGTATAACCGGCATCCTTAAGCTGGGCAAGAACCGCCGGTTCCGAAAGGAGCTGGACACCAGCACCCGCCTTCTCCAGGAAATATTCGCCCGTCACCTGGGTGACTCCAGCATTTCCCAGGATGCCATGAACGCATTGGAGGGGAGGATGGCGGAGTTTCTCCGGCTCAGCAAGGCCGTGGAACAGTCTGAACAGACCCTGGTGCAGTTATCAGAGGAGATTGGAAAGCTCCAGTCCAGCGAGGACCAGTTTTCCGAGGAGATAGAGCAGCAGCAGCGTATCCAGTGGGAGCTGGAACAGAAGCTGGAACATCTGGCTGACTGCAAGACCAGGGCCGAAGCCCTGAAACATGTGCTGACGGAAAACGAGCGCATTCAGGAGGAACTGGACGCCATCGACCTGGCCCAGGACACCATGACCACCCTGTCCACCTCTATCCGCGACTCCTTCGGATTATACCTGAACAGGGAGGCTTCTGACCTCATATCCGGTATCACCGGTGGAATTTACACCAGCATGAGCATTGACGAGAACCTGGATGTATACATGAACACGCCTTCCAAGCTGGTTCCCATAGAGCAGGTCAGCAGCGGCACCATGGATCAGATTTATCTGGCCCTGCGCCTGGCTGCCGCCAAGCTGGTCCAGAACGGCAAAAGGGATACCATGCCCCTGATTTTTGACGACAGCTTTGTGCTGTATGATGATGAGCGCCTGAAGACAGCGTTAAAATGGCTTGTGAAGGCATATGATAATCAGATTATTGTGTTTACCTGCCATCAGAGGGAGGCGCAGCTGCTGACGGCGAATCAGGTGAAGTATCATTTAGTCCGGATATAGAGCAGAAAAACGGGCAGCCTTTGCCGGCTGCCCGTTTTCCATCCGCCTTATTCTGTTTTAGCGGTATTATCCTTTAAGTACTTCCTGCAATCGTATATTTTCCATAAGGCAAATATAACCAGCAGTACGCTTCCTATCAGAAAACCCATGTTAATTACCCATAAAGGATATTTAACTACAGCTGTTTTTTCATTTGTAGAAAGCTGCATCAAAATGATATTAAGACCCCAGTTAGTCGTCAGGACTTCAAACACCAGCCCAAGGGCATATTGAAGGATTTTTAAACCTCCATAGGCCTTTCTGTTATCAGATATTTTCTCCTGAATAAGATCCAGACCGATTAACTCATCGCCTATAAAAGCCAGACTGGAACAAACAAATATAGACCATACAAACAGCATTTTCAGCGTTTCATCCGTCCATGGCGCCGGCGCCTTCAGAACATTGCGGGCAAAGACAGCATACGTCTCAATTAAAATCATTATAATCCCCGCATAACCAAATATGCTCTTTACCCCTGAATCAAGCTTTGAAACAAAACCCTTCATGTCCATTCCTCCTTTAGGGTTGTTCTGTCACTGCGAGCACTCTTATCTGGGATCCATCCGCGTTTTTTGTGTTAAGCGGCAGCGCAATCAACTGACAAGTCGGCTGTCCTACCTCCCATAAATTAGTGAGGTATTCAATCATTAATATTCCTCCCTCTTTCAGAACGAAATTATGTACCGGCTGCACGATAGGATCCTCTGGTTTTGCAGTACGGATTTTGCGTATTTCATAATCTTGCGGAAAGTCAAATCCAACCACTTTAGGATTATAGTCCCTAATCCACTTTCCTCCGTCAGCGCTGACCCAGCAGGAATTATCCCAAAATTCCACGGACTCCCAAGATACCCTTCGTCCACGGTCAGAACGGATTATAATCGTATCATAGTGTTTATCCTTAAAGGGTTCGTTTGCCCTTTCCAGCATCTGGGCGGTAATCGCCTCATTATCACCCACAAATGATAAATCCAGAATCAGACAATCCGAAATACACCAATCGCTGATTGGATATGCGTCCAGATTCTTACCGTCTGGGTCATGATGGACAGGTGCGTCAATATGGGTAAACCAATGTGGGGTCAGTTATTTTTCTCATATTCTGTAGTTCCCCCTTTAATTCTTCTGGATGATATCAAGAAGCTCTGTACCATTTTCATCTGTGAATACCTTCCAGGCGCTCACTGCAATCTCTTTAAATGCTTCTTTATCAGGATTTTCCACAATCTCACATCCCTTGTCCAGCAGCACCTGTTTTGCCTCTATTGTCTTTTCCTCGTTGGCTTTCCTCTGGGCCTCTTTACCTACATTGGCTGCGTCCATGACAACCTGCTTCTGTTGGTCACTTAATTTATCCCATGTTTTTTGGCTGATTCCCATCATGAACGGGGTATAAACATGGTCTGTCAGTGTTATATACTGCTGGACCTCGTAAAACTTTCTTGATACAATTTCATGAAGCGGATTCTCTTCCGCACTGACAGTGCCCTGCTGCAATGCCGTATATAACTCAGATGCGTCTATGGTTGTGGGCAGAGCTCCCAAAGCCTTCCATGTCTCTACCTGTACGGTTGCAGGCAGTGTCCTCATCTTAATACCATTTAAATCCGCCGGTGTCGTGACCGGCCTCACATTATTGCTGAGTTCACGGAAACCGTTCTCCCAGAAAGCCAATCCCACGATTCCCTTTTCGGCAAACTTCTCAAATATTTTTTCCGAAGCAGCTCCATCTACAGCTGCTCTGGCCTCTTCCAGATTATCAAACAGGAACGGAAGCTGGAATACTTCTACCTCCGGAACCAAGCCTGAAAAATAGGCGGTACCAGATACCCCAATATCAATTGTTCCCTGCTGAAGTCCCTGCACCATGGATGTGGCATCGCCCAAAGCCGTATCATAATAATCCGTCGCTTTCAGGGGACCGCCGCCAATCTCATTGATATAGTCTACCATAGCCTTTAACCCGGTGCCGGTGGGCGTGTTCTCCGCCACAGAACCAGCAAATACACTGAGTTCAATTGATGCTTCTGCTGTTTTTGCCTCTGTTCCTCCATTATCAGCGGAAGCTGGTTGATTTGCTTTGCCGCAGCCACCCATACTTAATACAGCTGATGCCAATAACATATACAGTGCAGTCTTTCTCATAATAAAATCCTCCTTATGTTTTATTTCATTAACGCCGGCAGTAATGTTGAGATGCCAGGTATTAATACAATCGCTATGGTCCCTGCTATAATTGAAGCAATAAGTACCGGTAAATGCGGTATGATTTTATGAATGGGCTGTCCGCCTACTGAAGATGCCACAAACAGGTTTATTCCCACCGGAGGCGTCGCCAGGCCAATACATAAGGTAACCACCATAACCACCCCGAAGTGAATCAAAGAAATTCCATACTGGGTTGCTGTAGGAATCAATATGGGAGCAAAAATCAGAAGTGCCGGTACTGCATCTATGAAACACCCCGCAACAATCAGAATGAATACAACAGCAAACATAAACACTGTTGGGCTTGATATTACAGAAGTAAATCCTTCTGCCACCATCTGGGGTATTCCTGCCCTTGTCAGGACCCATCCAAATGCCTGGGTGGCTGCTACTATCAGCATGATACCCGCTGCTGTCTTGACTGATTTGAATACCACCCTGCCCAGGGATTTAAAATTAAGTTCCCTGTAAACGAACAATCCTATGATAAGGCAATAGAAACAAGTAACGGCAGAAGCCTCTGTTGGCGTAAACAGGCCGGAATAAATGCCGCCTAAAATAATGGCAGGCGCAAGTATCGCCCATATAGCGTCTAAAAATGATTTTGCCGCCCGTTTCAGGTTAAAATGACCTACCCCCTTGTATCCTTTTTTAATACATTGCCATACTACTACCGCTATGACAATTACCCCAAGAAAAAGTCCCGGTACGAGTCCTGCCAGCAGCATATCCCCCACAGATTCCCCGGATGCAACTCCATATAGAACCATAAGTATACTTGGCGGAATAAGAGGTCCAAATATTCCTCCCACAGCTTGGACTGCACTGGCGTAGCCGCCGTCATACCCTTCCTCCTGCATGGATGGAATCATGATTCCCCCAACTGCCGCGGTAGTCGCTGCTCCGGCGCCTGTCATGGCTGCAAAAATCATACTCGCCACTACCGTAACAATAGCAAGACCTCCCGGCAAATGACCTACCACTGTTCTGGCAAAGTTCACAATCCGTTTTGAAATACCGCCGGATTCCATGAGTCCGCCTGCGATTACAAAAAACGGTATGGCCATTAGTGTAAATGAGTCCACCCCTTTCAGCATCTGCTGTCCTATGATTATCATAGGTACATCCATAAAAAGTGCCATATAAAGCACTGCAGACAGACACAACGAATATGCAATCGGAACTCCCAGAAAAAGTAATACAAAAAATACTCCCATTAAAACTGCAATATTCAAGAATCTCTCCTCCTGTCTCATATTTATATCATTCTTATATTTTTCAAAGCAATAATCGTGCCAAATTATATATTCTTTCCAAATTTTTCCTCGGTTTTTTTTCAAACGTATAAACAATACACAATAACGCTAATTTACAACAATTTTTTGTATTATTATGTTGTACACCCGTTTCAAAATGTTTCTATTGGATTTCATCCATGTCTCAACGCCAATTACCAGATAACATGAAAAAAGATGCTCATATCAATCAAAATGAGCATCTTTTCCGCTTTTTGTTAATTTTTTCCCAATTGTGGTAATAATTCGTTGCTTATGATGATTTTTGCAACGCAACATTACTGCAACCCATATTTTTTCATTTTTCTCCATAAAGTAGAACGGTCAATTCCCATGGCTCCTGCTGTCTCGCTCCTATTATATCCGTGTTCACTTAACAGGCGCTGAATGTATTGTTTCTCCTGCTCCCTTTTGCCTTCTGCATACATCATATAGGAGTGACCGGTTGTCACCGGCCGCTCTGAATACTCAGTTATTTCTATATCATCCTGCCCCAGTGCTGCCGCCATTTCTTCTTCTGTTATCATAAATCCGCTATGAACCACGCTCAACCGCTCAGCTATATTCCTAAGTTCCCTGATATTGCCTGTGAAGGCATATCGTTTAATGAGCTCCTCCGCTCCTTGGGACAGAATCGGCATTTCATAACCGAACTGATTACTGTAATATTGAAGATAGTAATGGAAGAGAAGCGGGATATCCTCACTCCGTTTCCGCAGCGGAGGGATGTATAATCTAAGAACATTCAAACGATAAAGAAGATCCTGCCGGAATTTCCCCTCGCTCACCTGTCTCTGCAGATTTTTATTGGTAGCCGCAATAATCCGTACATCCACGGATATAACTGAATTACCGCCCACACGGCGCACTTCCCGTTCCTGCAGCACACGAAGCAGTTTACTCTGAAATGTCAAAGGAATTTCTGCTATTTCATCCAAAAACAGTGTGCCTTTATGGGCCATCTCAAACAATCCCATCTTTCCGCCCTTTTTTGAACCTGTAAAAGCCCCCTCTACATAACCGAATAATTCACTTTCCAACAGGCTTTCCGGCAATGCCGCGCAATTAACTGCCACAAAAGCATTTCCCGCTCTCCTGCTGGCATTATGTATGCTCTGTGCAAAAAGCTCCTTTCCGGTTCCGGTTTCCCCTACCAGCAGGACATTGGAGGATACTCCCGCATATTTTCCGGCATTTTCAATGGTCTTATCTATAATATCACTTTTATGAATAATGTCCTGAAATGTATACCGCGCAGCCAATCCTTTATCGCTCATCTGACGGCGTATCTGATTCTCCATCTGTTGTATTCTTGAGGCATTCATAAAACTGACCACCAGCCCCGGCATGGAATTTCCTATTTTTACGGGAAGGAAATCAGTGGAAAGAGAAGTGCCTTCCCTTAGGTATACTCTGTCCACTATGCTTTCACCAGACTCAAAACAGCGTTCCGCTTCCTCCTGCATAAACGGAGCAATTTGCCTCAGATAAGCCCCCCCCCCCCCTATTCCCAGTAATGTCTGCACAGTTGGGAACAGCTTTCTTGCTTCTCTGTTTGCTATCTCAATCTGTCCCTTATCATTAACATAAAAAATTCCTGCATTCGAAATTTGGGTAATGATTCTAAAAAGCTCAGACTTTTCTTTTTCCTTCTTCACCCCTTCCGCAATATGAACCGCTTCTTCCAACACATTGAAAATGGTTTCACGGCTGACCTTTATAGTCACTACCGGAATAGGGCCGTTCTTGAGATACAGATATGCGGAATAGCCGCCAATAATACAGTCACACCCCTGGCTCACTGCCTCGGCAACACAGTATTCCAAATCATGTCCCCGCTCAACCGGATGATATGAAGTTTCCACTCCGGTAATTTCTTCCATGTGTTCATATTGATACATATGAAAAAACCGCCCCACAATTCCCACCTTCCTGCAGCGATACATCTTCTTGGCCTCGTAGAGAGCCTGAACTATATCGTAACCTGTAATTGGGATATTAATAACGGGTTTAGTGGGATACTGGCGTTTCAGCTCTTCAAGAGTAAAGTTACGCCCCACAAGAACATCATATTCCCTCTCCATTTTGTACTGACGAACCATATCAACCGTCATCACTTTAAACTCCACAGTGACCTTGTTCTTTTCAGGATATTCCTTGTATACCTCCTGTACTACCGGTTCTAATTCCGGATATGGCACTACGAATAGTATATTCAACCTGGTGCGCCCTCCTCTGTTTATTATAATTACATCTGCCGCGCCATAAATTACACAGGTCCTGCAATCTACAGGACCTGTTTACATAGCTGTTATATTTAAAATTTTATGACCGTCCCTCATCCTGCCCCGCATCCTGATACATCCTAATGGCCTCCGTAATATTAGACGCCGAACCAGCCTGTATGATTCTGGAAAGCTGGGCCAGTTTTTCCGGCTGCAGGAATTCCCTCCCCAGGTATGGACCGTATATGTCTGCTATACGTATATTCTGTTCCCTGATACTGCTCTCAAGACTGCGAAGATTCGCGGACACTTCGTCCAGCTCCTGCCTGAGCCTGTCCAGCTTATCCTTATGACTGGCTATGATTTCATCTGTAATGATGGTTTTTGTCACATTCTCAAAGGTACTCAGAGCGTCCTTTTTCCTGGAAGCAATCTCCGACAGCTCCTGCTCAACACAGGCAATCTCATCGTCATATTTTTCAAGGTCATATAAATCCTCACTGCCGTCCTTCTGAATGGTTCTGGTAATGACCTTTATTTTCTTCTGGTTCGACCTCAGGTGGTTGCGTATATCCCTTCCCCTCTTAAGTGTATCCTGATGACGGAGTCTGGTCTTATTGCCGATCATCACATAAAGCCCGCCAAACAGGATGACATCCACAAAATACACAGCCGCCAGATACCAGATAACCCTCTGGGGAATCAGAAAATAGACACCGCACGGAATTCCCAAAAAGCAGATTACCAGGGTAAGCAGGAAAATCATAATTTCCCTAACCCCTCTGGGATAGTACAGAGCATAATAAAATGTGGTCCCGCACCAGGCGGGTACCCGGTTCTTCTGGAACAATGTCCTCATCTGGACCTTCAGGTCACGGTTGTGTTCCCGCAGCTCGCTGGTCTCCTCGGCAATCCGTTCCTTTACCCCCTGGCTCTTGGCCTTCTCCCGTTTTGCCCTGGCCTTCTTGAGACGTTCCTGCCCTTTTCCAATCTCCTGGTCATAGCTGGAATTAATCTCATCCAAACGCTTCTTAATAGTCTGGTTCACGGAGTCAGACACAGCCTTCCTGGCAGTCTCAAGCTCCCGCTCTTTCATCTCTTCCTCGTCCGCCAGCTGGCCGGCCGTATTCTGGTCACAGTTAAGACGGTACACCGCATCCCTGGCATCTGCCAGGAACTTTACATAATCCGTAATTGCCTGTCCCACCTGCATTTCCTCCTTATGGGAACGTTTATCATTACGTATAGCTTACTACAAATAATCCCCACGGGCAAGGGATGTTACAAAAAATTCAAATATGGCCGAAGAATGTACTGTTATTTACATTCCCTTTTTGAACGGGTATTTAACCAGTACACCCAGACCTCGCCTTCCAGGTATTGTAAACAATACAAAAAATGACTTTTAAAACACCGGATTAGATGTTATACTAAAACATCAGAAACCTATATGTCCGCCAATAGTTTGCGAAAGGAGAAGCTTTATGTTCAGAATGTGGGGAAAATTAATGAAAGACAACCATCTGCTAAAAGATACTGTGGTCTGCATATCTGACCATTCCTTATCCAGAACTCAGATGGTCTTTGATTCCCTGGATTCTATTTGTTATGAATTTGATCTGGAAAAACCCATCTGGCTGGACTCTACTGTAAAGGAATTTAAGTATCATGACAAAGCCAGATTCACGCAGGATAATTTCATTGAATCCGTAGATTTTGATTTCCTGGAGATTCAGGTAATTGAAGAATAAAGTGGAGAATAAAACGTGAAAAACCTTTTCACAATCGGAGAAATGGCCGAACTGTTCGGCATCAACATACGCACCCTGCGATATTACGACGAAATTGGCATCCTGCACCCTGAGACAGCGGACCCGGAGACCGGATACCGCTATTACTCCACCCGTCAGTTTGAACGCCTGAATACCATCAAGTATCTCCGGGCCCTGGGTGTATCCCTTAAGAAAATCGCATTGTTCTTTGAAAACAGGGACGTGGATATCATGCTGGGCCTGTTAAAAGAGCAGAAGGACGAAACCCAGGCAAAAATCAGCGAACTGATGCAGATTGAACAGAAGCTGGAATACCGTCTCAAAGCCCTGGAGGATGCCATTCATACACAATGCGGTGAAATCAGGACCCTCCATTTTGACAAAAGACAGATTGCGTACCTGAGGAAGGATATCAAGCTGGGAGAGGACCTGGAATTCTCACTTCGCGAGCTGGAAAGAGCCAATACCCTGGAACCTGTGATGTTTCTGGGCAAGGTAGGCGTTTCCCTGTCCTCTGCCAATCTGAAGGCCCGCAAATTTGAATCATTTTCAGGTATCTTCGTACTTCTTGAGAAGGAGGACCACTATCAGGGGGAGGAACAATATCTGCAGGCCGGGGATTATGTAAGCGTGAGATTCTCCGGCACCCATCAGGAAGCGTCACAGTACTATGTACTGCTTTTGGAGTATATGAATCAGATGGGATATTCCTGCTGCGGGGATTCCGTGGAAATCACTCTGATTGATGCGGGTTTTACCAATGATACGTCCCGGTATGTAACGGAAATACAGATTCCATTCTCAAAAAATACGATAAAATAAATATTTCATATTGACCCTCCAGTTACTGGAGGGTTTATTTTTATTCTTATCAAATGTTATATTGAGGAGAGATTCATCATGAAAAACGACAATCTGCTGACCGAGGGCAATGTATTTCACGTGCTGCTGGCATTCTCCGTCCCATTTCTGATTGCCAATGTCATACAGGCCCTTTATGGTGCCGTGGACCTGATGGTCATCGGGTGGTACTGTACGCCGGAGAGCGTGGCCGCGGTGTCCACCGGAACCCAGGTAACCCAAATCATCACCAGCATGGTATCCGGCCTGACTCTGGGCGGCACGATTCTGGTGGGAAAATATACCGGCATGAAGGATGATGAAAGGACCTGCCGCACCATCGGGACCACCCTGTCCGTATTTGCAATTGCGGCATTGGTGCTGACCATTGGGATGCTGATTTTCAGGGACGCCATACTCGCTGCCTTAAAGACACCGGCCGCCTCCATGGATGAGGCCAGGCAGTATGTGACCATATGCTTCTGCGGCATATTTTTCATCTGCGGCTACAATGCCATAAGTGCCATACTGAGGGGATACGGCGACTCCCGCAGGCCCATGTATTTTGTGGCCCTGTCATGTGTTCTCAACATTGCGGGCGATATCATCTTTGTAAAGTATATGGGATTAGGTGTAGCCGGCACAGCCCTGGCAACCGTCCTCTCCCAATCCATCAGCATGATATGCTCCGTTGTATACCTTAACAGGAGGAAGTTCATATTTACCTTTAGCCTTAAGAACATGCGCATTGACAGGGACAGGCTGAAGGAGCTGGCAGTGGTAGGAATTCCCATCTCCTCTCAGGAATGCATGGTGCGGCTGTCCTTCCTTTATCTGACCTCGGTCACCAACCGTCTGGGGGTAAATGCAGCAGCCGCAGTTGGCATTGCCAGCAAATATGACGTGTTCGCCATGCTCCCTGCCACTTCCATTGCCAGCGCCCTGGCAGCTATCACGGCCCAGAACTACGGCGCAGGGAAGCCGGAACGGGCAAGGCAGTCCCTGGCAGCCGGCATTGGATTTGCGGTACTGGCATCCTCTGTCTTCTTCCTGTGGGCCCAACTGTCTCCCCAGACCATGATTGGTCTCTTTAACACCAATCCTGATATCATAGAGGCGGGAATTCCCTTCTTCCATTCCTGCAGCTTTGATTATCTGGCTGTTTCCTTCGTATTCTGTCTCAACGGCTTCATGAATGGCCGTTCCAAGACAGTATTTACCATGGTCAGCTGCTGTTTCGGCGCCCTGGCCCTCAGAATGCCTCTCATATGGCTGGCTTACACCTATTGTCCGGATAACCTGTTTGTCATCGGATTGATAGCGCCTGCTGTGTCAGGCTTCATGGCCGTATATACCTTGCTTTTTGTGATACGGCAGTTAAGACAGGACTAAAGTGAGCGCAGGAAGGAGCTTAAGCTTCGCAGGGTCTGACACGGGCTGGCCCAAACCTAGCGCTCCCAAACATCCGGGGATCGAAAAGCCGCCCTGCTGACTCACCCCATCAGCAGGACGGCCTTTTCTCTGCGCCGTATTTTTATATAGCTTTCATCCGACTAAGATTATATGGTATGACTGACCAGCCCTCGCGGGCCCGTCCCATCATTACAGCCTCTTAAGCAGTTCCTCTCTCTGAGCCTCATATCCAGGCTTACCCAGCAATGCGAACATGTTCTTCTTATAGCTCTCCACGCCTGGCTGGTTAAATGGATTCACGCCCAGGATATATCCGCTGACGCCGCAGGCGAACTCGAAGAAGTAGAACAGCTCTCCCAGATAGAACTCGTTCTGCTCAGGAATCTTAACCATCAGGTTGGGTACATTGCCATCGGTGTGAGCCAGGATAGTTCCGTTCATAGCGCTCTTATTTACAAAATCCACACTCTTCCCTGCCAGGTAATTCATGCCGTCGGTATCCACGTCTTCTTTATTCAGAAGAATCTCAGCAGGAGATTCCTCAACATTGAGAACTGTCTCAAACATGATACGTGCTCCGTCCTGAATGAACTGTCCCATGGAGTGGAGATCTGTGGTCAGATCCACTGCCGCCGGGAAAATGCCCCTCTGGTCCTTGCCCTCGCTCTCGCCATAGAGCTGCTTCCACCACTCGGACACATAGTGAAGGCTTGGCTCATAATTGGCTACGATTTCAACTGCCTTGCCCTTGCGGTGCAGGATGTTGCGCACAGCCGCATACTGAAGGGCTGCGTTGGATTCATAAGGTGCATCTAAGGCTTTCTGCCTGCCTGAAGCAGCACCTTCCATCAACTTATCAATATCCGCTCCACTTACTGCAATTGGAAGAAGGCCTACAGCCGTCAATACGGAGAAACGTCCGCCCACGTCATCCGGCACGACGAATTCCTCGTATCCCTCTTCGTCTGCCAGGTTCTTAAGGGCGCCTTTAGCCTTGTCAGTGGTTGCGTAGATGCGCTTGTTGGCTTCTTCCTTGCCATATTTTTCAATGAGCATTTCCTTAAATACACGGAATGCGATTGCAGGTTCTGTGGTAGTGCCTGACTTGGAAATGATGTTGACGGAGAAATCCTTGCCGTCCAGTACCTGCTTTAAGTCATGGATATATTTGCTGCTGATGCTGTTTCCTACAAAATAAATCTCAGGTGTCTTGCGAACGCTCTTGGGTAACACATTATAAAAGCTGTGTGACAGAAATTCAATGGCTGCCCTTGCTCCCAGATAGGAGCCGCCGATACCTACCACCAGCAGGACGTCAGAATCATTCTGAATCTTTTCTGCCGCCTTCTTAATCCTTGCAAATTCGGCCTTATCATAATCTACCGGCAAATCGATCCATCCCAGAAAATCATTACCGGCACCAGTCCTCTCCAGCAAGGTCTCCTTTGCACTCATGACTGTGGTCTTAAAGTTGGCCATCTCTTCCGCAGAAACGAATCCTGCTGCCTTGGAATAATCAAACATAACTTCCTTTCCCATAACTCGCGCTCTCCTTTTCTTATGTCCATGGACCATATGCCCATGATTCTATCAGTGCTGCGGTAAAGCCGCTTATCTCTTAAATTATAACATAATTTCCCTTATAATACCATTTCTTTCTGACCATGGAAATAAATTCCTGATGTCAGCATATTTAGGAAATGAATTCTTTCAGCAATTCCCCCAACATTCTTTTTTGTTCCGGATTTAAATCCTGAAGCCAATTATCCTTTGACTTCTCTTCCTGTTTTTCCCTGCTGGCAGCAGTCTGCTCCAGCCCCCTTCTGTTATTACTATTTGAACGGCGGTCTCTTCCTATGGAACGCAGATTAGCCGGCTCCCTGCGGTCCTCCTCGGCTGTAACGGCAGGCACATGCTCCGCTGTGCCTTCCCGGTTCATTCGCGGCCACATAACATTTTCCAGATAGTCCTGGAGGCAGGTAAGAAGCTGCTGTCTCCTGGATTCCAGGTTAACTCCGTAATCCACCAGCATGGTAAACATGCCGGCCAGGATGCCTGTGGTACCGTACAATACAATATAGTAGTTATCACTTCTAAACCAATAAGAGAGAAATGCTGCTCCGCCGCCTGCCAGGAAGCAGAGAAGTGTCAGCTGCCCTGACAGGTTGTCCAGTCCCTTGACGGACATACCAAAGGTCCGCAGGCTGTACATCTGGCGTTCCAGATAAACGCGTGTGTTATTCATTCCCTGATTCATACGATATGTATCCTCTGCATTCTGTTTCAATCCGCGCAGATATTTGTTCTTGGTCAATGCCATATTGGTGCTCTCTTTAATTAATCGTTTGTAGAAGCTTCCCGCCATCAGCCTGGTAAATACTCCAGCCAGGCAGATTGCTGCCAGCACGTACAGTGCCTTTCCTGTTTGTAAAAAGCTCATCATAGTAAAAGCTCCCCTTTCTTACCGGATTCCATCCCGTTTCTATATTATTTTTTGGCCCGTGCTGCTGGTTGCAGCCGCTGCCTGGTTTGGGAAACGCCCCTGCAGTCAGGCGTTTCCCGGTAAAGTCTATTATAGCAACGGATTTTGATTTGGGAAGTTGAGAGTCCCTAGAATCGTTCGCCAAATTCTCCTAAAAAACGATTCTGATAGGTGAGATTTTTCTTTATACAGTTAAGGTATACGCCAGGATTCTCCCTCTGTATCCGGATGCTTTCCCTGGCCGGATTCCCGGCTACATGCTTCTTCTGACCGGATTCCCTGTCCAGCCTTTTTTCATACCCCAGTAAACAGCCATTCCTGCCGGAAGGAATAGCCGGAACTCCCTGCTGCCGTTCTCATATGTAACATAACGGCTGAGCCTCACGGTTATCTGCTCAAAAGGAACGTACAATCTCAGTAAGCAGATTCACGCTGTGAACAATGGCCTTAGCCTCAAAAGCAGGGTAATCTACTGAGGCACTGTCATCTGCCTTATCAGAAATAGCCCTCACGATAAGGAAAGGGATGGAGTTAAGATAGCAGGCCTGGGCAATGGCTGCCCCCTCCATTTCTGTACAATATCCTCCAAAGGTATCAGTCAGCCACTTTTTCTTTCCCTTATCAGAAACGAACTGGTCTCCGGTCACCACACGTCCTACAAAGGTGTGGATGTCCGGATTCACCTTGGAGCAACACTCCTCAGCAAGATGTATAAGACCTTCATCTGCCTTAAAAGCCAGTGTCTCCACCCTGGGTATCTGTCCCGGTTCATAGCCGAATCCGGTTGCATCCATATCATGCTGAAGTGCATCGCTGGAAAGCACAATGTCCCCGATATCAATTTCTGCCTTCAGTGAACCGGCAATTCCCGTGTTCACCACACCTGTTACACCATATATATCTGCCAGAATCTGGGTACACACAGCTGCATTGACCTTGCCGATGCCGGAGCGGACCACGACTACCTCCTTCCCCTCCAGCTTTCCTTTATAAAAGTCCATGGCAGCCCTTGTCTCCACCTGCACATCTGTCAACTGCGCCTTAATCATAGCCACTTCCTCATCCATGGCTCCAATAATTCCTAGCATATTTACCTCCTTCTGTCTTGTACTATTCTTCTATTATATAGGATGCCTGAAGATTTTCAAGTTCAAAGCCTGTTCTCACTTGACATTATCTTTTGCATAAGGCATAATCGGATATACATGAATTTATTACAGGAGGCAATACATATGAGATTTAAAACACAGGGGGTCTGTTCCAGGGAGATATCCTTTGAAGTAAAAGATAATAAACTGACCAACGTCCAGTTCGTAGGCGGCTGCTCCGGCAATACACAGGGCCTGTCCCGCCTCATAGAAGGCATGGACGTGGATGAGGCTATCCGAAGACTGGACGGAATCCAGTGCGGTCCCAGGCCTACATCTTGTCCGGATCAGTTGGCTAGGGCGTTGAAACAGTTTAAAGGGCTGTAAAAATGCTAAAGGAAAGGGGAATATATAGTTCGCCTTTCCTTTTGGTATATTATTTATCACAATTTGTATATTTACTCAATCAAAATTCCAGCTGTAACTGGGCTAAAACTTTCAAAATTATCATTATAAACGGCTGTGAAGACACCTCTTAACCGATAATAATAATCCTTTTCCTGATTTTTAAAGGTTATGTTAACTGTAGGGGTATCCAATCCTTCAGGATAATCTTTTGCATAATATTCAGCATCATAATATGTTACCTGTCTCCAACGTTCGGATGTTTCATCCCATCTATCCAGATATATTGTAATGTATGCCTCATCTACTGATATGGCTAAATATCCAATGGCTACTACACCAATATCCCCATTACCTTCATCAGAAATTGCTAAATCAGCTCTCATGAAAAAATCTCCCCTTGCTTTAGCAAATTCAGAAACCTTATTTTGTCGTATAGATACTGGTAATAATTCAGAAACCTCGTTCACCGAGGTATAGTCATTTGGGTTATATGGTTTAGCATAAACATTCATTGTCATCATAGACAAAATAAGAATACTGCTTAAAAATGTAACTAAATACTTTTTCATTAGTATATCTCCTTTACTTTGATACATAACCTTCCGGGTAGCAAAAAAAGCGCAAACTACCCCTGTCAAGCTTATAAGAGTTTCTTGAACTTATCTGGAAGGTTCAGGCGGCAACTACCGTGCTTTTAACTTTTTCAGGTACGCATTGATCTTGCGTTCCTTGTTGAATTGGTTGTAATAATCAGCTCCAAGATCCTTGAAAACAACTCCGTCTTTGAGGATATGGTAAATGGCTATGAGCATGGAATGGGCAACTGCGACATAGGCACGTTTAGATCCCCTATGGGCACTGATCCTCATGAACTGTGCATGGAAATAGGATTTTTTATTCTTGACAGCCGAATGTGCACAGGTAATCAGGGTTGTCCGCAAAAGAGAGTTTCCCTTTCTGGTTTTACCGGATTTTCGTTTTTTGGCACTCTCGTTATCGCCGGGGCATAACCCTGCCCATGAAGAGATATGCCTGTCTGTAGGAAAACGGCCCATGTCTGTTCCGATAACCGAAATGACAGCCTGTGCGCTGGTGTTCCCTATGCCAGAGACGTCCTGAATTGCCTGAGACGCCTGTTTTTCTTCCGGTTTCATAAAGTTGTCGATCTCCTCATCCAGATTTTTGATGTGGATGTTAAGCTCGTCAAGATGTGCCAGCAGTCCTTTCATCATACGGCGCTGCAGGGGACTCATGACACCATTGAGGTCGTCTATGATCTGTTCTTTGGTGGCTTTGAGATTATGGGCAATGATTTTTTGCTGATACATATCATCGTATTTTGCTTCGTCAATGGACGCCCCAGTAAGAAGGTATTCTAAAATACTGCGTGCGCTTTTGCCATTGATATCCGACACTGTGCCGGATGCGGGCATTGACCACCATAGCATTCAGGTCTGAGGATTCAAGGATGTTATACAGAGGCTTCCAATAAGATGCAGTGCTCTCCATAGCGGCCATTTCGCAGCCGCCGCTTTTGAGCCAGTCAACCATTTCAAGAAGCTCTCTGGTTGTTGCACCAAACTCGCGTATTTCCTGCTTGTTGCCCTTTCGAAAGCAGGAAACGATGAGCTTTTTGTGCACATCAATACCACAACAATTGTCGTAAATTTTATCCATAAAGGCACCTCCATTGTAAAATTTACGGCACGGTACTCTGTCTGTTATCATTTTACTGTACGTCCTTCTGCCGTAAGAGGCTGGACAGGTGGTGGTGCAAATGAGAGTACCTAAAATCAGTTTAGAATACGGGCTATAGGCCCAAAAAGAAAACGATCTTTGCCGCCGCTAATTACAGTATAAGCAATGAAAAAGATATATTCAATAACCTATCGCCTGTACAGTTTCATTTATGGTGGTGCCAAGTGTGCAGGAATAGGGGTTTAGAATGTTAATCGCTCCACAATTTGTTGAAACACAGATTCATCCATGACACCTGAAATAGAGTAATATGAGCCATCTAATACTACTGATGTATCATATCTCAATTTTTCATCTGACAGCGTTTCTCTATGGATATCTAAATTCTCTCCAATCCATTTATTGTAAATATTAAATTTATATTGGGAATCATCCTTATAGTTATATGAAACTTTTTTATTGTACTTCGACTGTATTAAAAAAACATTTTCTTGGTTATAATTAAATTTCATATATGCTATTCCATTTTCTATATATAATCCTAAAAAATCCATGTCAGGTGGTATATATCCCAATTTAAGAGGTTTGATATTCAGCTCCTTATCAATAGCCTCATAAGCCTCATCCTCTCCATTGACCTCGGCCTTAAATGAATCATTTACAAAAATACCTTGTCCATCCCCCAACTGCTTCTCCCGATAAAAATACGACTTCGTCCCCATAGCCACCATACATCCACTCCCTGCCACAAGACAGGCAATTAAACCAATCGCAGCCAACCGCTTCCAGCCAAACCTCGGTCTGATAACCTTGGGGTGCTCTGGTTGGTTGGATTCCGGTACATTCTTTGACTCAGCCCTTTCTTCCTGTATCGTTGCCCAGATTTTTTCAAACTCATCTGATGATGGGGACGGAATGGGAAGGGGGACGGTCATATTCTTGACTGCTTCAAATTCTTTTAACAGTTCTTCATCTGATATATCATCCGTTCCCCAAATCGGGCAGTCCATAGAATTGTCCTGTTCTGAATCTCTTTTATAATCTCCCACGTGACACCTCTGTTTACCAAATCTCCTAAAGTTCCCTTTGCCTTTAGGGTTGACTTTTTGCGTTTAATGCTTACTATAATAGTAGACGTTTATGAATGCCGGATTCACCAGCATTTCATATTCTTTAGGAGGTTTTTATGAAAAAAATCATTTTAACCGGCGGCGGTACTGCCGGACACGTTACCCCCAATCTAGCCCTGCTCCCTTCACTGAAGGAGGCTGGCTACGAAATTCGCTATATCGGTTCATACCAGGGTATGGAACGCAAGCTGATTGAAAATGCGGGCATTCCTTATGATGGCATATCCTCTGGCAAGCTGCGCAGATACTTTGATATCAAGAATTTTTCCGACCCATTCCGCGTTGTCAAGGGTTACGCGGAGGCCAGACGGCTCTTAAAACGCCATAAACCGGATGTGATTTTTTCTAAGGGCGGTTTTGTTGCAGTTCCCGTGGTTCTTGCTGCCAAGCACTATAAAATACCTGTCATCATACACGAATCCGATATGACGCCAGGCCTGGCCAACAAAATCTGCATTCCCTCTGCCCATAAAGTCTGCTGTAACTTCCCGGAGACACTTAAGTACCTTCCATCTGACAAGGCCGTACTTACAGGCTCCCCTATCCGTGAGGAACTGCTCCGGGGCGACCGGCTGTCCGGGCTCACTTACGCCCATCTGTCTGCCAGCAAGCCTGTACTTCTTGTCATAGGCGGAAGTCTGGGCTCCGTAGCCGTAAATACAGCGGTCCGCAATATCCTCCCCAGGCTTCTGCCCAGCTATCAGGTAATACATATCTGTGGCAAAGGCAATCTGGATGAAAGTCTGATTGGAACAGCCGGATATGTACAGTATGAATACGTTGATGCTCCCCTAAAGCATCTTTTTGCGGCAGCCGACCTTGTCATATCAAGGGCAGGAGCCAATTCCATCTGCGAGCTTCTGACACTGCGCAAACCCAATCTGCTCATCCCTCTGTCAGCCGCGGCCAGCCGCGGAGACCAGATTCTCAATGCCAATTCCTTTGCAAAACAAGGATTCAGCAAGGTTCTGGAGGAGGAAGCATTGTCTGATAACTCCCTGTTTGATGCGATTAACGATGTATACCTAAACCGCAATACCTATATACAGGCCATGGAGCGAAGCAGTCTGAACAATGCTGTTAAAACAGTTGTATCTCTCATTGAATCATGTGTGAAACAAAGTTAGGGCCAATTATCACTTTTTAGCAGTTCCTCAAGATACTTCCTGATACGGCTGACTCTGGAATAGCATGCCTTTTCTGTAATATTCAGCATAGCGCATACTTCCCTAGTCGGCCGTCCCTCTATCAATCTGAGCGTCGCAACCTGACGCCAGTTTTCAGGCATCCTCTCGATTTCCCCAAGAAGCGCCTGACATCTCTCTTTGCTGACTACATAATCCGGCAGATTGGCAGCCTTATCGTGTGCCGGATAATCCTCACTGTTATATACCTCTTCGTCCAATTCCCCATAGCTCCTGTACTTCATCTTTCGGTGAAAATCCATACACCGGCTCTTCAGAATACGTATCAGCAGCGCCCTCTTACTTTCCTCGGACATATCCAGGGAATATTTATAGCGGGCATATGAGACAAATGTATCCTGTACCACATCCTCAATATAATCCAAAGGAATATCCTCGACATAAGCTATCCTTCTCAGGTATACCTCATATTCCAGATACATTTCCTCAAACAGTTTCTTATCTTCTGAATCCATCTTCTCAATCTTCATTGCAATTACAGACAGCCTTTGATTTTATCTGCAACCTCTGTCAATTCCTCCGGCGAAGCCTTTCCCGGAATCCAACTGACCATAGCCGGACCTCCCTCATATCTTGGAATCACATGCATGTGGAAATGGAACACAGTCTGCCCGGCTGCCTCTCCATTATTCTGAACCAGATTGAATCCCGCACATCCAAGAGATTTCTTCATCGCAGAGCCAATCTTGGCACCCAAAGGAAGTACCTTGGCGGCTGTATCCCCGTCCAGTACGCATACATCTGCAAAATGCTGTTTTGGAAGGATAAGGGCATGTCCTCTGGACGCCGGTCCCAAATCCAGAATCACGCGAAAATCCTCATCCTCATACAGAGTGGTTGACGGAATCACCCCGCCCGCTATTTTACAAAAAATACAATTGTCATCTGTCATTCTGAAAATCCTCCTTCCGCTGCGGTTAACACAGCCTGCATTCTATCCAGCCATACCGGAAATTCCGGCAGCATGTTTTCTCCGATAAAGCAGGATACCTAAAATGAAGCCGGAAATCAGGCCTCCTATGTGAGCCACATTGTCCACCCCTGCTGAAGTAAACCCATAATAAAGCGTCAGTAGAACCATTAAACCCAGCTGCCTGTTGGTTAGTCCGTCCAACTGACCATGATGAATGGCAATCACATAGACCAGACCGCCTACCACACCGAAGATTGCGCCTGAAGCTCCCGCCGACACACTGGCCGCCCCTGTCCGTACCTGGACAGCCAGGGATATACCGTTGGCAGCAACACCGCTGGCAAGGTAAAATATCAAATATTTGATATGACCCAGCGCCTTTTCCATCTTCTCGCCAAGTACCAGCAGAACCAGCATATTATTTGCCAGATGGCTGACTCCGAAGTGCAGGAACATGGCAGTAAACAGCCTGTAATACTCTCCACCAAGGATAACAAACGGCGCAAATACAGCACCATGTTTTACCATCAATACGCCATCCTCCGTGGAGCCGATGGCCTCCAGATACAGAAATACCAATACGTTGACTGCTGCCAGCGCAATATTGACATATGGTCTGTTCCTGTTTATGCCTGTAACCATCCGTATTCCTCACATCCTCAATGATATATAATCTTAACATACTTTAAGGGACTTGTTAAGTGGCTTTGAAGTAATAAAGTTATTTTTTATGCCCCCTCCCCGTGCTATTTGCTATTTCTGCGACCACACTCACAGGGCTGCTGTGTGCAGCTAATAGAAAACATATCCGCAGTCAGCCATAAATATCTGGTCCCCCGGCTCCAGCTGTGTTGTCTCGTTTGCCTCCAGCAAACGACCTCTGACCCTGGTACCATTGGTAGAGTTAAGGTCCGTTACGGTATAATTCCCATTGTCTTCATCTAATCTTATGTGAAAGCGGCTTACTGTATCTTTAAGAAGCACATAATCGGCTAAATCCTTGTGTTTACCAATCACAAAGGGATAATAGGATATTACAATGTCTTCATCCGAACCATTGAGGGCAGATAAACGCCGGACCTCTTCCCCTTCTGCCGGCCGTTCTGATAAAAGAACGGTCTGGAAGCATTCTTCGGCGCTGCTTTCCGGCATTTTCTGGAAACATTCATTTTTATCCTTATTCGTATACGCCTGAGACGGCTGAATGCCCAAATCCTCGTCTTCGTCATCTTCATCCTCATACAAAATTCTCCATGGGTCCTGCTCCTCATCTGAGTCTATTTCATCTCCATTTGCAGCCCTATGTCCAATGAACAGCCCATATATATTCGTGGCTGACAGTATAGCCAGTAAGCCTCCATCTATTGCTGCTAACATTTTCCAATTATCAAAGACCGCTGTCATCCCTTTGAACATCCACAGTGCTGATGGACAAAGTACTGCCACTGACAGCCACAAGATAAACTGCCGTATAAAAACGGTTCCTTTCCATTCAGATTCAGTCCGGCCAGGGCCTTTACTTTGTTTTCTATTTAGCTTTTTACCTCGTGCATCGTCTGAGGTTTTATTTTTTTCTCTATTTCGTGCTTCATTATTTCGCATTTCATCACTTCGTACTTCGTTCCGCTCTGTATCCGCCTCTTTCCCCTGTTCCTCTTCATCTTCCCCCTTTCGTTCCTTCTCCCAATATTCCTTTCCCCGTATTCCTCCCTGCTTCGCAAAATCTCCCTCCGGCTCCCTCAATAACTCCCTTCTCTTCCCCTTCCGCCGTTCTGACGCAATCAGCCCCAGCAAATCATCCATTCCGCAGTTTTCCTTAAGGCTCTCCTGATAAAGTCCATAAGCCAGGACTACGCTCTCCCTGTCTTTATGGTTTATCCTCTTCAGAATATACTGCAGGAGACGGCTCAGTTTCTCCTGGAAATTACCCTGAACGCCGGGAACCAGGCACAAACCGGTCTGGAATAATTCCGGCTCCACATAAATATATTCCGGTTCCAGCAGGACACCGCCTGCATCTAAAAGATATTCCTCCATACCATTCAATGCTGTATGTATCTGAATTAATAACTGGCATATCTCATCCCTGGTTATAAAACGGGTCTCCAGAAGACGGCTTAACGGTTGTCTGGAAGTAATGTCATAACAATATGAGGGCTGTCCATCCTGGTATGTTATGTACATCCTCAACAGTCCGCGAATCTCGTTGTGGGCCAGCATTCTGGCTTCATATCCGGCTGTGGTCTCTGCCATCCCCGCTACCAGGTAATTGCGTTTCGCTTCTCTCCTGTAGCTAATATCCATCTTCTTTGACCAGTCCTTCAATTAAAGTAATCTTACGCAGAAATGTCTCCGGCCGGAACCTTCCCGCCTCAATCTCCCTTTTCCATTTTCCTCCTCTGCCTTCTCCGTATATCCTCTGTCCTTTTTCCTTTATAATAAGATTGCAGTCAGGAAAGAATAAGAGACGGCCCATATGTTCCTGCGCCCCGGACACAGAGGCTTCCAGTTCCTTCACACTTCCATGACGGCCCTTTTCCACCGCCTCATGCAGGCCCATGGCGGCCTTGGCCTCATCATGAATACGGCCTGCCTGCTGGAGCATCACCAATATGGACAGCAATACCATGGCCATAATCCATGCGGCCTCAACCGTAAGACTTCCCTTAAGCGTTTTTCCCTTCATATGAACATCACCCCGATTCCCGCCGGAATCAGAAATGGAAGAAGAGGAATGCGCGGCCTTCCCCTGTCTGTTCCCTGTATAATCCCTTTAAACATCAAAACCATGGATAGCAAAAAGCAAACACCTAAACCGCCTGTCAGCAAAACCAGATTTTTTACTGCCCCCAGATAAATGCCCGATATCAGAAAAAACCATCCATCTCCTTTTCCCACAGCCTCGTTTGTTATCCAGGAAAGAAACAGCAGTCCTCCGCCTACAGCCATGGCCATGGCTGTATCCTTAAGCTGACCAGCCACCAAACCAAAAGGCAGCTGGTATCCGGAATCCTGATATATGATTGCTGTATCCAGCATAATATACATACATCGCAGAACGGCTCCTGCGGCTCCCGATATCACAATCAGGCTGAGCTTTATCCTGTGATTCCTCATATCCTGCCACGCTCCAATTAACAGCATCATAAGGAAACCGCAGCGCAGCATTACTCCTGCTATTTCATGTCCTGCTGTTAACTGTTCTGTCAAATCACCATTAAATATCCCCAAACAAACCACACCCCCGTCCCCACATCACTTTCCTATGCAATAAGAACACTCCCCCAAATATTCCACCTGCGACAATGGAACTGCCTGAACATACGCAATGATGGACCGGCAGCTTTTAGAAAGATGAAAGCTTGTGCCATATGGCATGACATAAACCGTACTGCCGCTTCCCATACCGCTGCTTCCCGTACTGCCGCTCCCCGTACTGCCGCTTCCTGTACCTCCGTTTCCAGCACCACAGGTCCCGCAGGGAGAATACCTTCCTCCTGATTCATTCCGCAGTTCCCCCACAACACCAAAATCCACCGCTTTTAAATCATTGTAAAGATAATGGCAGGTCCTTAAGCGGTGGTAGCGGGTGGGGTTTTTTCCGATATATACTGTCTCATCTTCTTCTCCGCCCCCATCCTTGTCACCATCTCCAAAACGTCCCCCATCCGCTCCGTTCCACATTCTGCGGCTGCATACCTGTTCCACGGGAATGCTGTTGATTCCTAATACGGAAAAGGGAAGACGCATCCTATATCTCATCACTATATGGACCATCTCATCCGTCCCTATATCCGTTCCCTCAAATGATACAGCTTCCACCCACTCCCTGTTAATCCCTCCCAATATCCTGGCGGAAGCATATGCAGCTGCCAGGACGGATGAGGCTGTATCCTCTGCCCTCCCTACATCCACCTCTGCACTGCCCTCCTCTGCGGTACGAAAACAGTATTCCACATAGGCATACTGACTCAGTTCCTCCCCCACGGATTCCATTACAGCCTGTATCTGTCTCTGACGGTCCAGCATCTTCATGGGCATAATGAGGCAGAAACTTAAGAACAGGAACAGGGACAGACTGAGGGCTGCCTCTATGGAAAGACTCCCCTGCATCTGACAGGAGTTCCATGATAATGCCCCTTTTCCATGGAACAGGCGACAGCATTTACGTACTTGGAGAGGTGCGGTTGTATTTTTATTTGCTGTTTTGTTATCTGGACAATACGATTTTGATTCTTTATTCTGCACCAGAAAAAAGGGCATCATCATGAACCTCCTTTCCCCATTCCTGAAAAATCTGCAGTTCTCATTTCTATGGGCTTTTATAGTCTTCCAGGTAGCTCCCGGCTACAGCCATACGCGTATCATATGCGTAACCATCTTCCGGTCCCCGGCTTTTCCACACTCCATTTGAAAAAAACACATGTTTTCCACTGACAAGAGCTTCTGCATTCACCGTACATACACAGTTTTCCAGAGAAAATCCCGGCTGTTTCCTTGCTGTAACAATCTGCATCACATCCATCATCCGGTAAACCAGGTCCGTATCATAACCGCCGAAGATAAGTATCCTGAGATAACCTTCATAATCAATTCCGCTCCCATCTCCGCCTCCTTCCCCATCAATCAGACTCCCACTCCTTCCCATCTCCAAAAGTCCGGCCAAATCCAGTTTCCAGTCGGAGACCGTCTTAAAGACCGGTACCTTTTTTCCCTCCAATAGGCACCGCACATCCAGCAGCGCCTCTCCAAGGGCCCATACTGCCATGATAAAAAATGCCACCACCGATACGAGAGGCAGGATCCCCGTCCCTCCCACTATGGTCAGAGCCAGACTCCGTGCCTCCTGGCGTTTTCCGGAATCTGACAGGATATGTATCAGATTGAGTCCTTCTCTAAAGGCAACCAGACGCGCCGCCACACCGCTTAAATTGTCCTTGTCCTTCTTCTTTCCATGAATGATGTATTCCAGCTCATAAAATTCCCCCTTCTGCATCTCCTTTTTAAACCCTTTAAAAAAACGTATATCATATTCTCCTATAATCAGACGCTGTATCAGTGTCCTGGCTCCGGTCAAAAAGCCGGTGCTTTGGGAATCTCCATCCCGGTCTTTTTCCTTCAATCCACCGCCGTCTGTTTTCCTCTGGACAGACGGTGTGCCGGAAAGCCTGAGGTCTGTGCCGGAAACAACGGTTCCTTCCGGCAATACCAATTCCAGCATCCCTTTCCCTGCCATATTTCCTACCTGTTCCAGAAAACCTTCCTTTTCCTTATCGCGGACCCCGAATTCCACTCCCAGCAAGAGCATGCCATACTGGGACCAGCGCGCTCTCACCGGCTGCCACAAGGCAGCCTCGTCCAACTCATCGTCCTCATCCTCCGGCTCCCAGTTACTGATATACTCCATTACCTCCTCCGCCATATTAATCACATCCCCAATCCACTGAATCCTGTCCCGGCTCAGATTTGTCAGTGCCTCAACCTCCCTGCGGCGCTGTCCGTCCTGGGCCGCATATGACTCATACTGGCTGATTTCCTCCTCCAGCGCAGCCCGCACATCCCCGCTCAGGTCACTGGTTTCCTCCAAAAACCGTTCTCTGCTATTTGCCAGTTTCACATACAGTTCATCCGCCCTTTTCTCATAAGACTTTACCTGGCCCGGAATCCGTTCCAGCTCCCGTATCATTTTATTGGCCTGGGAAATGAACCTGCCTCCATCCGGCTGCTCCAGGCAATCCTTTCCCTGTTCCCACCGTTCCCTCTGGGCCAAAAGCGTACTGTTAATTATCTCCAGCGCCTTTTCAACTCTTACAGCTTCCCTGGAATGGGCGGAATATAGTTCTGAGACGCGATTAACGCTGTTACCCTCCTTCCAGGCCACCAATAGCTCTCCTGCACCTGCTTCATCCAATTCGTCCCAATCCATATCGAGCAGCCCGTACTTCATATAATCCAGTATTTCCTGTTCAAAATATCTCCCGTCCCCCTGGGTAAGGCCTGTCATATCTGTGATCCGAATCTGGTCCGCCTTCATGGGATACCAGTTGCCGGCTTCCATATAGGGCCTCATAAATTCCCTGAACTCCTTCTCCAGCGTCTCTGTTTTGTCATACTCAAGACCCAATATCCGGTATTTATTCCACAGTTCCCGGTGATACTGGGCCATAAGGGAATCTGCGGATGAGTCCACCGCCATCCGCAGATAGCATCTGGCGCCTGCTGTGCGGGCCGATTCCACGATCACACACAGCAGTGCACAGACACTGAACAGTATCATTGCCAGGAATACCGTAATCTCACCTTTCCTGCACATTAATACACCTCTTTAGACTGGCTGTTTATCTCCTTAAAGATATTTTGCAGCAGGGTGGTTATCTGCTTTTTAAAGATAATGACCAAGCCTATGAGCACCACCATAAAATTAGCCCCCTATCTGATACTCCGCATAAACACTGGGTGTAACAACAGCTTCACTGAGTAGCTTTTGTTTTTCTACCCCACATTTGCTCCGCAAATTGTATATGCTCCATCCTAAATAAAAAGCCCCAAAAGCAAAAGAGCTCACCTTTCTGGCAAGCTCTCCTGTTAAATGCTTTTCAATATTTCTTTATTAAATTAAATAGCCGATACATGTTCCCGTACGATATACCGTTCGCTAATGTCCTGTCCATTATCTCTTAAGATAATTTCTTTTTTTCACTTCTCCCTAAATTACATTGATCTTAATTGCCCTAGAGCTATTAACTCCTGAAATCTATCAATATTGTATTTCTCTATATTCGATATATAGATGTGTGTTGCATCAATGTAATTAATTTCTTTGGGCAACTCTTTCTCAGAAAATGCAAATGGTTCTGGTCTAGGATCCCTATTAAAACCTGAGTTAGTATTATACATAATAAACCAATCCCCATATTCATCTATTTTATTATCCAATAATAAAATATTATAGCCCTGACTATGATTATCTTCTATTTTTCCCCATGCTAAAACTTTCTTCCCCCTACATGTGGGATGTGAATATCTTGTGGCTGTTGGAGTGCGAATGCCATAAGAAATCGTATATCCTATAGTTTTTTTATAAGCTTCAGGATCAAGCACTGATAAAGTTATTGTAATGGTTTGAAAATTCGGCATTTTAATTGTTATAATATTTTTCTCTTCTGCAAGATCAAAATTAGCTGAATTAAAAACAATTTGACCCGAAGCGTATTGAGAATTGTATATTTCCGTATATTCTCTAAGCGGATTCAATATCTCATTATCGAAATGAAACATTATGTTTTTTACATGATCCCACCACTCTTTTCTCTTTTTTGCTTCTTCAGCTTCTTTTCTCTGCCTCGCATTATCGGTTGCATTTTGCATTGCTACAGCCGACTGTACTAATGATAACATTTTATTATCACTCGCCCCTAGCTTGTTCCCTTTATTCAAAATATCAATAATTTCCTGCCAATTTGAAAATCTTTTGCTTTTAGGTTTTTGCAGCATTCTATTAATTACTGAAACCAAATTAGGTGCAATAGAAGAATTGAACCGAATTGGGTTTTCTACCGCTGTATATAAATGTGCCTCCTCATAATTACCAGCAATAACTTCATAGGGATAATTTAATGTTGCCAATTCATAAAATACTATTCCCATAGAATAAATATCCATTGCAATCGTATTTTTTTCATTCCTCCATACTTCTGGCGCACAATATGGTGCGGTACCATATCCTTTAAATGTTACATTTCTAGTTGTTGCCTCAGAATATTTTGCCAAACCAAAGTCTGTAATCTTTAAAACGTTATCTTTAATCAATATATTATCCGGCTTAATGTCTCTATGAACTAAAATGGAATTAACATGTTCCATTCCCAAAGACAGTTGCAAAAACATGTTATACAATTCATCATTAGTAAAAAATGTGTTACTCATACGTTTCTGTTTTATGAGATCGTTTAGTGAGCCTTGATCAGCAAATTCCATAATAATAAATGGCGGATATTCTTTTAATATTTTTCCATCATGCATAAACTCATATGTAATTGTATTTTCAGCATTAATCTTCTTTGCTAAATTCAATTCATTTTGAAATGCAATATATTCTTCAGATGTTGGAAATACATTCAACATTGTCTTTAAAGCAAATTTCTTTTTATCACCTATTCTTTCACATAGAAAAACTTGTCCAAATCCCCCCGATTTAATACTACGTACAACTTTATATTCATTGCCTTTATCATCAGGTAATACACTATCTATAGTGATTATCATATAGCCCTCCTCATATCCATTATAAAATCAACTATATTTTCTCACAATTATTTTAAACCTGCAACCTGAATATAAACCCTACACTTTTTTGATTATCTCAATATATATAAAGCAAAACAGCCAATATATGTTTCCATACTATTCGCTGTTAGCTATCTTTCACACTTTATTGTTTTATTTTTTCTGATTATTTAATTCTCCTGTTAATTCCTCAACCTTTTTCTCTAACCTGCTATTCTCGTTCTCTAATTCTTTTATCCTTTTTTTCAGTTTCATAACTGCACTTTTCAAATTAATATTTGTTTCTTCCAATGCTCTATCAAATATAACTTTCTTCGGATTGTAACATTCCCCCTGTTGGAGCTGGGCATCATCTAACGCTTTTCTAACTTCCTGATTTCTATAGAAAAAGCTTTTCGCAAATCCGGTGTTTTTTGCAAGCACAGTTACCGAAATACGCTCTTTTCTTTCGAGCATTTTCTCAATCTGTTTTATAGCAATATCCGCTTTCTGCTTACTCTTAGCTTGATTCATCGCAACTATTTTATCGTATTTCATATCTGTTTTCTCCCATTTTATTTACAATCGTTTCAGTAGAGAGATTTCTTTTCTTCCAAGCTGCTTCTGAAGCTTCTCTACCTGCTGGCGAAGCTGTTCATTACTCTTAACAAGTTCCTCATTCTGCATTGTAGCTCTTAATAACTCAAGTTTCAAATCAACCATTGTATTTTCAAGCTCTTTATCCATTATAACCGGATGCTGATTTTTAAAGATTGCCTCCTGCCTGTGAATGGCATCATCCAGTTCACGCCTAACCATCTGGTTTTTATAAAAAAATCCTCTGGAAAGCCCCGTCCTCTTTACTAACTCTGCTACGGTAATCCTTTCCATATTATCAAGCATACCAGAAATAGCTTTTTTTGCAACCTCCATCTTCCTTCGGCTCTCGGCCTGTGTAATCTCTATCATTTTATCATATTTCATAATCATCCCATCCTTCTATGATATCTAATAGGATCATATCCATTTTTTCTCTTGCGGTTCTTGTCTCATCAGCCATCAGCTTATTTCCTATTTTCCGGTAATAATGCACAGATTGTGTTGAGGTATGCCCCAGCAGCTTCGCTATCATCCAGTCATCCACATGCATTTCCGTCAGTTTCTTTCCATAGCAGTGCCGGAATATATGGGTACCAAACTGCAGCAGTTCACCGTTGTCATCCCGGATATCTTCCTGGCGTATCATCTTCATGATCTGGTTTTGGATCATGTTATACTGGTAAGGTTTTGTAGGATCATTTTTCTTTACAAAAATATATGTTGTTTCCCCATACCGCTCTTTCGTATAATCGATTGCTTTCATGATAAGCCGCGCCACTTCTTCGCTGATGGCTTTTTCATACGTTACGGATTTTACCTGATGGATCCTTATAAAATACCGCCCTTCCCTCATGCTCAGGCAATCCGGCTTTAAGGTCAACGTATCCGATATCCGTGTTCCCAATAACTGGTGGATAATCAATGCCCTGCAAACCTGCTCATCCATCTTGAAAATGTGTTCGTTTAATCTCTTGATCTCCGCATCCGTGTAAAACTTGAAGATATGCCTTGGAGTGCTTGGAAAATCATTGCTTAAGAACAGTTCACTCATGCTCTGCCGTTCATATAAATTTCCGACATCCTCTATCACCCTCCGCAGGGCATAAAGATCCGATCTGTAATTTTTCCGTTCATGCGCTTCCGTTTGTAGGTAAATCAGGTACTGCTCAATATGCATCCGTTCAAGTTCCTGTAGGGATTTGATATCCGGACACCGCTTTTCAAGAAACCGGGCAAACCGCTTTACGGCAGTCATCTCACTTTGAATCGTTCCTAATGGGGAATACTTCAGATGCATAAAGACCGCTTTTTTCACTTCCTCCCGGATATCCGGCTGCGTAATCTTCGTAAAGTTGATGGTTTCCATATTCAGGATCGGGTTCGAGTGAATTGGAAAATCAAAATTTTTCAGATTCCAGATATCCTTTTCCTGCTCATCCCGGTCATCATCCTCTTTCGCAAACTTCAGGATCTTCTTCATGTGCTTTACAATGCCGGGAGTCTCAATCCCTACCCTGTCATATACCGCCCGATACTTTTTACTCGATAAAGCATATCCTTTCTCCATCATCCAACCTTTCAGCATGCGGATTATTTTTTCCTCCGTCTTTGCGTCCAGACTGCGGATATTCCGGTCGATGAGAAACTCCCTGATATTATTGTAATAGAGCAGCTCACTTGACAAGCTGGAGGGGGCAAGTTTTTTTCCTCTGTCCCATATAAAATCTTCTAACAACCTGCCGACATCCTCTGAAGGAAGCCCTTCCAGATCAAAATACCGATCCGGGCGGATATGCATTTTTTCAATCTGATCCTCAGTTGCCTGCGTATAACAGTCCATCTCATATACATAAATTCTTTTTCTCATTTCTTATCACCACGCTTCTTCACTGTGATTGCTGATGCCAGGTCATTTCCCGGTTTTTTAAAATAGGCATCATTCGCTTTGGCAATCCTCTTTGGCATGAAGTCTACATACTGTTTTGTCATGTCCTCCGAGAAGTGTCCCAGATAATCCCGGATTGTCTGTATAGAAACGCCATCGTCATAAAAACGGGTAGCCAGCGTATGCCTGTAATCATGGGTTTTAAAAATATATTCCCCATCTGCAATCTGGTTCTTTATGCAGTGCTGCTGAAATTCCTGGCGGAAGGTTCCCACCCGGTATGCCCCTCCATTTTTCCCTTTAAATATGTAATCTTTCGGACGGATATGATTCTTCTCTATATATTTCCGCATGACTCTGTACAGCACTAGCGGTATAGGTATCATTTTATCCGCCTTCATCTTAATCTGGTAAACTTTCAGCCATGCATCTTCCCCATCCCAATAATAGGCGTCTCCTTTTAATGTGCATACTTCGCTGATCCTGAGTCCGGTACACCACAAATGTAAAAATATCAGCCTGGGAACCTGCGGAAATAAGTAGAGCTTATGCAGGATCTCCATATAAACTTTTTCTTCCACCGTTCTGTCATGATGCTCCGGGTATGTCTTTTTCAGATAAAACTCCGGTTGGAATGGAATTTCCTTGATGTATCCACGCACATTCAAAAACTGATAAAACTTCAAATAACACACAATTCTTTTATTAAACGTGTCATCCTTTGTATCCTTTTCTTCCAGCTCCCTGAAATAGCCATCCAGTTGATTTTCATCCACCTGGCAGATGGATATTTCTTCATTAAAATATTCCAGCAGTTTCTTAACCTCATATAACTGTCCCCGGATGTTGGCTATGGTAAGCCCTCCGATTCCGACATGGTATTTTGCGTATTCCTGTAAAAGCTCCCGGTTCTTTCGGTTGGTAACTTCTATAAAGCTCAGCCGCTGCACCGGGCTGCTCGGATTCAGCCTGTCCTCCGCCAAGTGGAACCGTTCCATATACCACACATTGGCATGCCAGTGGATCTCCGGTGCTGTCAAAAATAAAATTTTCCGGCTGTTATCAATGATCTGCATGGAATTTTTCACATTGACCACTTTCTGCTCTACGATTTTTTCAAATCGACAAATCTGGCTCAATTCCAGGCATTCCAAATCTTCGATACCTTCATCCACACAGAAATCATACAGCCAGTGCAGGGGCAGTAAGTACCGTACCCGCCTTTCCTTTGGATTGTATCGGTATAGATTTTCCAATATATAGTTTAACAGCAGGAACACCTGCCTTTTCAATTTATCAGCCGCTCTCCTTGCAAAATCCCATACCAGTTCCTGCTTATCCTGGACGTATTCAAAATCCTTAACCAGTTCCGGATCCGGCAGGTAAGGCAGGAATATAATCTGCGCTTTATACTGCATCCGGTGCCTTGCCATTCCCGGCAGGCTGCTTATCTGATTTCGGATACTGTACTGTTTGATATGGTCGAATACCTTCAGATATTTCATCACACGCTGCTCATTCCCAGTTTTTTGCAGTTCTGCTTCATATCGGCTCCGCACCGTGTAGTCAATATCCCTGATGTGATGGATCTCCTGCCGGATGAGGAACCTCTTAATGTTTCCCTTCAATGCTACATCCGGCACCTGACATTCCCGGATCTCTGAGAGCAGCTCCCCGTATTCCGTTTCTACCCAATACTGCTGGATCTTCCGCAGTGCGGACGACCGCTCCACTACCTGCTTCTTCGTATAACTGCCGCTATCCGACAAACATTTTTTATATTCCTGAAGATCTTTTTCCTCTGCCAGAATAACATCATAAATCTCTTTTTTAATAAGGAAACTTTCCGCTTCTTCCCATAGTTCCTTCTGCAATATCCCGCCTGACATAAGCTGCCTGTGAAGATGCCGTATATCCTCCTGCCGTCCAGCTTGCAGTAATCTGATTGCAGACACTTGACCGCCTCCTTCCTATAACAGATCCTGAATGCCATACATGGCCTGATGCTTACTGTAAAATGCATCACTGACTTCTATCAGTTCCTCATCTGTTATATTCAGATATTTCATGGTGGTCTCGATATTCCGATGTCCGAGTGCCTGGCTGATAAGTTCCAGCTTCCAGCCATCTTTCCGCCTCGCATTTGCGAAGTAATGTCTCAGCATATGTGGGGATGACTTGATACCAGTCTTTTCCTCCAGCCTGCGTAACATTGCATACACCCCGCTTACTTTAAATGGTTTCCCTGCGTAATCACCGGAGACATTGATAAACAGGTATTCCTGTTTCAGAATCAGTTCCTTATAATCTTCAATATAAAATGTTAGAATATCAAATGTCGCATCGCTGACCTTTGCCCTGCGGAATTCTGCATTCTTCGCCCTTGCACTATTCTCATTATCCTCCCGGAAATTCACATAGATCATGTGGTTCTCATAATCAATGTCCTCTCCATACCGGACACCTAAGAGTTCCCCGATACGAAACCCTGTCTCGGCCAATAATAAAAGCAGAACCTGATCGCGGCAGTTTGCACATTCCTGCAGCAAACTTACGATCTTGTCCTGCTCAATGGTTTTTCCCTGATGTCCTTTTTCTTTCAGATAACCCCGAAAGCTCTTTCGGTTCAGTACCCTTCTTACGCCTATCGAATTTCGCACAATCGTCTGTGCATCTGACAGAACCTTCAGGCTTTCTGACTGGTCGTTTTCCCGTTCCATAAAAGTATAGAACCGGAACACTTCTTTCAAATACGCATTGCAAGTTTCGTTATTCGGAAGCTTTGAATAATCCTCCCGGCTATGCTCACCTGCTTTTAACCATATCAGAAAGTCTGTAAAGTGTTCATGCTGTTCGGCATATTTCATTTGGTAAACATCGTCCAGGTGCAGTTGGTTCTCATCCATAAAGTTCAGATAATAGGATAATGCAAATGCGCTTCTCCGGATCGTATTCGGTGATATCTTCGACCGTTTCTTGTGCATCAGATATTTGGAAGGTAAAAGTACAATATCCATGCTTTCTTTCTCCCGGATAAAATAGAATTTTTCCTGTTTCTCCGTCTGCATGTCTACAACATATTGTGCCATTTTACTCACTTCCTTCCTTTCTAACGCTATACACAGTATACCCACTCCGGGGCAACAAAGCAATTCCAAACTCCCCTGAAAACGCCTGAAATACCACTGAACTTTTTTCGCAAAGCGGTTCCTGATCTGGTCAGAACCAACAACGCCACGAACCTGTTTCTACATATAATATCCTTCCTGTTTCTGCCTGCGGATAAAGGCTTCCACATCCTCAATTGACTCCGCCATCTGACAGGCTGGAAGCGCACACAGGACATCCTCATGATACCTGCCCCCGGCTACTGCCCGGTGGTCCAGGATAGACACTACGCAGGTATCGCTCTCCGTCCGGATCGCCCTTCCAAAACCCTGACGCAGCTTTTTCTGCATATCTGGCACAATGATATCCCGGATATATTCCGGCAGGGTAGCATACCGCTCTTTTTCCGCCTCCCTTAATGGATCCGGGACAGCAAAGGGCAGCCTTACGATAATCAGCGATGATACGATGTCTCCCGGAAAATCAACACCTTCCCAACAGGAGCCGGCTGCGAACAGCACCGCATTCTCCAATGTTTTAAACCGCATGATCTCCTCCTGGGCATTGCGCCATACTTCCACCATCGGGAAAGGCAGGCTGTCCCGCAAAATCTGGTAAACGCTGCCCATTAAAGAATAAGAGGTGAACAGCACCAGCGTATGTCCGTAAGTCGAACAGATCAGCCGTTGGATATGCTGTGCCAGCATGACGGCTTCCTCCCGGCTGCCATGCTTTGTCCTTTGCAGCGTCTGCGGCAGATACAATAAACAGTTCTTATCATAAGCAAATGGAGATTCCGCCACATATTCCGTTACCCGGACTTCCTTTCCCAGCCCGTTTTCCTGCCGGGTGCGGGAAAAGCCATTCCCGGCCTTTAAGGTGCCGCTGGTCAGGATGGCCGGGAATCCCCTGCTCCACAACACGCCGGAGAGAATGTCCGGGATCTTCCTGCTTGTGGCACACAGCTGCGGCAGTTTTCCTTTATCCTGCTCCAAATGCAGAATGTAGCGTTTGCCGGAGCCTGCAAAAATAGATAACACCTCTCCTGCTTCTTCCAGCTGGTTCCGTATCCATCCCGGAGCGATTCCCCTTAGTTTTCCTGTCAGTTCCTTTAAAAGTGCCTTTCCTTCTTCCAGCACGATGGCACATTCCTCCGTCATATGGAAAGCCGATGCTGGTCCATCCTTTGCTATGGAATTTTCTCTGACTACATGGAACAGGTTATGGAAAACACTTTTTAGCTTCTTGGCAGCCATCCCCTGATGTTCTCGTTCAAGGAAGTAGCAGATTTCCAGAATATCTTCATAGCAGAGTGATTTCCCATACATCTGCCTTGCCGCCTCTGGAAGCTTATGGGCTTCATCCACGATGAGCGCCCGGTAATCCGTCAAAAGCGGTTTATAATCTTTAGCCCGGTGGGAAGAATCCGCAAGCAGATAATTATGGTTACATATCTGGAAAAAGATATCCGGATCCCGTGCCTGTTTCAGATACATCTGGTAACGGCAGCTTGTCCTTCCCGGACATTCCTTGGGGCAGAACTTTGGGACACAGACCAGCCTGCGGTCAAAACTGCTCAGATTAGGCACCTCATCCATGTCATAGATCTGCTTTAAGGAAAACAAAGCCTTTTTCTGCAGCTCATTTTTAGGTTTTTCCCGGACAGCTTCTAACCGCACTCCCAAGCGTTCATCACAGACAAAATGCTCCTTTCCCTTCCGCACGATCGCTTTTAACGGAGAACCGATCAATCCGGCTGCCAAAAAGACATCCGATAAAAAGGGAATATACTCTTGTATGATTGCCTCCTGCAGCGCAATGCTGGATGTGGAGATGACGATTGGCCGCTTATCACACAGCCACCCATTTCCCGTGGCAGCCACATACTTCCTCATCAAGATACAGGCCACCAGATATGCATAGGTTTTCCCGATTCCCACACCCGCGTCACAGAGTGCAATGTTTCCTTCCAGCAGGGCGTCCAACATCTGGTGACTTAATTTTACCTGTTCTTCTCTGACACTTAAGCCTGCCTGCGGCAAAAGCGTCAAAAAGATAAAGTCAACCTCCTGATGTGCTTTTCTTTGATATTGATTCTTATAATTCATTTCATAGCCTGCCTTTCACGCATGACGTCAATACCAAAGAAAAACACATCCTTTTAAAGCGCGGCTGTGTTTTTCACCACAGCCGCATATATCTGATATCAACGACACACTTCCATTGATTTCTAAATTGTTGTTTCATTGTCGGCGTCACATTTGACCTCGCACCCCTGACAGCCTGTGCCACTCCTTTCATGGCATATATGGGAACATTACTGGCAGGCATCTGGCGGATGCCATTCGCAAATGTTCTGAGGGTCTTGCTGATTACAACCCGGAGTCCATCCTCTGCTCGCTGGCAGAAAACGTATCATTATCCCCCATGGATGCTCATGGCGGAGAGCCAGCCGCGGCTCCCTGACAGGTCTGATGGATCGCTCCGAGAAAACCGGAACAGATACCAGATGGAAGCCTGTACAACAAATCATACAATGGCTCACCCCTGGTATCTGTTTCCAGTTTTCCCGTCATGGCGCTCATCCTGCAACGCTACCATCCATGGGAACGTACCAGTAATGCTGGTATAAGATTTTCAATGTGCGTAAAAAGGGACACTATCCCCCTTTCTACTTACTAGCCGATGGGATGTCCCGTTTTTATTCAGCTTTCACAAATTTTTTTATTTTTTCCCGTAACCGCCTCAGTTTCGTATAAACCGTCTGCTCCGGCATACCGATATAAGAACCGATCTCCTTTGGGGCATATCCCATCATCTTAAGGACAACGATCTGCAGCGTTTTCCGGTCTGCTTCCAGCAGGATATGTAGTAACCGTTCATCACCTATGGCATCCAGCAGTTCCTCCACACTCCGAATCTGATCTTCACGGATCTCCGTTTCTGCCAGTAACAACTCCATATAATCCAGCAACGGGATCTGATGCTCCTGATAACGCCTGTCAGAATTAAAATCTGCCCAGTCGCTTTCACGCAATGCCTGAATGGACGTTTCGTCCATGCCAAGCTCCCGGAGTTTTTCTTCCTCACGTTCTTTCCACTTCTTCCATTTTTGTTCTTCTCTTGCTTTGTTATAAGCCACCTTTCTTTACCTCCGATCTGAAATTTTTTAGAAATCAAATCGAAGCGGCGGCGGTGATCGGCATCTTAATTCCCCATGACAGGGAGTATCAAAACTGTATCTTTGGATACCAGCGTATCCGGCATCTCTTATTCCAAAAGCAAATAAAATATATTGAAAACCCCAAGGCTCAGCAGCCATTTGTCCTCTCCGGATTACCAACTTTCGGGACGCCTCATGATGGTTTTATAAAGCTGCCATTGGAAGATACAGTTCATATTCAGATGCCAGTCGGCAATATTTACGAAAAAACGACAAACAAAAACACCAGACAGCTTTACCTGCTTTCTGGCGTTTTTGTTTAGTCTTGCATTATATGTGTTATTGTGCGTATTTAGCACATAGTTTAGTGCATGTTCATGGGTATAAGGTACTCTTTTATAGTCTAAGATTTTTTTCGCTGGTCACCTGACCGGAATCTATATCCTTTCGTAAAAATAATGCCATCCATGATTTACTCCTGACGGCTTATCACAGATGGCATAACACAAATAAACCCTGCTGCGAGAAGCCGTTTTTTTATTGGCTTCCCGACAGGGTTTTCCATTCTTACATGAAGAAGACACTGCTATCCTCTTTTTTTACACAGTGTTTCCCTGATTCCTTATTCTGTTTTCAAAATCGGCATCATAACACCTATTTTATACATACTCAAAGGGAATGTATTTTCCCTAATCGGTACGGTAGAATGTATTTGAGGTGAACTATCATGCCGAAAGACAAACTTATTTATTTGGGCGATTGCATCCGTTCCAAAAGGAAAGAATGCAATCTTACCCAACAGGAGCTGGCTGATCAGTGTGGCTTGGCTGTCAAGACCATTCAGGATATTGAGAAAGGCAGAAAAAATCCTTCTTACATAACCTTATCTCTTTTGATTGAACGGTTGGGAATTTCCCCAAATTCCCTCTTTCCAGCCATAGCCATCGTAAAAAACGAACTGGCAGAACACGTTATTGGTAAACTCCAGGCATGCAGTGAAGAAAATCAGGCAATTCTTCTTCATACAGTGGATTTTTTATCAGAGCAGTTACTGACCAGCCAGCACAAACCGGAATCAAAAGATTCCGAGTGAAACCAGTAGGACAAGACTTCCTTGTTGCTGCTGGTTTCTTTTTTCTGCCATTATAAACTACCGGGTTATGAACGACCTATGAATGAGTTATGAACCGTCTATAATTTTAAAAAGTTCTCGACAAAATATGGCAGAGTATGTCGGAACGGAACAGAGCCGATGAACTGTGTGAGGTTCAGCACCCACAAATTCATCGGCTCTGCGTCTAAGCGTCTGGCTCTTTGATGACCGTTATATGAAAATCTTCTGCTTCAATCAGACTTTCCTGCCTGCACTTTGGGCAGTAAAGGGGATAGTTTCTCAAAACAGTATCCTCCCGTATCTTATCACGGGTTTTACTGCCGCAGACCGGACATAAAATCCATTTTGTTTTCTCCATAATACTCGCTCCTCAACTCATAAATTTTTTGGTTGGTCTCCCTTCTAACTCTCAGATTATTTCACAGCCAACCGCCATTTTTTCTCCAACGCATACGCCTGATATGCCGTCAGCCCCATATACCCTGCAATTGCTAATAGCCATATAGTTCTCACGATAAATGCAAACTCATTTTCTAACTGCATCATATGAAAATACATGATACCGCTTCTTATAAAACCATACGCAGCAACACAATACACCGATACCGGAGAAACCCTTCTCACCTGAAAACAATATCCGGCCACAATTACAATGCAAATCAGGTAAAGGATGCTTTGAAACACTGCCGGCCATATACCGGGTGCCTACATAAGTACAAAAATGTTTGAGATTAGTACAGCTCCAAAATAAGCTGCTACAATCACTCCTGTCTTTTTAGGCGTTAATTTCCCGCGGATGGAAAATGCCAGCCCGATAAAAAGCAGTAGCGTAATTGTTAGTGATTTCATGAGATGTCACAAGATTGCTCACATCAGTTGACGCTCAGTTGCTTAGCTTTCTGTCATCAGTCAGTTAGGCAATACCGCCTGTTTCCAGGCGGCGCCTGCTTTATGAAGTTACCATTCCAAGCATTTCGTGTTCCACAACGAACTTGATCATATAGTCATCGATCAATCGTTTCTGATTCTGAAACGCATACATCAGTGCTTTTTCACAGACCCGGTTAATCATTCGTGGAATTCCGGCTGATGCTTTATGTACCTCATCTAATGCCTTGGTTGTAAATATCTCCTGCTGACATCCTGAATAAGTCATATG
>NZ_AUJR01000023.1 GCF_000424325.1 [Clostridium] clostridioforme AGR2157
TCATGAACGGTGTCATGGATTGCGTCCAGGTTCAGAGCCTTTGCTCTCTTAGCCAGGTCAAACTTGCCGGCGGTAGCGCCGTTCTCAGCGGCAACCCTCATCAATAATAGTAATTGTTACTGATATTAATATATACTACTTAAAGGTATTTGTCAATAGATATTTGAGAAAATTAATATCATGATGTGTGTTCAGTTAATAAAATAGTCACCGTATTTTAAATTGCCCTGGTCCAGGCTGCCCAGGAAGCGGCCTAACAGGGTACTGAATTCCTGAGCCTTGATGCCGTCCATGTGGCCGTCGTAGTCCCAGTACCCCTCCATACTGCGGTCCATAAGATCCGGCTTCATATAGTTGAAGTTATAATATTCCAGGCCCCAGCCTTCTAAGAGGTCCTTGAAATACTGGTGGGACTGTGAATAGGAACCGGCAAACTTATCAAGGGTTTCCTGGGGGACGGGGGTGGTAATGACAGTCAGTTCAATGCCGTTTTTCCGGCAGAACCCGGCAATGCGGTTAACATAAAGCTCCGCATTAGGCTTTACCTGGCTCTCATCCCAGGGGATGTTGTTGAAGGTGCCTTTATCCTCGCCCTCCACCCGGTCCCGATAGATAAAGCCCCGGCCCGCGTAATGGCCTCCGGGGATTTCCAGGACGGAAGGGTCATAGTTTTTATAGGAAGGGCTCTGCTTGCGGCGTATATGGTCCGGAACCTGGCCTATGAGGTTGCGGTAGTAGCTCCATGGGGCCAGTGCAGAGCGGAAATCCAGATTTATGATTTTGTCCAGGAAGTAGGCAGCCTTGGACCTGGAAGCAGGGAACTCCTGATAGAAGAAAATCTGGGTGGATCCGCTTCGCTGTTCATTCATCCAGTATGAGGGGTCCAGCTCGTATACAACGCGGGAAGGCGACTGCGTTTCACAGGCAAGCCGCAGCATATGGTACATATCATCGGGGTAGGCGTCCGCCATACAGAGACTGACGGAGCTGCCGCCGGAGGAAGCATCCACGGAGAAGGGGTCAATGCCATACTGTCCATGGGAGGTGCCAATGAAAATTGTGTCGTATGTCTCACCGTTTCTAAGGTTATGAAGATTGATTCTCACGGAGCTTGGGGGTATAAAACCATAGTTGAGAGCTGCCGTGATGCATACGCACAGGGTCAGGAACAGGATGGCTTTCAGCCACCTTGAGAGCCATTTGTGAAACCGGTCAGCCATTTGGTTAGAACTGCGCATATATAAAACCTCCTCCCGTCATGGTGATCTGGCCCAGCAGCGGTACGGAAAAGAGCAGCATCAGATAGACGCACCATCTGGCAGCCAGTGGCTTTGCGGCCAGGGTATCCCGCATGTTGACATGGTTTTCCTGGAGAAGGCTGACTGCGAACAGGACCGCGCAGGAAAGGACCAGAGCCGCATAGTCCTTCAGGTCCAGGCCCAGCCTCAGAAGGCTGCCGTCCGTCAGGGCGGACAGGGAAAATCCGGTAATGGTCTTCTTCATCATGGTCAATGCGGCTTCCAGACTTTCTGCCATGTCAAAATACCAGCTGATATTTACAAGAAGGAAGGTCCTTAAAATCCGGACCGCCATCCAGGGTTTGGATTCTAGCGGTATATGCAGTTTCCGCGCCATTCCTGCGTAAATGGGGGCCAACAGGTTGCTGGCGGCAATGATGATTCCGTTATAGAGTCCGTAGACAATGAATTTCCAGGCAGGTCCGTGCCACACGCCTACCAGGAAGAATACCAGCAGATTGGCGATGCACACCGGCAGTACCCTGCTTACATGCTTTCCAAAATGTTTTTTGCAGTATTTTCCGAATTTGTTCATGCCCTTTGAAAGAGAAAAGGGATAGAACACATAGTCCTTCATCCAGGTGCCCAGTGTGATGTGCCAGCGGTGCCAGAAGTCTGATATGGACTGTGCAAAATAGGGGCGTTTAAAATTGGCGTCCAGGGATATGCCAAAGCACTCTGCGGCGCCCATGATTACATCCATGCCGCCTGAGAAATCACCGTAGAGCTGAAGGGAATAGCACAGTACGCCGGCTATTATCGGGATTCCGTGGTAGGACTGGTAATTGCCGAATACTTCACTGACAACCACCGCGGCTCTGTCTGCTATTACGATTTTCTTGAAATAGCCCCAGAGCATGAGCTGAAGTCCTCTCTCTATCCGGGTAAGGCTGAAGCCCTTCTGTCCGTAGAGCTGTGATGCCAGGCGGTCATACCGTCCAATGGGACCCTGCAGAATCTGGGGAAAGAAGGAGACAAAGAGGGCAAAACGGAAAGGGTTGCGGTCCGGAGCGTATTTACCTCTGTACACATCAATGAGATATCCCATGGACTGGAAGGTATAAAAGGATATTCCCAGCGGCAGCAGAAGCTTTGCTGATGAAAAATGGGTGCCGAAGAGAAGATTCATGTTATCCGCGGCAAAATTGCGGTATTTTAACGCTGCCAGAATGCCGAAGTTTATGAAGAGGACCAGGGCGGCAATCCATTTCTTGTGCTGTTTGCTGCGCCCCTTCAATGCTTTTTTTTCGTCCGTGGAAAGGGGCCGGAGAGTACCGTCAGAGTGCAGGGCGCGCTCCAGAGCGCGGTCCATGTGCTCCAGACACAGTCCGCCCAGAAAGGTAGTGGCGGTAGTGGTCAGGATGAACACTACCGCCGCCGGGCCGGAGGCCAGATAGAATATATAGCTGAATATGAGCAGCCATACCCACTGGAGCTGTCCTGGTATCACATAATATCCTGCCACTGCTGCGGCCAGAAACAGCAGGAATTTCATTGAAAGAAAAGACATGATGTACCTCTCTAATTGTCCTTAAGGCGCTCTACCATGTCCCAGAGGGCCTGGGCAGAGTTGAAATTCTCCGGAATAATGTCCACCGGAGATATCTCGATTCCAAAGGCATCGTTCAGCTCGCTGACTATGGACAGGATATCAAAGGAATCCAGATACCCGTCATCAATCAGGCCCGTGCATGTCCTGAAATCCACCGTTGGTTTTATGTCTTCTAACAGTTCTAATAATTCATCCATTTTATTGTTCTCCTTTTATGTGTCAGAGCATCCTTAGGAACCGCTCTGTGATTGATATATCTCCATGGCAGAGCCGTCGTTGAGTATATCCGTGGGGAAGGCATCCCGCACCAGGGAAAGCCCCTGTTTCTGTGTGTAGGTGAGTACCACGGGAAGCTGACGGCTCAGAAAAAGATAAATACCCTCGGTTACGGAATAAGCGCCAATGCGGTCAAATACCAGTAAATCCCCTGTCATCAGGCCTCTCAGGGGAAGATTTTTTACAAGTATGTCTCCCGATGTGCAGAGGGAGCCGCACACGGTCCACCGGTCACCGGAGGCTTCGGACGCAGGGAGCCGGGCCGGATTGTCCTGGGGCAGATACCGGTAAGCAGGCACCTTCATGGCCATGGTCTGGCCATAATAGTTGACGTGGTTAATGCCGCCGTCCACAATGCAGTAATTCTGTCCCTGGCTGCGCTTCGCGTCCGCCACGCGGGTCAGATAGCTGCCGCAGGGAGCGGCCAGGAAACGGCCTGCCTCGAGAAAGATTATACCTTTAAAATTCAGGGAATCAAGGCTTTTTTTAAATTCACGCAAAAGAATTTCTTCGTCCGTCTGCTCCTGTCCTTCAAAATAAGGTATCTGGAATCCGGGGCCATATTCCAGCTCCCGGAAATTAAAATCCAAATGTTCCCTTACAAAATCCAGAAATGAATCCAGTTTTTCCAGCTCTTTTTTTATCTTTTCCATTCCCTTTTTCTGGGTTCCGGAATAGTACTGGAGGCCTGCCAGGTCCAGATGGGGATAGGAGCCGCGATTACGGATTGATGCAAGGATATCCTCCTCATCCATGCCAAACTGGTTGCCGCTGGTCAGGCGCACAAGCACCCTGACCCCGGTACGGCCTGCGGCGGCGGCACAAGTTTCTAAAAGCCTGAGCTGATTTAAGGATTCAGCCGTGTAAGTGCCGGCTCCCTGCTCTGTCATGACCAAGCGGAGGTGGGCTTCCTCCTTATTGACCCCGGAGAGGACGATTTTTTGGGCCGGCACACGGGCGCGGCGGCAGATGGCATACTCTCCTGGGGAACAGACCTCCAGGCCGCCGGCAGCCCGGGCAGCGGCAGCTGTCAGGAATGGGTTGGCCTTCATGGCGTAATAGATGTTCACCTGTTTTCCAAGGATCTGTTCCATGCGGCGGATGCGTGAGATAAACGCGTCTAAATCAAAGATATAGCACGGCGTATTGTATGTCCGGGCAGCCTCCTGCAATATATGGTTATCCATAGAGCCTCCTGAGTGCCTGCCGGTCCACTTTGCCGTTCTTGGTACGGGGGAGTTCCGTCAGGTTTCTGTATAAATTGGGGAACATGTAGCGCGGCAGGAGATGTTCCAGGCCAATGGCGATGTCCCTTTTGACGGCGGTTCCCTCATAGAAGGCCGCAATCTTATTTTTTTCTTCCAGAAACAGGCATACCGCCCTGTCCACACCCTCCACGGTTTCAAGTGCAGCCTCAATCTCGCCAAGCTCGATCCGGTGTCCCATGTGTTTGATTTGAAAATCCTTCCGGCCGCTGAAATACAGAAGTCCGTCCCTGCCGTAGCAGGCCAGGTCGCCTGTCCTGTATATGGTCTCAGGATAGCAGGGATTTAAGGGGTTCTGGACAAAGGCCATGGCAGTGCGTTCCGGATCCCTGTAGTAGCCCAGAGCCAGCGCGGTTCCTGCCACACAGAGTTCGCCGTATTGTCCGGGTTCTGTAATCAGCCTGTCATTCTCATCCAGCAGAAATACTGTTTCGTTGGGAAATGGCTTCCCGATGGGAATGGGGGTTCCGAGTTCAAATTCCCGGTCCACCACATAGTATGTGCAGTTGCAGGTAATCTCCGTGGGGCCGTACAGGTTTACAAACAGGGCCTTTGGCAGGCAGCTGCGCCAGGTGTTCAGATGCTTTACCGGCATGACCTCCCCGCTGAAGAGAATCTTATTCAGATGGGAGGGTACGCGGTAGGTAAAGCCTTTCAGGGTGGTGATGATGCACAGGGCGGAGACTGCCCAGATGGCCGTGGTGATTTTCCTGTCACACAGGTAGTCCAGAAGGCCGGTGGGGATGGAAAACAGCCTTCTGGGAATAATTTCCAGCGCAGCTCCTGTCTTAAGGGCGGAGTAGATGTCCTTTACAGATACATCAAAGTCAAAGGGCGCCTGGTTGCCGATGACATCATCCTGTGTTATATGGAACAGGTCCGTAAAATGCTGGATGAAGTCAATGACGGAGCGGTGGCTCACCACCACACCCTTGGGCGCGCCGGTGGAGCCGGAGGTAAAGATTCCGTACAGAGGATCCGTATCTGTGGCCTGCCTGCGGATGGATGCAAGGAGACCGGGATTCAGAGCGTCGTCCGGCAGAGACCTTAAGTCCTCCAGGGGGAGTATCTCGCCTGAAAAGGAGATAGGACCGGCCAGGTCAAGGCTTTCCTTATCAGCAATCATAAGGTCCGCCTGCAGGGTGTCCAGAATCCGGTTCAGACGTTCGGCAGGCTGGCCTGCGTCCAGGCAAACATAAAAACAGCCTGCCCGGACAATGCCCATGAAGGCACTCAGGGTAAATACATTCTTCTCTGCCAGCACGGGAACAGGGCGGCGCGGGCCTGTTTTCTGTCCCAGAACACTGCCGATTCTCATGGACAGGTCTGACAGTTGGCGGTAGGTAAGGCTTGTATGTTCATCTGCAAAAGCCGTTTTATGGGGATAAGCTTCTGCGGATTCTTCAAGAAAACAAAGGACATTCTGTATCAATAATAGGACCTCCGGCAGCAAGTATTTTTCAAGCATTTTCGTGCTTAGTCTAGCACAGATGGATAATGGGTTCAAGGCTTTAATTATGAAGATTCTATGACAATTGCGGGATACAATACAAAACAGCAATTGCCAGACACATTCCGGGCCGGTGGATTTCATACGCAAAAAAGGAGAAGAGCGTGATCTTCTCCTGATTCTGTAAAAGTCATAAGCCGGATACCGGCTGTTTATTAGCCGAAGTATCTTTTTAACAGACCCTCAAATGCCTTGCCGTGACGGGCCTCATCCTTAGCCATCTCATGAACGGTGTCATGGATTGCGTCCAGGTTCAGAGCCTTTGCTCTCTTAGCCAGGTCAAACTTGCCGGCGGTAGCGCCGTTCTCAGCGGCAACTCTCATCTCCAGGTTCTTCTTGGTGGAGGAGGTCACAACCTCGCCTAACAGCTCGGCAAACTTGGCGGCATGCTCTGCTTCCTCGAAAGCAGCCTTAGCCCAGTACATGCCAATCTCAGGATAGCCTTCTCTGTGAGCAACCCGTGACATAGCCAGGTACATGCCGACCTCGGAGCACTCGCCTTCAAAATTAGCTCTTAAATCCATCATGATATCTTCAGGAGCGCCCTGAGCCACGCCAACCTCATGCTCGCATGCCCAAGTCATTCCTTCGGAAGCCTGCTCTTTGAACTTGGAAGCCGGAACTCCGCACTGTGGACATTTCTCAGGTGCATTCTCTCCCTCGTAAACATAACCGCAGACTGTACATACCCATTTCTTCATAATCAATATTCTCCTTTTCCTTTTTATAATGATGGCCAGGAACCGGACAATGGATGTCCGTGCATCCCGCCGTGTTGTTGATAATCAATAATAGTAATTATTACTGATATCAATATAAATCATTTAGGCTGGTTTGTCAATAGCTTTATCAACTTTTTTTTGTAAACAGCTGTTGCACCGTCCGTAGAACAGTACGCAGTGGCTGTCGATGATGCCTGGCGCATGCTCCTGGGCTTCCTTATTCAGGTCCTCCATGGCGCCTAATTCCATGTCGTAAACCTGATTACACTCGCTGCACACAAAATGGTAATGCTGATGGGTATCTCCATCAAAGTGAACAGCACCGTCCCCGCAGGTCAGCTTTCGTATCTCGCCGGTCTCAGCCAGCAGATTCAGGTTACGGTAAACCGTTCCCAGACTGATATTGGGAAATTCTTCACGGATGCTGGCGTATAGGGCGTCTGCCGTAGGATGGTCGTGACGATTCATCAGACAGGCTTTGATGGATTCCCTCTGACGGCTATACTTTAGAGCTTTCATCGCATCTCCTTCTCTTGCAAAGATAATAATAGTTACTGTTTATATATATTAGCAGAAGATGAATACCCTGTCAAGTGCTGAAAATACCCTGCATCCATCTTATGAAGGAGGCAGGGTATCCAATACATATATCAGGTATGAAGTATTATTTTTTGGGGGCATAGTCCAGCCGTTCTTTGGCAATGCGGATAAATTCGTGGGCAGCCCGGGACATGTAGCGGCCTTTGTGGTAGCCTATTCCCAGGACGCCGTGGACCCGCGTGTAGTTCAAGGAGTACAGGTTCAGGTGGTTCTGCTCCAGGACCGCGCTGCGGTAGGAATGGGAGGCAGGGTCCGGGGACATGAACATCTTGGGATAAAATGTGATTCCCATACCCTTGCCGCTGAGAGCCAGCACGGTTTCAATGTTTTCTGTCTCCAGCACGATCCGGGGACTCATCTGGGCGTCCTCGAAAATCTCATCCGCTATGGTGCGCACACGGTTTCCCTTTTTAAGCAGTACAAAGGGGCAGTGCTCCAGAAGACGGATATCAGAAGTGGCGCGGAGCCTTTCCTTTATTTCCTCCACCTGGCCGGGATATGCTTTTTCCAGTGTCTCATCCGGGACAACCATGAGAATCTCTTCATTACAGATAGGAACTGTTTCCACATTTTCCGCTGTAAAGGGCAGCAGGTCAATCATCAGGTCGATGTTCCCATGGAGCAGGTCTGAGGCCAGCTGGCTGGAATTTCCTTCCGCCAGGTGAAGCTCAATGCCTGGAAACTGGGACTGGTAGGCGGGCAGGATTTCCGGCAGGATGACCCTGCCGCGCGTATGGGATACGCCGATGGAAAGCTGTCCCGTGGAAAAATCCTTTATGTCGGAGATTTCCTTGTAGGTCTCATCCCGCAGGTCCAGAAGCTCCCTGGCCCTGGTCTTTAAGGCCCTTCCCGCATAGGTAAGAGTCAGAGGGGAGGTGCGGTTGAAGAGAATCACGTCAAATTCCTTTTCCAGGTTGGATATATGGTTGCTCAGGGACTGCTGGGAGATGTAGAGCTTCCTGGCTGCCCGGGTAAAATTGAGCTCCTCGGCAGCCACCAGGAAATATTCCAGGTTCAGGAAATTAATCATGACTCATTTCCTCCCAAAGCGTCCCCTTCCCTCATTGTCCCGGGCCGGTACAGGTGCCCGCAGCGTTCATCCTCCTGCTGGGCCAGGATGGCAGCTGCTTTGGGCAGAAAGCCGCACAGCCGGTCAAGGGATGTGTTGACTACCAGCTCCCGGGGAAAGTCCACTTCCTCCAGGAGAGCGTGGGCAAAGGCGTGATTGCCCGCGTCCGCTTCGCAGTGGGCATCGCTGTTTATGATGATGCTGGTGCCGTAGTGTCTGCACAGTTCCAGCATTTTTATATAATTATTCCTTGCTCCCACGCGGAAGCTTAAGGGGTTTAAGGAACTGTTGTTTACCTCCAGAAGCTTATGGTGTTCCCCGGCGGCAGCCACCAGTGTGTCATAGTCTATGGGGAAACGGCTGTCATCCGGGTGTCCGATAATGTGAATCAGGGGATTTTTAAGCGCCCCCAGGTAAGCGTTGGTATTCTGAAGCGCCGTGCCGCTGTGGATACAGGGGTGGTGCAGGCTGGCTATGGCATAGTCCAGGGGTTCCAGGACGCTCTGTTCCAGGTCCACGGTTCCCCCATAATCCATAATATTCAGTTCCACGCCCATCATCAGCCTGACGCCGTAAAGGGTCCTTGGCAGGACTTTGAAATTGATGAAATGGAAGGAATGGCAGCTGCCGGGCATGGCAGGGGCATGGTCGGAGCATCCAAACAGTGACAATCCTTTGGCCGAAGCCGAGTGAACCATCTCGTAAAGGGAATTATAGGCATGGCCGCTGGCCGTTGTATGTGTGTGCAGGTCCAGTAAATCTATCATGGAATGCAGGTCCTTTCTAGCGTACATTGAGACATTTTAGCCGCTGAATGCATCATATCATATTTTCAGGACAGTGAAAAGGCGTAAAAAGAGGATAAAAAATAAAAAAGGTATAATTTTCGTCATAAAACTATAGAAATATTAGGTGGGTTGTTGATATAATGGTAAGGAATATATTTTGGTAAAATGTACAGAAGGCGAGGAGAGTAATTATGAGTGAAGAACTGAACAAAGAGCTGGAGAATGAAGTGACGGAAGAGGTAAAGGAGGCTGCACCCGTGGAGACCATGGAGGATTATGCGGCCGAACTGGAGGCTTCCTATAAGACCCTGAACCGGAGACACATCGAGATTGCCGAGGGGGAGAACGGCGAGGGGGAGAAATGGGCCCGGTTCGCTCAGATGATGGAGGACAGGACCGTTGTCAAGGTTAAGATTGCCGAGGCGGTGAAGGGCGGCGTGGTCACATTCCTGGAGGAAGTGCGGGCATTCATCCCGGCATCCCAGCTGTCCACAGAGTATGTGGAGAAACTGGAGGACTGGCAGGGCAAGTATGTGGAGGCCGTCATCATCACGGTTGACCCGGAGAAGAAGAGACTGGTGCTTTCCGGACGCGAGGTGGAGAAGGAGAAGAAGGAAGCGCAGAAGAAGGAGCGCATGGCTCAGTTCAAGGCCGGGGATATCGTGGAAGGCACTGTGGACAGTATTAAGCCATACGGCGCTTTTATTAAGCTGGACGACGGCGTGGATGGACTGCTTCACATTTCCCAAATCAGCACCCAGAGAATCAAGCATCCCAGCGCAGTCCTGACCGAGGGACAGACCGTGAAGGTAAAGATTCTCTCAGCACAGGAGGGCAAGCTGAGCCTGAGCATGAAGGTTCTGGCAGAACAGCAGGCAGACAAAGAAGAGCATGAGACATTTGACTACAAGGAGACCGGTTCGGTATCCACAGGGTTAGGCGACCTGTTAAAAGGGCTTAAACTCTAGGCTTAAGGTAAGGAGGGATAGGAATGACCAATATCCCCAAAGTTGACGACCAGGTTGACCAATGGCGTTCAGTGATGTTTCTCTATGATTCAGCACTAAAAAAGGTCAATACAAAGATTGAAATATTGAACAACGAGTTTGCGAACCGTTATGATTATAACCCTATCGAGCATATCAAATCCAGACTGAAAACAGCTGAAAGCATTGTCATGAAGCTTAAGAAGGACGGATATGAGGTGACCATTGAGAATATGATGGAGTGCCTCAGCGATATCGCGGGTATCAGGATTATATGTTCGTTCACGTCGGATATCTATCAGATAGCCGACATGATAGCGGCTCAGGGGGACGTGACTGTCCTTCATGTAAAGGACTATATCAAGAACCCCAAGCCTAACGGATACAAGAGTTATCATATGGTAGTAACTGTGCCGGTCTATCTCACGGATGGACCGGTGGAGACCAAGGTGGAGATTCAAATACGTTCCGTTGCCATGGATTTCTGGGCCAGTCTGGAGCATAAGATTGCGTATAAGTTCGAGGGCAATGCCCCGGAGAACCTGCTGAAGGAACTAAAGGCCTGCGCCGATATGGTGGATATGCTGGATGCCAAGATGTTTTCACTTAACGAGGCCATCACGGCATTTGCCAGGGAGCAGAAAGAAAGGTCGGAAGAATCTTAAGTGAACCGATGGATAAAAGAAACAGACCAGGTAATTAAACTGAACCTGCGCCAGCTGGCAATTTTTGAAGTATTGTTCCGGCTGGTTGCAGGTACATTCTATATCAGGCTGGTAAACCAGCTCCTCAGGTTCTCGTTGCGCATGGCAGGATACAGTTATCTGACTATGAGTAATATGGGGGCCTTTCTTCTGCGCCCGGCAACCATTGTCTGCGCCCTGGCAGCGGCGGCCCTGGGGATGGTGCTCATGGTGGTGGAAATCGGGGGTCTTATCACTGCCTATCAGGCTGCGGCCTATTCCATGCGGGTGGATTCCGTCTACATTTTAAAGGGCGCGCTGGGCAAGGCATGGGATGCGTGCAAGGGGAGGAACTGGAAGCTTCTGCCCCTGGCTCTGGCTGATTATGTGATGATGAACAGCTATCTGCTGCTTAGGATTCTCACAAGGATAAAGCCTCTTAATTTTGTCATGTATGAAATCCTGCATTCGCCGGCTGCCCGGCTGGGCCTGGTGATGCTGGTGGCTGCCCTGGTGCTCATAGGGATACCTACCATGCTGGTGTTCTTTGCCTGCATGATTGAGCAGAAGCAGTTTAACGACGGTTTCAGAAGGAGCATGGAGCTTTTAAAGGGACGCAGCCTCAGGGCGGTGGTCCTGCTGTTGGTTGTGAATCTGGGGCTGGCCGTGGGTCTGGTTCTCATGCATTTGGTCATTGTGGTGGTATCCGCCGTGATAGTCACCCTGTTTGTGGACAGCTATGCGGCCATGGCTGTTCTGTCAGCCGTGTGCACCAGACTGGAGCTGGTGGTGCTGTTCATAGGAGGAATATTGGCTCCCCTGGTGGACTTTGGGGCCCTGACCGTGATATATTACCAGTATGGCATGAAAAATGCCCATGCGGCGCCCTGGGATTTTACCATGCCCTATGAGCTGCATTTTAAGAGAAAATGGATACTGACCATAACAGGGGCGCTGGCAGGAGCCAGTTTGTTTCTCATATTCGATATGGTATATAACGGTACATCTCCTGACTGGGATGTGCTGGGGCAGACAGAGGTGACGGCCCACAGGGGAAGTTCCCGGATGGCCCCGGAGAATACCATGGCGGCCATTGAGGCGGCCATGGAAGAGATGGCGGATTACAGTGAGATTGATGTACAGACAACTGCGGACGGCATCGTGGTGGTATGCCACGACCTGAACCTTAAGCGGGTGGCAGGGGTGGACCGCCGGCTGGGAACCATGACCTATGACCAGGTAAGCCGCCTGGATGTGGGAAGTCATTTCAGCCCGAAGTTTGCCGGGGAGCGTATACCCACCCTGGAGGAAGTGCTGGAAGCCTGCAAGGGCCGCATGAAGCTGAATATTGAGCTTAAGAATATAGGCAATGATTCCAGTCTGCCGGAGCAGGTGGCTGCCCTGGTCCGGGAATATGGAATGGAGGACCAGTGTGTCATCACTTCGGTTAAGCTGGGATATCTGGAGCGGGTGAAGGAGATGGCTCCTGAGCTGAGGACAGGATACATCCTGGCGGCTGCCTACGGAACGTATTACGACAATGAGTATATTGACTTCATCAGCATCCGTTCCAGCTTTGTGGGCAGGAAACTGGTGGAAGCAGCCCATGAAAAGGGCAAGGCGGTCCATGTGTGGACCGTGAACAGCAAGACTGAGATAGAACAAATGAAACTGTTAGGCGTGGACAATATCATCACGGATTATCCGGTGCGGGCCAGGGAGATACTCTACAGTGAGGAAACCACCGAGACGCTTATGGAATATCTGAAAATGATGCTGAGATAAAAGGAGATAAAAGCATATGAGAGCAGTGGTACAGCGGGTGACGCAGGCCAGCGTGACTGTGGACGGAGAATTGTTGGGAAGGATTGGAAAAGGTTTCCTAATCCTTTTGGGAGTGGCCGACGGAGACACCAGGCAGATGGCTGAGAAGATGGCGGATAAGATTTGCCGTCTGCGGATATTTGAGGATGAAAATGGAAAAACTAACCTATCACTGGAGGATGTGGAGGGGGAACTTCTGGTGGTCAGCCAGTTTACCCTGTACGCGGACTGCCGCAAGGGAAACAGGCCCAGCTTTATAAAGGCAGGCGCGCCCCAGATGGCGGAGTCCCTGTACAAGCATTTCATGGAGCGGTGCAGGGACCATGTGGATGTGGTGGAAAAGGGGCGGTTTGGAGCAGACATGAAGGTGGAGCTTCTCAATGACGGACCCTTTACCCTGATGCTTGACAGCCAGGAGCTGTTCGGCGAGTAGGCAGTGGGAAGAACGCGGCGGCGGGAACGCGGCGCATAACATAGTGCGGTAAGGGGCTGTAAACAGGCCCTGTTGAAAGGAGATGGCAGGACATGGCAAAGATGACGGAGACTGTGCTGTACTACAATCCGGGCAGACCGGAGACAGTGAAGCATGTGGCTATGATGAAGAGCGTGCTGGTCCGCATGGGCGTGCGCATAAAGAATATAGGACCGGAACAGGTCCTGGAAAAGGTTGGATATCTTGCCGGGATGGATGGCTATGAGGCTGCGGGAAGCAGTGCCGGGGCGGAAGGAACCGGGGCGGAAGGGACCGGGGCAGGGCCGGGTGAGCTTCCGGTCATACCGGAGGAGGTCATGGTATTAAAACAGTTCTCAGGCCAGAGACTGGACATGCTGCTGTCAGGACTGCGCAGGGCCGGTGTGCCCAGGATTGCCCTGAAGGCAGTGCTGACAGAACATAACAGTGACTGGACCTTCTACCATCTGTACCAGGAATTAAAGGAAGAACACGAGACCATGACAGCAGGGCAGCAGTCATGACAGACCCTACCAGGAAAAGGCAGCTGGAGGAACTGGACCAGGTGACATTGTGTGCCAGGATTCTCTGCCAGGCCAGAAGTGAGCTGTATGTGAACATGAAGTTTCTGGATGTGTCCCTCAGCAGTCTGGGCTTTGAGGCTGACTGGGCAAGAGAGGGACTGGGGACGGACGGGCATCTGATTTACTATGGGCCGGATTATCTGCTGGGCCTGTATAAAAGGGGGAGGACGCTGGTAAACCGCGGGTATCTCCATATGCTGTTCCACTGTCTGTTCTGCCATATGTATACACGGAAGGACAGGGATAAGGGATACTGGGATCTGTCCTGCGACATTGCCATGGAGTACGTCATTGACGGACTATACCAGAAATGTGTCTATGTGCCAAGGAGCGCCCTTAGGAGAGAGATATATATCAGACTTGAGAAGGCTCTGGCGGAAAAAGGGCCGGCAGGAAAAACAGCGGTAGGGAAAGCAGCGAAGGGGAGTGCGGCGGAAGGGAAAGCAGGCCGCAGTGATTCTGCCGTCACGCCGGTCCTGACAGCGGAGCGGATTTACAGAGCCCTTTTGGAGATGGAACTTCCTGAACGCCGCCTGGACATGCTGAAGGCGGAATTCTTTGTGGACAGCCATGATCTGTGGGAGCAGGAGGACAGCCCCAAAATCGCCCGGTCCAGGCAGAACCAATGGAATGATAACCGGGAAAAGATGCAGACGGAGCTGGAAACCGGTTCAAAGGATGCGTCTGAGGACAACCGGAGCCTGCTGGAGGAAGTGCGGGTGGAAAACCGGGAGAGATACGACTACAGCCGGTTCCTGCAAAAGTTTGCGGTTCTGAAGGAAGAAATGCAGGTGGACCCGGATTCATTTGACTATGCATTTTATACCTACGGCCTGTCCCTCTACGGCAATATGCCCCTCATCGAGCCCCTGGAGTCCAGAGAGGTTTACCGGGTGGAGGATTTTGCCATTGTCATCGATACGTCCATGTCCTGTTCCGGGGAGCTGGTGAGGCGGTTCCTGGAAGAGACTTACGACGTGCTGTCTGAGACTGAGAGTTATTTTAAGAAGGTCCATTTACACATCATACAGTGTGATGATGCGGTGCAGTCAGACGTGCTGGTCACAAGCCAGGAGGAACTGAAGGCTTATATGAATGATTTCGAGATTAGAGGAAGGGGGGGAACGGATTTCAGACCGGCATTTGAATATGTGAACGGGCTTAAGAAAAGCCGTCAGGCAGCCTCCCTCAAGGGGCTTATTTATTTCACGGACGGCAAGGGAATCTATCCGGTTCAGGCCCCTTCCTACGACACGGCCTTTGTGTTCATCGAGAATATGTTTTCCGATGAATCCGTGCCTCCCTGGGCTATGAAAGTGGTGCTGGAGGAGGAACAGCTCATGGAGTACCGAACGGGAAACAGGAATGGGGAAATGGAGGCAGACCGGGACAGCAGGAACGGACATGGACAATAGAAACAGGGATGCATTGATTATCCCACAGAGCAGGAGAACAGGATATGAATATTAAGCGGGCTAAGGAAGAGATAAAGGATACCATTGAAGCTTACCTTTTAAAGGATGAGAATGGGGAGTACGTCATACCATCCATACGGCAGAGGCCGGTGCTGCTTATCGGTCCTCCCGGAGTGGGAAAGACCCAGATAATGGAGCAGATATCCAGGGAATGCAGGATTGGCCTGATATCCTATACCATCACCCATCACACCAGACAGAGCGCGGTGGGCCTTCCCTTCATCGAGAAAAAGACCTATGGAGACAGGGAGTATGCGGTGACGGAGTACACCATGAGTGAGATTGTGGCTTCCATCTATGACCGGATGGAGGAAACAGGACTTAAGGAAGGGATTCTCTTTATCGATGAAATCAACTGCGTATCCGAAACCCTGGCTCCGACTATGCTGCAGTTTCTCCAGTGCAAGACCTTTGGAAGCCATAAGATACCGGAGGGCTGGATTATCGCTGCTGCCGGCAACCCGCCGGAGTATAACAAGTCTGTGAGGGAATTCGATGTGGTCACCCTGGACCGGATTAAGCGGATTGACGTGGAGCCGGATTTGGGGGTGTGGAAGGAGTATGCATATGCTGAGAATATCCATCCGGCCATTATCTCCTATCTCAGCATCAAGGGACAGAATTTTTGCCAGATAGAGACAACGGTAGACGGAAAACTGTTCGCCACCCCAAGGGGCTGGGAGGACTTATCCCAGTTGATCCTTGTCTATGAGAGGCTGGACAAAAGGGCTGACAGGGATGTGATCAGCCAGTATATTCAGCATCCCAGAATCGCAAAGGATTTTGCCAATTATCTGGAACTGTATTATAAATATCAGAATGAATATCAGGTGGATGAGATTTTGCGGGGCAACATACGGGAGGAGCTGTGCGACCGGGTAGCCAGGGCGCCCTTTGATGAGCGTCTCAGTGTTACAGGCCTGCTTTTGTCCAAGCTGGCCGAAGGGTTTAGGAAACTGTGGGATAAGAATGCTTTCATGGAACTTCTGATGGAGCAGCTTAAGAGATACCGCCAGGAGATGGCAGGCAGGGCGGAAAAGTCTGTGAACGGCGTGATGCCGGAACAGGCCGAAATGCCGGAACAGGCTGAAATGCCGGATAAATCCGGAGCGCCTGCCATGGTTCTTGAGTACCTGGCTCAGGAGCTGGAGAAGGAGCGTCTCCACAGGAAGAAAAGCGGACTGTCAGGAAGGCGGGAGGACCGCCTGTGGATGAGCGTGCGAATCATGCTGGAGGAATATGCCCAGCAGATGAGAAAGGAAGCCATTGATGACAGGGAGCAGGCCTGGGAATGGGTGCGCGGGAAATTCATGGAGCACAGCGACTGCTATGAGGCCATGAAGGAGGATTGCGGCAGCTGTCTGGAACACGCCTTTGACTTTATGGAAGCAGCCTTTGGAAACGGCCAGGAAATGGTCATATTTGTCACGGAGCTGAATACCAGCGAGGCGTGTGTGCGGTTCCTGAATGAATATGAGTGTGAACGTTATTACCAGTATAATAAGGAGCTGCTCTTTGATGAACAGGAGCTGGCCATAAGGAAGAAGCTGTGATGGAAAAAACAGTACTCTGCTACTTTCGTCTCATTATACACTTCTCTGTCCAGGTCACCCAGCTTGCTGGATACAAGCATGGCTACCATAACATCAACGCCAACATTCATAAGTGTTCTGAGCATTCCTGAGAACCAGTCAATACCAATAAGTATTGCGATACTTTCCAATGGCAGTCCCAGCGAGGAGGCAAGGAAGGTATACACGATTACGGAACCTCCCGGCACAACGATAGTTCCCATGCACATCAGACATGACAGCAGGATGGCCATTCCCATTTGATAGGTGGTCAGCTGGATTCCTGTGGACTGTGCCTTGTACTAACATTTTGTTTCACGTTCTCATGTCCTGTATGCCTGTATTTTAAGGCACAAAGTCTTTTGGAACAATGACAGCAGCTTGAGGAGATTTTGGGATTTTTTATCTAAAGTGTATAATAAAGGGCTGCCGCCGCCGTGGTAGCCGTACTCAGGGGCCTCTTTGCTGCTTATTATCATGGGACTCCGGTTTTGCGTAACTGGCGGGCGCTGCCCATTTCTGCATATAAATGGAAAACGGGATAAAATAACTATACGGGGATTGCGGTTTGTGTTACTATTAGACATATAAGAACGGATGGGAGATGACCGATATGAAGATAACGTATATCCATCACAGCAGTTTTATGGCGGAGCTTGACCATGCCGTACTTCTGTTTGACTATTTTGAGGGAAACATTCCGGAAACAGACAGGGGCAAGCCTCTGTTTGTGTTTGCCAGCCACCGGCATGGAGACCATTTTTCCCGTTCCATATTTGATTTGGAGGAAAGACGCGGGAATGTGACCTATGTGCTGTCCGATGATATCTGGACAAGGCAGGTGCCGGATGACCTTCTGGGCAGAACCATATTCCTTGGACCGGGGGAGGAAGTGAGCCTGAAGGACGGAGCCGGGAATCCGGTGGACATCCAGGCGTTTAAGTCCACGGACGAGGGGGTGGCCTTTCTGGTCAGCCTGGAGGGCAGGACCATTTACCATGCAGGCGATTTGAACAATTGGGTATGGGAGGGTGAGCCGGAGGCGGACAACCGCAGGATGAGTGAAAATTTTCACCGGGAAATGGACAAGCTGGCAGGACGCCATATCGATGTGGCCTTTATGCTCATTGACCCGAGACAGGAGAAGGATTTTTACCTGGGAATGGATGACTTTATGAGAATGGTGGGGGCGGACGTGGTGTTCCCCATGCATTTCTGGGAGGACTTTCAGGCGGCTGCCAGATTTAAGGCCCTGGCCTGCGCCGATGGGTATAAGGACAGGATACGGGAGATACACAGGCGGGGAGAGGAATTCCTTGTGTGACAGGCAGACGGCGGGAGAACGGTTTTCAGACACGCCCCGGACATAGATTCTGAGAAACCAATGAAATAAATGATGGAATAAAGAGAGGAACGGATTATGATTTTGATTCGCGCAGGACGGGTCCTGGGACCCGCAGAAGGGCTGGATATAAAGGCGGATGTGGTTTTGGACGGTGACAGGATTGCCGGGATATTTCCGGCGGACCAGGGCGGAGCAGAGGGAGCGCCCGGCTTTAGCCCGCGGGAGAGGACGTATGAGCAGATAATCGAGGCAGAGGGACTGGTGGCAGCGCCGGGACTGGTGGATGTCCATGTGCATTTTCGCGATCCGGGCCCCACGTACAAGGAGGACATCCATACAGGGGCAAGGGCTGCTGCAAAGGGCGGTTTCACCACGGTTGTGTGTATGGCCAACACCAATCCCATTGTGGATAACGAGGAAACCCTGCGCTATGTGCTGGAAGAGGGAAAAAAGACAGGCATCCATGTGTTAAGCTGCGCCGCTGTGTCAAAGGGATTCGCAGGCAGGGAGCTGACCGACATGGAGGGACTTCTGACGGCCGGGGCAGCGGGATTTACGGATGACGGAATCCCCCTGATGGAGGGGACGTTTGTCAGGGCGGCCATGGAGGAAGCGGCCAGATTGGATACGGTTCTCAGCTTCCATGAGGAAGATAAGCATTTTATCAGGGAAAATGGAATTAACCACGGCAGGATTTCGGATGAACTGGGAATCTACGGCTCTCCGGCCCTGGCAGAGGATTCCCTGGTGGCCAGGGACTGCATGATAGCCCTGGATACAGGGGCAACCGTGGACATCCAGCATATCAGCTCAGGGCATTCCGTGGAGATGGTGCGCCTGGCCAAGAAGCTGGGGGCAAAGGTATGGGCCGAGGTGACGCCCCACCATTTTACCCTGACAGAGGAAGCCGTGTTAAAGCACGGAACCCTGGCTAAGATGAACCCGCCGTTAAGGACAGAGACAGACAGGCAGATGCTGATTGAGGGACTTAAGGATGGAACCATTGACATGATTGCCACGGACCATGCGCCCCACAGCAGGGAGGAAAAGGAGCGGCCCCTGACCCAGGCGCCCAGCGGCATACTGGGACTGGAGACTGCCCTGGCCCTGGGAATCACCAATTTGGTGAAGGCAGGCCATCTCACGCTAATGGAGCTCATGGAAAAGATGAGCCTTAATCCGGCCAGACTGTATAAGCTGGACTGCGGGCGCATGGAAGCAGGAGCGCCGGCGGATTTGGTGCTTTTTGATGCGGACAGGCAGTGGACGGTGGAAGGGTTTGAATCCAAGTCAGCCAACAGCCCCTTCCTGGGCGAGACATTGACGGGCAAGGTAATGTATACGGTTTGCAAAGGAAGGGTGGTTTATGGAGAACGGTAAACGGAAGTTTGATGTGATTCTTCTGGATGTGGACGGTTTCGCTTTTGGATTTTGGCATGTCTGAGAGGCAGGGCATGAAGGTGGTCCTTGAACAGTATGGATTTGAGCCCACAGAGGAACGTCTTTTGCTGTACCATGAAATCAATGAGGGATTCTGGTCCGCCTTTGAGCGGGGGGAAGTGACCAAGGATGATTTGGTGTGGCAGAGGTTTGAGGCGTTTTTTGGCCGTCTACGGGACATCGTCCACCCAGTACAAGCGGCTGGCTGCTTCCGGCCTGGACGGCTTCATTAAGGAGCTTATGAATTTTTTGTAGGCTCCTGTTTTGCCCTGATTTTTGGGGAGGGGGACAGTGCCGCGGATCTTTGTCGGTTTTTCCATATAAAATGTCCTTTACACAGACGCTTTAGTGTGCTAATATGATAGCGTGTCAAAAGAGCATAAGGAGCCGCTGGACCCGAAACAGCGGAAAAAGAGGAGGACGTATATAATGAAAAAAAGACTTTTTAGCCTGGCCCTTGCATCTGTGATGGCATTATCCCTGGCAGGATGCGGCGGTTCACAGAAAGCAGCCACAGCGGCAGAGACAAAGGCAGAAACCGCGCAGACAGCAGCAGACACCTCTGCCAAGGCTGAGGATGCAGCCACGGAGGCGGACACAAAGGCAGAGGCCGCTGCAGGAAGCGCAGGAGGAACATTGATAGTAGGATTTGACCAGGATTTCCCGCCTATGGGATTCATGGGAGACGACGGTGAATATACAGGATTTGACCTGGAGCTGGCCCAGGAGGTGGCAAAGCGTCTGGGACTGGAGTACAAGGCACAGCCCATTGCATGGGATTCCAAGGACATGGAGCTGGAGGCAGGCAACATTGACTGTATCTGGAACGGATTTACCATGACAGGGCGTGAGGACGACTATACATGGACAGAGCCGTACATGGCCAACACCCAGGTATTTGTTGTGGCTAAGGATTCCGGTATAGCCAGCCAGGCGGACCTGGCAGGCAAGATTGTAGAGTGCCAGGTGGATTCTTCCGCAGAGGCAGCGTTAAAGGAAGTCCCCGACCTGACAGCTACCTTCAAGCAGCTGCTTACCACGGCTGATTATAACTCAGCTTTCATGGATTTGGAGCAGGGCGCGGTGGACGCCATAGCCATGGACGTAATCGTGGCCGGATATCAGATTCAGCAGAGAAACGCAGACTTCGTTATCCTGGAGGACAGCCTGTCCGCAGAGGAGTACGGAGTTGGATTCAAGAAGGGCAACACGGAGCTTCGTGACAAGGTACAGGCTACCCTGGAAGAGATGGCTGCGGACGGCACACTTAAGTCCATATCTGAGAAATGGTTTGGCGAGGACGTAACTACGATTGGTAAGTAATAAAGGCCGCTGTCTGGACCTGCTGTCCTGCCGGATAATCCGGCGGCAGCTTGTTCCACAGCGGCTTTATACGGCATAAATATTAAAGGCAGGTACGAAGTTATGGGTAAAATGACAATTGAACAGATGATGATTCAGTTGGCAGGAGGTATGGGAACCAGTATCCAGATATTCCTGGTGACACTTATATTTTCCCTTCCACTGGGCCTTTTGGTGGCCTTTGGGCGCATGTCCAAAAACCGGCTGCTTCAGGCCATTGTCAAGGTATACATATCCATAATGAGAGGTACGCCCCTGATGCTGCAGCTCATGGTGGTGTATTTCGGACCCTATTATCTGTTCCGCATCAAGGTGGGCAGCGGCTACCGGCTGTGGGCCACCTTCATTGGATTTGTAATCAACTATGCTGCCTATTTTGCTGAAATCTACAGAAGCGGCATCCAGTCCATGCCTGTGGGCCAGTACGAGGCGGCTCAGATTCTGGGCTACAGCCGGTTCCAGACCTTTTTCAAAATCATACTGCCCCAGGTCATCAAACGGATTCTTCCGTCTGTGACCAACGAGGTCATCACCCTGGTCAAGGACACCTCCCTGGCCTTTACTCTCAGCGTGGCGGAGATGTTCTCCATAGCCAAAGCCCTGGCAGCGTCCCAGACCAACATGATTCCCTTTGTGGCCGCCGGTCTGTTCTACTATATTTTCAACCTGGTAGTGGCAGTTGGAATGGAGTGGGTTGAGAAAAAAATGGATTATTACCGTTAGGAACAGGAGGATTGTGGATTATGAAGCTGCTGGAATTAAATCATGTGGAAAAGTCATTTGACGGCCTGAGCGTCATAAAGGATATATCCCTCAGTGTGGAGGAGGGGGAAATCGTGTCTGTCATCGGTCCTTCCGGTTCGGGAAAATCCACCCTGCTGCGGTGCGCTACCATGCTGGAGACCATGGACAGCGGGGAAGTGATATACCTGGGAAAGCGGGCGGCCTGGACAGAGGACGGAAAGGCCGTGTACGCGTCAAAGAAGGATTTAAAGGAAATTCAGAGCCAGTATGGACTGGTATTCCAGAATTTCAACCTGTTCCCCCACTACTCTGTCATGAAGAACATCACGGATGCTCCCATCCATGTGCAGAAAAGGGATAAGGCGCAGGTATATGAGGAAGCCAGGGCACTGCTTAGGAAGATGGGTCTGGAGGATAAGGAAAATGCGTTTCCATGCCAGCTGTCCGGCGGCCAGTGCCAGCGAGTGGCCATTGCCAGGGCATTGGCGCTGAATCCCAAGATACTGTTTTTTGACGAACCCACCTCGGCCCTGGACCCGGAGCTGACCGGGGAGGTTCTTAAGGTGATTAAGTCCCTGGCAGACCTTGACATCGCCATGGTCATAGTCACCCATGAGATGGCCTTTGCAAGGGATATATCGGACCGCGTGGTATTCATGGCGGGCGGCGTTATTGTGGAGGAGGGGACGCCGGAGCAGGTGTTTGCTTCGGATAATGAGAGGACCCAGAGCTTTTTGGGGCGGTATGGGGCTTTGCTGGATTAATTTTAAACAATATGATATTCACAGACAGATACTATAAGAGGCATCTATGTAGCTTTTTGGTTTAGCTGCACTATCTGACGATAGAGAAAGAATAAGGCGTATGGAGCTATCCATATCCCATAACCTTTCGATAGCGTTCAAATAGTGCGGTTTTTTTTGTGGTAAACTTCTAAAACCATCATAGAAGTGCCACACTCCGGGCATCTGAGCGGATCATTGGACAAATTTAAGGCGCACTTTCAGTTGGATAATATGCATATATAAATATTGAAAATATAGTAAAAAATATGCAATAGTTCAGAATAACAAAAGAAATGTAAGAATAACAAATGGAAAAATGCACAGTAAAATCATATAATACGACTATCGGAGGTAAAAACTCCCAATGAATACGTGAACTGAAAATATGATATAAAAGGAGAGGTGTATTATGAAGAAACGGTTTTTAGCAGCTTCACTGGCAACAATGATGATTTTAAGCCTGGCAGCTTGCGGCGGCGAAAAGGCGGCCGATATCACGGCAGCTCCTGCAGCCACAGAGGCGCCGGCTGATACCAAGGCTGAGGACAAGGCAGAGGAGACCAAGGCAGAGGCTAAAGCCGCAGGCGAGAAGGCTCCTGAGGATTATAAGGGAACCGTAGTGGTATATTCGCCCCATGACGCAGATCCTCTGAATGCAGGCGTTAACCTGTTCATGGAGAAATATCCCAATGTTAAGGTTGAGGTAGTGGCGGCAGGTACCGGCGAGCTGTGCAACCGTATTGCTGCCGAGACAGCCAATCCCATCGCGGATGTACTGTGGGGCGGAGGCGCTGACTCCCTGGCAGCTTTCAAGGAATATTTTGAGCCCTATGTATGCGCTAACGACGAATTCATAGGCGCTGCTTACAAGGACCCGGACGGACTGTGGATTGGCGAGAGTCCGCTGCCAATGGTTATCTTCTATAACAAGGACCTGATTGAGAAGGACGGCCTGACCATTCCTGAGACATGGGAAGACCTGACAAAGCCTGAGTGGAAGGGCAAGATTGCGTACTGTCTGCCATCCAAATCAGGTTCCGCTTATACACAGTTATGTACCATGATTCTGGGCCATGGCGGCAAGGAAGACGGATGGGATTTCATCAAGAAATTATATGATAACCTGGACGGAAAGATTGTTGACTCTTCAGGCAAGTGCCATAAGATGGTGGCTGACGGAGAGTTCTATGTAGGACTGACCCTGGAGAAGGCTGCTGTGCAGTACAAGGATGACCCGTCTGTAGGATTTGCATATCCTAAGGATGGAACCAGCGCTGTACCGGATGGCGTGGCCCTGGTTAAGGGATGCCCCAATGAGGAGAACGCTAAGCTGTTTATTGATTTCGTTACATCCAAAGAGTGCCAGACAGAGCAGAGTGGAAATTGGGGACGCCGTCCTGTAAGAAGCGACATGGAAGTTGGGGAAGGCATGGCTAAACTGGAAGATATTCCGCTGGTTGACTATGATTTTGACTGGGCAGCCAATGAGAAGGAAGTCATCATTGAGCGCTTCAATGACATCATGGTAGATTAAAACTGTGGGAGTATTGCGTATATATAAGCAGTAGAGATATAGAATCAGAGTAACACGGTGAAAAGGCTGTCCGGACCCGGAAGGGCGGGACAGTCTTTCACGTAAAGGGTATAATTGTATCGGGATTGGAAGATGGGCCGGGAGACAGGCAGCGTCAGCATATAAGGAGGAAACTGGTATGAGCCATGATGTTATCATAAAGGACGCCGTTAAGAGGTACGGTGATTTTACAGCGTTAAAGGGAGTGAATCTGGAGATAAAACAGGGCGAATTTTTTACACTGTTAGGGCCCTCCGGATGCGGCAAGACCACGTTGCTTAGAATGATAGCGGGTTTTAACAGCGTGGATGGCGGAGAGATCTGCTTCGACGACAAGGTTATCAATAACCTGGAGGCCCACAAAAGGGATATCGGCATGGTGTTTCAGAACTATGCCATTTTCCCCCATCTGACCGTGGCAGAAAATGTGGCCTATGGCTTAAAGGCAAAGAAATATCCCAAAGACCAGATTCCCGGCAAGGTGGAGGAGGCCCTTGACCTGGTTCAGATTAAGAATCTGAAAGACAGAAGGCCCAACGAGCTGTCAGGCGGGCAGCAGCAGAGGGTGGCCCTGGCAAGGGCATTTGTCATAGAGCCTGGCGTGCTGCTGATGGATGAACCGCTGTCCAATCTGGATGCAAAGCTCAGGGTGCAGATGAGGACGGTGATCAAAAAGCTGCAGCGCCGGCTGGGAATCACCACCATCTACGTGACCCATGACCAGGAGGAGGCACTGGCCATCTCTGACCGTATAGCGGTCATCAAAGAGGGCGAGGTGATGCAGGTGGGCTCCCCGGAGAGTATATACAAAAAACCACAGAATACATTTGTGGCAGGATTCATAGGGGTCTCCAATTTCGTGGAATGTGATGTGAACGGTGAAAATCCGGCAGCAGCAGTTCTTGACATTAAGGGCGAATGCACGATTACATGCAGTCTGAATGCTCCCTTTAAGGGAAAGGGAATCATTTCAGCCAGGCCGGAGCAGCTGTTCTTTGACGAAAAGGAAGGTCTGCCGGGAAAAATCGTGATCTCCACCTTCCTGGGAGATTTCATTGAATATGAGATTGGATTGGATAACGGACAGACCGTACAGCTCAACGAGTACACGAAGGATGTCCGGGAGCTGCGCCCGGACGGACAGCGGGTCAAGGTCAACTTCGATATCAACGCGGTAGGAGTTTACGACGCCCGGACCCAGGAGGTGATTTCATGGTAAAGTCGCAAAAAAAGCTGGACTTTTGGTTCTGGGTCAAGGTACTGGTAGTGGGATTTATGCTGATTTTCCTGTTTTACCCGTTCTGTACCCTGATAACACGAAGCTTCTTTTCAAAAAACGCAGCCGGTTTTACCCTGGAGAACTATGTCCGGTTCTTTACAAAAAAATACTATTACAATGCCCTTGGGCGAAGCCTGTTCGTGTCCGTAGTCACTACCCTCACAACCTTGGTGGTGGGTGTGCCCATCGCCTATGTCATGTCCAGATATAATGTGGTGGGAAAAAGGTTCATCCACATTTTCATCATCATGAGCCTTATGAGCCCGCCGTTTATCGGGGCTTACAGCTGGATTACACTGTTTGGACGCTCCGGTTTTATCACCAGCCTGTTTGCAGATATCGGCATCCATCTGCCCAGTATTTACGGCAAGATGGGTATTATCATCGTATTTACCTTTAAGCTGTTCCCCTATGTGTATCTGTACGCCTCAGGCGCCATGGGAAGCATTGATTCCAGCCTGGAGGAGGCCGCGGAGAATCTGGGAAGCAATAAGTTTCGCAGGCTGTGGACCATTACCCTGCCAGTGGTGCTTCCGTCCATCGCGGCAGGGGCCATCATGGTATTCATGACCAGTCTGGCTGATTTCGGAACACCCATGCTCATCGGCGAGGGCTACATGGTCCTTCCGGTTCTGGTATACAATGAATACATGAGTGAGATTGGCGGCAACGCCCACCTGGCCAGCGCATTGTCTGTTATCATCGTAATCTGTTCCGCCACGGTGCTGCTGGTGCAGAAGTATTATGTATCTAGAAAGAATTACGTCATGACAGCCATGCGTCCCCCCAAGGAAGAAGTGCTTCACGGATTCAAGCGTTTCCTGGTCACATTCCCTGTGATGATGGTTACCTTTGTGGGAATCCTGCCTCAGATTGTGGTGCTCATCACCAGCTTTATCAAATGTGATTTCACGGGCTTCCGGAAAGGGTTCAGCCTGGGCAGCTATATCACCATATTTAACCGCCTGTGGACCAACATCAGGAATACCTTTGTATTTTCCACTGTTGCCATTGTGTTCATCATAGCGCTGGGTATGCTGATTTCCTATATTGTGGTCCGCCAGAAGGGCGTGGCCGGGCAGCTGATGGACTTAATTATTATGTTCCCATTTGTCATTCCCGGAGCTGTTCTTGGTATCAGCTTAATCGTCGCATTCAATAAGCCTCCGGTGGTTCTTACAGGTACGGCCCTGATCATCATTATCGCCTTTGTGGTCAGAAAGTTACCCTATACGGTGCGGTCCGGAAGCGCCTTCCTGCAGCAGCTGGACCCAAGTGTGGAGGAGGCGTCCATCAGTCTGGGAGTGTCACCCATGAAGACCTTCGGCAAGGTGACCGCTAGGCTCATGGCGCCCGGTGTCCTGTCCGGAGCCATCCTCAGCTGGATTACCTGTATCAATGAGCTGTCATCCAGCGTTATGCTCTATGGCGGCAAGACAAGTACCATCTCCGTAGCTATCTATACTGAGGTGGTCCGCAACAGCTATGGCACGGCCGCTGCGCTGGCATCGATTCTGACTGTGAGCACGGTTGTCATGCTGCTGATATTCCTGAAGGTGAGCAAAGGAAAGGTGTCAATCGTGTAGTATGTGCAAAAGCCTGAAGCGTTTTGTGGAAACCTTCAGGCTTTTATGAGGAAAATGAGGAGAAAACATATGGTAAAGTTCGGGACAGGCGGCTGGAGAGCCATCATCGGGGAAGAATTTACAAAGGAGAACATACAGAAGCTGGCGCTGGCCATATGCCTTAAGATGAAGGCAGAGGGCGTGGAGAGCCAGGGCGTTGTCATGGGGTATGACAGGCGGTTCCTTTCAAAGGAGGCCATCATATGGGCCTGCGAAATATTTGGAAGCCAGGGAATCAGGGTGTGGTTCGTAAACCGCAGCTCGCCTACTCCCCTGGTAATGTTCTATGTGATGAAGCATGAGCTGAGCTACGGCATGATGGTGACAGCCAGCCATAATCCGGCCATCTATAACGGAATCAAGGTGTTTACATACGGGGGCCGGGATGCGGATGAGAAGCAGACAGCGGAGATTGAGTATTACCTGGAACAGGCAGAGGAACTCTATGCACCCAATGAGGAGGAAAACGGGCAGATGCCGCCGCCATCCTACATGGAGCTTGTAAAGCAGGGCATGGTCAGGGAAATCAATCCCATGAATGAGTATCTGGATAACATCATTTCCGTGATTAACATGGACGCCATCAAGGAACGTGATTTGCGCATTGCCATTGATCCCATGTACGGTGTGAGCCTGACTGCACTGAGCACCATCCTTTCCATTGCAAGGTGCACCATAGAAACCATTAATTCCAGGCACGACGCCCTGTTTGGAGGAAAGATGCCGGCGCCCACGGAGCGGACTCTGCGAAATCTCCAGAATTATGTGCTGGACCGGTATTGTGACATCGGCATTGCCACGGACGGGGATGCGGACAGGCTGGGGGTCATTGATGACCAGGGACATTATCTCCACGCAAACGACACACTGGTCATGCTCTATTACTATCTGCTGAAATACAAGGGGTGGCGGGGACCTGCTGTGCGCAACCTGGCAACCACCCATGTGCTGGACAAGGTGGCGGAGAGCTTTGGGCAGAAATGCTACGAGGCGCCGGTGGGATTCAAGCATATATCCGCAAAAATGCAGGAGACGGATGCCATTATAGGCGGCGAGTCCTCAGGCGGACTGACGGTAAAGGGCCATATACACGGAAAGGACGGCATCTATGCGGCGACCCTTCTGGTGGAGATGATAGCTGTCAGCGGTAAGAAGCTGTCGGAGATTGCGGCGGATATCATGAAGGAATATGGAGCCATACATGTGGCGGAGCGGGATTACAGGTTCACGCCTGAGGAAAAGGAACGAATCCATAACATCCTCATGGAGGAAAGAAAGCTGCCGGAAATGCCCTTTGAGACAGACCATGTTTCTTATATGGACGGATGCAAGGTATACTTTAAGAACGGCGGCTGGGTTATCGCCAGGTTCTCGGGTACGGAACCTTTGCTTCGCATATTCTGTGAGATGGAACATGAACCGGATACGGTCAGGATGTGCAATCTGTTTGAAGAATATCTGGGACTGTAGGAACCGGCCGGATAGACAGGAGATATGAAAATGGTAATAAAACTCCGGTTTCCTTTTACAAGCCCTTTTGTTCCTCTGTTTTCCCGGAGGCACTGAGGGTCTTTTTGTAATAGTTTGGAAAAGTAGGTATTTCTTTGGTATAATGTAGCAAATGGGACTGATTGGCATTGAGGCGCCAATGCTAAGGGGAGGAACAGACATGAAGATGAAAGAGACTGTCATGGGTATGAAGGCGGCTATGAGGGACACAAAAGCGGCTATGAGGGGCACAAAAGCGGCTGAGAGGGGTATAAAAGCCGCTGCCGCTGGCGCAGACAGGGCTGCCAGGGGAAAACGAAATCTGACATTCTGCATCCTGTGCCTTTTCTGCATGGCTGTTCTTTCCTCGTGCCAGTCAGGGCCGGAGACAGCCCCCATGCCTGCTGTGCCGGACCTGGTTCTCTATACGGCCCAGGAGGAAGAGATATATGAACCCATCATCAAGGAATTTGAGGAGCGCACCAACCTGATGGTGAAGGTGGAGCGGGGGTCCTCCGAGGAAATGACAGTCAGGCTGGAGGATGAGGAGGAAAGGCCGGATTGGGATGTGGTGTTCGGAGTGGGGATAGAGACACTGGAACAGTCTAAGGAACATTGGCAGGTATATAAAAGCCCGGAAGCGGCATTCATAACAGAGAGCTTCCAATCCGAGGATAACCGATGGACCAGCTTCTCCGCCCTGCCCATGGTTATCATGTACAATACAAATGTGGTGACCTACCGCGAACTGCCGGCGGGATGGAACAGCCTTTTGGAGCCCAGGTGGAAGGGAAGGATTGCCTTTGTGGACCCGCGCCGGTCTGATGTGTATTCGGCTGCCCTTGTGACGGCTGTCCATACTTGGGATAAAAAGGGGAATTACCTGGAACAGTTTATGGAGAATCTGGGATACGGCACCCTGAACAGCATGCAGGAGGTAAATGCCGGTATCCTGGACGGGAGGTATTCCCTTGGGGTCACCATGGAGGAGTCCGCTCAGGCGCTGCTGTCAGAGGGAGCCGACGTGGATTATATCTATCCCCAGGAGGGGACCACGGCCCTTCCGGACGGTACGGCCATTGTAAAGGGATGCGCGAATCCTGACGCTGCCAGGCAGTTTCTGGATTTTACGGTGAGCAGGGATACCCAGAGGATTCTGGTGTCGGATTTAAACCGCCGCTCCGTGAGAAGCGATGTGCCGCCTCTGCCGGGACTGTCGCCCATTGGCAGGCTGCCGCTGATTGAGATGGACCTGGAGGAGCTTTCCAGGGAAAAGAAGGACGTACTGGCCAGGTGGAACGGTATTCTGTCCCGGCGGGAAGGGAGGCCTGTGGAATGAAATGGTACCGGAGACTCTCTTTTAAGGCCAGGGTATTCCTGGGCTGCCTTCTGGTGGCTTTGGTGCCCCTTACATTTTCAAGTGTTGTGATGATGCGTCTGTTCACTGCCTCAATCAACCGCCAGATAACCGTGGACGGAAGCCAGCAGCTGGAAGAAGTCAGGGAACGGTTTACCCAGCTGTTAGAGAATTGCCGGAAAGCCTGTGAAACGTTGACAGAGGATGGATCTGCGGCCTGGGTCATGATTGACAATAAGACCATTGAGTTCCAGAAGGATTTGTATCTGTCCATGTACCAGGCGGTTCAGGAGATTTACAGCCATGCGCAGTTCAGCATTTATGATGCAGGCGGGAAACTGCGTTTTACCACGGATACAGGGCCTAAGAGCAGCCGTCTGCCTGTGAATTGGGGATTGCTTAACAAGGCGTCGGGGGAACAGGGAATTACCTATTACAGGACGGACCCTTATCTGCCGCCATCCGGCAGCGATGTTCTGATGCAGGGGGCATTTTCACTGGAGAGCACCCACGGGGCCAGGACCGGATATGTGGTACTGGACTTTACCAGGGAAAATTTTGACAACCTGCTGAACGGTTTTTATTCGTCCGGCGATACGCTGCTGGTACTGGATTCCCACCAGAAGCCCCTTTACTGTTCCAGACCGGAATACGGGGAACGTGAAATCAGTGATATTATCGGGCACACCATATCGGGCCAGGGCGGGACGGAGAAAAAGGGGGTATATACCAGATATCTGTGGACCAGGGAGCCTTCCCGGGGCTTTTACATCCTGCTGCGCTGTTCCGCTCCCATCAGCGCTCCGGCCGTGCGCACCATGGGGACGGTGAGCCTTGCGCTGTCCGGCCTGGGACTGGTGCTCTGCCTCATCATAGCAGGCGCGTTGTCCCGGAGCATCGGCCAGCCGGTGAGCCTGTTGGATAAGGCCATGGCAAAGGTAAAAAAAGGGGATTTGTCCATCCGCATCCATACCAACCGGCAGGATGAACTGGGCAGGCTGACAGAGAGCTTTAACCAGATGACCGGGGACCTGCAGAAGTACCTGGATGACACGGTGCAGAAGCAGAAGGATTTAAATAAGACCACTCTCAAGCTGTACCAGACACAGCTGAATCCACATTTCCTGTATAATACCCTGGATTCCATCAAGTGGAGCGCCAGAATCAACCAGGTGCCGGAGATTGCAGTGCTGGCGGAAAACCTGGCTGTCATCCTGAGAAAGAGCATATCCAGCCGGCCCTTTATCACCCTGAGGGAGGAGTTGGAGACCATTGAGAGCTATGTGGAGATACAGAAAATACGTTTTACAGGACGGTTCCTGTATGAGACAGAGATACCGGACCAGCTGGAGGACTGTATGGTGCCCAAGATGATTCTGCAGCCTCTGGTTGAGAACGCCATCATCCATGGGCTGGACGGATGCGGGCACGGCTACATCTGTATTTACGCGTTCCAGAAAGAGGGGATACTGAACATATCGGTGACAGACAACGGATGCGGCATGAGCCGGGAAATGGCGGACTGGATTAACAGCGACGCTCCGGCAAAGAGGGACGGCCATCTGGGATTATACAATGTTATCAACATATTGAAAATATATTATGGACAGGAGTACGGTATGAAGGCATCTGTCACGGAGGATGGGACCACCATCACCCTCAGGCTGCCGGTTCAGAAGGAGGTACCGGATGTATAAGGTCATTGTGGTGGAAGACGAGACAATGGTCAGGCGCGGGATTATCCTGACCATTGACTGGGCGGCCCTGGACTGTGTGATTGCAGGGGAGGCTGCCAACGGGGAAGAAGGGGCAGAGCTGGCGGTCCGCCTGTCCCCGGATATTATTGTGACGGATGTGAAGATGCCCAGAATGGACGGCGTGGAGATGATAACAAAACTGCGGGAACAGGGCTGCCGCGCCAAATTCATTATTTTGACGGCCTACAGCGACTTTAAATACGCCCAGAGCGCCCTGAGGCTGGGAGTCAGCGATTATCTCCTGAAGCCTTTGAGGGACGGCGATTTGGAACATGCGGTGGGGCACATCAGAGAGCAGATGGAAGAACGTCCGGCAAAGGAGGAGGAAACAGACGCAGCCCCGGTCCTGCGCTTTCATTCCGATAAAAAATCCAAGAACAAGTATGTGGAGGCAGCCACCCAGTATATCAGGGAACATTACCGGGAGGATATCACCATCAGTACCGTGGCCGCCTATCTGGAAATCAGCGAAGGATACTTAAGCCGGGTCTTTAAGAAGGAAACCGACTACACCTTTACCAACTATCTGGCCTATTACCGGATGCAGATGGCCATGAACCTGTTAAAGGACTGCAGGGTAAAGGTGTACGAGGTGGCGGACCAGGTGGGATATTCAGACACAGCGTATTTCAGCGCGCAGTTTAAAAAGATACTGGGGGTGTCGCCGTCGGAGTATCAGGACAGGTGCAGATAGCTGTAACAGTTCAGATAGGTTATAAATAGGGAAAACAGGGAAAAATGTAGTACTATACATTGAAAAATTCTTATGCTATACTTATTGAGGATGTCTGTCCCTGCCGGGATGGAGGTCCGGATATACCGGTTTAAGGCATTTTCAGGGTTTTGGAAACCAGGCCGGCAGCGCAAGGGGGAACCAATCACTATGTTGGGATTTAACGATATATTAGGACATGAACAGATAAAGGAACATTTCCGCAGCGCAGTGCAGACAGGGAAGGTTTCCCATGCTTATATACTGAGCGGCGAGGCCGGAATGGGAAGGAAATCCCTGGCCAATGCATTTGCCCTCAGCCTGCTGTGCGAGAGGGGGATGGCGGAGCCCTGTATGCAGTGCCATGCCTGTAAGCAGGTACTTTCGGGAAACCACCCGGATCTTATTTACGTGACACATGAAAAGCCCGCCAGCATCGGAGTGGACGATATAAGGGAGCAGATTAACGATACCATCCAGGTACGTCCCTACAGCAGTTATTATAAGATATATATAGTGGATGAGGCGGAGAAGATGACCGTACAGGCACAGAACGCCCTCCTTAAGACCATTGAAGAGCCCCCTGCTTATGCGGTTATCCTGTTTTTGACCACGAATCAGGACGCGTTCCTGCCCACCATCCTGTCAAGGTGTGTACAGCTTAAGCTGAAACCCTTAAAGGATTCCGTTGTAAAGGAATACCTGGTACAGTCTCTGGGAGAAAATGAAAGCAAGGCTGATATCTACGCTGCCTTTGCCAGGGGCAATCTGGGCAAAGCTATCCATCTGGCCCGGTCAGAGGAGTTTGGGGTGATGTACAGGGAGATGCTCCATCTCCTGAAGCACATCAAGGATACGGACATATCGGAGCTTTTAGACTACATCCGCAAGGTTAAGGAGGAGAACCTGGATATCCGGGAATGCCTGGACTTTATGCAGATGTGGTACAGGGATATTCTGATGTATAAAACCACAAAGGATATTAACCTGCTGATATTCAAGGATGAATTCTCTGCCGTTAAGAGTGTCAGCACCACAAGCGGCTATGACGGTCTGGAGAAAATTCTGGAAGCCATTGACAAGGCCAGAATCAGGCTGTACGCCAACGTGAACACCGAACTGGTCATGGAGCTGATGCTTCTAACCATGAAGGAGAATTAGGACGTGTCAGGGCTGCAAGAGAAGGAGAACACAGAATGATTACAGTAATCGGGGTGCGCTTCCGCACCGCAGGAAAGATATATTATTTCGACCCCGCAGGCCGCCGGATTAAGACAGGCGACCACGTCATCGTGGAGACGGCCAGGGGTATTGAGTACGGGTATGTGGTCCTGGGGAACCGGGAAGTGGATGAATCCAAGGTGGTTCCGCCCTTAAAATCAGTCATCCGCATGGCGACGGATGAGGATGAGGCGGCAGAGGCCAGGAACAAGCAGAAGGAAAGGGATGCCTTTAAAATCTGCCAGGAAAAAATCAAAAAGCATCATTTGGATATGAAGCTCATTGACGCCGAATACACATTTGACAACAACAAGGTCCTGTTTTACTTTACTGCCGACGGCAGAATCGATTTCAGGGAGCTGGTTAAGGACCTGGCCAGCGTGTTTAAGACCAGGATTGAGCTGCGCCAGGTAGGCGTCAGGGACGAGACTAAAATTATGGGAGGCATCGGCATCTGCGGAAGGGCGCTGTGCTGCCATTCCTATCTGTCCGAGTTCATTCCTGTGTCCATCAAGATGGCAAAGGAACAGAACCTGTCCCTGAATCCCACCAAGATATCAGGTGTGTGCGGACGCCTTATGTGCTGCCTTAAGAATGAAGAGGAAACATACGAGGTCTTAAACAGCAAGCTTCCCAATCCGGGAGATTATGTGACCACAAGCGACGGGTTAAAGGGCGAGGTTCACAGCGTCAACGTGCTGCGCCAGCAGGTTAAGGTGATTGTGACCGTGGAGCGGGACGAGAAAGAAATCAGGGAATACAAGGTGGACCAGCTCAAGTTCAAGCCCAGGAAAAAGAAGGGCAAAGGCGGCGGGGAAAAGCACGGAGGCGACACGCCGGACGCAGAGCTTAAACAGCTGGAAGCCCTTGAGAAGAAGGAAGGAAAGTCGAAGCTGGATGACAACTGATACAGTTACGGTGAAACACACTTGGCGTCAGGAAGGAACCATCATGCTGCGGGACGACGAGCGGATCGATGATTTGCAGCGCAATAATTATGGAATCATCCAGAGGAAGGGCGCATTCTGCTTTGGCATGGATGCCGTCCTTCTGTCCGGCTTTGCCGTTGTGAAAAAAGGGGAGAAGGTGCTGGACCTGGGAACAGGCACAGGCATCATTCCCATTCTTCTGACCGCTAAGTCTGAGGGAAGCCACTTTACCGGTCTGGAGATACAGGAAGAGTCAGCGGACATGGCCAGGCGGAGTGTGGCATATAATCATCTGGAAGGCAAGGTGGACATCGTCACCGGCGATATAGTGGAGGCCACCAGGTTATTTGCCCTGGCTTCTTTTGATGTAGTAACCACCAATCCCCCCTATATGAATGAATCCCATGGCCTTAAGAATCCGGGGGATGCCAAAGCCATTGCCCGCCATGAGGTGAAATGTACGCTGGAGGATGTGGTGAGGGAGGGCACCCGGGTACTGAAGCCGGGAGGCCGTTTCTGCATGGTCCACAGGCCCAGACGGCTGATTGAAATTATCACCGTCATGAAGCGCCATGGCCTGGAGCCAAAGCGCATGAAGATGGTCCATCCTTATGCGGACCGGGAGGCCAACATGGTGCTTATAGAGGCCGTGAGGGGAGGCGGTCCTCTCCTTAAGATGGAAGCTCCGGTCATTGTCTTTGACCAGAATGGGGAGTATTCCCGGGAGATACGGACCACCTACGGATATTGACGGATTATACGACTTATGATAGCAGGCGTCCAAAGGACAGACGCTTAAGCGCTCAATGGACAGAAGGGAGAGGCTCATGGCAGGAATACTATATCTCTGCGCCACGCCAATCGGCAATCTGGAGGATATCACCTTCAGGGTACTCAGGACATTAAAGGAAGTGGATTTGATTGCGGCAGAGGATACGCGCCACAGCATCAAGCTTCTGAATCATTTTGATATAAAAACGCCCATGACCAGCTACCACGAGTATAACAAGGTGGACAAGGCCAGATACCTGGTGGGCCGGCTGGAGGAAGGGGTGAACATAGCCCTGATTACGGACGCCGGGACCCCCGGTATATCGGATCCGGGAGAGGAGCTGGTAAGGCAGTGCTATGAGGCGGGAATCCAGGTCACCTCCCTTCCTGGCCCGGCAGCGTGTATCACGGCCCTCACCATGTCGGGGCTTTCCACCAGGAGATTCTGCTTTGAGGCGTTTCTGCCCTCTGAGAAGGGGGATAAGAAGGAGCGGGCCAGAATCCTGGAGGAGCTTAAGAAGGAGACCAGGACCATTATCGTGTATGAGGCGCCCCACCACCTGGTGAGGACACTTGAAGATTTATATGAGGCTCTTGGGGACAGGAACATAACCATATGCAGGGAGCTTACGAAAAAATATGAGACAGCTTACAGGACCACATTCCGGGAAGCACTGGAACGCTGCCATGAGGAGGAGCCTAAAGGAGAGTGTGTCATAGTAATAGAAGGAAAGCCTCTGGAGGAGCTGCGAAAGGAGCAGATAAGCCGCTGGGAAGAGATGGAAATTCAGGAACATCTGGCCTGCTATACGGACCAGGGCATGGATAGGAAGGAAGCTATGAAGGCGGTGGCAAAGGACCGGGGAATCACAAAGCGGGATGTGTACCGGCAGCTTCTGTGATTGGACGCATAAGATTATAGAAAGAACCTGCGGCTTACATGCCTTCTGATATTGAGAGGGAGCCGCAGGTTCTCTCTATGTACGAGTTTTGGTTACTCGGTAACATTAAGGCCTGCTAATTTAGCCAGCGCGACAACGGACTGACGGGATACTTTCTTGCCTTCATATTCCAGCAAATCGTCAGTGCTTCCGGTGAAAATGTCAGCACATTCTGCCTTCTTCAGGATAATACAGTCATCCTGAACCGTAATTTCAAGACCATCTTTCACATCCAAATCAAGGCTTCTTCTTAATTCGATGGGAAGGGTGATTCTGCCGAGTTCATCCAATTTACGGATAACACCTGTAGTTTTCATGGTTAATACCCCCTTGTAAAATATATTCGCCCCATTTGTACAAATTTAACTTACCAAATTCAGGAAGCAAAGTCAATATATGTAAATGTCAGATTTGGTAAGAAATGTAAGAGAACAGTAAAGTTAACAAAAAGCGACAAAAATATTTCTTGACAAATACTTACGTTTCCTGTAGTATTACTTTGATGTTCAAAGTATTTCCTCTGAGCAAGCAAAAGAAGGAAGGCATGAGTCCGCTGATTGCTGATGGATTCGGGAGGGTAAGAAAAATGACAACGAGAATCGTAGGAACCGGTTCATATGTACCGGAGCAGATTGTGACCAATGACGACCTTGCACAGATTGTGGAGACCAACGACGAGTGGATCCGCAGCCGAACGGGGATAGGGGCGAGAAGGATTGCCACCAACGAAGGTACCTCCTATATGGCGGCTGAAGCCTCAGTTAATGCGCTGGAGAATGCAGGTGTAAAACCTGAGGAAATAGACCTTATACTGCTGGCCACCTCATCGCCGGATTACTGTTTTCCCAATGGGGCATGTGAGGTGCAGGGCAGGATAGGCGCGAAAAACGCAGCCTGCTGTGACATAAGCGCGGCCTGCACCGGTTTTGTCTATGCGCTGAATACAGCTCATGCGTTTATAAGCAGCGGCATCTATAAGACAGCCCTTGTGATTGGTGCAGACGTACTCAGCAAGCTGATTGACTGGACGGACCGGGGAACCTGTGTGTTATTTGGAGACGGCGCAGGCGCAGTGGTGGTAAAAGCCGATGGAACCGGTATCCTGGGGATGAACATGCACTCAGACGGAACAAAAGGCGGATCGCTGACCTGCGGTTCCAGGACCAATGGCAATTTCCTTCTGGGCAAGAAGCCGGAGCTGGGATATATGACCATGGACGGCCAGGAGGTATTCAAATTTGCGGTGAAAAAAGTACCCCAATGCATAACCGAGGTGCTGGAAGACACAGGAGTGAAGGCGGAGGACGTCAGGTACTTTGCAATCCATCAGGCCAATTACCGGATCATTGAATCCATAGCAAAACGCCTGAAGGTAAATGTGGACCGTTTCCCGGTCAACATGGAACACTATGGCAATACATCAGGGGCATCGGTTCCCATCCTGTTAGATGAGATGAACCGGAAGGGAATGCTGTCAGCCGGAGATAAAGTGGTGCTGTCCGGATTCGGTGCGGGCCTTACCTGGGGTGCGGCCCTGTTAGAGTGGTAAAAATAAAATTATAATATAAATTAAGAAAATGTAAAAGGAGAACAACAACCATGTTAGAGAAAATGAAAGAAATTATTGCAGAGCAGTTAAGCGTAGAGGCAGACTCTGTTACAGAGGCTTCCTCCTTCAAAGAAGATTTAGGCGTTGATTCCTTAGACCTGTTCGAGCTGGTTATGGCTCTTGAGGATGAGTACTCCGTAGAGATTCCTGCTGAGGACTTAGAGCAGTTAACCACTGTCGGAGAGGTTATGAACTACTTAAAAGCCAAGGGCGTAGAGGCATAAATAGCAGATGGGGTTTGACAACGGCGTGTGGATGATATTGAAGCACGCTGTTACTTTAATAGGGGAGAGCCCAGGAAATGTAGAACTGGAGGTAGAACAATGAACACAAGAATTACAGAAATGTTAGGAATTGAATATCCTATTATTCAGGGCGGCATGGCCTGGGTAGCAGAACACAATCTGGCAGCAGCCGTATCAGAGGCAGGCGGTTTCGGACTGATTGGCGGTGCCAACGCACCTGGAGAAGTGGTGCGCGACGAGATTCGCAAGGCCAGGGAGCTGACAGATAAGCCTTTTGGCGTCAATGTCATGCTGCTGAGCCCCCATGCGGATGACGTGGCAAAGGTGGTTGTGGAGGAAGGCATAAAGGTGGTTACCACCGGTGCCGGAAACCCCGAAAAGTATATGGAAATGTGGAAGGCAGCGGGCATCAGGGTGATTCCCGTGGTTGCAAGCGTGGCTCTGGCCCGCCGTATGGAGAAGTATGGGGCGGACGCAGTGGTGGCTGAGGGCATGGAGTCCGGCGGCCATATAGGAGAGCAGACCACCATGACTCTGGTTCCCCAGGTGGCGGACGCTGTTTCCATCCCGGTTATCGCGGCAGGCGGTATCGGAGACGGAAGAGGAATGGCCGCAGCCTTTATGCTGGGTGCTGAGGCAGTACAGATGGGAACCAGGTTCGTGGTTGCCAAAGAGTCCATTGTACATGAAAATTATAAGCAGCGCATTATCAAGGCCAAGGACATTGATTCCACGGTTACAGGACGCAGCCACGGCCATCCTGTAAGAGGACTCAGGAACCAGATGACCAGGGAATACATCAAGCTGGAGCAGGAGGGCAAGTCCTTTGAGGAGCTGGAGTACCTGACTCTGGGAACCCTGCGCAAGGCAGTCATGGAAGGCGATGTAAACAGGGGAACCGTTATGGCCGGACAGATTGCAGGTATGATATCCAAGGAGCAGACCTGCAAGGAGATGATTGAGGAAATCATGGCGCAGGCAGGAAAGCTGATGGGCTGGAACTAGAGAATTGGGACAGGATTTAGGATAAGGAGATTACAGGTATGAGCAAGATTGCATTTATTTTCCCTGGACAGGGAGCCCAGGCCTGCGGAATGGGTAAGGATTTCTATGAGCAGACTGAGACCGGAAAACGAATCTTTGACAAGGCAACGGAGTTAATGGGATTTTCCATGCCGGAGCTGTGTTTTGAGGAAAATGACAGGCTGGATATCACGGAATACACCCAGGCAGCCATGGTAACCGCCAGCATCGCCATGATGCGTGTTTTGGAAGAGAAGGGAATCAAGCCGGATGTGGCGGCGGGACTCAGCCTTGGAGAATACTGCGCCCTGGCAGCTGCCGGAGTCATGAGTGATGAGGATGCCATCCGGACAGTCCGCCAGAGGGGAATTCTCATGCAGGAGGCCGTACCTGTGGGCGAGGGGGCCATGGCAGCCATCCTGGCCCTGGACGCGGCAGCGATTGAAGAAGTGACAGGAGCCATGGAAGGCGTGTGGATTGCCAATTATAACTGTCCGGGACAGATTGTGATTTCCGGTGAGAAGGCAGCTGTGGAAGAAGCGTGTGAGAAGTTAAAGGCAGCCGGAGCAAAGAGGGCAGTGATGTTAAATGTCAGCGGACCCTTCCATTCCGGTATGCTGACAGCCGCAGGCGAAAAGCTGGGCCAGGTCCTTTCCCAGGTGGAGCTTCATGAGCCGCAGATTCCTTATGTGGCCAATGTGACGGCACAGTATGTAAAGAGCGCCGGAGAGGTGAAGGAACTGCTTACAAGGCAGGTTTCATCCTCAGTCAGATGGCAGCAGAGCGTGGAGGCCATGATTGGGGACGGCGTGGACACCTTCATCGAGATTGGCCCCGGTAAGACCCTGGCCGGTTTCATGAGGAAGATAAGCCGGGACGTGAAGACCCTCAATGTGGAAAAGTTAGAAGATATCGGTAAAGTAGCGGAAACACTTAAATCATAAGCAGGAGGAGAGACCATATGCTGGAAGGAAAGATTGCACTGGTAACAGGCGCAAGCCGCGGAATCGGCCGTCAGATTGCCCTTACACTGGGCCGGGAAGGCGCAGCCGTAATCGTAAATTATAATGGCTCTGCGGCAAAGGCAGAGGAAGTAGTGAAGGAAATCGAAGCAGCAGGAGGCAGGGCAGAGGCGGTTCAGTGCAATGTTTCCGATTTTGAGAGCTGCGGCAGGATGATGGCGGACGTGGTTTCCAGGTATGGCCGTCTGGATATCCTGGTGAACAATGCGGGAATCACCAGGGACAACCTGCTCATGAAGATGTCAGAGGAAGATTTCGACGCTGTCATCAGCACTAACCTGAAGGGCGTATTTAACTGCATCAAGCACATTTCCCGCCAGATGTTAAAGCAGAAGGCAGGAAGAATCATCAACATCTCCTCCGTATCAGGGGTTCTGGGCAACGCGGGCCAGGCCAATTACTGCGCGGCCAAGGCCGGCGTCATCGGCATCACCAAATCAGCTGCCAGAGAGCTGGCCAGCAGGGGAATCACGGTGAATGCAGTGGCTCCTGGTTTCATTGCCACGGAGATGACCGATGTTCTCAGTGACAGCGTAAAGGCAGCTGCCACGGAGCAGATTCCAATGAAACATTTCGGAGGCACTGAAGACATTGCAGAGGCAGTTGCTTTCCTGGCTTCCGATAAGGCAGGATATATCACAGGCCAGGTCTTAAGCGTAGACGGCGGAATGGCCATGTAGGATGACCTGGAATATTTTCCCAGGCTGAAAAAGAACAGGAGTGAGATTAGTATGAAAACAAGAGTAGTAGTAACCGGCATGGGCGCCATTACTCCCATTGGAAATGATGTGGAGAGCTTCTGGCAGGGACTTAAGGATAAGACAGTTGGAATCGGACCCATTACTTATTTTGACACAACCGATTATAAGTGCAAGCTGGCCGCAGAGGTAAAGGGATTTGACCCCAAACAGTACATGGATGCCAAGGCAGCCCGCCGTATGGAGGCATTTTCACAGTTTGCGGTGGCTGCATCCAAGGAAGCCCTGGAGCAGTCCGGCATTGATATGGAGAAGGAGGATCCCTACCGCGTAGGCGTGTGCGTGGGATCCGGCATCGGCTCTCTCCAGGCCATGGAAAAGGATGTGAAGAAGCTTAACGAGAAGGGACCCAGCCGTGTGAATCCCCTTCTGGTACCTCTTATGATAAGCAACATGGCCGCAGGCAATGTTGCCATCCAGTTCGGACTTAAGGGAAAATGCTTCAACGTTGTAACTGCATGCGCAACCGGAACTCATTCCATCGGTGAGGCATTCCGAACCATTCAGTACGGCGAGGCGGATGTAATGGTGGCCGGCGGAGCAGAGGCCAGCATTACCCCAATCGGCATTGCGGGCTTTACATCTCTTACAGCCCTGAACACCACAGAGGACGCTTCCAGGGCATCCATCCCCTTTGACGAGGACAGAAATGGTTTTGTTATGGGCGAGGGAGCCGGCGTGGTAGTACTGGAGTCCCTGGAACACGCAAAGGCCAGAGGAGCCAATATTCTGGCAGAGGTAGTGGGATACGGCGCCACCTGTGACGCATTCCACATCACTTCCCCGGCAGAGGACGGAAGCGGCGCAGCCCGTGCCATGGAGAACGCCATGGAGGATGCAGGCATCACGGCAGAGGATATTGACTATGTCAATGCCCACGGCACCAGCACCCATCACAATGATTTGTTTGAGACAAAGGCCATTAAGCTGGCTTTGGGAGACCATGCGGGAAAGGTGAAGATTAACTCCACCAAATCCATGATTGGCCATCTCCTGGGAGCAGCAGGCGGCGTGGAGTTTATCACCTGTGTGAAGTCCATCCAGGACGGATTTGTCCATGCCACAGCAGGACTTAAGAAGCCGGGAGAGGGCTGCGACCTGGATTACACCATGGGAGACGGCGTATCCATGAACGTGGATGTGGCCATCAGCAATTCCCTGGGATTTGGCGGACATAATGCCAGCCTGATTGTGAAAAAGTTCAGCGAATAATAGGAGGCCATGAGCTATGAACGTAGATGAAATCATAAAATTGATGCAGGCAGTTTCTGACAACGGGCTGACCAGCCTGGAGTTAAAGGAAGGGGAGCTTAAGCTTTCCCTGAAGCGTGAAAAAGAGATGCCTCAGATTGTGACGGTAAGCGCCCCGTCCGCAGACGCGCCGCCCATGCAGATGGCAGCTGTGCAGAACGGCCTGGCAGGCCCGTCCATGATGTCCCCGGCCATGATGCCCCAGGGCGTGATGACGCCTCAGGCAGCCCGGGATACGGCTTCCGGCGCTGATATCGGTTCAGACAAGGTAGTTACCTCCCCCTTAGTGGGAACCTTCTACAATGCCTCCTCACCGGATGCAGCACCCTTTGTACAGGCGGGAGATACCGTGAAAAAGGGCCAGGTACTGGGAATTATCGAAGCCATGAAGCTGATGAATGAGATTGAGAGCGAATACGACGGCGTAGTGGAAGCTGTCCTTGTGAACAACGAGGAAGTGGTGGAATACGGCCAGCCATTGTTCCGCATCAAATAACATCAAAAGACGGAGGGATTTAAGGATATGTTGATGGGAGTTAGAGAAATCCAGGAAATCATACCGCACAGGCATCCTTTCCTGCTGGTGGACTGTATCGAGGAGCTGGAACCGGGCGTGCGCGCCGTTGGCTATAAATGCGTGACCTATGATGAGTCATTTTTCAAGGGACACTTTCCCCAGGAGCCGGTCATGCCGGGCGTGCTGCTGATTGAGGCCCTGGCCCAGACAGGGGCAGTCGCCATTCTGTCCCAGGAAGGGTTCAAGGGAAAGGTGGCTTATTTTGGCGGCATCGAAAAGGCCAAGTTCAAACGCAAGGTAGTGCCGGGCGACAAGGTAAAGCTGGAATGCGAAATCATCAAGCAGAAGGGACCGGTTGGCGTGGGCAAGGCCACCGCAACGGTTGACGGAAAGCTGGCGGTGAGCGCAGAGCTTACATTCATGGTAGGTTAGGGAATCGAGGGAGAATGCCGATGTTTAACAAGATTTTGATTGCCAATAGAGGTGAGATTGCGGTCCGCGTTATCCGGGCCTGCCGTGAGATGGGAATTCAGACCGTGGCCGTATATTCCGAGGCTGACAGGGACTGTCTTCACACCATGCTGGCTGACGAGGCCATCTGTATCGGGCCGGCGCCGTCCACGGACAGTTATCTGAATATTGAGAGGATTCTGGCTGCCACGGTGGCCATGAAGGCGGACGCCATCCATCCGGGATTCGGCTTCCTGTCTGAGAATGCCAGGTTTGCCAAGCTGTGCGCCGAGTGCAATATTGCGTTTATCGGACCCAGCGCGGAAATCATCAATAAGATGGGCAATAAATCCGAAGCCCGAAAGACCATGATGGAAGCCGGGGTGCCTGTGGTGCCTGGCAGCAGGGAACCGGTGCACACGGCTGAGGACGGTCTGGCTATGGCAAAAGAAACCGGCTTCCCGGTGATGATTAAGGCATCATCCGGCGGCGGCGGTAAGGGCATGAGGATTTCCAGGAGCCAGGAGGACTTTACGGAGCTGTTCAACGCGGCTCAGATGGAATCGGTGAAGGGATTTTCCGACGACACCATGTATATTGAGAAATACATTGAAAAGCCAAGGCATGTGGAATTCCAAATCATGGCCGACAAGCACGGCAATGTGGTACATCTGGGAGAGCGTGACTGCTCCATCCAGAGACGCCACCAGAAGGTGCTGGAGGAAGCCCCCTGTGATGTGATTTCCCCCGGCCTGCGAAAAGCCATGGGCGACACCGCTGTAAAGGCAGCCAAGGCAGTGGGATATGAGAACGCGGGAACCATTGAATTCCTTCTGGATAAGGATAAGAACTTCTATTTCATGGAGATGAATACCAGGATTCAGGTTGAGCATCCTGTTACTGAGATGGTCACGGGAATGGACCTGATTAAGGAGCAAATCCGGGTGGCGGCAGGGGAACCCTTAAGCGTCAGCCAGGAGGATGTGAGAATTGAAGGCCATGCCATTGAGTGCCGTATCAATGCAGAGAATCCGGCTAAGAACTTCATGCCCTGTCCGGGACGCATCACCAATGTACACATTCCCGGAGGCAACGGAGTCCGTGTGGACACCCATATTTACAATGATTATAAGGTGCCTGCAAACTATGACTCCATGCTGATGAAGCTGATAGTGTATGACAAGGACCGGGAGGCAGCCATCTCCAAGATGCGCAGCGCCCTGGGCGAGGTAATCATAGAGGGAATTGAGACAAATATCAACTTCCAGTACGAAATCCTGGAAAATGACGCATTCCAGCAGGGAGATACAGATACCAGCTTTATTGAGAAGCATTTCCCGGACTATGTGCGGTGATTTTGGTCCCCTGGCGGAAAGGAAACTTCGACGATACTAAGCCCGAAAAGACCTCGCTAAGTATCGCTAAGTGCTCAATGCAGAAAGGAAATCGCTATGTTGCGGAACATGTTCAAAAAAACGTATACGAAAATAGATACGAAATATAAGCCCCAGGCCGGTTCCGGACAGGAGCCGGCAATCCCGGAAGGATTATGGCGCAAATGTAACAAGTGCGGGCAGCCAATCTATGTGGAAGACGTAAAGAACAATTACTACGTATGTCCAAAGTGCAACGGCTATTTCCGTGTTCATGCATACCGCCGTATCGAGATGCTGGCGGATGAGGGAACCTTTGAAGAGTGGAACAAGGAAATGCCTTTCTCCAACCCCCTGAACTTTCCGGGATATGAGAAAAAGGTTCTGGCTGCCAGGGAAAAGAGCCGCCTCAACGAGGCCATTGTCACCGGCAAATGCAGAATTGACGGAAATCCTGCTGTAGTCGGCGTCTGCGATGCCCGTTTTATCATGAGCAGCATGGGCCATGTGGTGGGTGAGAAAATCACCGACGCCATAGAGCGCGCCACCAGGGAAAAACTGCCGGTTATCCTCTTTGCCTGCTCAGGCGGAGCCAGGATGCAGGAGGGCATCGTATCCCTGATGCAGATGGCCAAGACCTCCGCTGCCTTAAAGCGCCATCACGAGGCAGGGCAGCTGTTTATCAGCGTACTTACGGACCCTACCACAGGAGGTGTCACGGCCAGCTTTGCCATGCTGGGCGATATCATATTGGCAGAGCCTCACGCGCTGATTGGCTTTGCGGGTCCCAGGGTCATTGAGCAGACCATTGGGCAGAAGCTGCCGGAAGGGTTCCAGCGTTCTGAATTCCTTCTGGAACATGGATTTGTGGATAAGATTGTGGAGCGGAAGGACCAGAAAAGGGTCATTGGACAGATTCTGTATATGCACCGCAGCCACAAGATGAATATAGAGTTAAAGAATCCGGTGGAGACAGCCGGGACTTTTGTGGATAAACCATCTAAGTCACAGGCGGATGGTGGAAAAACTGCCTGGGATACGGTCCTTCTCTCCAGGAAGTCCGACCGTCCCGTTGCCACGGATTATATCAACGCCCTGTTTGATGAATTTATCGAATTACACGGGGACCGGTATTTTAAGGATGACGGCGCCATTGTGGGCGGCGTTGCCATGTTCCACGGCATGCCTGTGACGGTCATCGGACAGCAGAAGGGCAAGAACACCAAGGACAACATCATCCGCAACTTCGGAATGCCGTCCCCTGACGGCTACCGCAAGGCGCTGCGTCTGATGAAGCAGGCAGAAACCTTTGGACGTCCGGTCATCTGCTTTGTGGATACGCCGGGAGCTTTCTGCGGACTGGAGGCGGAGGAGAGGGGACAGGGCGAGGCCATTGCCAGGAACCTCTTCGAGATATCCGACCTCAAGGTGCCGGTGCTCTCCATTGTAATCGGAGAGGGCGGAAGCGGCGGCGCATTGGCCATGGCTGTGGCCGACGAGGTGTGGATGCTGGAAAATGCCATTTACTCCATCCTTTCACCGGAGGGATTTGCCTCCATTCTGTATAAGGACAGCAAGAAGGCGCCGGATGCCGCCAAGGTCATGAAGGTGACGGCTAAGGACCTTTTACAGCTTAAGCTGATTGAACGTATCGTGCCTGAGGAAGAACCAGCATGCACGGATAATCTCTACCGTCTCGCTGAATATATGGACAGCGCCATGGCAGAGTTCTTTAAAACGTATCTCGCCATGAGCGATGAGGAGCTTAGGGAGCACAGGTACCAGAGATTTAGGAGAATGTAATGAGTGAGTTAAAACCATTGGTAATCGGTGATTTAGTAGTTGAAAAACCAATCATCCAGGGAGGAATGGGCGTGGGCATCAGCCTGCACAGGCTGGCCGGAGCCGTGGCAAAGGCCGGCGGCATGGGCATCATATCTGCCGCCCAGATTGGTTTCAGGGAGCCGGATTTCACCACCAATTTCGTGGAAGCAAACCTAAGGTCCATCCGCAGGGAGATGAAGCTGGCCAGGGAAATCGCACCCCAGGGAGCGATTGGTTTCAACATCATGGTGGCTACCAAGCACTATGACATGTGGGTTAAGGAGGCTGTGAAGGCAGGCGCCGACATCATCATATCAGGTGCCGGACTTCCTGTATCCCTGCCTGAATACGTGGAAGCTGCCTATGCTGAGATGGAGGAAAAGCCGGCCCGCAGGATTAAGCTGGCGCCCATTGTGTCGTCCGCCAAGTCGGCCATGGTCATCTGCAAGATGTGGGACAGAAAATGCCACATTGCCCCTGATCTGGTTGTGGTGGAAGGACCGCTGGCCGGAGGCCATCTGGGATTCTCACCGGACCAGTTATCCGCCTATGGCGCAGACACCGCCGATGTGCCGGCCACCTATGACCGGGATGCCTATGACAGGGAAGTAAAGGCTGTCATAAAGGTAGTGGAGGAATATGGAGCCAAGTACGGCAGGCATATACCTGTGGTCACTGCAGGCGGCATCTACACCCACGAGGACGTGATGCACCAGCTTGAACTGGGAGCTGACGGCGTCCAGGTTGCCACCAGGTTTGTGACGACCGAGGAGTGTGATGCCTCTGACGCCTATAAGCAGGCTTATATAAATGCCGGCAAGGAAGATATTGTCATCACCCAGAGTCCTGTGGGCATGCCTGGAAGGGCAATCTTAAATCCTTTCTTAAGCCAGATAAAGGGCGGCGGCAGGCCGGCTATCAAGTCCTGTTTCCAGTGTCTTGAGCACTGTGACATCAGGACCATTCCCTATTGCATTACCATGGCGCTGGTAAATGCGGCAGAGGGGGATACAGACCATGGCCTTTTATTCTGCGGAAGCAATGCTTACCGTGCGGAGAAAATTGATACTGTGGATAACGTCATGAAGGAATTAACAGGAGAGCTGGCTTAATGCCGGCTCTTTTTTCCTTATTTTACAAGGAATTTCCGCTGCCGGGAACAGCCGGACAACCCTTATCCCCAGATAATTAACAAAGATATCCACAAGATATCCACATTATCCACCACCGGATATCCGGAGCTGTGCCATGGCCATTCTATCTGTCATTTTTATTACGGTTCTCTTTCATTTTCCCTCTGCCCATTGACCCTCAAAAGGGAAGATCTTAAAATGTAGCTATGAAGAAACTGAATGAAACAGAGGGGGTGAAGATGGAAAAAGCGTTGGCGGAGAAAACAGGGGGGTATCTCATAGGCGACGTTGCCCATATGGTTGGCCTGAGCAGGGATGCCCTGCGTTTTTATGAGAAAAAGGGAATCATCCATGCAGATAAGAAGGAAAACGGATACAGATATTATTCAGAGGCCGATATCTACAGATTGATGTATATACTTTATCACAGAAAGATGAATACCAGCCTGGAAGAGATAGGGGGCCTTATGAGCGGGCAGAACTCCACATCCGCTATGAGACAGCATGTCAGGCAGCGCATGGCCGAGGAGGAGGAAGCCCTCAGGCGGCACAACCAGGCAATTATGAGGCTTAAGCTGTTTGAAAAGGATATAAGCCGCATAGAGGCGTGCATGGGCAGGTATTCCATAAGGAAATTCCCCAAAGCATATGTGATTGCCAACTGTTCTGACCTGCAGGAGGGGTTAGGAACGTGGTTTAAGCTGTCCTCTACCATTCCGGGACTGGATATGGCTTATTTTTATAATGTACTCACCTACACGGGACAGGATCTGGAAGAAAAAGAAACCCAGCTTCTGCTCTATGAGGGACTGGAGAAGGGGCTGGGCCAGGAGTTTAACCGGAGTCTGTATTCTATGACGGAGGAGCCGGAATGTATCTATACCATTATTGAATCAGAGTATACTCATCCGGATTTTGACATGATTCACAAGATGGTCCAGTGGGCCCATAAACATGGCCTGGAGCCCATGGAGCGCGTATACGCCAATGATATGACTTCCTTTTTCGCAAAGGACAAGACTACGTACTGTCTGGAAATCTACATGCCTTTTAAGAGGATTGCGTCGCCGGTATGATACTGGTAAGGGTTCTTGCCCGTATCTTTATCCTTACCCGTTATCAGCCAGTGTTTCCTTGCCGCTGTTCTCATCCTCCTTGTGAACGCCGAAGTTCTGTATGAAGTCAATCATAAAGGAGGATACGATCACTGTTATAAGTGAGTATACGATACGTACTGCCGGGATATACGACAGGGACAGCACCAGCACGGATACGTCCGTCAGCAGGTATGCCCTGGATATACGGCAGCCCGTTACCTTGGAGATGACCAGGGCCAGGGCATCGTCCCCGGCGCAGGAAGCTCCCTGGCGGACCACAAGGCCGCAGCCGGTACCGATGAAGCATCCGCCTGCCAGAGCCGCCAGAAGGGGGTAATCAGCCAGACTTGGAAGTACCGGGGGAAACAGTTCCCAGAGCCGGAAGAATCCGGCCATACATAAGGTTGCAAAGACGGAGGTCTTAAGGAATTCCCTGCCCAGGAAACGAAAGCCCAGGGCATAGCTTAAGGCGTCCAGCACAGGTGACAGTATGGAAGATGACATGCCAAACCAGAAATGAAAGAGCAGAATCAATCCCAGAATACCTCCCTCCGTTATATCCGCCTGCTGGTGGATATTGTAAATGCCAAAGGTGGTAATGGCTGTACCCAGGATGATGGATAACACAGTCTTTGGGTGAAAGGTTAAGGATAATTCCTGTACAGCGCGGCAAGCCAGCTTCTTCAGCTGCTTCATAATAAAACGTCCTTTCTGTAAATGGGTTATAAAACCGGTTAGGGGCGGTCCGGGAATCCAAGGGATTCCGGGCCGCCCTGTTATGCTGTAGTACCAGTATACCTCATGTACCCCGGGGGCTGTCAAGTGGGGACTTCACAGACCGTTATCAGTCCAGCTTTTCCGTGCCGGAATCCACGATTCTGCCCTTGCTGTCTGTCTTGTAGTACTGTATGGGCATATGCCACTGGACCGGGAATAGAATGGAATAAGAATGCCATGAAACAGGCGGAGAAACATGCTGAATTATCTATGGGCAGGAATGACACTGACGGGAATACTCTGGGGGGCGCTTCACGGTCAGATGACGGCTGTGACCGATGGGGCAATCCAGGCATCAAAGGAGGCGGTGACTCTGTGCATCACCATGCTGGGCGTCATGACCCTGTGGACCGGGGTGCTGGAGATCGGACACCGCTCCGGGTTGGTGGAACAGCTGGCAAGAAGAATGGGACCGGTACTCACCTTCCTTTTTCCAAGGCTGGACCCGGACGGAGAGGCAAGGAAGCAGATAAGCGTCAATATGATTGCAAACATATTGGGCCTGGGGTGGGCCGCAACGCCGGCCGGCTTAAAGGCCATGGAGGAGCTGAAAAAGGTGGAGGAGGAGCGCAGGAAGGGAGGTGCGGCCGGGCAGAAAGATACGGCCGGGCGGGAGGGGACTGCCAGCAATGAGATGTGTACATTTCTCATTATCAACATATCCTCCCTGCAGCTTATACCCATGAACATGATTGCATACCGGAGCCAGTACGGAAGCGTGAATCCTACTGCCATTGTAGGTCCGGCCCTGGCGGCTACCTTTATCAGCACAGTGGTTGCGGTGATATTCTGCAGGGTTATGGACCGGTAGGTGCGGGCGGTGCATTGAAGTATGACGAAAGAAACGCTATACTGGATACAACAGATGAAGGGAGGCTGTGGGAACGGCTCTATGGGAAGCCATATCCCCACAGCCTGTATGATGGACATCAACGAAAATCCAATTCCCATTCCCCGACCACCGCCGCTGCACTTTTGCTGATTTAATAATGTATTACGTTGTCCGAATTCTGAATTGCCGCAATTATTTTCTGTGCTTCTGCTGAAGTAAAGTAATTCCAGGTTGTATCCGGAACTATCTTTTTTAAATCTTCCCATTGCATATTTTTTATATACTGACGCACTGTTGATGCACTGATAATTGTTCCTTCCTTTTCTTTTCTCGGTACCACAATGCAGTCAATATCTTTTTTCTTCAGTTCTTCCATCATAATCCGGTTATAAATCCCCGTCACCTGACTGAAAGGTTCTTCACCCACATATCTGCGACAGATCTGCAGTTCCCGGGCTATCTGAAAAAACACTGCCAAATCAAGTCTGGCATGACCTTCCATAACCGTTTCCTCATCCTTTAGAAAATAACTTGGAAACGTAGCGTTGCTGATGATATACGGACCGCTTTCATGCACCACTACATTTGGAAGATGCGCCACACCCTCCTGCACCAGTTTCTTCCGAACCGCAAACGGTACCAAACTTGCATCTTCACTGACTACAAACAAATGCACAATATCATTTTCTTCTGCCGCTTTTTCCACCAGATATTGATGTCCCAGCGTAAAAGGATTGGCATTCATCACAATCGCTGCTGCTTTTTTGCTCTCAAAGACAGGTTTTTCCAACTTTTTTAAATAATCACGAAATCCCGTCCGACGGTTTTCCATAAATACAACACGGTTGTCTGCCCTTGCAATCTCATAAAAACCAAGATCCCCGAAAAATTTTGCTGAATCACATTTCGTATAAAGAAACAGATGATAATTTCCCCGTTCGAACTGAATCTGAATCAAATGACTCACCACCTGGTTCAGCAGTCCTTCTCCCTGATGAGCTTTGCTGACTGCAAAACAACGTAAGGTATTTCCAAAGCAGCTTCCTGTTGCAACAGGATTATAGTCGTCATCATATAAACAACATGTATAATCCAGATTTTTATCCAAAGTAATTCCTTCATTTTCCAGTAACACTTTTACCTGTTTTATCCCCCGATGGTCATTTGGATAAATCTGTGAAATCACAAATCCCATAATCTATTGCTCCTTTAAGAAATACAAAAAGTATGTAAAGGCCAGCAGGTCCGCGCTTCCTCCGGGCGAAAGATTTTTACTGATAAATGCCCTGTCAAGAATCTCCAGCATATCTTCCTCCGGATAAGGATTTCTTTCCAGAATTTCTTTTATTTCTTCTGTCACCTGAAGCTGAGTTTCCCGATTGCTTCGTGCAATCAGATTTGTATCTACCGTAGATACCATCAATGCCAACAAAGCTATGCACCCTGCCTGTTCCAGAGATAAACCTTTTTTCAGTCCTCTTTCCAGAGCCGGTAATCCAGCCTCCATAACTGCCGGAAACCCTTTTTCCGCTTGACCGCGGATTCCTGTGATTCCATATTTTACATACAGTTTTTCTCCTGTTGTTCCGGCATTTTCTTCTGTCACTCCCCGAAAATCATGTTCAACAATTCCTTTTGTCATCGCTGCACATTCCCCCAATACAACTTTGACATTTTTCCATTTTTCCCGGGGAAGACGACCAAGAGCACCACAAAGTATTCCAATAGAAAACAACGCACCTTTATGTGTATTTACACCATTTGTAGCCTGATTCATATCATAACCAGCAATTTTTCCTGCCCAGCGCAGTCTGCGAAAAGTTTCTTTTGGAGGTTCCTGGGCTGTTTCCATTCCCATCTGTGCACACTTCTGAAAATAAGGCCATAAAGAAACTGTACTGGACATAAAAGTAAAGCAGTCCATATCTTTATGACTTCCACTGTTTCTCCGATCCACAAGCCCCGGTTTCGGAGTAGTGCACACTTCATACAACAGGCTTCTGCAAGCCAGTTCTGCAATCTTCCGGCTATCCTGCTCCTGAAATTCCTTCAGCAGGAGTTCCTTTGTGGTCTGCTCAAGCTCTGCAACAGAATGGGTTCTGTTTCTGGCACATTCCTTTGCCGGGTTACCACAGAGCAGACAGGTTCTCGGACTTTCGCCGATTTCCATACGCTCTATATGATTGCCATTTTCATCAAGAACATCCATATCAAAGAGACGCCCAACCGACAGATTATTTTCTATTTCCACTGTTATTTTTTTTATCTCCACAGCATTGCCTTTTACACAATAATAACATACATTTCCCGTATTTTCGGAATAACATTCCTGATGCAGACATTCTATTCCTGCACTTACAAGCTGATGTCTTAAAATATCACAGCCATATTCAAACGCCCGGTATATTAACCTGTTATTTTTAACCGGTCCGGCAATATTCATAGTAAAGCAGATTAGAACAGAAGCATATTTCTGCTGCAAAGACAGCTGACGATGCACACGCAATTCTCTTGCATCCAGCATTTCCATTAGTGAAACTTCTTTTCCTGTCATTTTGTCGTCTCCTTTTTCACATTGTTTCCGGTTTCTTATTTAGAGGGTCCGATAGGAGGACGGACCACTCTGCTTTTTGTAACAGATACGATTTAAATTATTCTGCAAATTCAAATGGTTTGATCTGGCGAACCACATCCATAATTGTGCCGTCACGTGCTTCAATTATACCTACTACACGGTCTGCAAACTGAACCTTTTCCGGTTCTCCGACAATAGAATATGCGATGTCGCGCAATTCTTCGATCGTCTTTAACGGAATACAATCTGCTGCCTTCAACGCTTCCAGAAGGTCCGGTCTGCGCGGATTAACAGCCACACCATAATCTGTAACCACAATATCAATGCTTTCTCCCGGTGTTGTAACAGTGGTAACATCAGAACAGATTGCCGGGATTCTTCCCTGCAGAAGCGGAGCAAGTACAATCGTACATTTTGCTCCGGCAGCTGTATCCGGATGTCCTCCCTGTGCTCCTGTAATGACACCGTCAGACCCTACTACTACATTACAGTTAAAGTTTACATCCACTTCCAGTGCCGCCAGAATTACATAATCCAGTTTATTAACAAAAGAACCTTTGTTGAACGGATTTGCATACGCTCCCGCACTGATTCTGAAATGATTCGGATTCTTCACATTTTTGATCGCATCCAGGTCGAAATCCTGTGTATCCAGCAGACAGCGAACCATACCGCGTTCCAGAAGATCACACATAGGTTTTGTCAGACCGCCTACACCAAAGCCCATCTTGATTCCACGATCTTCCATTATTTTGGTAAGAGAAATCGTAGAAGCAATCGAAGCACCGCCTACACCTGTCTGATAGGAAAAACCATCTTTAAAATAAGGAGTATTGGCAACTACCTGTGTACAGTATTCCGCCATCAGAAGCTTTCTCTGATCTGTTGTCGGTTTTGCCGCTCCTGTTGCAATTTTTGCAGGGTCACCGATTTCATCAACAACACATACATAATCCACTCTCTGCATCGGTATATGTGCCGGATAATTCGGAAACGGCACAAGACAGTCCGTAATCGCAACTACTTTATCTGCATGGTTTCCATCAACATGAGAATAAGAAAGAACACCACAGTCTGCTTTACCGCCGATACCACGACAGTTTCCATAATCGTCGCAGGTCGGTGTACCGATAAATGCAATATCAATGTGCGCTTCACCTGTAATTACGGCTCTTACACGACCGCCATGAGAACGCATGATTGCAAGACCTTTCAGTTTTCCCTGTGAAATAGCTTCACCGATCGCACCACGCACACCTGATGATTCAATATTGGTAACCGTTCCGTCTTCAATCATCGGAACAAGCGGAGCGTGCGCTTTTCCAAGAGAGCTCGCACAAATAGTAATGTCTTTCAGTCCCATTTTATGAATTTCTTCCATTACCATATTTACAACTTTATCTCCATCTCTGAAATGATGATGGAAGCTGACTGTCATTCCATCATGTGCTCCACATTTTACAAGAACATCATGAATGGAATCTGCCAGTTTACTCTCGGTGTTATTCATAATCGGTTTTACATTAGAACCTACTTTTTTAAATTCCACACCATCTTTATAATGATTGCCCTGGAATACTTCTTTTCCGGTAATTTTCAGAATTTGTTCCGGAATGTCTCTTCCTACTGCATTAATCATTTTACTGCACCTCCTTATACACGCCGGATGCCTTAGCCAGCTCCAGTGTACGTTTTGCACCATCATAAAATGCAATATCGATCATCTTGCCGTCTACGGTAAACACCCCGATGCCCTGTGCCTTCTTGGTTTCAATTTCATTAACAACCTTCTGTGCAAAGGTTATGTCTTTCTGAGATGGTGTAAAAATTTCATGTACAATATTGATCTGACGTGGATTAATAATAGATTTTCCATCAAAGCCCATTAAGTGAATTCCTTCTACATCTTTACGGAAACCTTCCATATTATCCAGATCTGTGTAAACAGTGTCAAAGCACTGTACGCCGGCAGCTCTCGCAGAAATCACCATCTGAGAACGGGCTCCCATCAGCTCAATTCCGGTACCTGTAATGTTGGTCTGAAGATCTTTTGTATAATCTCCGCCGGAAAGCGCAATACCAAACAATCTTTCAGAAGCAGTACAGATATCATAGGATTTCAGAACACCTTTTGCGGATTCAATAGCAGCCATGATCAAAACGCTTCCTTCCGGACGATCAAATTCCTTTTCAGCGGCTACAATCGCCTTTTCCACTGCTGCCACATCTTCCGGACATTCAGTTTTCGGAATACGAATGGAATCACAGCCACCTGCCACTGCACAGCGGATATCCTCTCTCCAGAGTTCTGTATCGAGACCGTTAATACGGACAACTCTTTCACATCCATGATAGTCCAGTGTTTTCAGCGCATGGTACAGGGAAAATCTTGCTGCGTCTTTCTGATTTTCTGCTACTGCATCTTCCAGATCCAGCATAATGGAATCCGGTTTATAAATATACGGGTCTTTAATCAGACCTGGTTTCTGAGCATTTAAGAACATCATGGTTCTTCTCAGACGTTTTTTATTTGGACAATTCATCTGATCGCACCTCCCCATGGCAAATCCTTAAACTGCTGCATAGAACGATATACAGCACCCTCAATACGGGCTTTGATGGTACAGTCTAATGCACCCTTGTCCACAATTTTGATTTTCACACTGTCAATATCAAGATTTTTTAATGTTTCCATTGTAACTTTTTTAATCTGATTTCCATACTGGTTCAGCACAGAACTTTCCAGTTCAAACTCGATACTGCCGTTTCCAGCCTCTACAGTAACCTGACAGTCACTGGATTCCAATGTTCCGGCTATTGCCGGCCTGATAATTTCCATGATAAAATCTCCTTTTCTTAATAAAACAGTCCGCCCAGATTAAAGAGGCCAAGAGCTGATAAAACAACATTCAGCAATACGTTTCCAACTGAAAGAAGAAACAGCTGTTTAAACATTTTGTTCAGCTCGTCATTTGTTGTTTCTTTTGCTGCAGAATAGGAAGACATGATAATCGCACCGCCTGTTGATAATGGGCTGATTGCTGCTGCAAAGGAAGTCGCTACAATTGCGGAAATCAATTCCACATAGTTTACACTGCCTGCAAAAGAGGCTGCTACATCTGCTGCGATCGGGAACAATGCCGGCATAACCACACCTGTTGTAGAACTTACCCAGGATAAAATACCGGAAGTTGCAGAAAGGATCGGAGTTGCTGTTTTTTCATTCATCATTCCTGTCAGGAAATTTGAAATCAGTTCGATACCGCCAAGTGTGTTGATTACATTGATCAGTGTACCTACGCCACAGATAAATACCAGTGTTCCCCATGGAATGCTCTTAATGGCTTTCTTTTCATCTGCACATCCCAGAAGAATCAGTACTGCAGCTACAACAAAGGCAAAAAGACCTGTATCTAATTTAAATCCGATACAGCAAACTACCATAACAATAATGCCGATAATGGTATATCTCTGTTCACGATTAAATTTAGGAATTTCAGAAAGCTTCAGAGGGTTGTCTGCTTTTACTTTATAACCTTTAAATGCCACATATAAAATCAAAGTAAAGATAAAACCGGAAATCAGTGTACTCAGAAACAGGTGCAGGCCAAATCCGGAATATCCTAACGGATCAGAAAGACTTTTTGCAAGAACACCAGTCAAAGACAACGGTGATGCACATCCTGCATTCGCACCCAGTTTTGCATACAACGCAGTAGCAATTGGATTGATTTTCATTTCAAATGCAAGATACATTGCAAATGTAGTCATTAGGATTCCGGCTGCAATATGTCCCGGTCCGATTGCGGAAATAAAAGCGGACAGTACAAACATAAGGATTGGAATCAATACGGTTTTTTTTCCTACAAGTGCTACAATTTTCTTTGAAAACAGTTCCAGCGTTCCATTATTCGACGCCATACCAAACAAAAAGGTGACACCAACAAGTGTTACAAACATAGAACTGCTGAAACCATTAGAGATTTCTTTTGCACTCATATCACCTATGGTACCTAAAATAAATGCTACCCCTAAAGAAAGAAAACCCAGATTAACTTTTTTAATAAATCCAATAGCAACAACCATCACCAATACGATCAAACTAATAATTGCAAGATTCATGATGAACTCCCCCTATTTAATATGTGCGGTTCCGTCCATCAGCAGGTTTGCTGTACGGAATCCAAATGTATCTGCTACAACCGGCTCTGCGCCGTTTTCCTCATAATCTACGCCACACTCCAGAACACCGCTGGGATGTCCGATACGGATAAACTGTGTATCCACATTTTCAGAAAGCACCTGATTAACAACACTTCCCGGAACAACCGCAGCAGCTGCTGTACACATGGCCCCCGTCATGGCATAGCTTGGATGTGCTTTCTGCATAGACATCATTCGTGAAAGCAGATCAACGTTTTCTTTGGAAATAGAAACACCCTCTGCTGTCACATAATCTGCTGCCTCAGCAACAAATGTCATTTTCGGAATCCCTGGAGTTTCCCAGGCGGAACGGGTGTAATCTTCAATCAGACCAATCATCACAGCTGCAAGTCCTCTTACTGTTTCCAGTAAAGCAAGCTTATCCGCATCTGCATTTACTTCTTCCGGAAGTTCAAGACCTGTCATCCCCAGATCCTTCGCTTTTACAAATACAAGCGGATTGGCTGCATCTACGATTGATACCTCTACTTTTCCAAAATTGGGAACCTCCAGAATATCCACTACATTTCCTGTGGGAAGAAGTCCGTTTCCAAGAGTTCCTGCCGGTTCAACAAACTTCAGTTTGATCGGAGCCGCTGTGCCCGGAACACCGGCAATGGCAAAATCACCATCATACACCACACTGCCTTTTTCTGTCTGAACATCTGCAATAATGACTTTATTGGTATTTGTGTTAAAAATTCTTACCGGAGTTGTTCCCTCTTTTGTCTGAATAAGACCTTTTTCAATGGCAAATGGTCCCACACCGGAAGAAATATTTCCACAGTTTCCTTTATAACTTACCAGGTCCTTATCTACCGAAACCTGTGCAAATGTGTAATCCACATCCGCATCCTCTCTTGAGGATTTTTTTACAATTGCAACTTTGCTGGTAACGGACTGCGCACCGCCAAGTCCGTCAATCTGTTTTTTATCAGGGCTTCCCATCATGCTAAGAAGCAGGGAATCCCATTGGCTCTTATCTTCCGGAAGGTCTTCTTCCAGAAGGTAAACACCTTTACTTGTTCCTCCGCGAATAATCATAGCCGGAAGAAGGAATCTGTTTTTATCTTCATTGTACATTTTTCTTCCCTCCCATGTCTATGCTTTATGAGCTTTGTTATAATTGATCAGAGAACCACATTGAATGATTTCTTTTTCTTCATCTGTCAAAGGTGCAATTGCAAGGGAAAGCTTCTTTATTTCTTTTCCGATTACATATGCCGGAATATCACTCATGTCACCATCCAGTGCTTTTTTAATATCCGGGACAAAGATATAATCGTCGTCTTCAAAGTCAGGATTTCCATTCATGATAAACGGAATCATGCCCCAGTTGATCAGATTGGAACGATATCTTTTAGTTGCATATTCCACGGTAATATTTGCTCCGCCAAGAAGAACTCTCTGACAGGAAGCAGCCTGTTCTCTGGCACTTCCATCGCCAGGCTTTACAGCATAAATCGTACTGGAAAGATCAATTTTTTCTTCCTGAATTTCTTCAAATCCGGAAATATTTCGAATCCTGGAAATAATATCTGCAACTTCTGCCGGACAATTTCCTGCTTTTCTTGCCTTTTCATTTTCCATTACCGCTTTTGCTTTTCCCACATATTCCGGAACACGGCGACTGAGTGTAAATTCTGCAAGTCCCATCGGATTGGAACGGAAAGAACCTGTTTCACCGGAAGGGATCAATTCATCCGTAGTAGTAACCGGATCTGTAATATATGCACATACTTTCAGAAGCATATGGTCGTTTAATTCCGGAAGTTCCGGCCAGTCTTTAATGTTCGGTCCACAGATAACGGTTTCTTCTGAACACCCTTTGCCCACACCCTGGAACACACGATGCTGATATGCTTTTGGATCATAACGATATTCCGGACATTCAAACTCATAACCAGCTTCATCCGCTGCCATAATCCGTCCTCCATTTGCTGAAGAAACTGCAATGGAACGTGCATCCATCAATGCAACACTTGCCAGCTGTCCATTACCTGGTTTAGAACCTTCTCTGTTCGGGAAATTTCTGGTGGTATGTCTGATAGAAAGTCCGTTATGTGCTGGTGTATCACCTGCTCCAAAGCATGGGCCACAGAATGCTGTCCGAATGGTTGCTCCTGCTTCAATCAGATCCGCCAGTGCTCCATTTCGTGTCAATTCCAGCATAACGGCCTGACTGCTTGGATAAATTCCAAGTGCATATTCATCCGTTCCGGTACTCTTGCCTTTCAGAATATGTGCCGCTTCCATAATGTTGCTGTATGTACCTCCGGCACATCCTGCAATAGTTCCCTGATCAGCATAAAGCGCTCCGTTTCGCACCTTATCTCTGAGATTCAGCCGCAGGTTCGGATTTTTAATCAGTTTAGAAGCATATTCTTCAACTTCATGAAGAATATCATCCATATTTTCATTTAATTCACGTATTTCATACCCATTTGACGGATGGAAGGGAAGAGCGATCATGCTGTGAATAGTGGATAGGTCTATGTAAATACATCCGTCGTAATGGGCAGTTTGTGCCGGATCAAGCTGTCTGTAATCTTCCGGGCGGCCATGTTTGTCCAGATACGCTTTTGTATCTTCATCCGTGCGCCAGATACTGGATAAACAGGTTGTTTCCGTTGTCATAACATCGATACCGTTACGATAATCTGTTGACATGGAAGAAACTCCAGGTCCTACAAATTCCATAACTTTATTTTTTACATAGCCGTTTTTAAATACGGCACTTACAACGGCAATTGCAATATCCTGGGGTCCGATACCCGGATTTGGTTTTCCATCCAGATACACGGCGATAACTTCCGGATATTCTGCATCCCAGGTCTGTTCCAACAGCTGCTTAACCAGCTCACCGCCGCCTTCACCGACTGCCATCGTTCCCAGTGCACCATAGCGAGTGTGACTGTCCGAACCAAGAATCATTTTTCCGCATCCAGCCATGCTTTCACGCATGTACTGATGAATAACCCCCATATGCGGCGGCAGATAAATTCCACCATATTTTTTACATGCAGAAAGACCGAATAAGTGGTCATCCTCATTAATTGTTCCTCCAACTGCACAAAGACTGTTATGACAGCAGGTCAGTACATATGGAAGCGGGAATTTTTCAAGACCGGAAGCTTTCGCTGTCTGTATAATTCCCACATAAGTCAGGTCATGACTGGTTATAGAATCAAATTTGATTTTTAACTGTTCTTCATTTCCACTGACGTTATGAGCCTGTAAGATACTGTAAGAAATAGTTCCTTTATGAGCATCTTCTTTTTTTCTCATCAATTCAGGAGCTGCCTGAGATTCCGGAACCAATGTATTGCCGTTCAAAAGATAGACGCCTTCATCATAAAGCTTAATCATGGTTTTTCTCCTTTACTGTACGTTTATCCGGGAAGTGCACAATTCCCTGACTGCAAAGGTACCTTGCCTATGAATCCATCATAACAAAACAATATTTGATAATCAAATTCATAGTATTCATAAAAGTCATTCATTTTACTCATTTATTATGTGGAATGTTTACAAACATTTATCTATTTTTTATGTAAAACTCACAAAAATTGTGTTTTTATATCAGAATTCCTAAGTTTTTTTTATCCAAGTCCTGCGCTTTCACTAATATTCATATTTTTTATATTTTTCATTCATAAAAGGAATATTTATTGAATTCCGTTTTTAGGTATGTTATACTTTTGAAAAGGAGGTTTTTCTATGGAATTTCGGGAATTTCAATATGTCATCGCAATTGCCAAATATCAGAATATAACAAAAGCTGCCGAATCTCTGTATATCGGACAGCCTACATTAAGCAAGTTTCTCAAAAATCTGGAAGACGAACTTGGCGTCAGCCTTTTTCGCAAAGCCGGTCATAAATATCACCTGACCTATGTCGGAGAACGATATCTGGAAAAAGCAGAGCAGATCCTGCAGTTAAAATCCGATCTGGATGTGGAACTGGCTGATATCGTTAAAAGAAATGTAGGCGTATTACGTCTTGGTTTTCCCACCATGCGCTGTACCTATATGCTGCCAGCCATTCTTCCCGCATTTCAGGAGATGTATCCCAATGTAAAAATCCAGATTGTGGAAGGACCTTCCGCTGAGCTTGACAAAAAACTGTTAAACATGGAAGTGGATCTTGCTTTTTATAACCAGCGTTTTGGAGACACCAATCCATTAATCCAGACAGAAATTCTCGGAGAAGAAGAACTTCTGATCTGTGTAAAAAAAGGCCACCCTATGGAACGTTTTGCCCAGCCAAATCCTGCCAGCAAATATCCCAGACTTGATGTTCGCCTGCTGCAAAATGAAACCATTCTGCTAATGCTGAAAAATCAACGGACCCGCCAGATTATCGACCAGTATCTTCACCAGCAGGGCGTTGTTCTTGAAAATATCCTGCATACCAGCAACATTCCTGCAATCATGGAGCTTATTTCTGTTGGATATGGTGTCAGCTTTTTATTTGAACCTCATATATTACATCATAATTTTAAAAATCCCATCTCATGCTTCAGCTTCGGAGAACCGCGGACTACCTCCGCATTAGTCGTTGCAACCCGCAAAAACAGTTATCTCCCATCTTTTGCCAATGATTTTATTGAACTGGCCAAACGCCTTTATATCAATATATAGCCTGCCGCCAACAGTTTTCTAATTTTTAGCCGGCGCAGGGAATTAATGCTTGACAAATCCCTGCGGCGGTCATATAATCCTAGAAAACCTAGTGATTAACTATGAATAAAAAAGAAAGGCCCTGCACGCCTGTGAGGGAACGGTGGAAGCTATGTCTAAGATTTATAAGGGAGCCATTGAACTGGTAGGCAACACCCCATTGGTAGAGGTGACCAATATCGAGAAGAAGGAGCGGCTGAAAGCGCGTCTTCTGGTGAAGCTGGAATACTTCAATCCGGCCGGGAGCGTTAAGGACAGAGTTGGGAAAGCCATGATTGAGGATGCGGAACGCACCGGCAGGCTGAAACCGGGTTCTGTCATCATTGAGCCCACGTCAGGCAATACAGGCATTGGCTTGGCTGCTGTGTCTGCGGTCAAGGGCTATAGGATGATACTGACCATGCCCGATACCATGAGCGTGGAGCGCCGCAATATACTGAAGGCATACGGGGCCGAAATAGTTCTGACACCCGGTGAGAAGGGAATGAGCGGGGCCATTCAAAAGGCGGAGGAGCTGGCAAGGGAGATACCGGACAGCTTCATTCCTGGGCAGTTTGATAATCCGGTGAACCCAAGGGCGCATATGGAGAGTACGGGGCCGGAAATCTGGCATGACACGGACGGGCAGGTAGATATATTTGTGGCGTCTGTGGGAACAGGAGGAACCCTTACAGGTACCGGAACATATTTGAAGGAAAAGAATCCCCGCATCAAGGTTATAGCCGTGGAGCCATCCACATCACCGGTTCTTTCCGGAGGAAGCGCCGGCCCCCACAAGATTCAGGGAATCGGAGCCGGGTTCATTCCCAAGGTGTTGGACACCCATATATATGATGAAATAATAACCGTGGACAATGAGGCGCCCTTTGCCACTGCGAAGATGCTGGCCAGGACAGAGGGACTTCTGACCGGAATTTCATCGGGAGCAGCCCTGTACGCAGCCATTGAGGTTGCCAGACGGCCTGAGAATGAGGGCAAGACCATTGTCGTGCTGCTTCCTGACAGCGGGGACAGGTATTATTCCACAGCGCTGTTTGTGGAGTAATCAGGATTAGATATTAATAAGAATCACACGGTTTGCGGATGCGCCGGACGCTGTGACGGCCCCGGCGCCCAAGGATAAGGTGGTCCAAGCGGGCAGTCTTTTCCCGTCATGAAACAAACATCAATGGAATAAGATGTAATAAACAAACGGACCTGGAACTGATATATGAAATTCCTGATTTTTTTGTCAGAGGCAATGGTCCCTCTGATGATTTTTTATATTGTGGGCTTTGGCCTTTTGTCCGGGCGTCCGGTGCTGGACGATTTCATCGACGGGGCAAAGGACGGCATGAAGACAGTAGCCGGTATCCTGCCAACCCTGGTGGGACTTATGGTGTCGGTGGGAGTCCTCAGGGCATCCGGTTTTCTGGATTTTCTGGGAGAGCTGCTTAAGATGCCTGCGGCCCTTTTGCATATACCTCCCCAAATCGTACCTGTGGTCCTGGTGCGTCTGGTATCCAACTCAGCGGCCACAGGGCTGGTGCTGGACATATTTAAGGAGTACGGTACAGACTCCTCTCTGGGACTTATTGCATCCGTGCTCATGAGCAGTACGGAGACAGTGCTGTACTGTCTGAGCGTATATTTTGGCAGTGTAGGCATTACCAGGACCAGGTACGCATTGGCCGGGGGGATGATTGCCACGGCGGCGGGAGTGGCGGCCAGCGTGGTACTGGCCGGTGCGGTTAGATAAAGCTGCGGCCGGTGCTGTCCGGAGCATAAAAAAACATTGCAATATCAAGGGTTATTGACTATAATAGCCATAGAAAAAGGGAATCCGTTGTATGTGCGCCCTGTATATGATTATATCAGGGCCTTAGGGTGTGCCTGCGGGCAGCTGGAATGGACATTCCGGCTGGACGATCCGGACATATGCTATCGTACAGCGGGTTTATGCTGTGAAGAGAAGAGGAATAAGGAATGAAACAGTATCTGAGCCTGCGGGAGCAGTATCCCCGCTTTGCTTACAGAGGATATGAGATAGAGGAAAATGACAGCTGTCTGAGGATCACATACCGGTTTGAGACAGTGGGACTGTCCGAGTTTGCGCCGGTGTGGGTGTTTCCGAAGGCAGAGGGGGACTGTCACAGATGGTCAAAAGACAGGCTCATGCAGGACATGATATTTTCCCTGGGAATGGTGGAGCTGGTGAGCTACTGGAAAATTGCCTGCCCGCCCACAGTGGCAGTGGAGGCCGGATGGCTGAACCAGGACCAGATTGACTGGTGGAAGGATCTGTATTTTAACGGATTGGGTGAATTTTTCTATGTGAATGGCATAGAGGAAGCGGATCCCAATCATTTTATGAATATCCGGTGTGCAGGCCAATGTGAAGAGCGGTGTGCAGGCCAATGTAAAGAGCGGCATGCAGCATGCGGTGCGGAAATAGATGGGAATGGGAAAGCGGCGGGCATCAGCGCCGTAAACAGTGATTCCCTGGCATCCGACGGGGTCCTGGTTCCCATTGGCGGAGGAAAGGATTCCGCGGTGACGCTGGAGCTTCTGCGCTTGGCGGGAAAGACCATCTACGCCTATATCATCAATCCCAGGGGAGCTACCATACACACCACCGAGGCGGCGGGCCTGGACGCGGCCCATGTCATAAGTGCAAAGCGTACCCTGGACTCCAACATGCTGGAGCTCAACCGGCAGGGATATCTGAATGGGCATACGCCGTTTTCCGCGCTGGTGGCATTTTCCGGCATCATAGCGGCCAGGATGCATGGCCTGTCCATGGTGGCCCTGTCCAATGAATCCAGTGCCAACGAGAGCACGGTCCAGGGAAGCACGGTAAACCACCAGTATTCCAAGAGCTTTAAGTTTGAGGAGGATTTCAACTATTATCAGACCACATATCTGAAGGGGAGCGCGTACTACTTCAGTATGCTGCGCCCTTTGAGCGAATTCCAGATTGCCAGGTATTTTGCGGGACAGAAGCAGTACCACGGCATATTCCGAAGCTGTAATGCCGGAAGCAAGACTGATTCCTGGTGCGGACACTGCCCCAAGTGCCTGTTTGTGTACCTGATTCTGTCGCCCTTTCTTACGCCGCAGGAGGTCATGGATATCTTTGGCCGGAACATGCTGGACGATTGGGACATGAAGGAAACCCTGGACCAGCTGATTGGGATAAAGGAAGAGAAACCGTTTGAGTGTGTGGGCAGCCGCGATGAAATAAATACGGCCATAGTGCTTACAATCAAGGGGCTGGAGGAAGCAGGTGAAGCGCTGCCGCGTCTTCTTTCCTATTATAGAACCACGGACCTGTACGGGACCTATGAGGCCAAGGGAGACCAGTACTCATCCTTTTATGACGGGAATAACATGGTTCCGGATGACCTGGCACGGCTGGTGAGGAAATACTGTGCAGATGGCTTATAAGGAGAACAAACGTGATAGAGAAGATAGAGCCCTGGATTAAGGGGAAGCGCATACTGCTTCTGGGCTATGGCAGGGAAGGGCAGTCCACGTGGAATGTCCTCAGACAGCTGGGAACATATGAAGTCCTGGATATAGCGGATTTAAAGGCTCCGGCCGCCAGGCCTGAAGACGGTACGGTGTGGCATACCGGCCCGGATTACCAGAAATGTATGGATGACTACGATGTTGTATTTAAAAGTCCGGGCATTGTCCTGGAGCGGCCTGCGGAAGAATACAGGTGCAGTATATTGTCGCAGACAGAGGTGTTTTTCCAGTGTTTCCGGGATCAGATTATCGGAATCACAGGAACGAAGGGTAAGAGTACGGTCACGACCCTTCTGTATCACCTGCTTAAGCAGGCGGGCATGGATGCCCTTCTGGTGGGGAATATAGGCATACCGGCCCTGGACCATATGGAGGAAGTGAAGCCGGACACCAGGATTGTGTTTGAGCTTTCCTGCCATCAGCTGGAGTATATGACGGTTTCACCCCATATAGGAATTCTGGTGAACATCCATGAGGAGCATCTGGACCATTACGGCACCATGGAAAAGTATGTGGAGGCCAAGCATCATATTTTTAAAAACCAGCGCCCGGATGACATCCTGATCTGCAACGTACAGTGCCTGCCAAAGGAGGGAACCTGTCCCTCCAGGCTGATAAGGGCTGGTATGGACGGCAGCGGCAAAGAGCTGGATGTGGTTCAGGAGCAGGACGGCATCTGGGTTCACTTCCGGGGAAGGGCCTTTTGTATACCCACGGATGAAATCAAGCTGCTGGGACAGCATAATTATTTTGACATCGGCGTGGCCTATGGGGTGTGCAGCATACTGGGAATGGATGACCAGGTATTTGCCCGGGGGCTTAAGACGTACGAACCCCTTCCCCACCGGCTGCAGTATATTGGGGAGCAGGAGGGCGTGAAATATTATGACGACTCCATCTCCACGATTTGCGACACCACCATCCAGGCCCTTAAGACGCTGAAGGATACGGATACAGTACTCATAGGCGGCATGGACAGGGGAATCGACTACAGGGAACTGATTGAGTATCTGTCGGAATGTCCGGTGCCACATATTATCCTGATGGAGGCCACGGGCAAGAGGATATACCAGGAGATACATAAATATTATCCTGAATTTAAGAACAGGGCCAGGCTTATACTGGCGGAGCATCTGGAGGACGGGGTCAAGCGGGCGCGTCAGATAACGAGGCCCGGTACAAGCTGCGTGCTGTCACCGGCCGCTGCCAGCTATGGCATCTTCAGGAATTTTGAGGAACGGGGAGAAACATTTTCACGTCTTGTATTTAAAAAGTAAATCAGGATAAACATGTAAAAGAAACAAAAAAATCACAACCTTTTAAGAATTTTATAAGGATTTAGGGGGTTGTGCGAACACTTAAAATACTGTACAATCAGTAAGAAGCTTTTGAAGCAGAAAGTGAAAGGGAGAAACGTGGGAGCTTACGAGACGCTGAATGAAGTTTTGGTTAGCCTGTTCCGCGATGTCAATGATATAGAGCAGAAGGCAATTATCACCTCGGAGTTTAGTGATATTACCAATAACGATATGCATGTCATAGACGTTATAGGCATAGACAGGCCAAAGAACATGTCATCCATAGCCCGGGAACTGTCGGTTACGGTGGGAACATTGACTATATCCGTGAACAGCCTGGTAAAAAAGGGCTATGTAGTCCGTAACCGCAGCAGTGAGGACCGCAGGGTCGTGTTCATATCCCTTTCAGAAAAAGGAGTTAAGGCATATTATCATCATAAGAAGTTCCATGAACAGATGATAGACAGCGTAGTAGAAGAACTGACAGAGGAAGAGCTGGAGGCCCTGGTAAAGGCGCTGACAAAGCTCAATAACTGGTTCAGAAGCTTTTAAGAGGATTATTTAAGGAGGCTTTACAATTATGAAAAAATGGTTGATTGGTGTTATGACCGTCCTGATGGCAGTATCCCTGGCAGCCTGTACACCTACCACTGAAAAACAGAAAAAAGAAACCACCGCTGCTGCTAAATCCCAGGAGGATATGATACCGCCAAGCACAGGCGGAGCCAGCGATAAAGTTCCGGACCCCAACGTTATGCCGGTAGCTGTGATTTCCGTATATCACGGCGGCGGAGGAAGCCTGGTGCAGGATATGGATTCCCTTGACACGGAAGGGCTGGACGCACAGCTTCTGGTAGACAAGCTGATTGAATACGGCGTGCTGACTGACGGCACAGAGGTCCTTGGTTTTGACGTTGAGGGCAAGGATGAGAACGCGGTTGGAACCCTGGATTTAAATCAGGCTGAGAGCGCAGAGGGCTGTTCCGACAAGATGTTCCTCACTGAGATTGGCAATACCTTTACGGAGAACTTTGAGCTGTCCAAGCTTAAGCTTAAGGTGAACGGCGCCAACTATGAAGGCGATGACATTAAGCAGGGAGATAATGATTATCTTACCTATAATGCAGACTATGAGTCTGTTGAATAAATAAGTGAAAGAGGCAGGGCGAAGCCATTCTGCTGAAGGGCGTTGAGGAAGCGGTTGGTGTTGGCCGCCGTGAGTTGGGAGCTGCCAGAATGCTAAAGGAGAATGAGGATGCCCTGGAGGGAACTGTAAAGCTTTTGTCTCAGCCGGGAGAGGAAGATGCGCAGGTTACTGGCATGACAGCCGCTGAGGCCAGACGTTTCCCGATACCAAGGCCAGATGGCATTTACCCTGGCGGGGCCTGGGATGCATGAAGCTGTCCCGGAATAAGCTGGCTCAGGAGCAGATGAGCCAGGAACAGATTGGCCAGGAGCAGCCGTCTTGAGCTTTGTTGATATGTGATGTGAAGTTAAAAAACCATGCCTCTTTCCGGTCGGGGGGAGAGGCATGGTTTTTATAATATAAGATTTCCGATGATAAAATATCATTATTAAGTATGCCGGTGATAAGCAGGCCTGATTATAATTTAGCCATGGCCGCTTCGTCTGCAACAACAATCACATCGTTATGTAGCTGAAGTACGGATGCAGGAACATGAGGGGTTACAGGGCCGCAGAGCACATCATGGAGAATCTGAGCCTTGTCAGAGCCGCTGACAACCAGAAGAATTTTTTCAGCCTTCATAATGGTTCCGATACCCATGGTATAAGCCTGCTTCGGAACCTCATCAATGGAAGCAAAGAAACGCTTATTGGCCTCAATGGTGCTCTGGGTCAGGTCCACACAGTGAGTGGTCTTGGCAAACTCTTCGTCTGGCTCGTTAAAACCGATGTGGCCGTTATGTCCCAGGCCCAGAAGCTGCAGGTCAATACCGCCCAGACTCTTAATCACGTCCTCATAGCGGGAGCATTCCTTATCGCTGTCAGACTGGGTGCCGTCGGGAATATTGGTACAATCCATGTTGATGTTAATGTGCTTGAAGAGATTGTTATACATGAAGTAGTAGTAGCTCTGGTCATTATCCCTGGTAAGACCTCTGTATTCATCCAGGTTCACGCTCTTTACACTGGAGAAATCCAAATCGCCTTTGTTGTACCATTCAATCAGCTGCCTATAAGTGCCGATTGGGGTGGAACCGGTTGCCAGGCCAAGGACACAGTCAGGCTTCATCAGTACCTGGGAAGCGATGATGCTGGCTGCCTTGCGGCTTAATTCTTCGTAATCTTTTGCTTTGTAGATTTTCATAATAATTGCCACCTTTCCATACATTATTAGTAGTTGCGGTGCCCCGGATATCCAGAAGGTCACTGTTTTGAAAAAAATTTCTATTAATCTTTAAATATAGGATAACATTTTCCTAACATACTTTCAAGGGGTAAATGCATAAAATATTTATAAAAGCAGATAGGCCGTGTACAGGGCAGCTGCAGATTATGGGTGCGAGGAGTGAAAGTATGACCAATTATCGGAGATTGATATCTTATATCTACGCCTATGAAGGCGAGGTAAAAGGAAAGAATATTGGGTTTGCCAAGCTGGAATCCCGGAATGGGCAATGCAAACTCAGCGTAAATGTAAAGAAAGTTTACGTTGGAAGCAGCGACCTGGGGGTTTATCTGCTGGCTCCGGGAAAGGAGATTTTCCTGGGCAGTATATTTATCCGCAGCGGCGGCGGTGAGTTCCGTGCCGTGGTAAATGTGGAAAATGCCGCTGATTCCGGCTGCAGCATGGACCAGTGCTATGGCCTGACCATACATGAACAGGGGGATACATGGCGGGCATATACAACCATCTGGGAGGATGCAGTAGCCCATGCGGCGGAAGTGGAGCTGGCGGATGTGACCTCCAGTAAAGTGGGAGATGCAGAGGCTCAGATACATAGAAAAGTGGAAGAACTGAATCAGGAGCTGCGGTCTGGGGAAAAAGCAGCAGAAGACGGGGATGGCCCTGTGCTCAGCAGCTCTCCGGCAGGAGCGCGTCAGATGCGTGCTGCCGGCAAACAGAGCGGGATTCAGAATTCCTCTTTAAAACGGGCTGCGGACAGTGGAATGATGGGTGATTCCTCGGAAATGTCTGACAGTCATGGGGGTGCGGGGACTGCGGAGGCCGTTCAGGAGGCAGAGGTATCGGCCGGAACGTCAGAGGAGGTGTTCCGGGCGGAGGATGAGGCTAATCAGACGGCAGAAGCTAATCAGACGGCAGAAGCCAATCAAACGGCAGAAGCATCGGATCAGATAGCGGAAAAAGTAGTCGGGGCAGAAGAAATTTTATCGGAGTCAGTAGAGGCAGAGCCGGCCGGAATGTCCAATCAGGAGGATGACAGCGGCCTGCAAATCAATCAGGAGTCAGAGGAATCTGTAAATCAGATGGAGGCTTTTGGGAATCCGGAGGCCAGGGACGGTTTGGCGCTGGAACCGGAGCTGTTACCTGATGCAGAATGCAGTATGGAGCTGGAGCCGGAATCCCTGCCGGACGAAATGCCGGATGGAATAGAGGAAGCACAGGAATCAGGAGGCATTCCGGATTCCCAATTAGAGTGCCAATCGAAGAAAGCGGCGGAGTCGGAGAAAACGGTAGTTTTACGAAATAGAGGTCTGGCAGGTATCACGCCAATAGAAGATATGGAACAGACGGATGGCATGATGACGCCTAACTCGGGTGGAGAGCAGGAACCAGACCGTGGAGCCTGGAATGGCAAATGGGATTTTGGGGAGCAGCAGCCTCAGGACAGCTGGGATGAAAAGAATGTGACATCTATCAGAAAACAGCTTTATCAGGAAAATGGAAGCATGCCCCGTGAGCTTCAGACCGCCCATGACCCGCTGAATATGGGAGAGCCCAGGCAGGAAGGTATGGTTCCTGATACCCGTATTCCCCTGCAGCCTGATAATATGCCGGAAAACAGGACGGTTCCCAGACCAAACATTATGACCAGGCCTGGGATGCCACGCAGGCATATGCCTGCGGGAACAGTGCATACGGGTTCCTCCGGGGGAAAGTTGGACCAGGAGCGGCTGATAGACCAGTATCCGATGAATCAGCAGCCATACCAGGGCATGGGGCCGATGAATCAGCAGCCAATGCGGAGCCGGCAGTCTATGCCAGGGCAGCAGCCAATGCCAGGTCAACAGCCAACATCGAATCGGCAGCCAATGTCAGGGCAGCAGCCAATGTCAGGACAGCAGCCAATGTCAGGACAGCAGCCAATGTCAGGACAGCAGCCAATGTCTAATCAACAGCCAAGGCCGCCCCGCCAGCTGATGCCGGGCAATCAGATAATGCCGTCACGTCAACATACACCGGGCCAGAGTTCGATGAGCCAGCAGCCAGTTCCAAATCGGCAGCCGATGCCGTGCCAGCAGCCGATGCCGTGCCAGCAGCCAATGCCGGGCCAGCAGCCGATGCCGGGCCAGCAGCCGATGCCGGGCCAGCAGCCGATGCCGGGCCAGCAGCCAATGCCAAACCGTCAGCCGGTACCAAACCAGAAGCCAATGCCAAACCAGCAGCCAATGTCAAACCAGCAGCCGATGCAAAAACGGCGTCCGGGAAACCAGCAGGCATCCCAGGGCAGGCAGCGGCCGGCCGGGCCGGAGGCAGGTGACAGCGGCGAAGCGGCTGGGCAGGCAGAGGAAAGAGTACCTGTGGTTGATGCAGGCGAGGAAACCCTGATACTGGGAAATCCCCAGGGGTTAGAACGGCTGGAGCAGGAAGAGCAGCAGTCTGACTTCCCGGGCAGGCTGTGGGATGGCTTCCGCAAGCGGTATCCCAAGATACAGGCATTTGACAGCGCCAATGGGTGTGAGATTCTGACAATTAAGCCTCAGGATATCGGACTGCTTCCAAGGGAGAACTGGAATTATGGTAATAACAGCTTCCTGCTGCACGGATATTATAATTACCGCTATCTGATATTAGCCCGCATCGGTGATGAGACAAAGGGGCGCACCCGTTATATACTTGGGGTCCCCGGCAATTATTACAGCAATGAAAAATACATGGCATCCATGTTCGGCTTCCCGCATTTTGTGCTGGCGAGAAAACAGCCGTCACAGAACGGCCGCTTTGGATACTGGTATACGGATGTGCGGTTAGAAAACCAGGATTAGAATACTTCACCCCTTCCGGCGCAGTCAGACCGCGCCGAAAGGGGCGATACAATTAATTTATTTCTGTACTGAATTTCCCCAATATCCTATATTCGGCTTAGTAATCAATTCCCCGCAGGGAAACCTGCCCCACATAGGGGCGAACCAAATCAGCAAACGCCATCATTTCATCCTTTGTATAGTCTGAATAGACTCCGGGGACAAGTACTTCTCCGGATTCCGTGAAGCACTGCAGGTAGTACTCAGGACAACCCTTAATCCACGGTCCAATCTGTCTGAAATCATCAGATGTGTGAAGACCGCGGACAACGGTGGTCCGGAATTCATAGGGAATGCTGCCTGACAGCAGAAATTCGATGCTCTCATCTATCCGTTCCATGGAAAGGCCGGATACTCCGGCTACATTCTCATAGTGATTCCGTCCAGCCTTAATGTCCATTGCAACACAATCCAAAAGCCCTTTGGCGCACAAATCTTTCAATATTCCGGGCATGTAGCCATTGGTATCCAGCTTCACAGCCAGACCCAGGCTTCGCACCATCCGTATGAAATCCTCCAGGTCCGGCTGCAGGGTAGGCTCCCCTCCGGTGATACAGACTCCTTCCAGTACCCGCTTGCGTTTTTCCAGAAACGCCAGGATATCCTCCTGGGTTTCATATTCTTCTGCGTCTGAACCCAGAAGTCCGCTGTTATGGCAGAAGGGACACCGGAAATTACACCCTCCTGTAAATATAGTTGCGGCCACCCTGCCCGGAAAGTCCAGCAGCGTAGTCTTTTGCAGTCCGCATATTTTCATGGCCTCTTAACCTGTCCCTTTTCAATTTTTGATTTATTCTGTATAATAAAAAAGTATAACACACATGAAGCTTTAAAAAAAGAGGAATCAAATCATGGCAAAAGGGCCATTTGATATAGGAGAGGAAAATATGGTATTAAATCAGGAAGATATGGCATCAAACGAGGAACCCATAGAATCAAACCAGCAAACCCTAACATCGAACCAGCAGACCCTAGAACCAAACCAGCAAATCCTAATACCAAACCAGGAAAATCACAACAGAAAAGCAGCAGAAACAGAAGCAGCCCGTTTAAAGGGGCAGGAAACACGGCGCAGGAATTATGAAAAGAGAATGGAGAAGCAGCGCCTTGCAGCTCTTGCGGCAGAGGAGCAGCGTTTGAAGCAGAGAAAGCGGGATGTTGGGTTTATGAGAGAGGCTCTTCGCCAGGCCAAAAAGGCGGCCGCTATCGGGGACGTGCCCATAGGATGCGTGATTGTCCGCGGGGACAGGATCATCGCCAGGGGATATAACCGGCGTAACGCGGATAAGAGTGTGCTGTCCCATGCTGAAATCATCTCCATTAAAAAGGCATGCAAAAAAATGGGCGACTGGCGTTTGGAGGACTGCACCATGTATGTGACACTGGAGCCATGCCCCATGTGTGCCGGGGCGATTGTGCAGGCACGTATACCCAGGATTGCAATGGGATGCATGAATCCCAAGGCCGGCTGTGCGGGGTCCGTACTGGACATGCTCCATGTGCCGGGATTTAACCATCAGGCAGAGGTGGTGGAGGGGGTGCTTGAACAGGAATGTTCAAAGCTGATGTCGGATTTCTTCCAGAACCTGCGTGAACGTAAAAAGAAATAGATAATTGTGCAATATGTTAATCTAATAAACTTGAACAAAAACATCATGAGAGTGAGCAGAATGGACAGTAAAATACAGCGTACAACTCTTCAATCAGAGATAATCCGATATATACAGAATTACATCCAGGAAAATGGTTTAAAACCCGGTGACCGCCTCTGGAAGCCAGGAACGTACTGGAAGTAAAGAACGGCAAGGGCATCTATGTGGGAAGTCAGGAGGTCAATGACCTGGGGAAGAGTACGAGCATTATTACAATGCTATCGTTCCCCGGTGTCCCGCTTTGGCAATGACGGCCCAAGGTTCTGGGAGGTGTCTGCCAAATGCTGGCAGTCTGTCTCTATATGATGAAGGGGACACCCTATATCTATGAGGGACAGGAATTGGGAATGACGAATTTTCAGGGCAGAGCATAGAGGATTTCCAGGATATAGAAATCCTTAATGTATACCGTGAGATGGTGGGCAGCGGACGTATTTCCCATGAGGAGATGATACGCTGCATCAGCCACATGGGACGAGACAATGCAAGGACGCCCATGCAGTGGGATGATACGGAGCAGGCAGGATTCACAGAGGGGACGCCCTGGCTTGGGGTATATCCCAATTATACCTGGCTCAATGCAAGGGAGCATGGACGCGGCTGGTGGACTGCCATGGACTTCACCAGGGAGTCCAGAGCATAAGATGGACTATACCACGTATGGGGACGAACTAATGAGCACGGGCCTGATTCTTTCGGACGGGGCCAGCGGCGTACGGACCAGTCCGGTGCCCCAGGGAGATTATCTGTCCAGGTTATTTTTGGTGGAGGCACAGCCTTGACAAAAGCGTCCCGGCAGGTTATACTTAACAGGCAGTTTGCAACAACTGCCCATGCCGGCATTTGTTGATACATCTGCGTATGTACGGCCTAATATGTCATAAAGTTTCCACGCAGCCGGGGAGATAGCGGTGCCCTGTACCTGCAATCCGCTCCAGCAGGGGTGATACCTTGCCTCGGGCTGTTTGCTGCGAAGCTGCCTTGTGTAAGTGGCGTTGACGTCTGGGTCTTACGCAACGGGAATCTGTGAACCGTGTCAGGGCAGGAATGCAGCAGCACTAAGCGGAACCTCCCGTGTGCCGTGAGGCAGCCTGGATTGAGTTAACTGCATGAGTAACGTTCGTGGCAGCAGCACAAAGCAAGGTGCGTGGAATTAAAAAATGGGATATAAATCTGAGGATACGTTACTGTATCACCGGATTTATGTCCCATTTGTATTTCTGCATGGCGTGTGCCGGTTCTGGCCTGTTGCAGGCGGGGCAATTGCAGAATGGCCGGTTGCCCGAAATTATACTTGCCCCGAAAACACCTTTGCGTTATAATTACAAAATGGGTATAATAGAACCATTCCCAGGAAACATAACAGAAAGCGAAGAAGCTCTATAAGGAGGAAGTGCAATATGAGAAGAATTGGAATGCTGACCAGCGGCGGAGACTGCCAGGCACTGAATGCCACCATGAGAGGTGTGGCAAAGTCCTTATATAATATGTTTGACGACGTGGAAATAATTGGCTTTGAAGACGGATATAAGGGACTTATGTATGCAGATTATCAAATCATGAAATCATCAGATTTCTCAGGGATTCTCACCCAGGGCGGTACCATTCTCGGCACTTCTCGCCAGCCTTTCAAGCTCATGCGTACTCCTGATGAGAATGGACTGGATAAGGTGGAGGCTATGAAGCACACCTACAAAAAGCTGAAGCTCAGCTGTCTTGTGGTGCTGGGCGGAAACGGCAGCCAGAAAACAGCCAACATGCTCAGCGAAGAAGGACTCAATGTGGTATCGCTTCCAAAGACCATTGACAATGACCTGTGGGGCACAGATATGACCTTTGGGTTCCAGAGCGCGGTGGATGTGGCCACCAATGCCATTGACTGCATTCATACCACGGCTGCGTCCCACGGGCGTGTATTCATCGTGGAGGTCATGGGACATAAGGTGGGCTGGCTGACCCTGTATGCGGGTCTTGCAGGCGGGGCGGACATCATACTTCTTCCGGAGATACCATATGATATCAATATTGTGTGCGATGCCCTGACCAAGCGGTCCAAGGCAGGCAAGCGCTTCTCCATACTGGCAGTGGCCGAAGGCGCCATTTCCAAGGAAGATGCCAAGATGAGCAAGAAGGAACTGAAGGAAAAGAAGAAAAGCGGAGTGGTATATCCGTCTGTGGCCTATGAAATCGGGGCCAAGATACAGGAAGTCATCGGCAGCGAGGTAAGGGTTACGGTTCCGGGCCATATGCAGCGCGGCGGCGAGCCATGCTCTTATGACCGCGTGCTGGCAACCAGGCTGGGAGCTGCGGCAGCCAGACTGATTGCCCAGGGGCAGTATGGCTACATGGTGGCGGTGAAAAACAACGATATTACCCAGGTACCCCTCTCTGAGGTTGCGGGAAGGCTTAAGACCGTGGACCCGGAGTGTTCCATGATTAAGGAAGCCAAGATGGTGGGCATCAGCTTTGGCGATGAATAATTGCATGATGATGAAAATGAACGTTTATTTGAAAATAAATTTATATGAACAAGATATAATAATAGGAGTTGCCTAATATGTCATATACGGCGTTATACCGCAAATGGCGTCCTGTTTCCTTTGAGGATGTTAAAGGCCAGGACCCGATTGTGCAGACACTGAAAAACCAAATAACGTCGGAGCGTATCGGCCATGCTTACCTGTTCTGCGGTACCAGGGGAACAGGTAAGACCAGTATAGCCAAGATATTTGCCAGGGCAGTGAACTGCGAACATCCGGTGGATGGGAGTCCCTGCAATGAGTGTCCCACCTGCAGGTCCATTCAGTCGGGTTCCTCCATGAATGTGGTGGAAATCGATGCTGCATCCAACAACGGTGTGGAGAACATACGTGATATAAGGGATCAGGTGCAGTATCCTCCCACAGAGGGACGGTACAGAGTCTATATCATTGACGAGGTCCATATGCTTTCCATAGGCGCCTTTAACGCTCTGTTAAAGACACTGGAGGAACCGCCGTCCTATGTGATTTTCATACTGGCCACCACCGAAGTGCATAAGATTCCCATTACGATTCTGTCCCGCTGTCAGCGCTATGATTTTAAGCGCATATCCCTAGAGACCATAGCGGACCGCCTGAGGGAGCTGACTCAGGCCGAGCAGATACAGGTGGAGGACAAAGCGCTTCTCTATGTGGCAAAGGCAGCGGACGGCTCCCTCAGGGATGCCTTAAGCCTTTTGGACCAGTGCGTGGCCTTTCATTACGGGAAGGTGCTGACCTATGACAATGCCCTGGAGGTTCTGGGGGCAGTGGATTCCAGCGTGTTCAGCCGGATGTTTGGCGCCATTGTGGAGGGCAGGACAAAGGACTGTATATGCAGCCTGGAGGAGATTGTTATTCAGGGCCGGGAGCTGGGCCAGTTTGTCACTGATTTTATATGGTATATGAGAAACCTCCTTTTAATCCAGAGCGCTGACGATGCAGAGGGCCTGGTGGATATGTCGGAGGAGAATTTAAAGCAGCTGAGAAGCGATGCAGGCAAGGCGGACGGAACCACGCTGATGCGGTTTATCCGTATCTTTTCCGAATTGTCCAACCAGCTGCGCTATGCCAGCCAGAAGCGGGTGCTGGTGGAAGTGGCTCTTATCAAGCTGACGCATCCTTCCATGGAGCCCAACCTGGATGCCATCCTGCAGCGTTTAGGAGATTTGGAAGCTCAGATGGAGGATTTGGAGGCAGGCCGTATGGCCATCCCCATGACATCCTATCAGGCGGCAGGCAGCGCGCCTGCCGGACAGGTGCCCCAGACAGGGGCAGGCCCAGGGCAGGATGGGGGAACAGTACCCCAGGCAGCGGTGCCTTATGCTCCGGGACTTCAGCCAGAGCCGGGGGTTATGCCGGAAAAGGTGGCTCTTCCCCAGGCCCAGCTGGAAGACTTAAAGCTGGTGAGAAACGAATGGGCCAAGATAGTCCGCAGCATGGGAGGCGGCGCCAGGTCATATCTGCGGGACACCGTGGTGGAGCCTGGGGGAGAAGGCTGCCTGACCATCGTGTTTATGGATCCCATGAACTACGATATGGGTAAGCGGCCTACTGTTATAGGGGAACTGGAGCGCTATGTGGAAGCTAATTTCGGCAGGTCCATTTACTTTAAGACAAGACTGGCCGGCCGGGGGGAGCGCCTTAATACAATTTACGTGACCCAGGAAGAATTGGAAGAAAAGATTCATATGGATATTACATATGAGGATGAATAATATAAAGATTAATAAGTGGAAATGATAGGAGGATAATACACCATGGCAAAACGTGGCGGATTTCCAGGCGGAATGCCTGGCAACATGAATAATCTTATGAAGCAGGCGCAGCGCATGCAGCGCCAGATGGAGGAGACCACCAAGGAGCTTGAGAATAAAGAATACACGGCTGCTTCCGGCGGCGGTGCGGTCAGCGTGACCGTGTCCGGCAAAAAGGAAGTGGTATCCGTTAAGCTGTCTCCTGATGTAGTGGACCCGGATGATATCGAGATGTTAGAGGACCTGATTGTGGCGGCTGCCAATGAGGCATTCCGCCAGATGGAGGCTGAGAGCAGCGAGGCCATGTCTAAGCTGACAGGCGGCTTAGGCGGAGCACTGGGCGGAGGTTTCCCCTTCTAATGGATTACTATAGCAGTCAGATTACCAAGTTAATAGAGGAACTGTCTAAGCTCCCCGGAGTTGGGGCCAAGTCGGCCCAGCGCCTGGCATTCCATATCATCAACATGCCAAAGGAGCAGGTGGAGGAGCTGGCAGGAGCCATGACGAGCGCCAGGAATAACGTGCGCTATTGTAAGGAATGCTTCACCTTGACGGATAAGGAATTGTGCCCTATCTGCAGCAGTGACAGGCGGAATCATAAGACCATTATGGTGGTGGAGAATACCAGGGATTTGGCTGCTTATGAGAAAACTGGCAAATACGATGGGGTTTATCATGTGCTGCATGGAGCCATTTCTCCTATGCTGGGGATTGGCCCGGGGGATATAAAGCTGAAGGAATTGATGCAGAGGCTCCAGTCGGATGTAGAGGAAGTCATCATTGCGACCAATTCCAGCCTGGAAGGCGAGACCACAGCTATGTACATAAGCAAGCTGATAAAGCCTACAGGGATTAAAGTGACCAGAATTGCCAGCGGAGTACCCGTTGGCGGAGATTTGGAATACATAGACGAAGTAACACTTCTTCGGGCATTGGAAGGCAGGACGGAACTTTAGACAGCAGATTTCCATACCGGGAACTAGCGATAGGGAGATGCAAAAGATGGATAAATACGAGTTTAACATAAAAGTTGAGCAGATTAAGAAGATGGTAAGCCGCGGCGACTATGAAACGGCCATGAAGATAGCCGATACCATAGACTGGCGCAGAGTTCGGAATGTAAACATCCTGTCCATGGTGGCAACCATCTATGAGAAGAACCAAGAGTACCAGGAGGCCAAGGATATTCTGCTGCTGGCATTTGAACGGGCACCCATAGGAAAGCGCCTGCTGTTCAAGCTGGCGGAGCTGGCTATCAAGGAGGGCAGCTTTCAGGAGGCAGAGGATTACTACAGGGAGTTCTGTGACCTTGCGCCGGATGACCCCAGGCAGTATATTCTGCGCTACCTGATTCTTGGGGCAAAGGGAGCGCCCGCAGAGCAGCTGATTCATACCCTGGAGCAGTACTGTAACATTGAACTGGATGAAAAATGGCTCTATGAGCTGGCAGAGCTGTATGCGGAGGCTGGTATGGGAGAACTCTGCATCATGGCCTGCGACAAGATTATGCTTATGTTCGGCCTTGGGAAATATGTAGAGAAGGCCATGGAGCTTAAGATACAGTTTGCGCCTCTGACAAAGTATCAGATGGATCTGGTGGAAAACAGGGATAAGTATGAGGCCCGTCTCAAGGCAGTGGAGCAGGAGTATCGCGCCGGAAAACGGCCCGCGGACTATGAACCCATGCCTGAGAGGAAAACGGAAGTCTCTCCCCAGTCCTATATGGCCCGCCAGGAGGCCGCTTTTGTCATGGAGCCGGAAGCTGAGTACCCGGAGGACGGATACCGGGAAAATGGATACGCAGAAAGCGGATATCAGGAAGGCGGATACGCGGAAGACGAATATCCGGAGGAGAGATATACGGAACACGGATATCAGGCAGAGGCATATCAGGAAGATGCCTATACGGATGAAGATGGTTCCGAGGAGGCATATGGACAGCGGGACCATTACGGAAATGAATATCCGGACCAGAACCTGCAGGAAGACACAGAAGACGGCGCTGAAGCCGGGTACCCGGAGGAACACCACGGGAATGCCGCCGGGGATGAGGAACCATATGAGGATGAGGGCGCACACGTCCGGGTTACCATAGAGCCTGAGGATTCGGATGAAGAAGAGGAGCCTGTAATGGAGACACAGTCCCGATGGATGCCGGAGAAGCCCCGGATTCTGTCAGATGAAGCAGTGCGGGCCAGGATGCATGAGGCGGAGGTTCAGGCAAATCTGGCCAAGGAGATGTCCGGGATATCAGATGGACGTCACAGGCCGGAGACAACATCTGCCCAGACGCGGGTGCTGACCGACATAAAGGATTTGGGGAGAGAGTCATCTGTCCGGGAATCGCATCATTTCATGATAGAAGCTGAGTATTCCAGTTCGGGTCTGGACCGGGCCATTGAACTTCTTAAGAAGATTCATAAGGAGACAGGGGCTAAGAACCAGGCTGCCAAGATAACAGGAGAAAGGCTTAACAGCAAAGGCGTATTTGCCATTGCGGACAAATTGACAGGCAAGGACCTGATTATTGAACAGGCGGGCGCCATGGAGGAATCCACCCTTCAGGAGCTGAATCAGCTGATGGCCAGGGATGAGACCGGCATGAATGTAGTCCTTATAGATGTGGCGGGTAATCTGACCCGTATCCATAAGGTATATCCGGGATTAGCCAAACGGTTTAAATATGTAGGGAAGATGGGGCCGGAAGAGGCTGCCTATGTGGGGCCGGAAGGAGATGACCGCCCCGTGCGTCCTGTGCAGCTTCGCAGGACAGAAAAACCGGCTGTGCCCAGGAAGGTCCAGGGCCGGTCCCAAGAACCAGCCGCTAGTAAGGTTCAGCCTGTACCGGAACCAGCCGCACCCAGGAGCCTGCCAAAACCAGAGGCAGAGCAGAAGCCAGATGCGGCAAAGACAGCTCCTCCTAAGAAAGAAGTTCCTCTAAAGGCGGTGGAAAACCCACCGGTCCTGCCTCAGCCGGATGAACCGGATTATGATGACCAGCAGGAGATGGATATTGATGAATTTGCTCAATATGCATGCCAATATGCCAGCGACATTGACTGCACTATTTCAGGAAAGAGCATGCTGGCCCTCTATGAGCGGATTGAAATTATGGAGGAGGACGGCGTACCTCTTACAAAGGTAAATGCTGAAGACTTAATAGAGGAAGCTGCTGATAAGGCGGAGAATCCATCCTTCTTTAAGCGGATTACAGGAATATTCTCGTCCAAGTATGACAGGGACGGTCTTCTGATATTGAAAGAGGAGCATTTTATATGATGACCATAGGTTTGATTGCACTGGATCTTGATGGTACTCTGCTGGACAGCCAGAAGAACCTGTCAGAGCGCAACCGCAGGGCGCTGGAGCGCTGTGCCCGTATGGGCATACAGATTGTACCGACCACGGGCAGGGCAGTGGATGGTATCACGCAGGCAGTACGGTCCCTGCCGGGGGTCAACTACGCCATAACCACCAACGGCGGAACGGTGGCGGACCTTGTTAAGGGAATCAGTCTGAAGCGGTGTACACTGTCCAATGCAAAGGCGCTGGAAGTCATGGATATCGTGAAAAAGTACAGGGCAATGTATGATCCGTATATAGATGGAAGGGGGATTTCGCAGCCTGAGTTCATCGAACATATGGAAGACTACGGCCTGAGTCCTGTGATTCAGAAGATGGTACTCTCCACCAGGGATGTTGTGCCTAATATCCTGCAGTACGTGACAGATTGTAAGAAGGATGTTGAGAAGGTCAACGTATATCTGGCTGATGTGAATGACATAGTGCCGCTGCGAAAGGAACTCTCCACGGTAGAAGGCATTGTCATCAGTTCATCCCTGTATAATAATCTGGAAATCAATGCCCTGGGAGCCACAAAGGGTATTGCGCTCATGTGGCTGGCAGATTATCTTGGGATTGCCCCTGAGGCCACCATGGCATTTGGTGATGGGGAAAATGATATCTCCATGCTGGTAGCAGCCGGAGTGGGCATTGCCATGGGAAATGGACTGGACATAGCTAAAAACGCGGCAGATCGGATTACTCTGACAAATGACGAGGATGGAGTTGCGGACGCTATAGAACTCCTGATATTCAACTAAAAGAAAGACTGAAATTATATGGACATGATATTAGAACATTGGCTGTCTGCCGGTGCAGGTGTTTTTCTCATTGGCATGGTGCTGTATGGGCATTACAGGGGGGCGCTGAAGCAGTGCGTTTCCCTGGGAGCGCTGTTACTTACCATTATATTGGTAAAGGTTGCCACTCCGTATATGACGGGTTTTATCAAGGATAATCCCTCCATACGCCAGAGTGCGGCAGAGGCCATACTGAATGCAGCTGGCTGGGAGGAACCGTCCACGGAAAACACGGAGCTTCCGGCAGCGCAGCGCATTGCCATTGAGAACCTTAACCTGCCCCAATCCGTAAAGGAAATGCTGCTTGAAAACAATAACAGCGAGTTTTATCATATGCTGGGAGTGGACCAGTTTGCGGAATACGTCAGCACATATCTGGCTGATATTCTTATCAATGCAGTCAGCTCCATCATCCTGTTTGCAGTCGTCTATATCCTGATTCATCTGGTGGTGCGGTGGCTGGATCTCATAGCGCGGCTGCCCATACTGTATGGATTGAATCACATAGCAGGTGCTGTCCTGGGATTGATCCAGGGACTGCTGTTTCTGTGGATTGGCTGTTTTTTAGTAGGAATCTTTGCGGCAACACCTCTGGGAATGACATTGGAGGAACAGATCAACGCAAGTACCTGGCTGCGGTTTATATATCAGTATAATCTGATTAATATTGTACTGGGCGGCATTATCCGGGGTATTCTATAGAAGAAAAAAATATAATTGTTCCTTTAATATATATAATTAAAACAAATCGCTGGGAGGGGATGGAAACATCTGTAAACAGCGATTTTTATATTAACCACAAAATATAGAGAAATACAGAAAAATTAAGCACATTTAGTGGCGCGAAAATAAAGTTGAAAATTGTATAAAAAAATGGCACAAATTCCCTTGACAAGTTGAGAAAGTAGTGATATATTAAAGGTCCACCGCGAAAAACGGTGGGACAACTCTGGAAAATGAGTTGAAAAAGTCGTTGACAAACAGTAACCGATATGGTAATATATAAAAGTTGCTGCTGAAACAGACAACGAAAAAGAAATAAAAAAAGTTGTTGACAAACAGTTGCAAATATGATAAACTATCAAAGTTGCTGCTGAGACAGTCAACAACAAAGAACCTTGATAATTGAAGATTAGACAGTATGTAAAACCCTGAAAATTCTAAA
>NZ_KE384165.1:0-22437 GCF_000424325.1 [Clostridium] clostridioforme AGR2157
TTTAGAATTTTCAGGGTTTTACATACTGTCTAATCTTCAATTATCAAGGTTCTTTGTTGTCGGCTTGTTCAGCAGCAACTTTTATATCTTATCACAGTCGCTTGTGTTTGTCAACAACTTTTTTCATTTTTTTATTTCTTACTCTCTTGCGCTTTTGGTACTCACCGCAGCGCAAGAGATATCTTACCAGATGCTTCGACAAATGTCAACAGGTTTTTACAACTTTTTTATTCCTCGGCCTTCCGAAAGCGTGACGCCGCATACAATGCGCCACTGCTTTGCCTGTCACGCACTAGGGACTTGCACCCGTTAGAAACGTGCGCCGCAAGGCGCACTGCAATAACGCAGCCCATGCACTTCGCATAGGCTGCATGAATGAATTTCCAGATTCCTCAAACCGGGAAACGGCGCTTATATACTGCTTATATACTGCTTATATACCGCCTATTTACTGCTTATATATCCGCCGGAATCCCATCTGCCGGGATTCCATCTACCGGTACTTCATCGGATGAAGATTCGCTCTCCTCCTCAACTACTTCCGGCGCAACCTGGAACTCGGACAAATATGCTTCCTCAGGAAGCCCTGCCAGATATGCGGGCAGGTTGATGGCAATACCGTCCATATGACGGGGCAGAGACACAGTCACATCAACTGTTTCCTCGCTGCCACCTTTTTCCTGGGTTATTTCAAGGGTCATCTTAAAGGTCTGGCCAATGCAGGTTGCCATGCCTCTCTCTTTATCGCGGAGTTTCGCAACCTGTTCGCCATCCACGTATACCACTACCTTATAGGGAGTGGTATATGTCTGTCCATTATATTCAATGGACTTATTATCCATATACACGGTGTGACCACGGCCAATGACCATCATAATACCTGCAATAATGAGCAGGAGTAAAACAGCTCCTAATCTGAACAGAATGGTACGTTTTGTTTTCAATTCCCGTCCTCCTCACTCTGTGCAAGCTGAAGCATCTGACCAGCCTTGCCCTTAGCTAATCTCTTTTTCGTTTCATACATTATAAGGGCGACTGTGATGACGCCGTAAGAGATGAACACACGGAAGTATTCACCAATCATGGAATCGCCCGTAATTTTCGCGCCTGCCGACGGAGCCACAATGAACATCAGATGGAACAGGGTGACGCCCAGGAACACGTTGCCAATGGATGCCTTATCAACGGAAGCACCTCCTACCAGCAAAGCCGCGATACAGAACATACCAATCTGGGTATGGGAGCTGTAAGTGGAAATATTTCCCATATTCTGCAGATAGATGACCATGCCGATGCCTGCCAGTACGGTGGACATCACGATGGCGATGATTCTGGTACGCTCCACCTTGATACCCGCGTCGCCGGCCACGTCCATATCCTGGCCCACTGCGCGCATATCCTGTCCAAGCTTTGTCTTGCTGAACCACAAAATAAACAGGCAGAGCAGGCCGGTAATGATAAGAGTCAGCACAGGGATCTTGACACCGCCGATGCGGATAGCCAGCAAATTGTCAAGGGACTGCCTCATATGCAGAAGGCTGACCGTGTTGCGGATACCATATCCTCTTGGCAGCTTGATGGATGAGTGTATGATTGGGATGATTGAACCCATCATGTACAGCACCACAAGCTGGTACAGACCATTCATAAAGAAACTGATGATGTAGCTGGTAACCATCTCCCTGCCTTTTGCCATGTTCAGCAGCTTGCCGCACATGAAGCCCAGCAGGATGGATATAGGAATTGATATGATCATGGCAAGAATCATGCCTGGAATACCCCAAATCTGCCAGTCAGCTGCAAATATCAGACCAATCTGGCCCGCCATAGCGCCAAGGGTCATACCAAAGTTAAGACCCATACCGGCCATAATAGGAATCAGCAGGCTGAGGATCAGGAACGCGTTTCTGCCCATTCTGGTGAGAATCTCGTTGAGCAGATAACCTGGTGAAAAGCCGGATACCGGGATGCAGACAGCGCAGATAAGGATAAACATCAGCGGCACAGAGTTATTCCGGGCTAGTTCTAAGATGCGGTTGCTGCCGTTATTTTTCTGTTTTGTCATTTTGATCCCTCCGTCTTTCTTGTCAAAGCATAGAGAATCATACCGTTGGAAACAACGATACGGATAACCTCGCTCATATCCATATGAATCATGGAATTCATTACTGTTGGGGTCATGGTAACAATACCCTGGAACAGGAACGTACCTATGATTACGTTAGTAATGGATGCCTTGTTGACTGAAGCGCCGCCAATCAGGATTGCGGACACCGCCGGAAGCGCCATATAGAACGGCGCCATATAAAGCTGGATGAAACCAAAGCCCTGTTCATATACCAAAATACCAACAGCAGCAAGCCATGTGGACATGATGACGGAAAGCATTCTCGTCTTGTCAATGTTGATGCCGGATGCCCTGGCAAAGTTGGGATTGGAGCCAACGGCCGTCATCGCTGTACCGGTCTTTGTGTGAAGAAAGGCCCACATCATGAATGCAAGCACCGCAAAGAACAGAAGGCTGCCCACAGGAATGGAAAAATGTCCTATATTGATCTGCAGGAAGTTAGCCAGCGCCTTGTCATAAAATCCCTCCAGGGAAATCGTGGTACGCAGGCCCTTGCCTGCCAGACCCCAGACCATGGTCGGGCTGTTATACGGCAGCAAAAGCCACATCATACACATGAAGGAGACAGATGAAAAGCCCACATAGGTGGCAATCATCATCTCTCCGCCCTTAATCTTGTTAAGAAGCCAGCCGTAGCCGCCGCCGAACAGCAAAGCAAAGGGGGTGGCAATCAAGATGGCCATAAGAAAGCTTATAGGGCCTGTAAAACCGAACTGAATGGACAGTGTGGCTCCCAAAAGGCCTGAAATAATGCCCAAGGGAAGACCAAAGTTTAAGCCGCATCCGGAATGCACCATGGGCACCATGGCCAGTACAAGGACTGCATTCCAGCTAAAGCGGTTGATTGTATTCGTTATCTGTGTGGGGAGATCCGCTCCGACAAAAGGCGCCAAAATGAACAGCGCCAGAAGGAATCCGGCGATAATCAATCTCGGCAGGCCGAAGTTGTCAATAAATTCCTTGATTTTCGTCTTTTTCCCCCAGACCTTTTGTTTTATCTTCTTTTTTTCCATGCTGTCTTCCCCCTTATTTGACCTGGCTGACCATGAGCAGACCAAATTCCTCTGAAGGATTGGTCGCCGGCAGGATTCCAGCAATCTTACCGCCCGAAACAATGGCGATGCGGTCACACGTCGTCCGCAATTCCTCAAGCTCAGACGAAATCATGACGACTGTGACTCCGTGTTCTCTGTTAAACTTTTTCAGAGCATCCAGAACCAGTGATTTCGCGCCGACATCAATTCCTCTTGTCGGCTCAGATACAAACAGGAATTTCGGTTCAAGAGCAAAGGCCTTTGCCAAGCATACCTTTTGCTGATTACCACCGGAAAGCTCCTTGGCTTTTTGCAGGGAGCTGGTACATTTAATCATTAATTCATCAATATATTTCTGGGTCACCTTGTGGATTGCCTTCTCGTCTCTCCATGTAATCAGGCCTCCCAGATATTTCTTAAGGAATTTGTCCTGAATCTGCATGGCTGAAAATGCTACATTCCACTCCAGTGTCTCGTCGAGCAGCAGGCCCACATCTCTTCTGTCCTCGGAAACAAAGGCCAGGGATGCATCCAGACATTTTCTTGGATTATTTAGAGGAATCTGTTTTCCGTCGAACTCCACTTTGCCGCCGGCTTCATAGAGGCCCATTACACCGTTTGGAATGCCAAGCTTTCCCTGTCCGGCCAGTCCTCCTATGCCCAGAATCTCACCTTCCTTGATATCCAGATTTACATTGCGCACAGTCTCGCCGGGCATATCAACCCAAAGATTACGAATCGACATGATGGTTTTAGCGTTGGGATCAATCCTGATATCCGCCCTGGCAGAGTTCTGGATATTCCTTCCCACCATCCACTTTGTAATATCCGCCACATCAGTTTCACTGGCGGGTGCGTCTTTTACTACATAGCCGTCGCGCATAATGACCACCTTATCGCAGACCGATAAAATCTCATGCAGACGGTGTGTAATGAAAATCACGGCAATGCCCTTGGCAGCCATGCCACGGATGGATTCCAGCAGGGCCTCTGCCTCTTTTTCCGTCAGAACAGCCGTGGGTTCATCAAGGATCAACAGCTTAAGCTGATCCTTGCTGAGCTCTCTTGCGATTTCAGTAAACTGCTTGTGACCTACGGGCATATCGCTGATGACCATATCCGCATCAATCTTTACGCCCATTTTATCTATAGCCCGCTTGGAACGCTCAGCCATCTCCTTATAGTTAAGGGTATCTAATCTGTCCCCGAAAATCTCAGAGACAATATTCTTTTTCTTTGGCTCGCGGTTGAGCAGGATGTTTTCCGTGGCCGTAAAGCCCGGTATCAGCGAAAACTCCTGATGCACCATGCCGATTCCTGCATTCAGTGCATCAAAGGGCGTTGAGAAGTTCACCTTCCCGCCGTTAATCAGGACATCACCGCTATATCCGCCGGTTTCCCTGATCACGTCCATACCGAAGAGGAGCTTCATCAGCGTACTCTTACCGGCGCCGTTTTCACCTACAAGGCCCAGAACCTCACCTGCATTCAGCGTGAAGTTGATATCAGTCAAAACCTGATTGCCGAAGAAATCCTTCTTGATATTCCGCATCTCCAACAAGGGAGTGTTGTTATTTGTCATCGTTATGTCCCACCTAAAAATAGCAGGAGGAGAGTGAACTCCCCCCACTGTTTCTTAAAATTGTTTATGATTATAAAACGTCTTACTTAATAGTAAAGTACTTCTCAGGAACCTCGACCTGTGTGGAGCCCATGAAGTGGCCTGGATCACCCATGATATAGGTATCCTGGTATACCAGGAATACATTGTCTAATTTGACCCCGGTCTCCACGTTGGTATAGTTGGAACCGTTCCACTCAGCCTTAGGAGAGAATACCTGGTATGCCCTGGCAATGTCATCAATGTCATCAAGCTCGCTCTCGCCGTTGAGTACGTTCATAGCGTGCTGCGCAAGTCCTGCCGTGGTGGTGTAGCCGTAGGAATAAGCCCATGTACCGAAGTGGTCAGCGCCGCCCTTTTCAACGATGGTTGACTCAACCTTTGCGAGGATCTTCTCAAAGTCGCCGGCCTCAGCAGTCAGATCGATGCCAAGTGCTCCCGGATAGCCCATAAGCGGTGAAGGAAGATCGGCCTCGATAAAGTAACCGCCGTACTCAAGCAGCTGCTTTAGCAGTGGCTCGGTATGAGCGTCGTTGGTACAGAAGTAAGCTGCGTTCTTGCCGTACTTTTCAACCCACTCCGGAACCTTCTCAAGTATGTAAGCCTGTGCACCGGCAACACCGACGTCAGATGTTGGGTCGGGAGCTGTCTCAAGTACGAATTCCATGCCGAATTCCTTGCAGGCTTCCTTCATAACAGCCACACGGCGGCTCATGGTCTCATATGCCATATGACGCGGGAAGGATATATGAACAAAGGTATCGCAGCCCAGTTCATGAGCTGTGCGGATAATCAGGTAGCCACGTGCAACGAAGTCATTGTTGCAGACAAGGTCAGCTGCGCTGCCGATTTCCGGCAGATCCTCGTGGGACTCGCCGGCAATGCAAAGGATGTCCGGGCGGCTCTCTTTGATCTTACGGAAAGCCTCTGTGGTGCCGGGTACGGACTGGTTGATAATAATAGCCTTCATCTGGGGATCATCGGAAAGGTTAACGATGGTCTGGATGGTTGTCTCAAGTTCCTCGGTGAAGTTGTCCGGATAGATGGCCAGCTTGACCATATCCTCGCCATACATTGCCTGGAATGCCTCGGCGCCGCGCCTGTCATCCTCTGACTGAGAAACAGAACCGGTTATGATACCGATGTGGTAATCGCCGGATGCCTGAGCATCAGATGCCTCAGTGCCGTCTTTTGCTTTCTCTTTCTCAGCATCGTCTTTCGCCTCTTCCTTCTGAGCTTCAGTGGCCTGTGGTTCAGGTGCCTTTGTGTTCGTGCCTGAGCTTGAACTGCCACATCCGGCAAGGCCGGAGAGCATAGCTGCTGCAAGCATAATGCCAATAACTTTCTTCATACTAACCTCCAAAATATTTCTTTAACAAGGGGACAACAGTTACTGTTTTATTGTAGCATATGCACATATTTTGTCAATAGTTATAAAATTCATTTTTGTCTTGGCGCGGTTTTATGCATATTTTCACATCCCGCAGTCAACTGTAAACCAGAACTCCACCCCCCCTTTTACATTCTCAACACCACAGGATTTGTTGTGGGAATCCATAATTGCCTTGACTATGGACAGCCCGATGCCGCTGCCTCCATATTCTCTTGTCCTTGCTTTATCTACTTTATAGAATTTAGTCCAAAGCTTCCCCAGGTCTTCCTCCGGTATATGGCGCCCTGTGTTGAACACAGTAATGCGGACTTCCTTTTCATTCCTTTCCAGGCGAATTTCAATCCGCCGTTCCCCATCCAGGTGGTTCATGGCATTGTTCAGGTAGTTGGTGATGACCTCCTCTATCTTAAATTCATCTGCCCACACCCATACCGGCTCCTCCTGGTCAAAAAACACCTGGGCCTCCTTTTGCTGGAGCAGGATGCCGGCAGATAACAGGATGCCGTGAATCAGGGCCGCGATATCGAACCGTTCCATCACAGGCATGTCGTTGCCGAATTCCAGGGCTGTCAGGGTCAGGAGCTGCTTCACCATCTTATTCATCTTGCCGGCTTCGTCCATGATGACCTCACAGTAGTAATTCCGGCTGTCCTCGTCCTCCGCCATGCCCTCGGTCAGGCCCTCTGCATATCCCTGTATCAGGGCAATGGGGGTCTTAAGCTCATGGGACACATTGGCGATGAACTCCTTGCGTGTCTCATCAATTTTTATCTTTTCCTCAATGTCCTTTTGCAGCTCGTTGTTGGCTGTCTTAAGCTCACCGATGGTCTCCTTAAGCTTTTCCGACAATGTATTCATGCTGTGGCCCAGCACTCCAATTTCATCCTCAGAATCACCGGTGTAGCGGGCCTCAAAGTCCAGCTCCGACATTCTGGCAGACAAGGCCGCAAGGGAACGTATAGGCGACACCACCCTTTTTGTGGCATAGTACATAAGGGCGCTTCCCAGCACAAGGGCCGCAAGTCCCACGTAAGCCAGGAACTCATTGGAAATGCTAACGCTGTCGTAAATGCTGGCCAGGGGCATGGACATAATGAACATGGTGCGGTTATCGTCAAAGAAGCCCCAGCTCTGGAGATAATAGCCCTGTGACCGTCTGTCATATATCTTCTGCACCTGATGGTCATCCTGGGATATCAGTGTCTCCGTCCTGGGGTCGATAATTCCTAATATATAACGGTGGAGAGCATCCGCCAGGAATTTGCCGTCCTTTGCCAGCGGAATCAGCTCCCCGGTAACGCTGTCCTGAATCACGATGGTCGTATTATATTTATCATTCATGAGCCGCAGGAGACGGCTGGCTTCTGTCTGCTCCCCATCGCTTGAGAACAGGCTCTGCAATTCTTCCGTGATATTCTCGCCCTGAAACTCCTTGTCCACAGCTATGACATTCAGATTTTCATAGGCATTTTCCAAAAGCTGCAGCTTTTGTTTGGTATAGAAGCCCTCCAGAAAAAAGCTGTTCACCGCCCACATGCTGACTAACACCGCCGCCATCAGACCAATGAATATCATGGTGAATTTTACCCTGATGGAATGCTTCATCCTTCGCTCACCTCGAATTTGTAGCCCATGCCCCATATGGTCTTAATGTATTCTCCCTTTTCTCCCATCTTGCTGCGCAGCTTCTTTACATGGGTGTCTATGGTGCGGGCATCTCCAAAATAGTCATAATTCCACACATTATTCAGAATCTTCTCCCTGGAAAGGGCTATTCCCTGATTCTCCACAAAGTAGGTTAGAAGCTCAAACTCCTTAAAGCTCAGATCAATCTCCTGACCGTCTATGGTAACCTGGTGGGCTGCCTTATCAATGCAGATGCCTCCCACATTCACGCTGTCCGTGGAGGCCACATTCGTCCTCCTGAGAATGGCTTCCACCCGTGCCACCAGAATTTTGGGACTGAAAGGCTTGAATATATACTCGTCCACTCCCAGGGAAAAACCCTGGAGCTCGTCCCTCTCCTCACTCCTGGCTGTCAGCATGATGACCGGTACCTGGGAATACTTGCGGATGGTCCTCAGCACTTCCCAGCCGTCCATCTTAGGCATCATAACGTCCAGAAGCACCAGGGCAATGTCCTTCTGCGCAAAGAATACATCCACCGCCTCCTCGCCGTCTCCTGCCTCTATGACCGCAAACCCTTTATTGGTGAGGAAATCCTTTACCAGCTTCCTCATTCTGGCTTCGTCGTCCACTACTAATATTTTAAGTGTATCCATGATACTGCCTCCTTACATATAATCTGGCTTTTTTTCATCCTTTTATAGGAATTATTTTAACAAAAATCAAGGAACATTTCCATCGTTTCACACAAGTTTCACAACTGAGAGGGCAGATAGAATAAGGTTCATAGGGCGCACTTTCCTATGAAATGAAAAAAGCCCCGGGATTTCTCCCGGGGCCATTCCTCCGTATCATAATTATCCAGATTATTCTTCCTCGTCCTCGCCCACCAGCTCATCGTATTCCTGGGCATCCAGCAGCTCGTCAAATGCTTCGGCCACAATTTCGTACTCATCGTCATCCTCGATGTTGTCCAGGTTAGGAGTTCCGTCCTCGGTCTCGCTGTAGCGGTACAGATATACCTCTCCTTCCTCCGAATCAGCGCCCTCCATGGGTAAAAGAGCAATGTACTCGTGCTCTCCCGCGTTAAAGATAGTCAGCACCACGCACTCCACTTCTGTATCGTCATCCAGAGTAAGGGTAACTGTCATCTCCTGCTCTTCTTCATTCAGATCTTTCTCGTCTGCCATATCCTGATTCCTCTCTTACTTCCTTAAATATAAGCTTGTTTCTTTTCTCTTACACTCTATCAGACTCACCCTGAAAATGCAAGAACATATTCTCTAATATTCATTCTCTAGTATTCGATTCCTTCCCTCGCCCCGATTCCGCTCTCATAGGGATGGCGTCTCATAACCATCTCCGTAATGTAGTCCGCCTGGTCCTGCAGGGCCTCAGAGGGACAGCGGCCTGTAAGGATGACTTCCAGGGAAGCCGGTTTATCCTTAAGGGCCTTTACCAGCCCGGCCTCATCCAAAAACCCAAGGTTGCAGGCGCCAATGGCTTCATCCAGCACCAGCATGTCATACGGTTCTCCCCCGTCCGCTCCCAGGGCCATGTTCCAGGCTGTCAGGGCACAGTTGTCATAATACAGGGCAGCGGCCTCCCGCTGGGCCTGGGTCATGTTCCAGGAAAAGCCGAAATTCCGGCCGCACGGCAGCACTGTAATGCCGGGAACATGGGCCAGCCCAATTACCTCCCCCGAATCATCTGTCTTTAGAAGCCTGGCCACCAGCACACGGTATCCCCGCCCGGCGGCCCGCACAGCCGCACCGATGGCTGCCGTGGTCTTTCCCTTTCCATCTCCACAGTATATCTGGACCAGACCCGTTTCATTCATCCTTCTGCCTCCTCTGCAAACCTTGATTTCGCCTGTTTCCTGCGGTACCGCTCCTTCACATGATAAATATGGAGCCTCTCCCTGGCCCTTGTCATAGCCACGTAGAACATTCTGCGTTCTTCCTCCACATCCGGGTCCAAAACCGCCTTGTGATGGGGCGTGACGCCTTCATTGGCATCCAGGATATAAACCACCCTGAATTCCAGCCCCTTGGCGCTGTGCATGGTCATAAGGCTGACGCCCTGGCGCTGTGCGTCCCTGCCTGCCGCCTGTTTCTTAAGCTGTTCCTTATATTCCTCCATATGGGTGAACCAGTGTTCATACGTCTTAAAGCCGGCTGCGCTTTCCTGAAGCTGGTCCAGTGTCTCAAACAGTTCCTCCGGCTTCATCCTCCTGGACTGGGCGTATTCCCGGATGTACTCATCGTACTCCACTGCCTTTCGGATGTAATTGACGGCCGCGGCCGGAGCCATGTTCCTTAACATCGTCAAATCATATTCCAGCTGTTCAATCCGGTCCATCATCCAGTTCTTGTCCTGGTAAAAGGATTTCACTGACTCCCAGTTAACCTGCTGGCCCTCCAGGGCATCCCGGCTGATGTAGCGCTTGGGACGGTTGATGATTTGAAGCACATTGGAACGGCTCAGATCCCCTAAGGCAGCCCGGATATAGGAAATCACATTTCCGGATATCCAGTGCTCATACAGATTTGGCACCGCATCCCTCATATAAAAGGGTATGTTATATTCCATAAGCTTGGAAATCAGCAGCCGGGGGCCCATGTTGGTCCGGTAAAGCACTGCCATATCATTGTAGGATATGCCCATGGAGGCATAGTCGCGTATCTCCGTAACGATTCCCAGTGTCTCGTCTATGGGTTCCTGCCACTCCTTTATGATGACCGGATGGCCATTCCCCCTTGCCGCCTTGATTTCCTTGGGAAAACGGGTCCTGTTGTGTGAGATAACCCGCCCCGCAGCCTCCACAATCTGGCGGCTGCAGCGGTAATTGGTATCCAGGAGTATTTTCCCCGCATCGGGATAATCCCTCTCAAAGCCCAGCATCAGCTCCGGCTTTGCCCCACGGAACCGGTAAATGGACTGGTCGTCATCCCCAACGATAAACAGGTTGTTTCTGGGAAGGGCCAGCATTTTTACGATTTCATACTGAATCCTGTTAATGTCCTGGAACTCATCAATTAATATGTACCTGTACTTGTCCTGCCATGCAGACAGGATGTCTTTTCTTTCCTTAAACAGCTCGTAGCACATCACCAGCATGTCGTCAAAATCCAGCAGCCTGTTCTGTCTCAGCCGTGCCTCATAGCCCCGGTACAGCTGTTTGAACATGTCCTCGGAACAGTTCTTTGCATAATAGTGGTCCATGTCCATGAGCTCCCCCTTCACCATGCTGATTTCACTGAGCACAGAGGAAATAAACTCCCCTTCATCCTCCGCTTCCAAATCACATTTTGACAGCATCTCCTTCATGAACTGAACGCGCTGTTCTTCCCTTACTATGTCTGTGGCCTTGTACCGGTAGGCCAGTTTGAGAATCAGAAAAAAGACAGAATGGAAGGTTCCAAAGGAGACCCGGCTGCATCCTGCCTGTGTAATCTGTTCATAGCGCTCCTTCATCTCCCTGGCCGCTGCCCTGGTAAATGTGATTACCAGAATATGGGAGGGATCCACGCCTGCCTTTTCCGTAAGATAACGGACCCGGTTGGTGATGACTGTGGTCTTGCCGGAACCGGGTCCTGCCAAAACCAGCATAGGACCTTCCCTGTGCCGGATTGCCATTTTTTGTGCGTCGTTAAATGCCATTTACTAGATTCCTATGCCTCAAGCATCTGTATCCCTTTGCGGATTCTGGCCAGGGACTCCTCCTTGCCCAGGACTTCCATGATTTCCGTTGCTCCGGCAGGAGTCATCTGCTTGCCGGACACGGCGGTACGGATGGGCCACATCACAAAGCCGGTCTTGACCCCTGTGTCCTCCACATATTTTGACAGGACGCCGTAAAGGGCGTCATTGGCGAAATCCTCCTGTGCTTCCAGAATGGGCAGCACATCCTTTAAAACCTTAAGAGAGGTCTCTGCGTTTGTCTTCATCTTCTTGTGGGTGTACATGGCCGTATCGTATTCCGGAAGGGCCTCAAAGAAATCCACATGGTCCGCAATGTCAGGGAACACCTCAATCCTTGTCTTGACCATGGCCGCTATCTTCTTAAGGTCCAAATCCCTGCTGATGGCAGCCTTCAGATACGGCTCAGCCATCTCATAGAAGGTATCAAATTCCATTGCCTTCATGTATTCGCCGTTCATCCACTTAAGCTTTGTCATATCGAACACAGCAGGGGATTTGCTCATGCGGTGGTAATCAAATTCCTTTACCATTTCCTCCAGGGAGAAAATCTCCTTGTTGTCCTCCGGTGACCAGCCCAAAAGGGCCACATAATTCACAACAGCCTGAGAGATGAAGCCCTGCTCCAAAAGGTCCTCAAAGGAGGAATGTCCGCTTCTCTTGCTCAGTTTATGGTGGTTCTCATCCGTAATCAGCGGGCAGTGCACATAGACCGGCACATCCCACCCAAAGGCGGCATAGAGCCTGTTGTACTTCGGCGATGAGGACAGATATTCATTTCCCCTTACCACATGGGTAATACCCATCAGATGATCGTCCACCACATTTGCAAAATTATAGGTGGGGTATCCGTCTGACTTGATAAGGACCATATCATCCAGCTCAGAGTTATCCACGGTGATATCTCCGTAAATCTCGTCCTGGAATGTGGTGGTTCCCGTGGTGGGGTTGTTCTGGCGGATGACATAGGGCATGCCTGCTGCCAGGTTAGCTTCCACCTCTTCTTTGGATAAATGGAGGCAGTGCTTATCATATGCCATGATTTCCTCTCCATTTACAGTGGTCTTAAGGGTGGCCAGACGCTCCGGAGTACAGAAGCAGTAGTAAGCCTCTCCTTTTTCCACCAGTTTCTTTGCGTATTCCAGGTAAATGCCGGAAGCCTGACGCTCGCTCTGGACGTACGGACCGCATCCGCCGTCCTTGTCAGGACCCTCGTCATGAATCAGGCCTGTATCCTTCAGGGTCTGGTATATGATTTCCACTGCCCCTTCCACGAAACGTTCCTGATCTGTATCTTCAATACGGAGGAGGAAATCCCCGCCCTCATGCTTTGCTATGAGATAGGCATACAATGCCGTCCTTAAATTTCCCACATGCATCCTGCCCGTGGGGCTGGGTGCATACCTTGTCCTTACTCTGCTCATGTTAAAGTCTCCTATATTCTTCTCAATCTGATAACTCAAAAACCATTATATAACGAAGGCCGAAAAAAGACAATGCCTGTTTTCACAGGCACTGTCCCTTTCTTTATACCTATTTGAATGTGGCGTTGTTCACCTCATCAGAGAACTTGCTTAAATCCTGAGGCATCCATGCAGCCTTTTCCTTGCCGCTTACATCCACCTTGACTCTCTGGCACTTGATGGTCAGCTCGGTCATCTCTTCTGCCGGCACCATCTCGCCAATCTTTGCAATATACTGCTTTACAGCGTCCTGTATCAGCTTCTGAAGGGCATCCTCATCACCGCTCATGATGGCTGCGGCTGTGTCTTCGTCGATATTGTTCTGCATGTCGGTCATAACGTCTACCATGATATTCTGCATATCATCCATGGAATAGCTCTTAACCTTCAGAAGTACGGTGGTCTCGTCCTTGCTCTGATCCGTGATCTCGGCGCTGTAATCCAGCTTGTCAATCAGTCCCTGAAGGGCATCGGACATTTCCTCTACTTCTTCGTCAGAGAACTCGATGCCTGCGGCCTTAAATTCTGACTTGAACATGGAAACCAGGTCTGTCTCAGCGGAATCTTCCATCAGGCTGGTCTTTACGTCTTCCTCAGAAGCAAATCCCAGTAAGTCCTTCATAGGAGCCGCATTTTCCTTAACAGACAGCTCGTACAGCGCTCCCACTACCTGGTCTGCCGGCTCAAGCTTCTGCTGGCATCCTGTCAGGGCAATGCTGCACACAGCCATAACGGTTGCGGCCAATACCGCAAAGCTTCTTTTCATGTTCCTCATAAACTTATCTCCTCTTTAATTCTGCCTTCTGTCAGGCAATTTATTTTTCCTCTGTCCTGGAAACGGTCTTGTTCTCTGCCAAGTCGCTTGGTCTCATAGTCAGGTTGATTCTGCCCATCTTATCGACCTCAGTTACCTTTACAGTAACCTCATCGCCGATGTTCACAACATCCTCCACCTTGCCAACGCGCTTATCAGACAGCTTGGAAATATGAATCATACCATCCTTATTGGGGGCCAGCTCCACAAATGCGCCAAAATTCATGATACGCACTACCTTGCCGTTAAATATCATGCCCGCCTCAATATCCGTAACGATTCCGGTAATAATCTGGATGGCCTTATCAATCATGGCCTCGTCCGTGCCGCATACATTCACAGCACCCTCATCCGTAATATCAATCTTAACACCGGTCTCCTCAATAATCTTGTTGATGACCTTGCCCTGCTTTCCTACCACATCGCCAATCTTCTGCGGATCAATGGTAATCTGCTTAATCTTCGGAGCATATGGGCTTAAGTGCTTCCTTGGCTCTGAGATAACCGGTCTCATTACATTGTCCAGAATATACATTCTGGCTTCCCTTGTCCTGGCGATGGCTTCCTCGATAATAGGCCGTGTCAGTCCGTGAATCTTAATGTCCATCTGGATGGCAGTGATACCATTCTTTGTTCCGCCTACCTTAAAATCCATATCGCCAAAGAAATCTTCCAGGCCCTGAATGTCTGTAAGCACCAGATAATCATCATCCGTATCCCCGGTCACAAGACCGCAGGAAATACCAGCTACCATCTCCTTAATTGGTACGCCGGCAGCCATCAGTGAAAGGGTTGACGCACAGATGCTTGCCTGGGAGGTGGAACCATTGGATTCCATAGTCTCAGATACGGTACGGATTGCATATGGGAATTCCTCCGCACTTGGCAGAACCGGAATCAATGCCCTCTCTGCCAGGGCGCCATGGCCTATCTCGCGGCGGCCCGGTCCTCTGCTTGGCTTTGTCTCGCCTACAGAGAAGGACGGGAAGTTATAGTGGTGCATATAACGCTTGCAGGTCTCATTCTCATCCAGTCCGTCTAATTTCTGGGCCTCGGACAGAGGCGCCAGGGTGCAGGCGTTGAGAATCTGTGTCTGACCGCGGGTAAACATGCCTGAGCCGTGAGCTCGCGGAAGCAGGTCAACTTCTGCTGCCAGGTGACGGATTTCCGTGATGGCGCGGCCGTCAGGACGCTTGTGATCCTTTAAGATCATCTTGCGGACCGTCTTCTTCTGATACTGGTAAACAGCCTCGCCCAGGACGGCAAGCCATTCTTCGTTCCCGGCAAATGCATCTTCCAGCTTTGCTGTGATTTCTGCTATATTCTTCTCGCGTGTCTGCTTGTCATCGGTGAACACAGCCTCTTCCATTTCCTGTGGAGTCACGATTTCCCTGATGGCTGCAAAAAGCTCTTCCGGCACCGCGCAGCTCTCATAAGAGTGCTTTTCCTTACCGCACTCAGCCACGATGGTGTCGATGAACTTGATAATTTCCTGGTTCACTTCATGAGCCTTAAAAATGGCGTCAATCATAATCTGCTCCGGAACCTCATTGGCGCCGGCCTCAATCATGATAACCTTTTCCCTGGTGGAAGCCACGGTCAGGGCCATATCAGATACCTGCTTCTGGTCAGCAGTGGGGTTGATGATGAACTCGCCGTCAATCAGACCCACCTGTGTGGTAGCGCAGGGGCCTGCAAACGGGATATCGGAAATGCTGGTTGCAATGGCAGAACCCAGCATGGCTGTCAGCTCAGGGCTGCAGTCCGGGTCCACGCACATTACGATGTTGTCCAGGGTCACGTCGTTGCGGTAATCCTTAGGGAACAGCGGACGCATAGGGCGGTCGATAACACGGCAGGTCAGGACAGCATTTTCAGAAGCCTTGCCCTCTCTCTTATTGAAACCGCCTGGTATCTTTCCCACTGAATATAATCTCTCCTCATATTCCACGCTGAGAGGGAAGAAATCAATGCCCTCCCTTGGCTTGGATGACGCGGTTGCCGTGGAAAGCACCACCGTATCGCCATAGTGCATGAATGCAGCACCGCTTGCCTGGGCAGCCACACGGCCAACCTCAACGGTCAGTTTGCGTCCTGCCAAATCCATACTAAAACTTTTAAACATACTGGTATCTCCTTTACAATAAAAATAAAAAATGCTACCGGTATGGTTGGGGCATGTCCAATCCGTATGTCATCCCCGGGGCAGAAGACGCCGAAACTACTGATCTGCCTGCAGGAATCCTAATCCTGCAGGTACATCAGCGGTCTCGGAGTGATACCTCTGCCGCCCACACCGCTTCTTCCTTTCCATGATAAGCAAATATAGGGTGGAGTTCCCTCCACCCTAATCTTCAGAATTACTTTCTGATACCAAGCTTCTCGATTAATGCACGATATCCTTCCAGGTCTGTCTTCTTTAAGTAATCAAGAAGACCTCTTCTCTGTCCAACCATCATCAGAAGACCTCTTCTGGAGTGATGATCCTTTGGATTCTGCTTCAAATGTTCGGTCAGTTCTGTGATTCTCTCAGTCAGAATGGCAATCTGAACCTCAGGTGAACCTGTGTCCCCTGGCTTACGGCCATACTCTGCGATAATCTGTGCTTTCTTTTCCTTTGAAATCATGGTGTTTCCTCCTTAATACTATTCATCTCACCAAAAACCAGGCTGCCGGCTGGAGTCACCGGGTAACCGGGCATCGGCGTTATATCATACCGATTTAGTATAGCATAAATGGGTGGGGTTGTAAAGTGTGAAAAAATAAATTTAACGTGGGAGGCGCTGACACCTCCGCTCCGCTTCCCCTCACGGCCGGAAGCACCTTGCCACGTCTTACCCCATCTCACCCCTCCGCGAAAATCTCCGGATGTTTTTCATAGTACGCTTTCGCAAACTCTTTGTCTTTCTCAATCCGCTCCTTCAGCTCCTCAAAGGAGGTGAATTTTTGTTCCGGGCGGTCGAAGGCCAGGAGCTGGACTTCTATGTTTTTGCCGTAGATGTCGCCTTCCAGGCCGAAGATGTAGGTTTCCACGCCTGCCGGGAATTCTCCTCCTACCGTGGGCTTCTTTCCGATGTTGGTGACGCCTTTATAGTAGACGCCGTCCACCAGCACGCGTGATACATAAACGCCGTATCTGGGCAGGCGCTTGATGGGGGGCGGGAGGATGTTGGCTGTGGGAAAACCTAAAAGGCTGGCTCCGATGTGGTTGCCGTGCACCACTTCCCCGTGAATGGCGTAGGGCTGGCCCAGCAGCTGGTTGGCTTTTTCCACATTGCCTTTTTCCAGTTCTTCGCGGATATAGGTGCTGCTGATATCACGCCTGTGGTCCTTTTCCTTTTCTATGACATGGAGATGGTAACCCAGGTCATGGGCCATGGCAAAGAGCAGCTCCGCGTTGCCTGCCCCCTTATAGCCAAAGCTGCAGTCCGGGCCTACCACGATTTCCCTGGCATGCATGCGGCCTGCCAGAATGTCCCTGGCAAAGGCTTCCGGCTCCATATGGCGGGTTTCCTCGGTAAAGGGGTATTCCACCAGATAATCGATTCCCGCCTTCTCCATGTTGGCACGGCGCTCCAAATTAGTAGTGATGACGGTCTGGGGCTGACCCGTGACAGCTGTTCCCGGAGCCGTGCCAAAGGTGAAGATGGCTGTGGGATACCCTGTCTCTGCCTTCAGCTCCATCATGGTCCTTAACAGCTTCTGGTGGCCTCTGTGCCTGCCGTCAAACTTGCCTAAAGTCACGATGGTGGGCTCCTCTATCTGAAATTCTGTGGTGTCTGCTATATACCTCATCCTGTCACTTCCTCGTTTTTTCTTCTGTTCCAGATGTTCCGTCAGCGCCGCAGGAAGCTACATGGGGAACATCTTCCAGGGCTTCCACCAGTGCCTGTCCTTCTGGTACTGGTATACCCCAGTAAATCTATGATTGCTGTCATACATACGGAACATTTGTCCGTCCTCAGCCCCGGCCTGCCACTCATCTGACCGGTTCCAGTCCAGCTGTCTTGCGAAGCAGGGATTACCGTTGTGTAAAAGGGAGTCTGCTTCCGGCAGGCAGCAGAGAGGCGGAAAGGACTGCAGGGCCTCCTCCACCGGGAGGACGCAGCTCTCCACGGCTCCCTGGTCACGGAGCTGTTGCAGCTGGTCCAGTGTCAGACTGTCCTCAATGCTGAAACGGTCCACCCTGGTACGTGTAAGGTGTTCCATACAGCCGCCGCATCCCAAAAGCCTTCCGATGTCATGGCACAGGGTACGTATGTATGTCCCCTTGGAGCAGGTGACCTCCATCCAGACCCTGGGCAGATCTATCCTGCTTACCTTTATGTCCAGAATCCTCACCGGCCTTGGCCGGCGTTCCACTTCTTTTCCCGCCCTTGCCAGCTCGTACAGCTTCTTTCCGTCCACCTTAAGGGCTGAGTACATGGGAGGTATCTGGGCGTAATCGCCCTTAAATCCCATGACAGCGTGATTTACCTGTTCCTCAGTAAGGGACAAAGCCCCTTCCCTATCTTCTTCCAGAATGGTTCCTGTGGTGTCCTGGGTGTCTGTCTCACAGCCCAACAGCATGACGGCCCGGTATGTCTTGGACCGGTCCGTCAGCATGCCGCACAGCCTGGTGCCCGCCCCCAGACAAACAGGAAGGACTCCTTCAGCTGCGGGGTCCAGGGTTCCTGTATGGCCTATTTTTTTCTGCTTTAAAATTCCTCGAAGCCGGGCCACCACATCGTGGGAAGTATAGCCCGGCTCTTTGTATACATTTATGATTCCGTGATACATGGTATGTTCCTTACTCCCGGCTGCCTGATGCAGCATCCAACTGCCTGGCAATGTGTACGGACAGATTGTTGATTACGTCGTGTATGCTGCCGCTCATGGTACATCCGGCAGCCCTCACATGACCTCCTCCGCCAAAGAAAGCGGCAATCCTGCTTACGTCCACCAGATACTTGGAACGCATGCTGACCTTGAATTCCTGAGCACCTGTCTCATAGATGAATATAGCCACCTCCACACCTTCCGTAAGGCGCAGCTGGTCAATGATACCGTCCATGTCCTTGCCGTCAACCCCGTAAAACTCCATCTCGCTCTGGCGGATGGCGCTGAAGATGCACCGTCCGTCAAAAAAGGTGATGCTCTCCAAAAGGGCCCTGCCCAGTATCTGGTTCTGGATGTATGTTTTTCTGTAAAAGCTGTTGTCTATGATGGCTCCGAAGTCAATTCCCTTTTCCATCAGCTTTCCCGCTATCTCCATGGTGTGGGCTGATGTGCAGGAAAATTTGAACACGCCTGTATCGTGGATGATGCCGGTGTACAGGCACTCTGCCGTGTAACGGTCGATTTTTCCTTCATCCAGCTGGTCAAAAAGGGCCTCGCAGGTAGAACTGGCCTCATCCGGAACCACGTTGGTGCCGCCGTAACGGGTATTGGTCACATGATGGTCCAGGCACAGGCTCCTGTCCGCCCGGTCCAGGTAATGTTTAAAATCACCCAGACGCTGGATATCGCCGCTGTCCAGGCAGACACAGAGCTGATAGCACTCATCGTCAACCTGGTGGCGGATTTTGTCATATCCCTTCAGATAACTGAATTTAGGGGATGACTCCTCCAGATACACGGCTGCCCGTATATCCGGATGATTCAGCCGGAGATAGTTATAAAGTCCCAGTGTGGAGCCCAGGCAGTCGCCGTCCGGGCGTATATGGCCCAGGATGGCCACGGACTTGGTGCCCTCTAACATCTGTTCAAGAATCGTCATTAAAACTCCTCCTTTGCTCCTTCCTCATCCTGTGTTTCTTCCTGATGAAGGTCTTTTGTCACTTCATCGATGAGTCTGGACATGTTGACACCATATTCAATGGACTGGTCCAATATGAACTTCAGCTCCGGCGTGTTGCGCAGGTTCACCCTTCTTGCAAGCTCTCTGCGCACATACCCTTCTGCGCTCTTTAGTCCCTGGATGGTAGACTTTCCCGCCTCCTCGTCCCCAAGAACGCTGATATACGCCTTGCAGAACTTAAGGTCTGGTGTAACCTCCACGGAAACCACGCTGGTCATGGGATGAATCCTTGGATCCTTGATTCCCCCGCGGATGATTTCACTGAGTTCCCGCTGGACCTCCATGTTGATTCTAGTATTCTTTATGCTGTTCTTACGCATGTAACTCCTCTCTTAGCCATGATGCCTATCTCGGTACTTCCACCATGATGTAAGCCTCGATTTCATCATCTTCCTGAAGATCATTAAACTTCTCAAATACAAGACCGCACTCGTATCCTGCCGCCACTTCCTTTACATCGTCCTTGAAACGCTTGAGGGAAGCCAGCGGTCCTTCGAAAATCTGCTCTCCGTCTCTCTTGACACGGCAGCTGCAGTTTCTCTGGAACTTGCCGTCCAATACATAGGAACCTGCAATGGTTCCTATGCCGGATGCCTTAAAGGTCTGACGTATAACTGCATGGCCGATAACCTTTTCCTCGAATACAGGGTCCAGCATTCCCTTCATGGCTGCTTCCACATCCTCGATGGCCTGATAGATAACCTTATACAGACGGATATCCACCTTTTCACGCTCCGCAATGGACTTGGCGGTTGCATCCGGACGGATGTTGAAGCCAATGATGATTGCGTTGGATGCGGATGCCAGGGAAACGTCGGACTCGTTGATGGCGCCTACGCCGCCGTGAATCACCTTCACCATAACCTCCTCGTTGGAGAGCTTGGTAAGGCTCTGCTTTACAGCCTCCACGGAACCCTGCACGTCGGCCTTTACAATAATCGGCAGTTCCTTTACATTACCGGCCTGAATCTGGCTGAACAGGTCATCCAGAGACAATTTTGCCTTGGTATCCTCAATCAGTTTACTCTTTCCTTCTGAAATAAATGTCTCAGCAAAGTTTCTTGCTTCCTTCTCGTTTTCAGTAGCCACGAATACCTCACCGGCATTAGGCACATCGTTGAGGCCCAGGATTTCCACTGGCGTGGACGGTCCTGCCTCCTTCACGCGGCGGCCCCTGTCGTCCATCATGGCACGAATCTTGCCAAAGCATGCGCCGGCCGCAATGGTCTCGCCTACTCTTAAGGTACCCTTCTGTACCAGAACCGTGGCAACAGGTCCCTTGCCCTTATCCAGCTCCGCCTCGATTACAAGGCCCCTGCCCTTACGGTTGGGATTAGCCTTCAGTTCAAGCACGTCTGCGGTCAGAAGAACCATTTCCAACAGGTCCTTGATACCCTCTTTTGTATGGGCGGAAACAGGTACGAAGATGGTGCTGCCGCCCCAATCCTCGGGAATCAGCTCGTATTCAGCCAGCTCCTGCTTTACCTTATCCACGTTGGCGCTTGGCTTATCAATCTTGTTGATGGCCACAATGATTTCCACATTGGCTGCCTTTGCGTGGTTGATGGCCTCAACAGTCTGAGGCATTACGCCGTCGTCCGCAGCCACTACCAGGATGGCGATGTCCGTGGACTGTGCTCCTCTCATACGCATGGCTGTAAACGCCTCATGGCCCGGCGTATCCAGGAACGTAATCTTGCGGTCGTTTATCTCAATGACAGACGCACCGATATGCTGGGTGATGCCGCCAGCCTCTCTTGCTGTCACATTGGTCTCGCGGATAGCGTCCAAAAGGGAAGTTTTACCGTGGTCAACATGGCCCATGACACACACAACCGGTGACCTGGGAACCATATCCTCGATGCTCTCTTCATCTTCCTTCAGAAGCTCCGCAATGACATCAACTTTTACTTCCTTTTCACACAGGACATCGAATTCCATGGCAATCTCTTCCGCCTGCTCATAATCAATTTCCTGGTTCAGTGTCACTACCTGGCCCTTTAAAAACAGCTTCTTTACAATGACAGATGGCTGAAGCTTCATCTTCTCTGCCAGTTCCTTGATAGTGAGTACATCGGGAAGGCTGATGGTTTTCACCTCATCCGCCTTACTCTCCTCCTTCTTAGGCTGAGGCATGATGAATGCTCCCTTTCCTGTCTTCGGCACTTTCTTCTTGCCGTCCTCAATCCTGTCGCGTTTATCAAACCTGACATTCTTATGGGCATTCTTATTCTGACGGTTGCTGGTTGGCTTTGTCTGGATTGGGGTGTCATAGGATGACTTTACGTCCCTTGCCCCTGCCGAGCGGCGGCTGTCAGTCCTGCCTCTGTTATCCCTTGCATCCTTGTCATCTCCGGGACGGCCCTGATAGCCCCCCTGAAGTCTTGCGCCGTAGCCGCCCTGGGGCCTGTTTCCATAACCGCCCTGAGACCTTGCGCCGTCGCGGCCTCCCTGGCCTCCCTGATAGCCGCCTTGGGGCCTGTTGCCCTGGTAGCCGCCCTGGGACCTGTTGTTGTCACGGCCTCCCTGGTAACCTCCCTGGCCTCCCTGATAGCCGCCCTGGGGTCTGCTGCCGCCTCCCTGGGACCTGCTGTTGTCACGGCCTCCCTGGTAAGCTCCCTGGCCTCCCTGATAGCCGCCCTGGGGTCTGCTGCCGCCTCCCTGGGGCCTGTTGTTGTCACGGCCTCCCTGGTAACCTCCCTGGCCTCCCTGATAGCCGCCCTGGGGTCTGTTGTTGTCGCGGCCTCCCTGGTAGCCTCCCTGGTTCCTGTTATTGTCGCGGCCTCCCTGATAGCCTCCCTGGCTCCTGTTATTGTC
>NZ_KE384165.1:22517-80259 GCF_000424325.1 [Clostridium] clostridioforme AGR2157
TAGCCTCCCTGGCTCCTGTTATTGTCGCGGCCTCCCTGATAGCCTCCCTGGCTCCTGGCTGTATCGCGGCTGTCCTGGGCAGTTTCCTGGGTTCCTGCCTGAGTTCCGGCCTGAACCCCTGCCTGGGGTGCTGCGGACGGCTGGGGTGCTGCGGCTCTCTCTGAAACCGTATCCGCGGACTGGGCCTGCACCTGTGGTTTGGCAGGCTCAGCCGGAGCTGCCTGTGGTGTCGTATGTGCTGCCTGTGGTGTCGTATGTGCTGCCTGTGGCGCTGCCGCCGGGGCAGGAGCCGTATGACCATGGTTTCCTCCCTGTGGTTTCGGAGGAACCGGACGCTTAATCTGCTGCTGGGCGTTCTGAGGGCGGAACACGGCTGTCAGCTTCTTCTTAGCCGGCTCACCCTTTGATGCGCTGTCCTGGCTCCTGGCAGCCTCTGCCTTAGGAGTCTCTGTCTTAGGCGCTTCCGTCCTTGGAGCTTCCACTCTGGGGGCCTCTGTTTTAGGAGCCTCCGTCCTGTGCTCCGGTGCGGCAGGTTTTGCGTCCCTCTTAGGATTTGCAAAAGAGCGCACAATATTCTCCTGATCCTTTGTCACATTCGATGCTGCATACAATACAGCTGATTTATCTTTAGTCTTAATAATTTCCAATATCTCCTTACTGGTCTTGCCCAGTTCATTTGCCAGTTCACTTACTCTCATTCAAGCTACCTCCGTTTATATTCATTCGTTCTACCATTGACTTTGCGAAACCTGCATCCTCCACTGACAGTGACGCCCTGAACTCCTGCCCCATGGCATGCCCAAGTTCGTCCTTTGTTCCAAACAGATAGATTGGGACTTTATAGTAAGTACACATGTTGGTAAACTTTTTCTTCGTGTTGTCCGAAGCTTCTTCCGATACGATTACCAAATGGGACTTTCCGCTCTTTACTGATTTCTCCGTCGAAAATTCGCCGCTGACCACCTTCCTGGCCCTTGTCGCTAGGCCCACCAGGCTTAACAGCCTTTTGTTATCTGCCAAGTTCTTCCATCTCCTTTTCCAGAGTTTCATACACCTCTTTGGGAATGGCCATCTTGAAGGAACGCTCCAGTCCCTTTCCCTTCACTGCCTTCTTCAGGCATTCCATTGATGGACACAGGTAAGCGCCCCTGCCGTTCTTGCGGCCTGTGGCATCCAACATAATCTCATCCTCGGCGGTTTTTATGACTCTTATCATTTCTTTCTTGCTCTTCATCTCCTGGCAGCCAATGCACTGCCTGAGCGGAACTTTTTTCATGCTCACTTACATCACTCCTAACCTTCTCAGAGTATCCTTTTTACTGTTCGCTTCCGTCTTCCTGATAGTTTTCTTCATAATCCTGGTAGCTTTCTGATCCCTCCGGCTCTTCCTCATAGGTCTCAGACGACGTATCGCCGTACTGGAGTCCCATCTGCTCGAAGAGTCCCATTTCCCTGGCCTGGGTCTCACTCTTAATATCAATCTTAAAGCCCGTAAGCCTTGCGGACAGTCTTGCGTTCTGTCCCTCCTTGCCAATTGCAAGGGACAGCTGGTAATCCGGCACAATAACCTGTGCTTCCCGCTCTTCCTCGTCCGCCACAACGCAGATGACCTTGGCAGGACTTAACGCGTTCTCAATCAGGTACGCAGGATTGTCATCCCAGTTAATGATGTCGATTTTTTCACCCTTTAATTCACTAACAATGGAATTGACCCTGGAACCGTTGAGGCCCACGCATGCGCCTACCGGGTCCACATTGGCGTCATTGGATTTCACCGCAATCTTTGTCCTGGAACCTGCTTCCCTGGCAATGGCCTTGATTTCCACCGTACCGTCGCGGACCTCGGCCACCTCGGATTCAAAGAGGCGCTTCACCAGGTCCGGGTGTGTCCTGGACACAGAAACCCTGGGGCCCTTTGGCGTATCCTTTACCTCGATGACATATACCTTGACGCGCTCCGTCGGACGGAATGTCTCGCCCTTTACCTGCTCGCTTTCATTGAGGATGGCGTCCACCCTGCCCAGGTTAATGCTCACGTTCTTTCCCAGATAGCGCTGTACCACGCCGGTCATGACATCCTTTTCCTTCATAAAATACTCGTTGTACAGTGCCTTGCGTTCTTCCTCGCGTATCTTCTGCAGAATCACGTTCTTTGCGTTCTGTGTGGCAATACGGCCGAATTTCTTGGAATCCAGCGGAATCTGTACCGTATCCCCAATCTCATACTTGGGGTTCAGCATCTTGGCGTCCGCCAGGCTCAACTCCAGACAATCGTCCTCCACGTTTTCCACAACCGCTTTTTCTGCATATACTGCAAAGTCACAGGTATTGGGGTTCACCGTGACCTTTACATTATCGGCTTTTCCGAAATGGTTCTTACAGGCAGTGAGTAAAGAGTTCTCAATGGCTTCAATGAGAGTATCTTTGGAAATGTTCTTCTCTTTCTCCAATACCTCCATTGCCTCTAACAGTTCCTTGTTCATGTTTATCCTCCTATCCATGTCTCAGCATGTGAATGATCTAACTAAAAATCCAGCGCAAGCCGTATCAGGGCAATGTCCGCTTTTTCAAATATCATCTGGCTTCCGTCTTCCATGGTCAGCGTCACAGTATTTTCATCATATGCACTGAGGGCGCCCGTAAATTCCTTTTGCTTGTTAAGCTGACGGTAAAGCCTTACATCCACATCCTTGCCCATGCTTCTTACGAAGTCCTTTTCCTTCTTAAGAGGACGGCCTAATCCCGGCGAACTGACTTCCAGGATATAACTGTCATCAATGAAGTCCTCTTTATCCAGCCAGTCGCTTAAAGCCCTGCTGATGACCTCACAGTCATCCACGGCAATCCCGCCTTCTTTATCTATATAAGCCCTCAGGTACCAGGTACCTGCTTCCTTTACATACTCCACGTCTACCAGTTCAAAACCATGCTCTTCCATCAGTGGAAGGAGATGTTTCTCCACCCGGCTCTCATAGCTCTCCTTTTTTCCCATCGTTCCACCACCTTTCCTGTCTTTCCAAAACGAAAGAGTGGACTGGTGTCCACTCTTTTATCAGTAATCTACATTAGTTATCGTATACACTATACCATCATGCCGCCGTAAATGCAAGCATTTTCAAGGATTTTATCGAAAATTTCCTTTAAATCGTGACAGTTCAGGGGCTTGCATCAAAGCATTGCACGTCCTCTGCACCATGTCTGGAGTACGCTGTAATCATCATCCAGAACCACTAAATCTCCATCGCATCCGGCCGCAATCCTTCCTTTTCTGTGGTCCACGCCCAGACATCTGGCCGGATTGATGGTGCATGAATTAAGGGCAGTGTCAAAGGGCACCAGTGCCTGTTCCACCAGAATCTTAAGTCCCCTGTTCATGTTGAGGGTGCTTCCCGCAATGGTATCTGTTCCCTTGAGGCGGGCCAGTCCGTCCTCTCCTATCTCAATGTCATGGCCGCCCAGCTGGTACTGTCCTCCCGGAGGGCAGTGCTTAGCCCTGAGGGAATCGCTGATCATGATGGAATAATCACGTCCCTTGGCTGTAAAGAAGTTGTTCAGGGCAGCCAGGTGGGAATGGCATCCGTCACAGATAATTTCCCCGTAGATATCCCTTACCCTGAGGGCAGTGCCTACCAGTCCCGGTTTGCGGTGATGGTAAGGCGTCATGCCGTTATATACATGGGTCATGGACGACGCACCGTTGGCAATGCCCAAAAGAGCCTGCTCGTAAGTGGCGGCCGAATGGCCCATGCTGACCACCACCCCGTGGGTGGAACAGTATCTGGTAAGCGCATGGTCCGGGTCCCGCTCCGGCGCCAGGGTGATATATTTGATAAGGCCCTCGGCTGCCTCCTGATATTTCTTAAACTGCTCCACGGATGCAGACGCAATGGCCTCAGGCGGCTGCGCCCCCTTGTACTCCATATCCAGGAACGGTCCCTCAAAATGGATGCCCAGGATTTCCGCCCCTTCGTAGCCCTCCTTCACCACAGCTGCCACATTGGCCACGGCCCTGGTGAGCACATCCGGCATCTGGGTCACGGTGGTGGGCAGAATGGCTGTGACGCCCTCCTCAGGTATCCGCTTCATCCAGTTGCGAAGTCCTTCCGGCTGGCCGTCGTTTGTATCAAAATCATATGCTCCGTGTGTGTGGATGTCAATGAAGCCCGGCACGATTCTCTTATCCCCGTAATCCTGGTCCGCCGTTCCCGCACCATACTCATGGATACGGCTGATGACTCCGTCCTCAATCTCCATCTGGGCTGCCATGAACTGTCCTGCTATCCAGACTCTCTTACCCTGAATCCTCATACTTTCTTCTCCTTCCATCTATGTGTGTTCTCTATATTAATTCCCTTAGTTATAAGTATATCACGTTAGAAATATTTTTCAATATACTATTTAAAATAAAAAATATTTTTATTTCCACTAAAAAGATATATATAATCTCCGGAATATATAGGCTGAAAAAAGCGCAAAAAAGCAGGAGCCTGTATTACATAAAATATGCTTCACAGCCCCTGCCTTATATCCGCCCTCATCCTTCCCGGCTGCCGTCCAGCAGCTCCGCTATCTCCGGAAATGGTTCCACGCTCCGCCTCAATATACCCTGTATGTAAGCAATGGTTATGCCATAGTTGGTCATGGGAATTCCCTGGTCCTGGGCGCATTTCATTCTGTACTTCATCTCACGCTCATTCAGCATGCATCCGCCGCAGTGGACAATCAGACGGAAGCTTGCAAGTTCATCCGGAAACTCTGTACCTGTGGCAAACACAAACTCCGGTTCTGTTCCAGTATACTCCCGTATCCACCTGGGCAGCTTTACGGTCCCGATGTCCTCGCACTGCCTGTGATGGGTGCAGCCCTCGGAAATCAGGATTCTGTCTCCCTTCCTGATGCTGTCCAGAGCCCTGACGCCTTGCACCATGGGCTCCAGGCTGCCTTTATAGCGGGCAAAGAGAATGGAAAACGAGGTCAGGAGAATATCCGCCGGCGTATCTGCACTGACCTTTGCAAATACCTGGCTGTCGGTGATGACAATTCTAGGCTTCTCCCCCAGAGAAGCCAGCGTGCCCTTCAGTCCGTTTTCCCTGACCACCACGGACACTGCATCCGCTTCCAGGATGTCCCGTATGGTCTGCTGCTGGGGCAGAATCAGGCGTCCCTTGGGGGCCGCCTTGTCAATGGGCACCACCAGTACGGCCAGGTCAGATGGGGAAAGCAGGTCTCCCACGATTTTCCGGCTGTTCTCCTGGGTCTTGCCCAGTTGTGCCAGACACTCCTTAAGCGCCGTAATACCCTGACCGGTATGGGCGCTGACAGACAGGACGGGAACCGATTCAGGAATCCCCTCCGGTCTCTGACCCAAAATCCCGTCCAAATCCGCCTTGTTGCAGACTGCCACGCAGGGAATCTGCTTTTCCCCTATCTTCTTCAGGAGGGCATAGTCCTCCGGAGCCGGGCCGTGACAGACATCCATCACCAGCACAGCCACATCTGTCTTGTTGAGTACCTGATAGCTCTTCCTCACCCTCAGGCTTCCCAGCTGGCCCTCGTCGTCAATGCCCGGCGTGTCAATCATCATCACAGGGCCCAGAGGCAGCAGCTCCATGGCCTTATATACAGGATCCGTGGTGGTTCCCTTCACGTCCGACACCACGGCCAGGTCCTGGCCCGTGACCGCGTTCAGCACGCTGGATTTGCCGGCATTTCTCCTTCCAAAAAATCCAATATGTATCCGGTCCGATGCCGGCGTATTGTTCATTCCCATGGACATCCGCTCCTCTTTCCCTGATTCATTGCCGATTAGTTACACGGTTAATTTCCCGCTTAAAACCTGAAATCCCTGACGCCCTGTTCAATCTTCACCAGGTTATCCCTGACAATCTGCTGCACCTTCTCCTTTGGTATGCTTCCGATTTCCTTCTCTATGAGCGCCTCACCGATGCGCCTTGTCTCCTCGGAGCTGTAATCCATGAGATACTCCTTCAACGTCATAAGGGCGTTGGGATGGCAGCAGTTTTGAATCTGTCCGCTCTTGCACAGGGACATGAAACGGTCGCCTGTGCGCCCTTCCCTGTAGCAGGCCGTACAAAAGCTGGGAATATATCCCATTCCCATGAGCCAGTTCACCACCTGGTCCAGGGTGCGGTTGTCGCTTACATCGAACTGGGCTGAACATTCATCCTCCGGCTCAGGTTCAAAGTAGCCGCCCACGCTTGTTTTGGAACCGCCGCTGATTTGGGAAATGCCCAGGTGCAGCACCCGTTCCCTGGTTTTCCGGCTCTCTCTGGTGGACACAATCATGCCTGTGTAGGGAACCGCGATGCGGATGCAGGCAACCAGCTTGGCAAAGGTGTCATCATCGATTCCATTGTCAAAGGAATCCGGGTCAATGTCATCCGCCCTTCGTATCCTGGGCACGCTGATGGTATGGGGTCCCACCCCGAACACTGCCTCCAGATGCTCTGCGTGCATTAAAAGTCCCGCAAATTCATACCGGTAAAGCTCCAGGCCAAACAGCACGCCGCAGCCCACGTCGTCGATACCTCCCATTTGGGCACGGTCCATTGCCTCTGTGTGGTAACAGTAATCATGTTTCGGCCCCGTGGGATGAAGCTTCTCATAGCTTTCCTTGTGATATGTCTCCTGGAACAGGATATATGTACCGATTCCCGCGTCCTTAAGCTTCCTGTAATTTTCCACCGTGGTGGCTGCTATGTTCACGTTGACGCGGCGTATGGCGCCGTTTTTATGCTTTATGCTGTAAATGGTGTCAATGGACTCCAGCATGTATTCAATGGGATTGTGCACCGGGTCCTCCCCCGTCTCCAGGGCCAGGCGCTTATGTCCCATATCCTGCAGCGCCATAACCTCCCTGCGGATTTCATCCTGGGTCAGCTTCTTCCTTGGGATATGCTTGTTCCTGGCGTGGTAGGGACAGTACACGCACCCGTTGATGCAGTAATTGGACAGGTACAGGGGCGCAAACAGCACGATGCGGTTTCCGTAGAAATCCTTTTTAATCTGCTCCGCCAGCTCATAAATCTCCTGGTTCTTGTCCTCAAGGCCGCAATCCAGAAGCACCATGGCCTCTCTGTGGGTCAGGCCCCTGCGCTCCCTGGCCTTTGCCAGAATCTCATCAATCAGTTCCCTGTTGGTGCGGTTTGCCTCCCCGTAGGCAAGGGTCTCTTCAATTTCCCCGTGATGGATGAATTCCTCTGCATGGGGTGATTTTGGGTCGTAGTTCATGTTCTTCCTCTCCTTTTCTTGCCGGGTCAGGGTCCATGGCCATGGCGGCCTCCGGTAACACTTCCCCGTCAGATGATTTATATAGTTTTATCAGCTACCGATATTGGAGCCAATCACCACAATTCTTGTTTCCATATGATACCTCACGATAATAAAGTAAAAAAGGATACGCCAAAAAGGCGTATCCTGAACATACTGTCACATCTGTGTCCCCGCCTTCCCCTTCAGCCCTGCTTCAGGTCAGTCAATCACATATCCTGCTATGGGATTTGCTGCCGCCGCTTTGCTGTGAGGCACTTGCCGTAAGACAGGCCTGTCAGCGCAGATACCAGTACTGTGTACCGTGGCGCACATCCGTTTTTCTTATCTTACTACAGGCCAGGGGGACTGTCAATCATTATTCCGTAAAGATTATCCAGCATTCCTTTGTCTCATTTCCGCAACGCTTTGGAACTGAAGGAGCGGGGCCCCTACCTGGCTCCCCTGATATACGGCTTACCCAATGCCTCCGGCGCGCTGTTTTTGCCGATGGAGCCCATAAGCGCAACCAGGGTTATGATGTAGGGCAGCATGGCCAGGGCCTGTGTGGGCAGGGGTACACCGATGGCCTGGAGGCGGATCTGAAGGGCATTGGCCGCGCCGAATATGAAGGCCGCACCCATCATTCCAAAGGGCACATACCGGCCCAGTATGACTGCCGCCAGGGCTATGTATCCCCTGCCTGATGTCATGTTCTCAGAAAAATTGCCCACCTGCACTAGAACCAGATACGCGCCTCCCAGTCCTCCCAGCAGGCCATTTAACAGCACGGCCGCCCACTGGTACCGGCGTACGGGTATACCGGCTGAATCCGCAGCCCTGGGGTTCTCCCCGATTGCGGCAAAGGCCATTCCCTTTGATGTCCTGCTGTAAAACAGGGTGACCAGGATTACCAGCACATAGACCCCGTATGTCAGTATATCCTGGCTGAACAGGGCGTTTCCTATCAGGGGTATATCCCCCAGAAAGGGAATCTTAAGCTTGGCAAACGGTTCTATCTGCTGATAGGAATGGCCGCTTGACATCAGTTTATAGAGAAAGCTGGTGACTCCGGCCATGAATATATTGATGGCGATTCCGCTGACAGACTGGTCCTGGGCCAGCCTGATGGACAGCAGCCCGTGGATGGCGCTGACCATTGCCCCGCCTGCCATGCCGCACAAAAGGCCAATGGCCAGGCTGCGGGAATAAAAGGTTCCCGCAAAGGAGAAGAACGCTCCGCCCAGCATGACACCCTCCATGCCTATATTAAGGATTCCCGCTTTCTCGGATATGGTCTCCCCCAGTCCGGCGTAAATCAGGGGCACCGCCATTCTTACGGAAGCCGTCAGAAGGGCCGTCACGAAACCAACGGTCATGATTTGCGCTAGCATGGTTTTTCCCCCTTTCTCTTCCTGTTAAACAACTCCCTGCCCAGAATCAGCAGCACAATCAGCCCCACCAGGATATTGACAATGGCTGACGGCACTCCCATCTGTCTCTGCATGGAATTCGCCCCCACCTCCAGGGCTGCAAACCCGATGGCAGCAAAGAGCACGCCCAGGGGATGGTTGGCGGCCAGAAGGGCAATAAGCACCGCTGTGTATCCGCACTCCCCGGAGATTCCCTCCAGAAGCTTTCTCTGCACGCCCATGACCTCCACGGCTCCTGCGATTCCCGCCAGACCGCCGCTTAAGAATGCGGAAATGATGATGTTCCTGACAACAGAGATTCCATTGCAGGCAGCGGCCCGCTTGTTGAATCCCACCACCTTGATTTCATATCCCACCGTTGTCTTCTCCAGGATAAACCAGACAAGGAACACCATGAGCACGGCGATGATAAAGCCCGCGTGAAGCCTGGTGGGCTTTAAGAACCGGTAAAGGGTGACGGAAGGGTCCAGCTTGGGCGACTGGGGTATGCTTCCTGCCGGATCCATGAGGAAGGTCCTGACTGCAATACCCAGGAAATTGATGGCAATATAATTCAGCATAATGGTTACAATGATTTCCGATATCCCCAGCTTTGCCTTAAACATGGCTGCTATCAGCGCCCAGAGACCTCCAAAGACAAATCCCGTTAAGATGGCGCACAGGATACGGAGTACCCCGGGAATCCCGGTCCAGGTAAGGGCCGCCCACGCAGAGGCAAGGGCCCCTATGTAAAACTGTCCCTCCGCGCCGATGTTGAAAAAGCCGGTTTTAAACGCCACAGCGCATCCCAGACCCGTAAAAATCAGGGGAGTTGCCTTTACAAACACTTCCATGAACCCGTTTAAATTTCCAAATATGCCTTTAAAGAACATGGCATAAGCCTCTGCCGGGCTTGCGTCTGACAGCATGATAAGAACCGTCCACACGGCCACTGCGATGAGTCCGATGCCCGCTATCTCAAATATCTTTGATTTCCTATTCATTTGCCGCCTCCTTAGCAATACCGCCCATCAGCAGGCCAATCTTATGTACATCTGCCTCATCCCGGTTCAGGAGCCCTATGATACGGCCTTCATACATGACCGCGATGCGGTCGCTTACTCCCAGGATTTCATCCAGGTCAGCTGATATCAGCAGGACGCATCTGCCTGCATCCCTCTGCCTGAGAAGGATTTCATGGACAAACTGGGTGGCTCCGATATCCAGTCCCCTTGTGGGCTGGCTGGCCACAATCAGGCCGGCTTTCTCAGATATCTCCCTGGAAAGTATGACCTTCTGCTGGTTTCCGCCGCTCATCAGCTTTACCGGTGTTTTGATGCCGCTTTTACCCGAGGTCTTGATGTTGTATTCAACCAGGGCCTCCCGGGCTCTCTTCTCCGCCTGTCTGTAGTCCAGCACCATTTTCCTCGAAAACGGTTCCCGGTCAAAGTCCCTTAATATCAGATTATCTTCCACCGTCATGTCCATGACCAGGCTGTCGCCGTGACGGTCGTCGGAAATATAGGAGATGCCGGCCCGAAACCGCTCCTTTACGCTGTCCTTTCGTATATCCCTTCCCTGGTATTCCATCTGTCCGCTGTTTATCCTGCGGATTCCTGTTATTACCTCGGCCAGTTCCTTCTGTCCGTTGCCTTCCACGCCCGCGATTCCCAGGATTTCTCCCCTGCGGATTGTAAGGCTTACGTGGTCTAAGGACATCTTGGTGCTGTGCTTTTTGTGAAGGCACACATCCTTAAGGCTTAAGGCCGCCTCCCCGGCAGCGGATTCCCTTATCTCCCTTCCCTTCTTAAGCTCCCGCCCAATCATGCAGGCAGACAGTTCCTCCGGCGTTGTCTCCTTTGTCACCAGGCTCTTGACCTTCCGGCCATCCCGCAGCACCGTCACCCGGTCGCTGATATCCATGATTTCCCCCAGCCGGTGGGTGATGATGATGATTCCATATCCCTCATCCCGCAGCCGTTTTAAGACCCCGAAGAAATTCTCCGTTTCCTGGGGGGTGAGAACGCCGGTGGGCTCGTCCAGAATCAGCAGGCTCACATCCCGGTACAGGGCCTTAAGAATCTCCACCCTCTGCTGCTCTCCCACGGAAAGGGTATGGACAGGCGCTTCCGGGTTCACCGAGAGGCCGTAGGTTGCGGCAAGGCCCGTCAGTTTTTCCCTTGCCGACTTCCGGTCCGCCACGATGCCCTCCCCTTTCAGTCCCAGCATCACATTGTCCAGCACCGTCATTTTCTTAACCAGGGAAAAATGCTGGTGGACCATGCCAATTCCCCTGGCAATCGCCTCACCGGGCGACTTAAATTCCACATGTTCGCCTTTAAAACAGATTTCCCCTCTGTCCGCCTCGTAAATGCCAAACAGAATGTTCATAAGGGTGGTTTTGCCAGCCCCATTTTCCCCTAACAGCGCATGTATCTCCCCCTGCTCCACAGACAGGTCCACATCCTCGTTGGCATACACGCCTGCAAAGGATTTGGTTATATGCTTCATCTCAAGTAATGGCATCCGTTCCATCCTTTCTTTCTAAACAGGGCCCGCACCCCCGGACACGCTCTGCTGCGGTTGGTTTGATGCAGGCCCCTTTCAGGAAATATCTTATGCTCTGGGCTTGGTATCACATGGTACTTCAAACTCTCCGGATTCAATTGCCGCAATCTTATCGGAAATCTTCTGCTTCAGTTCATCGGGAACAGCGGAATCCAGATTGTGGTAAGGAGCAACGCTCACTGCCCCGTCTGCCATTCCCAGCTGGTAGATGCCGCCCTCAAAGGTTCCGTCCGCAACGGTTTTAAAGGCCGCCTCAATCACCTGAGGGATATGGTAAACAGATGAGGAAAGGATGGTGTCGGGCGCCAGGTCATTCTGGTCATAGGAATCGCCTGTGGCGTAGACCTTTGCTTCCTTTGCCGCATTGATGGCTCCTGTTCCCGACTCGTTGGCACAGTGTCCGATTACATCCGCGCCATTATCAATCATGGCCTGGGCGGCCTCCTTGCCAAGGGCCGTATCGGTAAAGGAACCGGTCCATGCGGTCTGTACCTGGATGTCAGGGTTTACTTCCTTTGCCCCGTCCTCAAATCCGTTCATGATTTTCACAAGGGACGCGCCCTGAATCGGTCCGATGAAGCCCACCTTGCCGCTCTCGGACATGCCGGCTGCCAGCATTCCCATGATGTATCCGCCTTCCTCACACTTTGACACATAGGAGGCCACATTGTCAGCAGACACCTCGCCCTCGGTCACAATGAATTTTGTATCCGGATACTGCTCCGCAACGTCCACTGCCGGGTCCCCGAACTCATATCCATGGCCGATGACCACGTCATATCCGCTGGCCGCATAATCCGCAAAAGCAGCCTCAATGTCATCCGGTGTCAGATTCTCCGTATAGGTCACCTCACAGCCGTAATCCGCCTCCAGAAGCTTAAGCCCGTCATAGGCTGACTGGCACCAGCCCATATCATTGGCCGCGCCGGACAGGCACAGGGCCACCTTGTATGTCTTGCCGTCCGCTGTCTGGCCCCCTTCCGCCCGGCCGTCTTCGGCCTGGTCCCCTTTTGCCTGGGTATCTCCGGCCTGGGCGCCCCCAGCCTGCTTATCTGCTGCCTCTGTCTTTGCCGCTGTCTCCTTTGTTTCCCCGCTGCATCCGGTTAGGCCAAAGCCTGCCATGGATAATGCCAGGGCTGCTGCCGCTAAACGCATTCTGTTTTTCATGTCTCTTCCCCTTCCTTTTTCCATAGATTTTTCATGTTTCCTCTTTGGTACTGCATAGTTGGTACTGCATAGTCGGTACTGCATAATTGGTACTGAATCATCAGTCATGTGAATCTATAACACCCGAATCTGCATGGCGGTGATAAAGTTTTCATTATCACTTTCCACGAACTGATCCAGAATATTAAAATTAATGGCCTGAGCCCCCAGCTCAAGGTCCGGCCTGGCCTCCCTCAAACGCCGGATGGTATCCGGTACTCCCTCGTATCCGCCCAGATGGTATCCGCAGAGGAAGTCGCCTCCCTGGATAATCTGGATTCTGGACTGGTGTATGGTCTCTGGTATCTCCTCATCGTCCGGATACAGGTAGGCCCCAAAGTATTTCCGGTCCCCCTCATAAAAGGCAATGGTGGGATAAAAGTAAAAGGAATTTTCCCTGTACAGCAGCTCCTCGTCGCCTATGGAAATAAACTTCCGGTCCTCAAAATGCTTCACCGCAATCTCATCCAGGCGGATTCCATCCATCTCCTGTTCCATGAACTGGATTTTCCTCTGGATGGCCTCATCTATGTTGAGCAGCTCCTGCCACTGCCTGCGAAGCTCCTGGGAGCGCTGCTTCATGATGTCCACAGCCCTGTTGGAGTTTAAGCTGGTTCTGGATTTCTTGATTTCCTCCAGGGAATAGCCCAGACGGCGCATATAGGACACCTTTGCCAGCTCGTATATCTGGTCAAACTCATACTTTCTGCGCCCGTTTTTCTCATTGCGTTCCCTGGGGGAAAAGATTCCGACGCTGTCATAATAGTACAGTGTCTGTATGTTAAGCCCGAATAGCTCCGCCAATTCCCCGATAGAAAAATATTCCTTCACCTGCCAACCTTCTTTCCTTTTTCCTGCCAGATTCCCCGTTAGATTTGATGCCGGATTCCCTATTAGATAAATTCCCTGTCAGATAAATTCCCTGTCAAATAAAATCCCTGTAAGCGCTGTGAGGCTCCCGGATGACCCTTGTACAAACAGCCTCTCCCTCCAGGGCCAGCTTTCTCTCGTCCACGCCTTTCAGGATGCCTTCTTTGTAAACAATGTTTCCGTTAATCATCGTCATCCACACCGGTCCGGTAAGTCCCACTCTTGCCAGCAGGTTCTTCGGGTCGTGCAGGGCTCCCGCCAGCTCCAGTGTCTCTGTGTCAATCATGAACAGGTCCGCTGCTTTTCCCGCTTCCAGGGACCCCAGGTCGGTTCTTCCAAGGGTCTTTGCCCCGTTTACGGTGGCCACCTTTAACATATCATAAGCGGAGGTGCATCCCCCTCTCTCCTTGGTGTGGTATGCCTGCATCAGGTAAGCCATGCGCAGGGCATCCAGCAGATTGGAACTGTCATTGGTGGCGGAACCGTCGCACCCCAGGCTCACCAGAATGCCTGCTTCCTGCATTTCCTTTATATTGAGAATCGGGAAGCCGCCCAGTACGGCCGGTGCCGGACAGTGGGAAACCCCTGTTCCGGTGGCTGCCAGAACCTTATACTCTTCCTTTGTCACTTCCCAGTCATGGGCGTACCATACATCCTCACCGATAAATCCCATCTCCTCACACCAGTCCATGGTGCGCTTGCCCCAGCGGGCCATCATGCCTTCGTTCTCTCCCTCGCCCAGATGGGTGTGCATCCTGACCCCCTTCTCCCTGGCCATGACCACGGTCTCGGCAAAGGTATCCCTGCGGCAGTTAATGGGCTGGCAGGGCGCCATGACTATCTGCTTCATGGAAAAGGGCCCGGAATCGTGATACAGTCCAATCAGCCGGTCACAGTCCTTTAAGAACTCATCCGTTGTCTCCAGCATATTGTCGGGAATGGAGCTTCCTTCACCTCTGGGAAGGGTGTTGGTCCCCCTTCCGGCGTGGTACCGGATGCCCAAAAGCTCTGCCGCCTCCATCTGGCGGTCCACCGATGACTTGCCGGTCTTCCTGGTGTAGCAGTATTGGTGGTCAAAGGCGCATGTACAGCCGTGTTTAATCAAATCCGCAAAGGATGTAAGGGTAGAGTAGTAAATCACGTCGGAATCAATGTTCTGGAATATGCGGTAAATCTTATCAATCCAGTCCATCACCATCATGTTGGGATAGTCAATGGTCATGAGATTGCGCACAAAGGTCTGGAAAAAATGATGATGGGTGTTAATCAGGCCCGGATACACGAACTTTCCCTCTGCCCGGATTACCCGGACGTCCTCCTGATTCAGATTTTTTCCTGACGCCGGGTCCCCTCCATTCATCAGGTCCTTACCGATTGCCAGTATCTTTGGCCCCTCAATCAGCATGTCCGCGTCCCTGTAAACCCGGTCTTCCCCGTCACAGGACACGATTGCCTTTGCATTCTTAATTAGAATCTTTTTGTCCATTCCTTACCTCTCTTTCGGAAATATCATGCTGCAAAAAGGACCGGCTAGCCGGTCCTTTCCGCTTGGCTCTTGAACCCATTATATATCCTATAGTCACTATAGCTTCAAGATCAATTTTGTTTTTATTATAAATTACTATATTCATATTAGTATATCTTATAAATACACAGGCCTATCACAGCCCGCTTTCAATCTTCTGCCTCTTGATTCCATGTTTCTCGGCAAAGCCTGTAAGAATCATGGTCAGAGCCCCGTCACCGGTCACGTTGCAGGCGGTTCCGAAGCTGTCCTGAAGGGCAAAGATGGTAAGCATCAGGGCTGTTCCCGTTTCGTCAAATCCCAGCACGCCAGTAATCAGACCCAGTGAAGCCATGACCGTACCTCCTGGAACACCGGGCGCTCCGATGGCGAACACGCCTAAAAGGGCGCAGAACAAAATCATGGTTCCCAGGGACGGAATGGTTCCGTAAAGAATCTTTGATATGGTCATTACAAAGAAAACCTCTGTCAGAACAGAACCGCACAGATGGATGTTGGCAAACAGCGGAATGCCGAAGTCCACCATATCATCCCTGAGAGGCGGCTGTGATTTCTTGGCACAGCGCAGGGCAACGGCCAGTGTGGCCGCAGACGACATAGTACCTACCGCGGTAATATAGGCAGGTCCGTAATTCTTTATGACATCCAGCGGATTCTTGCCTGAATAGGCGCCGCCGATGGCATACAGCAGGGCCAGCCAGATGTAATGACCAATCATGACAATGATGACCACCTGTATGAACACAGGAAGCTGTTTTGTAATGGTCCCCTCATAGGAAAGGGCGCAGAATGTAAACGCGATAAACACAGGAAGGATGGGAATTACCACCTTGGTAACAATGGACAGCACAATCTGCTGGAACTCCTCCAGCACCTGGGAAATCACCGAGGCCTTGGTCCATGTGGCGGCCAGGCCCAGAAGCAGCGAGAACACCAGGGCGCTCATCACAGGCATAATTTGAGGTATATCCAGCTGGAACACGATTTCCGGCAAATCCTTTAACCCCTCCACCTCAGTGGCAATAGACAGGTGAGGAATCATAAGGAAACCTGCTGTCATAGAAAAAAGGGCTGCTCCGATAGACGAAACATAGGCAATTATAATCGCAACTCCCAGCATTTTGGATGCATTGTTGCCCAGCCTTGTGATGGAAGGGGCAATGAATCCGATGATGATAAGCGGCACGCAGAAAACAATGACCTGGTTCAGGATGTATTTGATTGTCACAACAACATGCATAAGGCCGCTCCCGGCCAACTGACCGAATATGATGCCCAGGATAACGCCCAAAAGCAACCGAAACGGTAAACTGCCTGTTATTTTTTTCATACCTATTCTCCAATCATGATTTTTATGATTTCCTCGTTGGTCTCCTTCATCCCTTCTTTTCCAAGGCGACCAACGTTCTTAAGTGTGGCCTCGACACCCTTGGTGACGATGCCGTCTCCCCCGTAAAACTGCTGACCGCGTATATACATGTTGTAGCCCAGAATTCCCGCATCCACTGCCGAGGCAATCTTGGCCGCGCAGGAAGCCTTTGCTCCGTCGCAGACAATACCCGACACAATGGCAAGGGCGTTCACAACCGTATGTACGACTTCCTCAAAACCGCCGCCGCACAGGTAAGCAATACCTGCTCCGGCGCCTGCACCGGCACTGACAGCCCCGCAGTAAGCGGAAAGCCTGCCAATGGGCGTCTTCTGATGGATGGCCGTCAGGTTGGACAGGGCCAGAGCCCTGTACTTCTTATCCTCATCCACCTTAAATTCTTGCGCATATACCAGCACGGGAACAGAGGCAGTGATACCCTGGTTGCCGCTTCCCGAATTGATGATGACCGGCAGTTCACAGCCATTCATCCTGGCGTCAGAGCCTGCCGCGGCCATGGCCTTCGCCCTGGTGCGGACATCATTTCCAGACATTTCCAGAAGGACAGAGCCGATATTGGCGCCATAATCCCCTTTTAAACCCTCCTGTGCAATGGCCCAGTTGTACTTAATCTGGCGGTCCAATACTTCCCGGATGTCCTCGATGTCCACCGTATTGATAAAATCCCAGATATCCTCCATGTTGAGCAGGCTTCTGTCGGTCAGACCTTCCTCCTCCTCGCCTGCCACCTCTACCTGCTTAAGAATCTCCCCATTCTTTTCAATCAGCACGATATTGGTATGATAATTGGCGATACGGACCTTTGCGTAGGAATCCCCCTTATACAGAGTCACGATGATATCAAAGGTAATGCCGTTATCCACATGCTCCATCCTGATTTCCGTGTTATCCAGGAATTCCTTCATCTGTCCGGTCTGGTCTGGTGTAACTTCTGCAATCACCTCCAGTTCTTTGTCCGAATCTCCCGCAACGATTCCCGCTGCTGCTGCTGCCGGAATGCCCTTCAGATGATTCGTGTTAGGCACGATAACTGACTTCACATTCTTGATGATGCTTCCGCTGGCTCCCACCACAACACGGTCCGGCAGCTCCCCCAGCACTTTCCTGGCTGTGGCGGCCGCATAGGCAAGGGCAATGGGCTCTGTACATCCCATGGCCGGAAGCAGCTCCTCCTTCAGAATTTGAACATAAGCTCCGTACTTAACATTTGTTTTCTCCATAATGATTGTAATTCCTTTCCCATTTTAATTGATTATCCGGAAAATTACTATACATTTTGTATTGATTTCTGATTAACATTAATGTACCATAAAACCATATGGTTGTAAAATTTAATGTTTTTATGATATCGTTTAAATATTTTTATATAGGCAAAGGAAGCACATAATATGGAGCTACGGGAGATTGCCGCCTTTATCCAGGTGGCACAGTTAAAGAGCTTTTCCAAGGCAGCCAAACAGCTGGGTTATTCCCAGGCAGCTGTCACCATCCAAATCAAGCAGCTGGAGCAGGAGCTGAACGTCCATCTCTTCGACCGCATCGGCAAACAGACCACCCTGACCCATCAGGGAGCCCTGTTCTATGAACACGCGGTCTCTGTCATGAAGGAGCTGGAACATGCCAGGGATGCGGTCACCCATGTATCAGAGCTTACCGGAAGCCTGTGCCTGGGGACCATTGAATCCATTTGCGCCACCATATTCCCGGAGCTGTTAAGGGAATACCACCGGCTCTACCCCAAGGTCAACATAAGGCTCATCACCGACTCCCCTGAGACGCTGTTGGAGATGATGAACAGCAATGCCATTGATATAGTGTATTTCCTGGATAAGCGTATGTATGACAGCAAATGGATAAAAGTCCTGGAGGAGCCGGAGGACATCGTGTTCGTCACCTCCTCCAGCCACCCCTTTGTGGGGATGGACAGCCTGGACCTGGACCTGGTCATAGACCAGCCCTTCATCCTCACTGAGAAAAACGCCAGCTACCGTTTCATCCTGGACCAGTACCTGGCTGCCCAGGGCAAGGAAATACACCCCTTTCTGGAGATTGGGAACACGGAATTCATCATCAGCCTGCTGAGAAAGAACCTGGGGGTTTCCTTTCTTCCGGAATTCACCATACACAGGGATATTATCAATGGCGGGCTGGCCGTGCTGGATGTCAGGGATTTCTACATGAGGACCTGGCGTCAGATTGTTTACCACAAGGATAAGTGGGTCACCAGGGAGATGGATGCTTTTCTACGTCTGGCCAGTACTGCGCTGCGTAATTAATTGTGAATAGAGTGCCTGATATCTGCGTCAGGCGTGCTCCTCCGCAAAAAAGCAGCCCCGCGCGTCAGAATTTCATTCTGAAGGGAGTATATTCTCCCTGCCGCACATTGGCTGCTTTCTTCCTTTTCTATTGTCCGTTAATATAATTCACCAGGCCGCCTGCCGATATGATTTTCTGCATAAAGGGAGGGAACGACTGCCCCTTATAAGTCTCTCCCTTTGTCTTATTGGTAATGATTCCGCTGTCAAAATCAACTTCCACCTCATCCCCTGCCTCAATGGACCTGGCCGCCTCCGCACACTCTATGATGGGAAGGCCGATGTTGATGGAATTCCTGTAGAAGATACGGGCAAATGTCTCCGCAATAACGCAGCTCACTCCCGCGCACTTGATGGCCATAGGCGCATGTTCCCTGGAGGAACCGCAGCCAAAATTCTTGTTGGCCACAATGATGTCTCCCTTTTGGACCTTATTCACAAACTCCCTGTCAATATCCTCCATACAGTGTTTTGCCAGCTCATGGCCCTGGGTGGCGTTTAAATATCTGGCCGGGATGATGACGTCCGTATCCACATTGTCACCGTATTTAAAAACGTGTCCGCATGCTTTCATGTTCAGTCTCCTTTTCCTTTCACAATGATATTGCCTTTATTCCGTTAATCCAGCCGGCACGGGCAGATGATTTTTCCCGCCACGGCACTTGCGGCAGCCACGGCCGGGCTGGCCAGATATACCTCTGAATCCACGTGTCCCATACGTCCCACAAAGTTACGGTTCGTTGTGGAAATACATCTCTCTCCGGCTGCAAGGATACCCATGTAGCCTCCCAGACACGGACCGCAGGTAGGTGTGCTCACCACGGCTCCCGCCTCAATGAAAATCTCCAGAAGCCCTTCTCTCATAGCCTGAAGGTAGATGGACTGGGTAGCCGGTATCACGATGCAGCGCACACCCTTGGCAATCTTCCTGCCCTTTAATACCTCCGCCGCGATTCTCATGTCCTCTATACGTCCGTTGGTACAGGAACCGATGACCGCCTGGTCCACCTTCACATCCCCTGCCTGGTCAATGGTCCTGGTATTGGAAGGAAGATGGGGGAAGGATACGGTGGGCTTTAACTCGGACAAGTCAATCACATATGTCTCATCATACTCCGCGTCCTCATCCGCCTTATATGCGGTAAACCCGCGCTTTGAATGCTCCTTCATATATTCGGCGGCCAGTTCATCCACCGGGAAGATTCCGTTCTTTCCTCCTGCCTCGATTGCCATGTTGCAGATGGTAAAGCGGTCATCCATGGAAAGGTTCCTGATTCCCTCCCCCACGAACTCCATGGACTTATACAGGGCTCCGTCCACACCAATCATGCCGATAATATGTAAGATTACATCCTTGCCGCTGACCCACTTGGAGGGCTTGCCCACCAGCTCAAATTTAATGGCAGAGGGCACCTTGAACCAAGCCCTGCCGGTCACCATGCCGGCTGCCATATCCGTGCTTCCCACCCCCGTGGAAAATGCTCCCAGCGCTCCGTATGTACATGTGTGGGAGTCCGCGCCTATGACCGCGTCACCGGCTACCACCAGTCCCTTTTCAGGAAGAAGGGCATGCTCAATTCCCATCTCTCCCACATCGAAATAATTGGTTATCTCATGGCGGCAGGCAAACTCCCTGCAGCACTTGCAGTTCTCAGCCGACTTTATATCCTTGTTAGGGATAAAATGGTCCATAACCAGGGCAATCTTGTCCTTATCAAACACGGTCTTCCTGTCCATCTTCTTCATCTCGTTGATGGCAACCGGAGAAGTGATGTCATTTCCCAGCACTAAATCCAAATCCGCCTCAATGAGCTGTCCCGCCTTCACTTCCTCAAGTCCTGCGTGGGCAGCCAGGATTTTCTGGCTCATGGTCATTCCCATAACTTATTTCCTCCTTCAATATCCTTCTCTATTAATTCTTTGAAATTATATCATCCGTGCTTTACATTTTAGCATATGTATTGTTATAATAAAAATACATAATACGAATGGGATATATGAAAAAATGTTATATAGCAGGAGGGGGATTCCATGGAACAGAACCTGTCCCAATACAAGATATTTTATGAAGTGGCCAAAGCAGGCAACATATCCAAGGCAGCAAAGGAACTTTACATCAGCCAGCCCGCCATCAGCAAGGCCATCAGCAAGCTGGAGGACAGCCTTGGCCTGTCCCTGTTTACCCGAAGCTCCCGTGGAGTACAGCTCACCTCTGAGGGTGAAATTTTATTCGAACATACCAGGGAGGCATTTGACGCCCTGGACCGGGGCGAACAGGAACTGAAGCGGATTCAGGAATTTGACATCGGCCACTTAAGGATTGGCGTGAGCAACACACTGTGCAAATATATCCTGCTTCCCTACCTGAAGACCTTCATCGACCAGTATCCTCACATGAAGGTCACCATAGAGAGCCAGGCCACGGCCCAGACCCTGGCCCGGCTGGAGCAGCAGAAGATTGACCTGGGTCTGGTTGCCGAGCCCTCGGTCCGCCGTGACCTGGCCTTTATCCCGGTCATGGATATCCAGGACACCTTTGTCACCACTCCCAGTTATCTGGAGAACCTGTATCTGAGGGAAGGACAGGACACCAGCCTGTTTGAGACCGGCAACATCATGCTTTTAGATACCAGCAACATGACCCGCCACCATGTGAACGAATACATGGCGGAAAACAACATCTGGCCCCATCAGATTCTGGAAGTAACCACCATGGATCTGCTGATTGAATTTGCCAAGATTGGCCTGGGCATTGCCTGTGTCATCAAGGAGTTGGTACAGAAGGAGCTGGACAGCGGCCTGCTGGTAGAGATTCCCCTGAATATCCCCATTCACCGCAGGACCATTGGTTTCGCCTATCACCCTGCCAACCAGGCCATGGCCTTAAAAACATTCCTGGAGTTTTTGTACTGATACTCCGAAAGTACGTATTCTGCATATATAAAACAGGCGGATTCCTCAGCTTCCTACCGGGGCATCCGCCTGTTCTTCATTATATCCGCCAATATCCTCGAATACAATTATGTAGCACTAGTTGTTAATCAGTTTGTCCGTATCATTCCAGCTGTAAAGCTTTCTCAGCTCAGCTCCCACCTTCTCAAGCGGCTGTTCTGCCTCGTTCTTCCTCATGGCATTGAAATGCGGGCAGCCAACCCGGTTCTCAAGAAGCCACTCTTTTGCAAAGGAACCGTCCTGGATATCGGACAGAATCTTCTTCATGGCCTTCTTGGTCTCGTCGGTTACAATCTTAGGTCCGGTGATATAATCGCCGTACTCAGCTGTATTGGAAATGGAATAACGCATGCCCGCAAAACCGCTCTCGTAAATCAGGTCCACAATCAGCTTCATCTCATGCACACACTCAAAGTATGCATTCTCAGGAGCATAGCCTGCTTCAACCAGGGTCTCAAATCCGGCCTTCATCAGGGCGCACACGCCGCCGCAGAGCACTGCCTGCTCACCAAACAGGTCGGTCTCGGTCTCCACTCTGAAGGTGGTCTCCAGGATACCTGCCCTTGCGCCGCCGATTCCCTGTCCATAAGCCAATGCCATATCCATGGCCTTACCTGTGGCATCCTGGTAAACAGCTACCAGACATGGGGTTCCTCTGCCCCTCTGATACTCGCTTCTCACGGTATGGCCCGGTGCCTTGGGAGCGATCATGGTAACATCCACATCCTTAGGCGGAACAATCTGTCCGAAGTGGATGGCGAAACCGTGGGCAAACATCAGCATCATTCCCGGGCGCAGGTTTGGCGCGATGGACTCCTTATACATGGCTGCCTGCTTCTCATCGTTGATCAGAATCATGACGACATCTGCTTTTTTGGATGCCTCAGCCGCTGTATATACCTCGAAACCCTGCTCCTCGGCTTTCTTCCAGGAACGGCTGCCCTCATACAGGCCTACAATTACGCTGCATCCTGACTCCTTTAAGTTTAAAGCATGTGCATGTCCCTGGCTGCCGTAACCGATCACTGCAATGGTCTTGCCCTCCAGTAATGACAAATTACAGTCTTCCTGATAATAAATCTTTGGCATTGCTTTTTTCCTCCTTCAATTCCTTTGAACTTAAATCTTAAATGATATATGTTTAAGGCAACAAAACCGACGACTCTCTGTCCGCCTTTGGCCGCCCCCTTAAGCCTCTGTTTTATGGAAGCATCCTTATATCCTCTGCGCCTCTTTCCAGTCCTGTAAGGCCTGTGCGGGCCAGCTCCAGGATTTCATAATCCTCCAGCAGGTTAATAAGCGCATCCAGCTTGGACTGGTCCCCTGTCAGCATGACTGTCAGTGAATCCTTTCCCACATCCACAATGGTGGCGCGGAAGATACTGGATATGGCGCTGACGGACTGGCGGTCACTGGCATTGGCACGCACCTTCACCATCATCAGTTCCCTGTATACGGAACGGTCCGGCTGCAGTTCCTTGATATCCCTTACATCCTCCAGCTTATTGAGCTGGTTCTTAATCTGTTCCAGGACGGTCTGGTCTCCCAGGGAAACCACAGTCATCCTGGAGTACCGCGGGTCAGCGGTGACACCTACAGTCAGGCTCTCAATATTGTATCCGCGGCGGCTGAACAGCCCTGCTACACGGGCCAGCACACCTGCAGTATTGTCCACAAGCAGCGATAACACGATTCTGTCGTCCATCTAATCCCACCCTCTCAGTTGATGGCAAGTGCAAAAGCAGCTGCCTTCTTAATAATAATTTCAATCATAGCAACCATTGTTCTATTTGTCAATTGCATAATAGGAATGGTTATTATGAGTTCAAGTTATAGTGACAGAAGCAACTCCCTCAATTCCTTCACTGTCCCCGCAATCCAGGCAGGTCTGCACGCATCCATCTCCTGGCGGTCTCCATATCCGTAGAGTACGCCCACGCATTCCATGCCGCACTCCCTGGCCCCCAGGACATCGTGCTCCCTGTCTCCTACCATCACACAGCGTCCGATTGTCTCATCGTCCGACTCCAGGCCGCACTGTTCCAGCACATAGCGGATTACATCCGCCTTGCGCACCCGCGTTTCCCCCATATCGGCACCGCCGATGAAATCAAAATACTCCGCCATGTCAAAGTGCTCCAGTATCTTCTTGGCAAACTCCTCCGGCTTGGAGGTGGCCACCAACAGCACCCTCCCTGCTTCCTTCAGGGCTTCCAGCATTTCCTTTATGCCGGGATACTCCTTGTTCTGAACCCAGCCCCGTACGCTGAAATACTCCCGGTATACCTGCACCCCCTCCCATGCCTGCTCATCGGAAAAGCCGTAATACTTCTTATAGCTGTCCTTCAGAGGCGGCCCTATGAAAGGCGTCAGACTGTCCAGATCTTCTGTCTGTATCCCGAAATGCTCCAGTGCATACTGTACTGATTTGGTTATTCCCTCCTTAGGGTCTGTCAGGGTTCCATCCAAGTCAAATAAAATATAATCCTTACGGTTCATGGTCACTTCTCCTTTTATATGTGGCTGCCTGCTATATCTTCCCGTCCTTAAACGCCTTCATCATCTCGTGTCCCACACTGATATAAGGGCCGTATTCCACGATTTCATCCCGTGTAAACCAGCCGGCCTCGCACAGCTCCTCTTCCTCCAGGCATATGGTGTCATCCCCATCCAGCTCCGCCGTAAATCCCACCATCTCCGTATCTGAAAATGCCCAGGGCTGGCTTTTATAGTAGCGGATGTTCTTCACTCTAAGGCCCACTTCCTCCATGACCTCTCTGCGAACGCAGTCCTCAAAGGTCTCTCCTATTTCCACAAACCCGGCAATCAGCGCATAGTTTCGGTAAGCGCCTCTGGCATAGCGCGACATTAACAGCTTGTCCCCGTTGGTAATGGCCACGATGACAGCCGGACTGATTTTAGGGTATTCCGTCTGCCCACAGGATGGACAGACAAGGGCGCGCTCCCTGACGCTGGGTTCTGTCTTCGCGCCGCAGCAGCCGCAAAACCGCCTGCTCTGCATCCACCGGTAGAGCTGGCTGCCCGTTATCCCCGCAAACGCCTGGTGAAGGGGTTCAAAATTCCGGAACACAGTCAGAGGCTCCATGTAAAAACCGCCGAATTCCGGCACTGTCATGTCCGTCACACAGTAATAGGCCCTGTCATCAATGGAAAACAGGTACTGTGCCTGTGCCGAAAAATCTCCTTCTTCCCTCAGCTCCCCGAAGTTGGGAATCGCACTCCCCTTTTCGCTTTTGAGAAGCATTACCTTATTATATTCGTAGTGAAGCAGGTAATCCCTGTCTTCCGGTTTCTTCCTCCTGAATACAGGGTCATATGTATGCGGTGCAATATCCTGAATCATGCATTTAGCCTCCGTCCTTTACGGTCTGTTAATCCTAAACGTCCAGCCTGTAAAAATATATTTAGTGTCTATTGTATCACAGGAACGGTTCATTGTAAAACCTTCCTTTCAAATCAGCGAAGAAGGAAATACCATGGAAAAAGGACGCCCTTATATCCGGAACGTCCTTTTCACCTCTCAGTCATGAATCACAACATTCAATTCTTTATGAATCCCCAGGCTGAGAATTCCCAGTATGGACTTTCCGTCCACTATGCAGCTGCCGCAGCACACATCAATATCTTCCGGCTGCTTCTCGCTCTGCTGGACAAACCTTTTTACATCCTCTACCGAATCAAACACGACTTCCTTTGTGGTCATATAGGCACCTCCTGTCATTTTATACAGAAAGTCTTCCCATATCAGAAAGGCTTATACACGCCGAACCGTTTTTTAAGTGGCTTAAGCTTCCAGCGCCTGACTGGTGCTTCCTCCTACTGCGGCCAGGGCCTGCTTTCCCACAAAGCGGCCCACCACCATGGCATCCGCCGTATTATACAGCTGCTGGAAAAACGTTCCAAACAATATGGGAAATATCTTATATCACGGACCTGCTTTTGTCCACTGGATTTTATTCTGCGGCCTCATCTTTTGCGGCTACCTCAGCTATGGATTTGGCCAGACCGGCAATTCCCTGGATATCCGAAGGAATGATAATCTTATTGGCCTTTCCGTTGGCGGCTGCCTGGAACGCCTCCAGGCTCTTAAGCTGAAGGACTGCATTGTCAGCCCCTGCCTCTTTGATGAAGCGGATACCGTCTGCCGTAGCCTGCTGTACGGAACGGATGGCCTCTGCCTGTCCCTGGGCCTCCTTAATCTTCTTTTCCTTCTCAGCCTCCGCCTTTAAAATGGCTGCTTCCTTCTCAGCCTCCGCGTTCAGAACTGCTGATTCCTTGTTGCCTTCCGCCACCAGAATCATGGACTTCTTCTCGCCCTCAGCCCTCAGGATGGATTCACGGCGCTCGCGCTCTGCCTTCATCTGTTTCTCCATGGCCTCCTGGATGGCTGCCGGAGGAATGATGTTCTTAAGCTCTACCCTGGTCACTTTGATGCCCCATGGGTCCGTGGCAATATCCAGCGACTCCTGCATCTTGGCATTGATGGTTTCCCTGGAGGTCAGTGTTTCGTCCAGCTCCAGGTCACCGATGATATTACGCAGGGTGGTGGCTGTCAGGTTCTCAATGGCAAGCAGCGGGCGCTCCACACCGTAGGCATACAGCTTCGGGTCCGTGATGTAGAAGAATACCACCGTATCAATCTGCATGGTTACGTTATCCTTAGTGATAACAGGCTGGGGCGCGAAGTCCTCAACCTGCTCCTTCAGGTTCACCTTCTTAGCCACACGGTCGATGAAGGGAACCAGGAAATGAATGCCCACGCTGTATGTGCCAAGGTAGGCACCCAGCCGCTCCACCACCAGCGCCTGAGCCTGGGGCACGATTCTGATACAGGTGGACAGAATGAATAAAATAATGACTGCAATGATGATGAACGTGATGAATCCTCCGATTGCTCCAAACATATGAATCCTCCTTGTGTTTCTTTATGCTTTTTCCACCTCATGTTCCTGCTTCGCCGCGGCTACCAGCAGCTTTGCCCCGCTGACAGCGGATATAACCACTACATCACCCGCTTCAAAGGTATTACCCTCCTCTGCCGCCCTGGCAAGCCAGATCTCACCGGCCAGGATGGCAGTCCCTGTACCTGCCACATTATCAATACGGTCCTTGACCACGGCCTTACGGCCTGTAAGACTGTCAACATTGGTTTTTGTCCGCTTGCCGTACAGGTACTTGTAAGCAAAGGGACGGACCATGAGAAACAACACGAAGGACACTGCCACAAACACTGCCAGCTGGGGATACAGACCGCCTCCACACACCTGCACCACCAGCGCCGCCAGGGAACCCCCGGCAAACCAGATGCTGGTCAGGGATGTGGTAACTCCTTCCACTACCAGAAAAACCACAAATGTGATAAGCCAAATAAGGGACATGTAAATCTCCTTTCATCTGCACAGAATATGGAGAAAATTGGTTACCTATTCTTATTGTATCATAGTCAGACTTAAAATCAATCAAGTGATTGTAAATTTATCATATTCTTAATATAATTGTAAGCAGTGCGAAAGGTTATGCGGCAGTTAAGGACGCCGCTGCTGTTATTATATGTTTTTGCAAACAGGTTATACTTAACATAAACAAAATACACTTGATTAGGGGGCACAACATGAAACGCATACTCTTACTGGGAACAGGCGGCACCATTGCCTGCAAGCGCACCGATAAGGGGCTTAAGCCCGTCATTACATCGGATGAAGTCCTGTCCTATGTGCCTGACAGCCAAAGCTACTGTGAAATCCATTCCATCCAGCTGATGAACATAGACAGCACCAACATACAGCCCTGCCACTGGCTGGCCATTGAAAAGGCAATCGAGGAAAACTACGGCCAATACGACGGCTTTGTCATCACCCACGGCACGGACACCATGGCTTATACGGCCGCGGCCCTGTCCTACCTGATTCAGCATTCGCCAAAGCCAATCATCATCACCGGGGCCCAGAAGCCCATTGACATGGAAAATACGGACGCCAGGACCAACCTGGCCGACAGCCTTCTCTTTGCCTCCTGTCCCGGCGCCCACGACGTAAACATTGTCTTTGACGGCAAGGTCATCGCGGGCACCAGGGGAAAGAAAGAGTGGACAAAAAGCTATCACGCATTTTCCAGCATCAACTTTCCTTATGTGGCCATCATCCAGGACGGTCAGATTATATTCTATCTGGACGACAAGGACAGGGACAAAAAGCAGGTCTGCTTCTACCGCCAAATGGACGGGGAGGTGGGGCTCATGAAGCTGATTCCTTCCATGGACGCTTCCCTGTTAGATTATATGGCGGAGCATTACGATGCCGTCATCATAGAATCCTTTGGAGTGGGCGGCCTGCCTTCCTACCAGGACGGGGATTACCACGGCGCCATCGCCCGGTGGACAGGTCTTGGAAAGACCGTCATCATGACAACCCAGGTCACCAACGAGGGCAGCGACATGTCCGTCTACGAGGTGGGCCGGAGCATCAAACAGGAATTCGGCCTTCTGGAAGCCTATGACATGACCCTGGAGGCAGTGGTCACTAAAATCATGTGGATACTTGGTCAGACAAAGGACCCGGCCCAGATACGCATGATGTTCTACGAGACCGTGAACCGGGACATACTCTGGAAATGGAGTGAAAATTAATATCCTAGCAGTAATCCTTTATCCCCTGGCACACCGGGACTCGTCCCATTCCTATATCAGGCCCAGGGTACGGATGAGGTCCAGCCACAGCGTCAGGGTAAAGGCACTGCCGCAGGTCGTGATTGCCACCACACTGGAGCTCAGCACGCCTTCATGTCCCATGTTCCGCGCCATTACAAAGCAGCTGACTGTTGTGGCAGACCCCAGCATCACGAGAATCGCCACCAGCTGCTGCTGCCGAAACCCCAGGTACACCGCGGCCGGAAGGAATATGGCGCAGAGGAGTACCAGCTTTACGGCGCTGGCACCCAAAGCCGCCCTGACCCCCTGTGATGCCTGTCTGAGGTCAAAGGACGCACCCATGGCCATCAGGCCCAGAGGCGTGGCCACTCCTGCCAGGCTGGACACGGTTTTTTGCCGTGCTCCACGGACTCCAGAGAGCCCTCAGGGATATAACCGGGGAACACTGGGATATAAGCCGGCTTCTGCCGGTTCTGGGCATACCGGGGCTGGATGCATTTGAACGTCTGGGTATACATTCCCCCGACCAGATATTCCGGATTTATCCCCGGTGGGAGCAGTATGAACAGGAGTATCAGTACACTGCCTATCTGTATGAGGGCATTGTACCCCTGTTGGATTTCCTAAAAAAAAGGGCTGCGGCCTGGGCATCATCACCTCCAAGACAATGCCCCAGTACACCTGCAGCTTCCTTCCCTTTCAGATATCCGAATATTTTCAGACCGTCATAACGGCCGATGACACAGTCCGCCACAAACCGGACCCGGAACCCATGCTTGAATATATGGAACGCACCGGGGTCTGTCCTCAGCAGATTCTCTACATCGGGGACAGCATCTACGACATGCAGTGCGCTTCCCGGGCCGGAGTTGACTCCTGCCTGGCTTTGTGGGGCTGCCACTGTCCTGATGGTATCTCATCCACCCACCGTTTTGAGGAGCCGGCTGCCATGATACGCTGGCTTGAATGATGCTCTGGTTTGAATCTTTTGCCGCTTTGAATGATTTACCGCCTTAAATGATTCACCGCCCCGAATCAGATTTCCCCCTCAGCAGCGCCAGTCTGGACTGGTCAAATATTATCTAACTGGATATTTCACTCAGTCCACCTTTCCGCTATAGTAGGTATCAGCATTTAAGCACTTCAACTTAAGGAGGTATCCCTATGACGGAACGTTTCACTGCTAAAAAACTGGTGTTGTCCGCACTCTTCGCGGCACTGGCCTGCGTGGCCACCATGTCCATCCGCATCCCCACCCCCGGTACAGGCGGATACATCCACCCAGGCGACGCCATCGTGATTCTCTGCGGCGTGTTTCTGGACCCGGTATCCGCATTCCTGGCAGCCGGCATCGGCTCCTGCATGGCAGACCTGCTGGGAGGTTATTTCATCTATGTCCCCATTACCTTTGTCATCAAGGGCCTGGTGGCATTCTCGGCAAGCCGTGTCTGCCGCAGTTTAAGGGCCAGAGGAATGAGTCCGTACGCTGCCGTAGCCGGCTGCGGTGTGATTGACATTATTCTGGTGGCCGGAGGATACTGCCTGTGCGAAATCTTTCTGTACGGATTAGGGGCTGCCCTGGCCAGCGTTCCCAGCAACATCATCCAGGGAATCAGCGGCCTGATTATCTCCAGCGCCCTGTATCCGGTCCTCCAAAAGCCTCTTTCCATGGCATTAAAGGCTTAGAGCGAGTCCAACATTTCAGCCACGGTCTCTCCATAAATGGGATGGCGCTTATAGGGCGCTGTCTCAGCCAGCACATCATCGCACTCCATGGCAAGCTCCTTATCCAGGTTTGTCAGCAGCCCGGGAAGGGCCTCCACTATGGTTACCCGGATGCCAATGGCAACTATACAAAATCCTCCCGCATGGGTTGAAAGATATCCAGAAGGATTCCGGCCTTCCTGCACATGCATCCGTGCTCCACGCCGTCCAGCTTTAGCATGGTATCCCCTGCCCTCACTGTTTTTTTCTCACCGTCTATATTAAACTCGAATTCTCCGCTGACCACATATGTAATCTGGGAATGGGGATGATGATGAAGACTGCCCACAGCTCCCTCCTCAAAGGTATTCTCCACACACATCAAATCCTTACTGTAAGCCAGAACCCTCCTGACAACCCCAGGCCCCGCCTGAACCGGCTCCGCATTCTCATGAAACACCCATCTTTCATCCAGCATGTCACTGTCTCCTTCCATCATTCACTGCGGTCATCCGCAGTATATTCTCCATTATACCAAGACCGCGGGGCCGCGGCTAGTCCCTGCCTCGTTGTTTTATGCACCTGAAAATGTATCTCCCGGCCAGGCTGATTACGCCTCTTCAAATCCCACGCAGTGGAGGAATCTTGCAAATGCCCTCCGTCCCCTCTCATCGCATTTATAGACGCCTGCATCCTCCAGAACCCGTGCAAACACCTTTCCCACTTCCTCCTGCAGAATGGGCCATACATTATCCCTCGTCACCAGGATGCCCTTTTCCTGATATCCGGGCAGGAATTCCTCCACCCAGTCAGCGTGTTTCTTAAGGACCTCATCCCTTCGTATATCCCTGCCATCCACCATGTACTCTCCCAGCATTGCCAGTTCCGTCTTAAGCCTGGAAGGCAGCACAGCCAGTCCCATGACCTCAATCAGACCAATGTTCTCTTTCTTTATGTGATGCAGCTCCTGATGGGGATGGTATACGCCCAGCGGGAATTCCTCTGTGGTAATATTATTGCGCAGCACCAAATCCAGTTCAAAGGTATCCCCAACCTTCCTGGCAATGGGCGTAATGGTGTTATGAGGTTCTCCGTCTGTCTCGGCAAAGATAAACGCATCCTCATCCGTATAGCCTCTCCATGCTCCCAGCACAACATCCCCCAGTTCAATCAGCCTGTCCGGATCAGCTGCCCGAAGCCGCAGCACGGACATAGGCCAGAATACGATTCCCGCCTCCACGTCCTCATACCCTTTTATGGAAAAGTGTTTCTCTATGGGCGCTTTTGCCATGGCAAAGGTATAATGTCCCCCCTGGAAATGGTCATGGCTCAGGATGGATCCTCCCACAATGGGAAGGTCTGCATTGGAACCCAGGAAATAATGGGGGAACTGCTTGATAAAGTCAAACAGCTTTCTGAATGCCGCCTTATCAATTTTCATAGGCACGTGCTGTCCGTTAAACACGATGCAGTGCTCATTATAGTACACATATGGGGAATACTGGAATCCCCACTGACTGTTATTGATGGTAATGGGAATGATTCTGTGGTTATTCCGGGCCGGATGGTTGGTCCGCCCTGCATATCCCACGTTCTCCATGCACAGCTGGCATTTGGGATAGCCGCTCTGCTTAGCCAGCTTAGCCGCAGCAATGGCCTTTGGATCCTTTTCCGGTTTGGACAGGTTTACCGTAATATCCAAAGTACCGTAGCGGGTATCCGTGGTCCACTTCATATCCCTTGCAATGCGGTAACGGCGGATATAATCGGAATCCTGGCTAAAGCCATAATACCAGTCCGTTGCTTTCTCAGGGGACTCCTCATAGCGTTTCCAGAATTCCTTCACCACCTCGCCCGGCCTTGGCATCAAACAGTTCATCAGCTTTGTGTCAAGAAGGTCCCGATAAACCACGCTGTCCTCCTTAAGCACGCCCGTGCCTGCAGCACAGTCCAGAAGCTCCTTTAAAATGGCCTCCAAATCCCCGCTCTCCACCGGCCCCTGGGGTTCTTCATACTCGTCCATTCCCATCACATCCAGGATTTGGTTCCTGGCATAGATAGCGTCCACCTCAGATATGAGACCCTTATCCAGACCGTACTGTACCAATCCCTTAACCGCTTCATAAACCATAGAAATATCCTCCCTGTACACTCTTCCATCTAAGCGCAGCCACATGCCGCTGTTTTCTTCCATTATATCCCTCACACCCCGTAACCACAATGCACTTTTTTACTTTTATATCCTGATTTCATTAAAAGGCGCGGAATAAACGGTTCACCCGTCCCACCAGAATTCCTCCCAGAAGGCCAATCAGTGCTCCCGCCGCACAGCCTGCTGTCAACAGCACCGGCAGGTAGGAAAATACCCCAAATGTATTCACCACAAAAGCCGCCATCAGAAACTGTCCGATATTATGGGCCACTCCTCCCAGTATGCTGACTCCCACCATTCCGAACAGCCTGAACCGCTTGCACAGGGCCATGACGGTAAGGCTCAGGGCAGTCCCTGCCAGGCCAAACAGGATGGCCGAAGGCGGTCCAAACAGAATGCCTGATAAGAGTATGCGCACCACGCTGATAAGAGCTGTCTCTTTTGTTCCCATGCAGTACAGTCCCACCATGGTCACCAGATTAGCCAGACCCAGCTTTACCCCGGGTGCTCCCAGATATACCGGCACCAATGACTCCACGTATCCCAGCACCAGGGCCAGGGCTGTCAGGATCCCAAAAAGGGCTGCATTTCTGGCTGAGGTCCTTGGGGCTGGTTTTGTACCCGGGCCTTTATTTACCGTTACAGCTGATTTTTTATATGATTCTGTGACTGTCTTTTTCTGATTCGGCATGTGATCCTCCAGTCTTCATCGCGGCTTTTCATCCTTTCCCTGTGCTCTGTCCTCAACACGCATATAGTATACCATGCATGACCCAAATCTTCCATAGCGCCTTAGATCGTTTGAAAATGGACACGAATGAATTATCACCGCTGCTTGTGTGAAAACTCATTGTATGCAGTGGCGTATTGTGATAAAATAAACAATATATCCCAACCCAGCGCCGTCCGCATATATTCCGCTCCGGCGCATACTACTATATTTTTTAAAGGAGTGTTTTTCATGAAGAGAAATACCATCAGTTCCTATGCCAGAAGTTTGATTGGCATTGCTGTCATGGCAGCGTTGTCCTTAGCGGTAATTGCTGTATCAGACCCTTTGTATAAGGCCTTAAGAGGACCTGTGACCACGGCCCGCCCTGAGGTGCCTCTGGCCGACGGAATCTATACCTATGAAGCTCCGGAACCAGACTCAAACGGTTTCCGGGACAGAACCACCCTGACAGTATCCGATGGTATCATCGTATCCTGTATCTGGGATTCCTTTAACAGTGACGGGGAAAGCAAACAGAAGCTTTCCATGGAAGGCCAATATATTATGACGCCGGATGGGCCTATATGGAAAGCCCAATCAGACAGCGTATGCCGGTATCTGATAGAACACCAGCGTCTGGCCGGTCTGGCTGGTGACGACGGATACACCACTGACGCCGTGGCCTCAGTCAGCATCAACGTATATCCATTTATAAACGGAGTGGAGGAATGTCTGCGTCAGGCGGAAATCAAATGAACATATTACAGAAACGAGACGTGATTCTGGCTGCTGCCATTCTATTGATCGCGGCTGCTGCCTTTAGCATCAGCCACTATATCCGCCGCACACCGGCAGCCATTGCCCAGGTGTCTGCGAACGGAACCGTAGTGGAAACACTGGATCTCAGCAAGGATACGGAGATAACGGTTACCTCCTCCAACGGCGGCACCAACCACCTGATTGTAAAGGACGGTGAAATCTGGTGCAGTGAGGCCAGCTGCCCTGATAAGGTCTGTGTCCACCAGGGAAAAAAGCATTTAAACAGCGACACCATTGTGTGCCTTCCCAATCAGATGATTGTAACCATAACAGGCGGGGAATAAATCCCCCGCCTGTTATATTTATTTCTTCATTCTATGCTCTAAAACTTCTTAGTCTTACCCACTCCGGCCAGAGCTGTCTTGATATCATCAAAGCTCATTCCGCCCGCGGAATCAATGGTGGCAACCACGGCGCCCTCCACCAGAGGACAATCCACCATCTCCACCTTCTTTCCCTCGAACATCTCAATGACCATCTCCGTGGTCATGACAGCGCTTCCCAAATCCACCAGAACAAGAACCCCGTCATCGGAATATACAGACTCTATGGCTGCCTGTATCTTCTCAAAGCTGGTTCCAAAGCCGCCGTCGTCCATGCCTCCGGCCGGCGCGATTCTTGCGCCGGGCGCCATGATGGAGGTCAGCTCCACCACACTTTTTGCCAGATTTTCACTGTGAGACACAATCACCAATCCTACCATATGTATTACTGCTCCTTTCAGCCGGACACGGTACCTCTATGCCGATATTTGTATCCGGTATCTGTCTCTATACCAGCCCCGCAATGACTTCCAGCATATAGGAATAAGAGGTGGCTCCCGGATCCTGATGCCCCAGTCCCCTCTCTCCCACATAGCTGGCCCGGCCTTTGGTCGCTGCCAGGTCCTTGGTGTGCTCTGCGCCTGCCCAGGCTGCCCTGACTCCGGCCTCCAGCACTTCCCTGGCGCTCTTTCCCTCTGCCGCCACGTCCTTCATGGCTTTCAGGGAAGGTACCATGGCATCCAGCATGGTGGCTTCCTCCACAGTGGCCTTTCCTCTTTGCTCCACTGCCTGTACAGCCGTATCCATCATTGACAGGAAATCAGCCATATCCATCTCTTCCTTTCCTGCCAGGGCCATGCCCGCCTTCATATAGGCCGAACCGTACAGGGGGCCGGAAGCGCCTCCCACAGTGGATACCAATGTCATGCCCACTGTCTTCAGAATGGTCCCTATATCCTTTCCCTCCAGGTCAGGAAGCTTTCCCTCCACCGCTGCAAATCCCCGCGCCATATTAATGCCATGGTCACTGTCTCCAATCGGCTGGTCCAGCTCTGTGAGATACTCCTTCTCGGCCTCCATTTTCAGACCGATTGCCTTGATGATCTCCAATACCTTTTTACTGTCTGCCATGATGACCCACCTTTCATTTCAATCTATTTTTTCTATGACCTCATAAATGCCTGTTACTTCCAGGCCGGCGTATCCGCCGGAGCATCCAAAAGCTCCCTCAGCTGGTCATCCAGCCGCAGAAGAGAGATGGAGAATCCCTGCATCTCGATGGAAGTCATGTACTCTCCCACAAAGGTCTTATAAACCTTGATTCCCTTTTCAGCCAACACATCCGAAACCCTGTTATTGATGATAAAAAGCTCCATGAGAGGCGTTGCACCTGCTCCGTTGATCATCACAGCTACCTCGCGGCCCTCATAGTCAATGTCTCCCAGTATCTGTGCCAGAAGCATATCCGCCACCTGGTCCGCAGTCTTCATGGACTCCCTGTGGGTTCCCGGCTCACCATGGATCCCGATTCCCACTTCCATCTCATCATCTGACAGTTCGAATCCCGGCTTGCCTGCCGCGGGAACCGTACATGGTGCAATGGCTGCTCCCATGGTCCGCACATTGTCGATTACCTTCTGCGCCACTGCATGGACCTCAGCCAAGGAAGCGCCTGTCTCTGCCATGGCGCCTGCGATCTTATGTACAAACACGGTTCCGGCCACACCTCTGCGTCCCACTGTGTACAGACTGTCCTTCACCGCCACGTCGTCATTGGTCACCACATACTTCACGGTAATGCCTTCCATCTCAGCCATCTCAGCGGCCATCTCAAAATTCATCACATCGCCGGTATAGTTCTTGACTACCATGAGCACGCCTGCATCCGTGGCAATGGCCTTGATTCCCTCATAAATCTGGTCCGGGGTAGGGGATGTGAACACTGCGCCGGCCACAGCCGCATCCAGCATGCCGCATCCCACATATCCGCCGTGAGCCGGTTCATGCCCGCTTCCTCCTCCGCTGATCAGGGCCACCTTTCCTTCCTTCTTATTGGCTCTGACCACCACATTGCCGCAGTCCAGCTTTCTCAGATAACCCGGATACGCCTTAACCATACCCTGTATCATCTGATCCTCTACCAGCGCCACATCGTTGATAAATTTCTTCATATTGCGTAAACCCCCTTCTATTTAATAGGCTGCACCAAATGCGGGTATCCTGTTACTCGCCCAGACAGTTCATGTCGTTAAGTCCGCAGGTCTTGTCCCCGTCCTCCTCAACACAGTTCATGTCGTTAAGTCCGCAGGTCTTATCCTCCTTCCCTTCCAGGCAGTTCATGTCATTGAGTCCGCAGGTCTTATCCTCTTCCCCGGTAATTCCGTTCATGTTATTGATGTCCAGTTTCTTCTCCATTTAGAGCCCTCCTTCTTCTTCGGACGGCGCCCCATTCTGCCGGTCCGCCATCCATCAAACTACAGTAAGCCGGCCGCCGCCTTATGGCAGCTGCCGACTGACCGGCGCGCCCCTGCTGATTCAGATGGAAACCATATTTCTGTCCCATCTCTCAGCCAGGAGCACACGACTATAGTACTTCCTTGGTGGCCACTATATCAACTCCCGTGCCGGCCACGTCTGCCACGACCACATCTCCGATGTGGATGGGAGCCTTGACGGTTACGCCCTTTAAGGCCTTTACACACTGGAATATCTTATCCTTGGGTATATCTTCCCTGGTCTTGACAGATACCATGTCAGCCCGTCCGCCTTCCACCCTCACAGTGGAGGTGACGATTCGGGTCGGATTGGTCACTTCCTTGCGCGCATATGTCTCGCCCTTCTTGCATGTGTACCCTGTGATGGTCTTGATTTCCCCGTTTTCCAGTTCAACGGTCAGAGGACACCCCATAGGACAACCGATACAGATAAGTTCTCTCTTTTCCATGGTCTATGCCTCCTCTACCTTTATTGTAATCTTCTTAATACCGGGATGCAACATCAATTTTTCCTTCTGGAGCTTTATCTCCTCCATCTCTCCCGGCGCCATGACCGGACGTTTCCTGTGCATTACCTGCTCATCATCAAAGTATACGCCGATGTAGCAGTTTTTATAAACATTTCCAACACGGAAACGTACGATTTGTGTATCCTCCATGCGGTCCGGATGGATGGTGCAGGGAACCGTATAGCGTACCCCGTCCACGGCTCTTAACTCAATCTCCTGTCCTGACCCGGAGCGCCTGCCGTCCTTCACATATCTGGCTGCGTTCTTACCCGCTGCCGCTGCCTCCTCTGATACGAAATCCACCAAATCATGAACATGGAGCACGTTGCCGCAGGCAAATACGCCTTCGATATTGGTTTCCAGGCTTTCGTTCACCACCGGCCCTGATGTGACACGGTTCAATTCCACGCCCATTCCGTTAGACAGCTCATTCTCAGGAATCAGTCCCACGGAGAGAAGCAGAGTGTCACAGGTATAATCCTCCTCGGTTCCCGGTATAGGCTTACCCTTCTCATCCACAGCAGCCAGGGTGATTCCCTCCAGCCGCTCCTTTCCCCGTATGTCAACCACGGTATGGCTCAGCTTCAGCGGTATGCCGTAATCATCCAGACACTGTACGATATTACGTTTCAGTCCTCCGGAATAAGGCATCAGCTCTGCCACCACCTTCACCTTGGCGCCCTCTAATGTCATACGCCTGGCCATGATAAGGCCGATGTCGCCGGATCCCAGGATAACCACTTCCCGCCCCGGCATGAAGCCCTCCATGTTCACCAGACGCTGGGCCGTACCCGCGCAGTAGATGCCCGCCGGCCGGTAGCCCGGTATGTTGAGCGCCCCTCTGGAACGCTCCCTGCATCCCATGGCCAGTATGACAGCCTTGGCCTGTATCTCAAACAGTCCCTCTACCCTGTTCATGGCTGTGACCACCTTGTCATGGCTGATATCCATAACCATGGTGTTTAACTTATATTCTATATTCCTCTCATACACCTGTTTTTCAAACCTGGCAGCGTACTCCGGGCCTGTCAGCTCCTCCTTGAATGTATGGAGGCCGAATCCATTGTGGATGCACTGGTTTAATATGCCTCCCAGTTCCTTATCGCGTTCCAGGATCAGGATGCTCTCTATCCCGTTATCCCTGGCCGCTACAGCTGCAGCGAGACCCGCAGGACCGCCCCCGATTATGACAATATCATATTCCCTCATCTTGCGCGCGCCCCTTTCTATATTCTGTCCTTATTAGTTCCCACTACAAGCTTCGAATCCCCGCCGGCCTTTGTAATCTCCGTCATGGGAAGTCCCAGCTCACGGTGAAGCAGTTCCATGGACCTGGGGGTGCAGAACCCTGCCTGGCAGCGGCCCATTCCCGCCCTGGTCCTGCGCTTGATGCCGTCCAGGGAACGCGCCCCCAGGGGCCTGTGGATGGCATCCAGGATTTCTCCCTCCGTGACCATCTCGCAGCGGCAGATGATATTGCCGTAAGCAGGATTCTGCTTGATCAGCTCTGCCTGCTCCTCTTTTGTAAGTGTATCCGGGTCCAGAATTCCCTTGCGGCTGCCGTTAAACTGCGGATTGGGCTCCAGTCCCAGCCTTTCCTTAAGGATTCCCGCCACCATTCTTCCAATGGCAGGACAGCTGGTAAGACCCGGAGACTCAATTCCCGCGCAGTCTACGAATCCAGACGCGTCCTCCAGCTCCTTTATGATGAACTCATGGTGATCCTCATGGGCCCTGAGTCCCGCAAAGGATGTGATGACCTGACGCATGGGAAGGTCCTTTACATTCATCCCTGCTTTTGCAATCAATTCGTCCAGTCCCTCCCTGGTGGTAGCCGTGGCCTCCTTATCCTCAATATCAATAGCCGTGGGCCCTACAATCAGGTTGCCATGGACCGTAGGGGAGACCAGGACGCCTTTTCCATACTTTCCCGGAAGGGCGAATATGGTGCGGCTCACATGATTTCCGGCGCTCTTATCCAGCAGGCAGTAGTCTCCCCTTCTGGGGGTTATGTGTATCTTTGTCCCGCTGACCATGTTGTGGAACTTGTCGGCATGGACTCCTGCCGCATTGACCACATAGCGGGTCTCATACACGCCCTGGTTTGTTTCCAGCGCCCATCCGCCCTCTATCCTGCGGATATCCGTCACCTCAGTGTTAAATTTAAAGTCCACGCCGTTGGTATAGGCATTTTCCGCCAACGCAATGTTTAGATTAAAGGGACATACGATGCCTGCCGTAGGTGCATAGAGAACACCTGCCACCTCATCTGCCAGATTGGGCTCCATTTCTTTTATTCTTGCCTTATCCGTGATGATTTCCAAATCCTTTACACCGTTCTTAACCCCCCGCTCATACAGAGCTTTCAGGTCCGGCAGAGACTCCTCATCCAGACATACCACAAAGGAACCGCAGGGATTAAAGGGAAAATCCAGCTCCTTTGCCAGTTCAGGCATGATCTGGTTTCCTTCCACATTCAGCCTGGCCATAAGCGAGCCTTCCGCCGCGTCATATCCGGCATGGACAATGGCACTGTTAGCCTTGGAAGTACCGCAGCACACATCCTCCTCCCGTTCCAGGACACAGGCATTCACCTTATACCGTGACAGCTCCCTGGCAGATGCAGCGCCGGACACGCCGGCCCCGATTATTATTACGTCATACATATGTTTTGTTCCCTTCCTTCTTTTTTTGTGAAAATACCGAATCCTCCCGGCATCTTCCTGCCGCCGCCCTCACCGGGCCGGTCTTTATTTTAAAACCGCCGGCCCGGTTTAAAAACAGCCAGCCCGGGCGGCCAACATTCAGCCCCGAAGGGTTAAAAAAAAGCGGAGCAAACAAGGCGTGTTTCCACACCCATTTGCTCCACTCTGTTCTCACGCAATCAATATTCTGTTAATACTATATGTTACATCCACGGAATTGCCTGATACAATAACACTGCCGCTACTGCGCCCACAACCGGTCCGATGATGACAACCGGCGCATAGCCCCAGTTGGAATCGCCTTTACCCTTAATTGGCAGGACAGCATGTGCAAGACGTGGTCCAAGGTCACGTGCAGGATTGATGGCATAACCGGTCAGACCCCCCAGAGACATACCGATTGATACGATGATTCCGAATACAAGCAGTTTATCCACGCCTGGAGCAATGCCGGATACCTGGCCGATGCCTTTGATTGCAAATACAAGTACGAATGTGCCAACTACCTCGCTTAAAATGTTGCGTCCCATGTTAGGAACGGATGGTCCTGTACAGAAGGTTCCCAGCTTGGTTGCCTCTGACTCGGTTGCGTCATACTGGTCCTTGAACAGAAGGTACACAATGACAGCGCCCACAAAAGCACCTGCGAACTGTGCAACAATGTATCCGGGAACAAGTCCCCATGCCATGCTTCCATCCACTGCCAGGGCAATGGTAAGTGCCGGATTGAAATGCGCGCCGGATGCGGCGCCGAAGATGAACGCTGGCAGCATAACCGCAAAGCCCCATGCAAAGGTAATCTGGATGGAACCAGCCCCCTTCATGCCTGATTTATTGAGCGTCACGTTTGCTACAACGCCGTCACCTAAGATGATCAGTATCATGGTCCCCAAAAACTCTGCAATATATGGTAACATATAATAACCCCCTTATCTGTATGGCATGGCCCCGGCCCCGGTGCCAAAGAGGCGCCGGACGCCGGGCAGCCTTGCCGAATCACACTGTTTCATACCCATATCTGATTAATCTTCTTTTGCCCATCCATAAGAGCATTTCACGGCCTTGTTCCAGCCGGTCACCATCTCAGTCCTCTTCTCCTCTGAAATCTCCGGAGTAAAGGTGCGGTCAATGGCCCAGTTCTTGATAACTTCTTCCTTGTCAGCCCAGTATCCAACTGCCAGACCTGCCAGATAGGCAGCGCCCATGGCGGTGGTCTCCACGCACTGAGGACGGTTCACCGGAGCATTGATAATGTCTGCCTGGGTCTGCATCAGATAGTTGTTTGCACTTGCTCCGCCGTCCACCTTAAGGGCTGACAGCTCAATGCCGGAATCCGCCTTCATGGCCTGGAGCACATCGTTGGTCTGATAGCACAGGGAATCCAATGTGGCGCGGATAATGTGATATTTGTTGACGCCGCGGGTAATGCCCACGATAGTGCCTCTGGCGTACTGATCCCAGTGAGGTGCGCCCAGTCCTGTGAACGCAGGAACCACATAACATCCGTTGGTGTCCTTTACCTTCTTAGCCATGTACTCGGAATCCGGTGAGGAATCTATAATTCTCATCTCGTCCCTCAGCCACTGGATAGCGGCGCCGGCAACGAAGATGGAACCTTCCAGAGCATAATTCACTTTGCCGTCCAGTCCCCATGCAATGGTGGTAACCAGTCCGTTCTTGGAGAATACCGGCTTCTCTCCTGTGTTCATCAGCAAGAAGCAGCCGGTTCCGTATGTATTCTTTGCCTCGCCCGCATTGAAACAGGTCTGGCCGAAAAGCGCTGCCTGCTGGTCGCCTGCCGCCCCTCCGATGGGGATTGGGCCGCCAAAGAACTGCGGGTCAGATTCACCGTATACGAAACTGGATGGTTTTGCTTCCGGAAGCATGCACTTCGGAATGTTTAACTCGGCCAGGATCTCATCATCCCACTGCAGTGTGTTGATGTTGAACAGCATGGTGCGTGATGCGTTGGAATAATCGGTTACATGTACTCTGCCTTTGGTCAGCTTCCAGATCAGCCATGTCTCCACTGTTCCGAACAGCAGCTCCCCTTTTTCTGCGCGTTCCCTGACTCCTTCCACATTTTCCAGTATCCATCTCAGTTTTGTTCCTGAGAAATAAGCGTCAATCACAAGCCCTGTCTTGGCACGGAAGGTATCGACCAATCCTTTCTCCTTCAGTGTATCGCAGTACTCGGAGGTCCTGCGGCACTGCCACACGATTGCATGGTATACGGGCTCCCCAGTCTCCTTATCCCATACAATGGTGGTCTCACGCTGGTTGGTGATTCCGATGGCCGCGATGTCATCTGCGGTAGCCCCGATTTTGGACATAGCCTCCACTGCAACGCCTAACTGTGTGGACCAGATTTCATTGGCATCGTGCTCCACCCAACCTGGCTTCGGGAAATACTGAGTAAATTCCTTCTGTGCAACACTGCACATTTCCCCCTTTTCATTGAACAGGATACACCTGTTGCTTGTCGTTCCCGAATCCAGTGCCATTACATACTTTGCCATAAAAAACCCTCCTTTTTTGTTGTTCTGATACATACCATATGTATCATTTATACATAAACCCATTCTCCTTCCCCAGGAGAGCGGACTTAAGTTTCCCAATTTACATCAGCCATACCTTCTGATTCGTTGTCGATACGGATATGGCCCCGGCTGACAGGGCTGCCATCACGTCTTCCTTGTCTGATATAAGTCCCCCCGCTATGACAGGCACCTTCACCAGTCTGCATACCCTGCGTATCACCTTGGGCATGAGTCCCGGAAGTATCTCTATGATGTCTGGCCTGGCCACGCTCATCTGTTTCTCGATGTTTTCAAACGCCATGGAATCCAATACAAAAACCCTCAGCGTGGTATACAGGGACAGCTCCCTGGCCCGCTTTATCAGGGCCGGCTTTGTAGAGATTATTCCGTCCGCGCTGGTATTATTCCTGATAAAATCCACTGCAACCTCTTTGCTGCTGAGCCCTGTTATCAGGTCAATATGTACCATGGCTACTTTGTCTGACTCTTTAATCTGTTTGACAATGGCGCTGATATTGCAGATATCCCCAAAGAGGATGAACACCACCTTAATCTCATCTCTTTTGCAGCAGGCGTCAAGACCCTCCATGTCCTTCACTGCCGCTATGACCGGATTCACTTCAATCAGGTCATATAATTTCTGATCCATCGGTATCCCCCCTCACATAATTTCACCACTAAAAAGAGCATAGTTTTAAATCAACATTTCTGTCGTTTCACTATGCTCTCATCATCTCAGCAACTTTATTCGCCTGTTTTCATCTGTTTCCAATATAGCACATTGCACATACAAATTCAATAGAGGATTTTCTTTTCTTGCATAATATACAATTTCTAATCAATTTGAGCACTTTTTTCATTAATATTCAACAACTTTTCAACACTGTTTTACCATTTTTTAGTTATTATTTTAACAAAGTGACGATTTCATCTATGGTCTTGCTCCCCATCACAATCCTGCTGTCATTTATGATCATCATAGGCACCCGTTTAATATCATATTTGGCCACCAGGTCATCGTAAAGGGCCGCGTCAATCATCTCAGCCTCAATATTCGGATTCAGGAACGCAATCTGCTGGCAGGCTGTCACTACCAAAGGACAGTGATGGCACGCAAGGGACACGCATATCTTTATATTCGTCCTCTTATCCAGCCGCTCAATCTTCTTTCTGGTACCCTTTGGCACCTCCTGTCCCGGCCCTGCCAGGTTATAGACAGCCAGCACAAAGGAGTTGATTTCCCTGCCTCCGGGCACCCCGTGAAAAGCAGCCCGCCCATAGGCCCCGTCCTTATACAGTCCTGTTACCGGCAGCCACGCCGTATTCAGTTCCAGCACCTGGTCCGCCTCATCCGGCCCGTATAACTCCAGCTCCAGGTTAGGGCTTACAGAAACGATTGCCCTGAGAAAGGAGGCCATCTCCCTGTCCTTTTCCCCGGACAGGTCCACCACAGCCCTGATTGTCACCCTTTTCTCCATCCTGCCAAAGATACCGGCCAGCTGCTCCTTAAGTCCCTGGTCCACCAGGCTGCTTTCTCCTGGAATCGTATTCAAATCAATCGTAACATCCACCTCCCTACAGCATTCCCACCAAATCCAGGCTGGGTGTCAGCGTCTCTTCTCCCGGCTTCCACTTTGCAGGACACACCTGGTCTCCATGTTCCTCCACGAACTGGGCGGCCTGAACCTTGCGCAGCAGCTCCCGGGCATTCCGGCCGATTCCCATGTCATGAATCTCATATGCCTTAATCCTGCCTTCCGGATTCAGGATAAAGGTACCCCGAAATGCCTGGCCTTCCTCCTCGTCCAGCACGCCGAACTCTCTGGCAAGCTTCCCGGCCGGATCTCCCAGCATGGGATAATGTATCTTTTTGATGGTATCCGAGGCATCCGCCCATGCCTTATGGACAAAATGGGTATCCTCCGACACCGAGTAAATCTCACACCCGGCTTCCTTAAATTCCTCATAAAAATCAGCCAGGTCCCCTAACTCCGTAGGGCACACAAAGGTAAAATCAGCCGGGTAGAAAAAAAATACAGACCAGTGTCCCAGTGTGTCCTCCCTGGTCACATCCATGAACTTTCCCTGATAAAACGCCTGTACCTTAAATTCCCCGATGGTCCTGTTAATCAGATTCCCCATAAAAATGCTCCTTTCTCCAATTGTTAAGACAACAACTCCAGTTTCCTCATAAATTAACTGACTTTTCTGATATCAGTTTGATTGTAGCACAAGTTTTTGGCGAGGACAAGGGGGATGATATGGGGATACGCCGCGGTTGTCACTAAAAACACTCCTGTCAGCGCCCCCTGCGCATCTGCCGCACCAGCATCTTTGTTTCTCTGTCCACACGAAAGGACTCTGTAATCTTCTGGAGCGCTTTATTGTAAGTCCAGTCGTCCAGGCTGATTTGCTTTAGGTATTCCATTACCTGGTCCGGGAATTTGATGAAATAGACAGAGACGGCCCAGGCTACGGCCATCTTGGCATAGTAACCTGTATGATGGACGCCGTCCAGCAGTTTTAGGGCGCGGTCCAGATGGTCCAGGTCTGTGTAATGGGATAACAGCATGACGGTTCCAAAGCGCAGCTTGTATTCCTCGCCGGATTGGAAATAAGGCTGGATGAACTGCCAGACCTCTTCCTTGTAACGGCCGGTGATTTTAAGGGAGCCGCAGAAAATGTCGCACACTGCCCAGTTATTGATGGCCGGGACGAAGTCGGTTATGTATTCCCTGGCCGTATCCCAGTCACGGCAGCCTCCGCAGATACATAGCCCCCATATTATCATTTCATCGTAGAGAACGCCGCCTGTTCCCTGGCCCATTTCCTTCCAGGCACACGATACCTCTTTTATGTATTCCTGCCATCCGCTCTTTTTCAGGTCTTTTGCGATTCCACGTAGCACAGGTGTGCGCACTCCCATGATGCCGGTGATTCCCGGCAGAAGCCGGCAGTGGAATTCCCGGTACTCCGGGTCTGATGATTCTTCCAGTTTTATTCTTACGGTTTCACGTATGGTTATCTTCTCAGCCATTTTAATCTCCCGGTTTAAATGACAATGCTCCGCTGGGTTAAAGCGTGTTTTAGCCCTGCTTTCCGACGCGCTTTAGAGCAGAAATTCACTGAGTACAAAGTTGCTTACATCCATTCCCCATTCGGTCAGGGATATCCAGACGCCCTCGCGCTTTAAGAGTCCGCCCGCAATGAGCCGCTCTATTACAGGGCCGTATATGCCTTCTATTTTGACTCCGAACATGGATACGAAGTCTATCTCTGATATGCCCTTTGTCATGCGAAGTCCCAGGAACATGAATTCCTCCATTTTGGCTTCCCTGGTCAGTTCCTCCACAGGGCCTCTGAGAAGGGAAAGGGCTGAGGAGCCGCCTTCTTCGGAAAAATCCAGGTGCAGATAGGCGTCCAAATCACGCTCGTTGGAGAAACGTGTTCCGTTCATTGAGGAGGACGATCCCAGGCCCAGACCCAGATAGGGGACTTCCCTCCAGTAGCCTGTATTGTGCAGGCACTCCCTGCCAGGCTTGGCGTAATTGGATATCTCGTAACGGCCGTATCCCTGTTCAGCCAGAAAGGTCCTGGTAAAATGATATATGCGGTTCTCTGTCTCCTCGTCCGGAAGGGCGGGATAAAGGGCCGCTCTTTTTCCGGGAACGGGAGCCTGCTCCGTATGGCGGCCGCCCCGCGGGTGCAGAAAGCAGACATCATCTGTTTTAAGTCCGTCCCCCTCATCTTCCCGCTTTTCATAACGGTCCCAAAAGGGTGTCCCCTCCTCCACAATAAGGCTGTATGCGGATATGTGCTCCGGTTTCAGCATGGTCACCTTCTTAAGGGTGTTCTTCCAGCTCTCCAGTGTCTGGCCCGGAATGCTGCTCATCAGGTCCACATTCACGTTGGTGAACCCGGCCATGCGGGCGCACTGGTAGCTCTTCAGGAATTCCTCAAAGGTATGGATTCTCCCCAGGTCCTTAAGTTCCTGGTTGTCCGCGGACTGAAGGCCAATGCTCAGCCGGTTGATTCCTGCCGCACGGTAGATGTGAAGCTTGTTCTGAAGCAGCGTGCCGGGATTGACCTCAATGGTAATTTCGGCGTCTCCCGCTATGTCAAAATTCCTGTTCAGAGCCTGCATGATGTCCCTGATAAGACATGGTTCCATAACAGAAGGAGTGCCTCCTCCTATGAACACGGTCTTGACCTGGTATTCACGGCAGCAGGCACCCTGGACTTCTATTTCCCTGATTAGTTGTTCGGTATAAGCCTCATGGACAGACGCCAGCGCCCTGAAGGACAGGAAATCGCAGTAAAGACATTTCCTGGCGCAAAAGGGCACATGGACATACAGCTCCAAGGGCTTCCTCTGTAAGCTTGCCATGTTATGATTTATCCCACCTATTTATTCGTCATCCAGCTTCAGCACACTCATGAATGCCTTCTGCGGAATCTCTACATTTCCAATCTGGCGCATGCGCTTTTTGCCTTCCTTCTGCTTCTCCAGCAGCTTTCTCTTTCGGCTGATATCGCCGCCGTAGCACTTGGCCAGCACGTCCTTGCGGACAGCCTTCACTGTCTCCCTGGCAATGATCTTGCCTCCGATGGCTGCCTGGATCGGTATCTCAAACAGATGTCTGGGAATCTCATCCTTCAGCTTCTCGCACATCTTTCTGCCCCGTTCATAGGCGGAATCCGCATGTACGATGAAGGAAAGGGCGTCCACCTCCTCACGGTTCACTAGGATATCCAGCTTCACCAGGCTGGAACGCTCATATCCCTTGAGCTCGTAGTCAAAGGAAGCGTATCCCCTGGAACGGGACTTAAGGGCATCGAAGAAATCATAGATGATTTCATTTAAGGGCAGCTCGTATTTCAGAAGGGCGCGGGTGGTCTCGATGTATTCCATGCCCAGGTAATTGCCCCTGCGCTCCTGGCAGAGCGTCATAATTGAACCTACAAATTCCGTGGTCACCATAATTTCCGCACTGACGATTGGCTCCTCCATGTACTCGATTTCCGTAGGATCAGGAAGGTTGGACGGATTAGTCAGCTCCATCATCTCGCCCGTGGTTTTGTGCACCCTGTATACAACGCCCGGGGCCGTTGTCACCAGGTCCAGGTTGTACTCGCGCTCCAGACGCTCTTCTATGATTTCCAGGTGCAGAAGCCCCAGGAAACCGCAGCGGAATCCAAAGCCCAGGGCAATGGATGTCTCCGGCTCGTAGAACAGGGAGGCGTCGTTGAGCTGAAGCTTTTCCAGCGCATCCCTTAAGTCATTGTACTTGGCTCCGTCCGCCGGATAGAGGCCGCAGTATACCATGGGCGTGACCTTCTTGTAACCTGGAAGGGGTGAGGCGCAGGGGTTGTCCCTGGACGTCACCGTATCGCCCACGCGTGTATCCCGTACATTCTTGATACTGGCAGTGATATAGCCTACCATGCCGGCGCTCAGCTCTTCACAGGGAATGAACTGGCCTGCGCCGAAATAACCCACCTCCACCACATCCTCCTCGGAGCCGGTGGCCATCATGCGGATGGGGGTTCCCCTTCTCACGGTTCCCTCCATGATGCGGCAGAATATGATGACTCCCTTGTAGGAATCGTAGGTGGAGTCAAAGATAAGGGCCTTTAAAGGGGCCTCGGGGTCACCTTTTGGGGCTGGTATCTTGTGGACTATGGCTTCCAGCACTTCTTCTATATTTACGCCAGTCTTTGCTGAAATGTGGGGGGCGTCGCTGGCATCCAGGCCGATGACATCCTCGATTTCCGCTGCCACCCGCTCCGGCTCCGCGCTGGGAAGGTCGATTTTATTGATAACCGGAAACACATCCAGGTCATGGTCCAGGGCCAGGTATACGTTGGCCAGGGTCTGGGCCTCGATTCCCTGGGAGGCATCCACCACCAGTATGGCGCCGTCGCAGGCAGCCAGGCTTCGGGATACCTCGTAGTTAAAATCCACGTGTCCCGGGGTGTCTATCAGATTGAAAATGTACTCATTTCCATCCTGGGCCTTATATACGGTACGGACTGCCTGGGACTTGATGGTGATTCCCCTCTCCCGCTCCAGGTCCATATTATCCAGTACCTGCTCCTGCATCTCACGGCTGGTGAGAAGCCCTGTTTTCTCAATAATACGGTCAGCCAGGGTGGACTTGCCGTGGTCAATGTGTGCTATGATGCAAAAATTGCGAATTTTACTCTGGTCAACTGTTGGCATGCTTTATCCTCTTTCTGTGGTATTTCTTCACCGGAAGCTTGCGTGCATCCATATGGAAAACGCTTCCGTTCGCTTACTGAATTATACTATCTTTTCTATTTCCTTGCAACACCATATCCAGAAGTTCTGACAGGGGCTCCATGGCGTTTAAAGCCTCCTCATACGTGTTTGTCTGGGCTCCCACCTCGATCAGGCTGGACTTGGGACGCAGGTGTTCATTGTACCGAAGGCCCTTAAGGTATATCTTGCGGGTAAAGCCGGGATAATAGGCGGCGGCTCCCAGCTGCATCTGGAGGCTGAATGCCAGGTTATCCTCCCGGTATGGATTCTGCAGGTACTCAATAGGACCCTCCGGCGTCTGGCTCAGTCCGTTGAAAAACATAATCTGCGCCGTGTCCCTGCCATCCACCTGGGTGACCAGATGCAGGTTTTCCCCCACCCCGTCCCTGTGGATATCCAGCACCACCTCGATGGAGGGATTCTGCTGCAGTATGTTCGTAATTCCTTCCAGAGCGTAATTATAGGCCTTGCTCCGGTCCAGCTGGCCGTTTTTCAAGTCATAAACCGATTTGTCGTGGTATACATTGTAACCCTTGGCCTCCAGAAGCCGGGTCAGGTAGTCCCCCACGCCCACCACGGTCTGTCCCGGGCCGGAATCCTTATAGGCCTCCTGGGAATGGGTGTGGTAAATAAGTATCTGTGGCTTGGAGTCATCCCCCTTCATGGTCATGTCACGGCTCAGCAGGTCCTTGGCATTCATCAGGTCACGGCCCGCCGTGGTGGAGGTATGGACACTGTAAAAATGTTTTATGAGGAAATCGTAATCCATCAGCTGTTCCAATACATATGTATTGCCGGTAATGGGGCGCTCCAGTGTACCCGTTATGGTCTCCAGGGACTGGTTTGCCCCCTGTAATCCGGATGTTCCCATACTTCCCGCTCCGGCTGCCAGGTCCTGGCCCTGGGTACTGTCTGCTCCGGCAGCGCCCGCATCGGCAGTTCCCCCGCCCTGGACATTTCCCCCGCCCTGGATATTTCCCCTGTCCTGGGCAGTTCCTCCTGCGCCAGCTCCAGCGCCTGCTTCTCCTGAGGCCAGGATTCCTGGTTCCTCCGGAGTCTGCTGGCCGGATTCTTCATTGCCATACCAGGCAAGATACTGGTGTTCTTCATAAAATGTTTTTACCGCATTGTATTTGCGGTAAGCAGGATCCGGGTCATTGACGCCTGCATTGCCTCCCCAGTCATCCGGCCATGGGCCTGACACCACGGCAATATTTGCCGGATGGGCCTGGTTCCATATGGCTTCCACCAGCCATTGTCCACCTGCGCATATCATATCTCTGCAATCATTCTTTGTTATGCTTCCCGCGGCCCGGCTGATAAACCGGCCCCACAGGAGCATAAGCAGTATAAGGACCGTGCCGGCCAGAAACCGGCGCACGAGCCGGTCCACGCCTCCACGTCTTATTCTCATCAATTCATTCACCTGTCATCATACTATTATTATGATATGCAGGAACGCAAAGGATATTGCTTGTTTCGTAACCTTACGGAAAAACAGCCTGATGGATGCCCTCGGATATGGTGAAGCTTAACTGCTTCACGGACTGGTCAATATCCGGAGGAGTGACGTAAAGAGGACCGAATTCCGGCTCCAACAGCTCCCGTATGAGCTGATACTGCCCGTCCGGGTCCATTTCCTCGATCCAGCTCCCGGTTCCCCTGGTGCTCTCATTTTCCGCCAGCACTCCCACAAGGGCGGAGACGGTATCATGGACAATGGCTGCCGCCCCCACTACAGTGGGGACCCCAATGGCCATCACCGGCACTCCCAGGCTTTCCTTCGTCAGGCTGTGGCGGTGATTTCCAACCCCGGAGCCCGGATGGATTCCCGTATCCGTAAGCTGGATAGTTGTCCCCAGACGCCGCACGCTCCTGGCCGCCAGGGCGTCAATGGCAATAATCAGGTCAGGATGGGTTTCATGTATGATTCCCTTTAAAATCTCTGCCGTCTCCATGCCGGTCTGTGCCATGACTCCGGGCGCTATGCCGCTGATGGCGGGAAGCTTCCTGTCCTTCAGGAAGGTGTTTCCATACTGTCCGTCCAGATGCCTTGTTACCTGCAGGTTATCCAGCACCCTGGGGCCCAGGGAATCCGGGGTGACGGAGTCATTTCCCAGTCCTACCACCAGGACCGAGGGCAAATCCTCCTCCCTGTACCCAATCATCTCTGCCATAAGCCTGCGTATCTGGCGGGCCAGTTCTTCCGATATCTCACTGTGGTAATCCTCGTCCGCCTTGGACAGCCGGTCTGCCTCCAGGGTCAGGTAGGTCCCTCTGGGCTTTCCCATTGACTTGGCTCCCTGTTCATTCAGTATCTTTACCTCTGTCAGTTTAAGGCCGCTCTTTTGGTGATGCCATTCCTTGAGCCGGACTCCGGATACGTCTCCGCCTTCTCCCATGGAACTCTCACGCTGTTCCAGCGCCAGGTCCGTCCTTACCTGGAAGGTACCGGACGTGGCCTCATTGACAGCGTTTACAGCTTCATTGTCCTCCATATTCATCCACCTCACATATCATTCTTCCATCAGTTTCTGCGATTATGGCCGGAAATATTCAAAAATTCGCCAAATATGACTTGACATTCCGGGTCAGATTAGCTAGAATACAATAGTATGTTTACATTGAACTGTCCGTGTCCAGGCTTTGATGGAAAACACAAAGATTATAATATGAAGAACGGAGGTGTATTTCATTGGCTAACATTAAATCTGCAAAGAAGAGAATCTTAGTAAACGAGACTAAGGCTGCAAGAAACAAGGCGATCAGATCCAAGGTTAAAACTGCAATCAAGAAGGTTGACGCTGCTGTTGCTGCTGGGGACAAGGCTGCTGCCCAGGCTGCACTGCTGGCTGCTACCACTGAGATTGACAAGGCTGCTACCAAGGGAGTATATCACAAGAATAATGCTTCCCGCAAGGTATCCCGCTTATCCAAGGCTGTTAATTCCATCGCTTAATTTATAGAGATATTCATTGTTAAGGAATTTCAGACACTCTTCCTTCCGGACCAACCCACCGGGAGGTTTTTTTCTCTGAATGTTTATTCTGAATCCCCATTTCATATGATGCATAAAATTACGATTCCGGCCCATACTATCATCGAGGTGATAGATATGGCATCCTACGTTTCCCCGAAAATTCGGGACAAATTCGAAACCCTTTCCGTTGACCTGAAAAACTGCATCCTGGAACGCAATGTGCACCTGGAAACATTGCAGGACCTGATTAAGGTTCTGGATGAAATCGTGAAAGAGGGAAGTTAACAGCATCCAAAGGAGGCAGAATCATGAATCATACCAAGAATCAGGATACAGCGGAAAACAGGGACTGTTCCAACGATACGGACCATGTGAAGAAGGACAAGGGCGCTTATGCAGAGCCCCTGCCTGAGTCTTTCAGGCCGCGCCGTGACGGCCCTGGCGGAGAATAAGGCTTTAAAAGGGAAAATCCCAGACAGATAAGCGGTTGCCTGCTTTTTCTGCCTGGGATTTTTCATTTTTCTTCCGGGTACCGGCTTTACATATTGTTACAAACCAATCATTTCACGTACTTAATATAGGTCAGGGCTGCTTCCAGACATCCTTCCACCCCTGCCAGCCCGCTGTTAAGGCAGATATCATACGCAGCCATATCTCCCCACTGGGTGGTGGAATAATATTCATGGTATGCCTTGCGCCTCTTGTCCACTGCCAGGATGCCGGCCTTGGCCTCCTCTCTGGAGAGTCCGGGACCATTTTAATATTCTATGATAGTAACCGGCTGCGGTCCTTACATATTCTCCTCGTCGTAGCGGGCCCTGATACCGCCGATAAACTTAGGTCTGGTCCTGGCGCATACCACATGGGCGCTTCCTATCTCTTTTGTCTTAATCCGCACAGGGACTGCCACGTCCTTCATGTGCATGCCAATGAGGGTATCGCCTATATCAATTCCCGCATGGGCCTTGATGTGCTCCACTGCCACGGGATGTTCCAGGGTAGCATACGCAGCCGTGGCAAAAGAACCTCCGGCCTTTAGCTGGGGAACCACATTCACCGGTTCATAGCCGTAAGCCTGAGCTGCCTCTGCCTCCAGAATCAGGGCACGGTTTAAATGTTCGCAGCACTGGGCAGCCAGATAGATTCCCTTTGGCTTTAGTGCCTGGTAAAGAGCCGTATACACAGCCATCCCTATCTCCGCGCTTGAGTGGGACCCAATCTTAAAGCTGTCTATCTCGCTGGACGAACAGCCTACCACCAGAATCTGTCCCGGCTTCAGGCGGGCCACCTCCATAAGCTCCTCCAGCACCTGCCTGGCCTGAGCCCTTAAATCTTCCAGTTCAATTGTCTCCATCATATCCATCGCCTTCATTCCTCTTATTTTTATTCATATTTGTTTGCTATGAGCAGTTCCACCGCCAGCCGGTCCTGCAGCTTACCGGTCTTAACGCCTTCCTCGGCATCCACACAGAGATTCACATAGGACAGGATCTGTTCCTTGGTAAATGTCTTGGCCTGCAGCATGATTTTTCCCACCACAAAGGGCTGAAGCTTGAGCCTGGACGCTATGATGCTTTTATCCAACCCCTTTCCCATCAGGTCCTTGACCTGAAGGATTTGATTGAACTGCCTTGCTATCAGAAAAAGGATGCGCATGGGCGGTTCCTTCAGCGTCAGAAGATCCTCATAGAGATCCATGGCCTTGCGGGTCTGCCGTGCCGATATGGCTGTTATCATGTCAAATATCTTATTGGTTACCTGGGTGGTACAGATAGCCTCCACGTCCTCATCCGTGATTACCTCCCGGCCAAGAGTATAGCTTATAAGCTTTTCCAGCTCCGAGCTGATGTTCTCCATGTCATCCCCCGCCTTACTCAGGAAGAATTCCATGGTGCGGCCGGTAATCTTCTTACCGTTTTTAGACAGGATGCCTGCCGCCCATCTGGCAAGCTGGGCCGGTTCCTGATGGCCCAGTTCCGCAGCATAGCCGTATTTCTTCACTGCCTTATATAGTCTGCTCCTCTTGTCCACTTCCGATTCCACAAATACAAGACAGGTGGATTCGGGGATTCCTCCCATGTACTCAGTCAGCTCGTCCGCTCCTGGCCCGCCTTTAAAGAATCCGCTGTCCTCCATAAGTACAAGGCGCTTCTCCGCAAAAAAAGGCATGGTGTCCGCAAGGCCGATGATTTCGTTCACATTCATCCCTTTGCCTTCGAAATAATTATAATTCATGGTATCCCCGCCTGTAAGGGCTTCTCTCAGACGGCTCTTATAACTTTTCTTTAAGAAGGCCTCTTCACCGAACAGAAGGTATACAGGCTTAAATGTGCGGTCTTTTATATCCTGGTTTAATGTCTGCATGTAAAGGTCGTCCTTCCATATCCCGTCAATTGGCTGATGTTTTCCAGTTTCAGTATAACACAGGGCCAGGTGATTTGTCACTAGAGCATGTTTGAAAAGTGCTGCTTAAGGTACAAAGTTTCCTTGTTCATCTCCTGGATTTATAGTAGACTGAAGTCATGGAACATATATATGTAAGGAATTTTGTTCATGCCAAAAAACGGGAGGCAAAAGGAAACTATGGGAGAAGAAAACTTAAAACTGAAAAGGACATCTTGAAAAGTCCCGAAAAAGCCTGTGAAATCAATGGTTTCATGGTAGAGAAAGGCGCTTACTACACCACTACTACACCATTTTTGAAAGAGCCTTGATTGACAAAAAATATTTGTTGAAGCGATTCTGCACTTCAAAATAAGGAAGTTGCATAAGGTATTTTTGGTTGGTGAATTATAAATTAGTAAATCATATTTGACTAAAATTCAGCAATATGTTATAGTTTAGAGAAAGTAAAATGGAGGTAGGCGTATGTTTATTGGCAGAGAGTGTGAGTTAGCTTCCTTGAATAAATTATATACATCAGACAAGTTTGAGTTTGCCGTTATCTATGGTCGCCGTCGAGTAGGCAAGACTGCGCTCATTAATCAATTCATTAAGGATAAAAGAGCGCTGTATTTTATGGGTGTAGAGAGTAATGCTAAACAAAACCTGGAAAACTTAAGTAAAGATATTATGGAGTTTGGTACAGGCATTCGGGCAGAAACCGCTTTTTTATCTTTCCAGGCAGCATTAGAATATGTATTCCGGTTGGCGGAAAAAGAGCGTTTGATTCTGGCCATTGATGAGTATCCTTATGTAGCTCGTTCCTCCAAGAGTTTGGCCTCTACTTTGCAGCTTTTAATTGACAAATATAAGGACAACTCTAAACTAATGCTGATTCTTTGCGGTTCCTCCATGTCTTATATGGAAGATCATGTTCTGGCCTATAAAGCGCCGCTTTATGGCAGGCGAACAGCGCAGATGAAGATCTTACCTTTTGATTTTGCAGATGCCTGTCAATGCTTCAAAAACTTTTCTGCTGAGGATAAGGCTCTGATTTACGGTATTGTAGGTGGTACACCACAGTATCTTTTGCAAATGAATGATCGGTTAAGTGTTGAGGATAATATTAAGAATACATTTCTGAATGTGACATCCTCTCTTTTTGAAGAACCAGAAAATTTGTTAAAGCAGGAGGTACGAGAGCCAGCACTTTACAATGCGATTATTACTGCAATTGCAACCGGTGCTTCCCGCATGGCAGAAATTTCTACTAAGGTTGGGGAAGATAGTAGTGTTTGTGCTGGCTATCTAAAAAATCTGATAGCATTGGGATTGATTCAAAAGGAAACTCCTTATGGTGAAAAGGCCTCCCGAAAGTCAATCTATTCTATTGATGATAATATGTATCGGTTTTGGTACCGGTTTGTGCCGGAAAACAATTCCATTATTGCTCGTGGAGCAGCTGACTTGGCATATAAACGAATTGAACCATATCTGTCGGACTATATGGGCAGGGTGTTTGAGGAAATTTGCAAGCAGTATCTTTGGAAATTGCTTTTGAGCGGTGAATCCCTTGTGGAATTCAAAGAACTCGGGCGCTGGTGGGGAACTGATCCATCTACCCGTAGCCAGACAGAGATTGATATTATGGGGGAGCAGGATAGAAATACCGCGTTATTTGGTGAATGTAAATGGATAAATGAGAAAGTGGATGTGGGGGTATTGGAGACTCTGATAGAACGAAGCCAGTTGTTTCATTATCAAAATGTACACTTATATCTGTTTGCAAAGAGAGGATTTACAAAAGGATGTGTGGATAAGGCGATGGAAACAAGAAATGTCACACTTGTAAGCTATGAAAATATTTTGGATAAGTTGGAAAAAAGTACTAATTAGGCCACTTATAAATGATTTTTAGCGCAAAATGGCAAAATTTCTGCGTAGAAAAAACACTTATGCCAAAGCTGGTATAAGCACAAGATTTCTAATAGCAAGCCCAGCGGCAATGACTTCTTTGCCGTAGGCTGTTGGAAAATATTTATAAGTTCCCTGAACTCGTTCAATGATCCCGTGAAGGCGGAGCCTCTTGAATATTCTGGACATGGCGGAGGAACTGATATCTCCCAGATACTGGCGGATGTCTTTTCCCTGCATTCCAAAAGTCATGTATTCTCCACAGCTGACGGCTTCAAGTACTCGCAGGTCACGCTCTGCAAAGAAATTAAGCCCCCGGTAGGAACGCTCATTTTCCATAATCGGACTGGTGACTTTTGTCAGATTCCCGTTGCCTTTGCTCATGTGAGATAAAGAAGTAAAAGAAGCGTAAAAAATTTTGCCGTTCCTATCCGGCTGACTGCCGGACAGGTCGGGCTTTATGCGTCGGGCAAATCTACCTTGCCGACGAAAGAATAATAGATTTCGATTTCCTGTCTGCGGAGCTTCCCCCGGCGTTTCCCGTCCAATGATTCCGATTCGTGGATAACGATTTTCTCCACAAACTCCCGTAACAGGAGGGGTAAGTTCCTCAAAGCTGGTGTACTTGCGTACCACTTTCATAAACTTTTCAGCGTTTGCCGTGGCTTCCAGTGTCCTTGAAAGCTCGCCCTGCAGAACGGCGGCACGTTCTTTCAGTTCCTTTTGCTCGGCTTCATAGTCTGCCGACAATTCCGTGAAACGCTCGTCCGATATGCGCCCGGTCACGCTGTCCTCATACAGCCGCTTGAAGATAGCGGAGAGTTCCGCAATCCGTTTTTCTGCCGCTTCCAGTTCTTTCTTCTTGGCGGCGTTCCGGCGTTTGCTCCCGTCCTCGGTCTGCTCGGTCAAGAGCTTCATAAACCGTGCTTCATGCTTGGCAGCGTAGCTGGTGACTTGCCGCAGGCTCTCGGTCACTCCCTCGGTCAAAAGGTCAGTGCGGATAAAGTGCGCCGTACAGTCACGGGTGCGCTTCTTGTAGCTGCCGCATATGTAGCAGTCCTGCGCCGCTTGTCCGTCTGATACCTCTGTTGGTACATGACGCTTCCGCAATCCGCACAAAAGAGTATGCCGGAGAACAAGCCCACTTCATCATAGCGGTTGGGGCGTTTGCGCTGCTTGCGTAGCTCCTGCACCCGTTCCCATGTGTCACGGTCTATGATAGGCTCGTGGTGGTTCTCAAAGACTACCTGCTTTTCGGCGGGGTTCTCCTTGCTCTGCTTCACCTTGTAGGACACTTTCTCGGTCTTGAAGTTCACAAGGCAGCCCGTGTATTCCCGGTTTTCAAGGATATGCGCCACGGTGTTGGTCGCCCATTTGCACTCATAGCCGGGGTGGTAGCGGCGTGTGCTTCCCGTCCGGCGGTATTCCAGCGTTCCCGGCGTGGGGGTCTGCTGTTCCCCCCCTACAAATGGAAAGTTGCAATATTACTATTCCAACTACATCATACCGCAGCTTACAGCTGCAAACAAATTTAAAAACATAAAAGAATCATCCTGTTCGTAGATGCACGTGCTATAATGCACATATACGGTATCTGTGTACCACTCTCCATCGGAAACTAAATTTCCCTGCAAGCATTCATACGAAAGGATGACCCTATGAACACTATTTTAGAGCAATACAAAGATAAAATCAACGGTATTTTTTCCTTTTTTGACAGGATTATCATCAAAGGGCATATTTTCCAGCTGTTTTCCCTTTCCGGGCGGAAATATTTCCTTTCCTGCCTTGACGTCCTGCTGAAGGATTTTTCCGCTTACGCCAATACGGTCACGGACGATATCGTCTCCCATGTGGAAAGCATGGCGGCATATGAAAACCGTCCCCTGGTCTACCTGACATCCTCCAAAATCCCAAAAGAGCAGACTGCCCTTGATATTCTGAAAACAAACCCCGTACCGGAAGGCCTTATCTGCATCCTCTCCGTTGTGGAAGGATGCCAGACTTTCCAGCCCCTTAAACAGCCGGACGGAAAGCTGGAACTTAAAACCGTTATGCGTAAATGCAAATACTATTACTTTTATTACCTGGATAAAAATTTCGGCTTCAT
>NZ_AUJR01000026.1 GCF_000424325.1 [Clostridium] clostridioforme AGR2157
TGATGGAACAGACGGATGAGTGGCTGCGCCACAGAATCCGAGCGGTGTACTGGAAACAATGGAAGAAGGTACGCACAAGATATAAAATGTTGCGGGCGTTACATTTACCAGAGTGGAAGGTGCATGAGATGGCGAACTGCCGAAAGGGAGTGTGGAGAGCGGCGGGAATGCTCAACTCGGCACTCACCAAAAGAATCATAGTGGACAGACTTGGTTATCCCGATATGACTGCCCACTATTTGAAAGTCCGAGTAAACTATTGAACCGCGTAGTACCGAACGGTACGCTACGTGGTGTGGAAGGGGAGGTTAAAATCTCCCCTATCCGATGCGCTATGCGGTTTTGAGAGGTATTATATATGGAGATATAAGGCAGGGGGAATTCCAGCACTTTCTGTTTATGGAAATTTAATTCTTCCTTTCTTGACAATCCATGGCATATGTGTTTATAATTGGGTTCGTGACATATTGTCATAAGTGACATTATGTCACTAAGAGGAATATGATTGTATCATACAAAAGAGGGCTAGGAGGCTGGATTCATGCCTACACAACGATTTTTGAAACTAAAGGAAGAGAAGAAGCAGGCAATACTGGAGGCAGCGGTCCACGAATTCTCAAGGGTTCCCTATTCATCTGCATCCATCAACCAGATTATCAAGGAGGCAGACATATCCAGAGGAAGCTTTTATACATATTTTGAAGATAAGGATGACCTGATGCGGTATATGCTAAGAGGCTTCAGGGATAACTGCCAGGAGAGAATCTTCAGAACCCTGAAGGAGCAGAGGGGGAATCCCTTTGGAACCGCCCTTAAGCTTCTGGAGGCAGTGGTGGATGAGGACCATGGCGGTCTGGGCTATAAGATGTACAGGAACATGCTGTCGGATTTAAGTGTGGTGGACCAGAACCATTTATTTGGAATCAAGGGCTTTTTGCTTCAGGATGAGTTCTATGGTGAGTTCGTTCAGAAGCTTTATGAAGGGATTGACAGGGAACGTTATCCCATTAATGAAGGGACCCTGGCATATCTGGTGGACATGGCCATGCTTATTATCATCAGAGCCGTAACGCTGTATTATAAGAATGTGGTGGACCGGGAAAAACTTCTGGAAGTGTCAAAGAAGGAAATGCTCATATTGGAATACGGTGTCTGCCGGAACATCGGAAGCTGACGTGAAAGGGAAACACAGAAAAGAGGAGAGAAGATATGAAAAATTTAAGGAACAGGAAATATGGGTACAGGGCTGCTGCTGTTCTGTCAGCCATCACCATGGCCGGGGCAATGCCCATGACATCATTTGCAAGGAATGCAAGCAAGCCGGATGATGCCCATGTTATCGCAGAGCCTCCTGCACCGGACATTAACAAGGATTTAAGCCCTGAATTTGCATACAGCGAGGATAAATGGGCGTCCCTCAGGGATAATGTGCTGGAATTCGGGGAGTTAAAGGATTTAGTGCACGAGTACAACCCAACGGTCCGCAGCAACCGGTCTACCTATAAGGATCAGAAGGGCAAGGACCTGAATGCGGCTTACGATGATTATATGGATGACATTGATGCCATCTGGAATAATGCAGACAGCGACGATGACGTGGCATGGGCCACTGCCAGGTTCCAGGTTGGCGTGCTCCAGCAGCAGGCTGACAACAACTATCAGGATGCCGACATGGAAAAGATTCAGTATGACCAGACAGAGGCAGGACTTGTGTATCAGGCCCAGCAGCTCATGGTGACCTATGAGCAGTCACGGTATAATATGGAAAACCTTGAAAGTGCAAGGAATCTTCTGCAGGCCCAGTACGAGGCAACTGTGGCCCGTCAGGCCGCCGGCATGGCAACCCAGGCAGATGTGCTGAGCGCATTAAAGAGCGTACAGGACCAGGATACGGCCATTTTGTCTGCACAGAAGTCTGCTGACAATGTCCACAGAAGTCTTTGCCTGATGCTGGGATGGGCGGTGGACGGACAGCCTGAGATTAGGGATGTGCCGGAGCCGGATTTGAACCGGATTGCTTCCATGAATCCTGAAGCTGATATGGAGACTGCCATTGCAAACAATTACGATGTGAAATATTATGAGAAGAAGGCCGGTAACCTGACCAGCCAGTATCTGATTGAGTCCAATCAGGCACAGCTTCAGGATGCAAAGAATAAGGCGGCCAAATCTCTCAGGACCCAGTACAATACGGTGCTTACAAACCGGGATTCCCTGAACGCGGCCGTGATGGCCCTGGATGTTGCCTCCGTTAACCTGAACACGGCCACGGCCAGGAGGGCAGTAGGCGAAATTACAGAGCTGGAATACCAGAACGTGCTTAACAGCTATGTGTCCGCCAAGAACAGTGTGGAGACAGATAAGCTTCAGCTTCTGCTGGCTATGGAAGCCTATGATTGGAATGTAAAAGGTCTCACAACCTCCAATTAGGCCGGCTGAAAAGATAAGGAGGTTGAACAGATGAACATGAACAGACGAAAAGGCTTCATGGCTTTATCACTGGCAGCCGTGATGGCGGTGGGCAGTACAGGCGCTGCGCTGGCCGATGAGCCGGGTGTGGTACCGGGTGAGACGTACACAGAAGCCATGGCCCGGCTCCAGGACAGCCACATGGAGTACGATGAATTGACAGACCTTATTAAGAATTACTATGCTCCCATAAAAAGCGCATATTCCATGATTGATACCATGGAAGAGGACCAGGGAAGCATTGCAACAGCCATGCGCGTGGTGGCTGATGATTATATGTCCCAGGCAGACCAGCTGGCAGATGTCCTGGGCAGCGGGAATCCTGCGGTCATGCAGATAGTGGGAGGAGCCAGGATGCTGCGTTCCAGCGCAGGCTCCATGGATCGTTCCATTGAGCGCAGCAAGTCCAGCCGGAGCGTGGACCGCCAGGTGAACATGATTGTGTCCGGCGCGGAGACTCTGATGAACCAGTATGAGTATTACCTGGCTCAGAGGACCGTGGTAGCCAAGGCATTGGAGATAGCCCAGACAGCCCAGGCCATACAGCAGACCATGCAGGCCCAGGGGCTTGCAGTGGATGCAGACGTGCTTTCGGCGGCAGCCCAGCTGTCCTCGGCAAAATCCCAGCTGGAGAGTATAGATGCGGGAATTGACCAGATATATAAGACCCTTTGCTACTATACCGGATGGGATAAAGGCGCGGATACTGTCATTGGCCCGGTTCCGGCAGCAGACCCATCGGTTATCGGGACCCTGGATTTGGCATCTGACAAGGAAACCGCGGTGAACAATAACTACAGCCTGATCAGCATGCGGAGCGGTTCAGGGGCAGGAATGAGTGATTTCCAGGTCCGCACCACCAAAGGAATGACGCAGAAGGCCAACAAGATGCGTACCGTAGACTATTCAGAGGCCCAGCTCCGTTCTTATATGCAGACATTGTATGACACCATACTGGAGAAAAAGGCAGCCTATGATTCAGCTTCCACTGCTTACCAGAGCGCCCAGCTCACGTGGAATGCAGCTCAGATTCAGAGGCAGAATGGCACGCTGAGCCAGATTCAGTTCATGCAGCAGGAGCTGGCGTATCTCCAGGCTCAGTCCGGGTTTAAGTGTGCAGACCTGAATCTTCAGCAGGCACTGCGCAATTATCAGTGGGCTGTAAAAGGCGTCAGCGTAAGCGCCGGTTAAATGTAAATTACAGGAAAACCCTATTTTTACCAGTTTTGTTACATTTGCAACAAAATGGCGGTGAAAATAGGGTTTTTCTCTGACTTTTAGTTCTAAATTTACAAAAACTATATAAAATTAGTGCGCTAATCTCTTGAATTTAGAGAAAAAAAATGTTATTCTAAATACATAGGGGCATGTATAATTATTCAGAGGAGGGGGGTAACAAGTAGTCGGTTTTGTTTTGAATTGAGGTGATTCTATGTTAACGAAACAAGTTGACAGCAGGGAACGGGTCTTTAGGCCAATCCCCATTTCTTATTTGATTCAGACGGCAAATCAATTTGACTGCGATATTTTTGTCACCAGCGATAAGTATACAGCGAATGTCAAGCAATACGACGAGGTAAAGAATCTTAGAATGACAGGTTTTCTGACTTTTTACTTTAAGGGAAGTGACGAGACAGAGGCCGAGGACAGGATTCAGAAGATTCTGTGGGAGGATAATGAAGGATAAGGAGAGTACATAATTATGTGTGTACAAAATTAAACGAGGACAGGGAGACCGGTCCTCGTTTATTGCTTTATGATTTTTGCTGTGATTCAATTACATCATTCAATGTTCCGCGTTCCGGAATTCTCTTTGTCCAGGTAGTGCCTGGCGTCCTTGAAAAAGCCCCATACAATCAATACAATGATGAAACCAATGGGAAAGGCTGCAATGATGGATACGGTCTGCAGGTTAGCCATGGAGTTCTCTGCGAAAATCAGGGCTATGGGCAGCAGCATCAGAAGTATGGCCCAGAACAGCTTTACCTGCTTGCGGGGTTCCTCCTCAGCGCCCAGGGACTTATAGGAGTATGAGCTGGCTACCATGGTCAGAGCGTCAAAGGATGTGGCATAAAAGGCAATCATGGTAATGGCCAGAAGAACCAGCCCGGCCTTTGCCAGAGGCATTGTCTCAAATATGGAGATGATGGCCTGGTACAGGTCCCCGGTTTTGGCATAGACACCCATCAGGTCCAGCTTTCCGTGCATCTGCAGTCCCAGCCCGTAATTGCCCAGGATGATGAAGGATGTAAAGGTGCCTGAGAGACCGAAGAAATAGCCTCCAAGCACAGTCTGGCGGATGGTCCTTCCCTTGCTGATGGTGCCGATGAAGAATGGGGTGGCAACACACCATACCATCCAGTAAGCCCAGTAAAAGATGGTCCAGTTCTGGGGGAAGGAGGAGGTGCGCATGGCATCGGTCCAGGTGGCCATGCCCACGAAGTTCTGTACCATATTCCCCACCGCGGTGATGCCTGTCTCGATGATATAGCGTGTCTCGCCTCCGCACAGAAGGAAATAGGCCAGCAGTCCGAAGAACAGGTACACGCAGGAGGCTGCCAGTTTGGCAATGCCCTGCATGCCGAAGTATACGGCCATGGTATACACCACGCAGATGATGACCAGGATGCCGATGGTCAGGAAATTATTCTCAGGCATGCCTAACACACGGCTTATGGCCATGGAGAGAAGGGGCGTTGCCAGGGAAAATGTGGTGGCAGTGCCTGCCAGAAGGGCAAATACCGCTGTCAGGTCAATGAGTTTTCCCAAGAGACCGTCCACCCGTCTGCCCAGAAGCGGCCGGCATGCCTCGGAATACTTTTGTTTGCTCCGCTTACGCACATGAAGCATGAAGCCAAAGGACACAGCCAGAATAATGTAAAAGCTCCAGGGAATGGGGCCCCAGTGAAACAGGGGATAGGTGGATGCCCAGTCCTGCATGGCGCCCATGTCCGTGATATGGGGCTCGCCTGCGTAGAGCATCCACTCGCACAGGGAGTAGAAAAGTATGTCGGCAGCCAATCCCGCCGTAAACATCATGGAACCCCACTGGAAGGAGGAGTACTGCGGCTTTTCAGGATTCCCCAGCTTTATCTTGCCGTAGCGGGAAAATGCCATGTACAGGGAGCAGATTAAGGCGCCCAGTCCAAGGAGCAGATAATAGCTTCCTAACTGGTCTCCCAGAAAAAAGCGCACAGACCCAAGTACCTGAGAGGAGGCGTCCGGGAATATCATAAACAGGGAACAGAGGGCCAGTATGGTCACAAAGGGAATGATGGTTGTGACCCGGTCCAGCCTATTCTTTAATGCGGTATCTATACTGCTGTTTTTATCTTGCTTCATGGCTGTATCCTCCTGAATGTTCAAAAAATTGTTAAAATGAATTATATTGAACATATTATCATCAGTTACTGGAAAAATCAAGAGGAACTTGTAAAAACATCAATAATTTTGTAAGAAAAAAGGACTGTTAAATTATTGTAATCTTAGCTATAATAGTAACGTTGACAAAAGGAGGATTACCATATCATGAGAAAATTAAAGAAGTTATCATTGATATTATTAGCTTCAGCGGCCCTGCTTTGCGGTTGTACTCAGAGCAACATTGTTTCTCCCAGTAACGGTGTGGTTCAGGGGGACGGACAGCCTGACCTGGAGGTTGATAAAAATATTAACATTGACTGGCAGGAGGTAAGGGAAGACCTCAGGGATCAGTTCCTGGATCCTTACGGCGAGTTCGCTGATTATGTGCTGGATCTGGATGCCAAGTATGACGCCGGCAGCAGCAGGTTAGTTGTCCTGCTTCCCGTGACCCATAAGACCACAGGTGACATTGCTGTGATTTATGGTCAGGAGGTGCTGAAGGCAGTGGGTACCTATGTTGCGGAGCAGAACTTCTATTATGAAGCTCCTGACCTGGAGGATACGGACAGCACCTACTATGGCAGTTACTTTGACGAGCACGACGTGCTTGTGCAGGTGTTCCCTTATGACAAAGAGGGGGATGAAAGCGCATACCTGGTGAATGACGTTATGAAGGCAGGGGAACAGAGAGAGCTGACAGCTCAGATTCAGTAAAGAAATGATTAAGGAGATATTGGGATGAGGATTGACAGATACTGGAAACAGGCCGCCGCCGGACTGCTGGCCATCATGACACTGACAATGACCGGAGGGAACCTGGACAGCCTGGCCATGACCAACTCCCAGCCGTTAAAGGCCCAGGGACAGATGCTGTCCTCACCGGACAAAATTATCATCAGGGATGAAGGGGATAATGCCCAGTCATCCCAGGCAGCGGCTGCCAGCCAGCCGGTGATTCAGACTAAGGCTCAGATTGCCGCATTTGGGGAAGTTACCACTCCAAAGACAGATACCACTTCCCTGTTTGGGGCCGGCCGTCTCACCATGCTGGCCAATCATGACACGGCAGCCCAGCTTCTGTCGGTCATCATCGAGACAGGAGAGGGCGGTCTCATCGTAGTGGACGGAGGCTGGACCAATAACGCGGATTATCTTCTGAACCAGATTAAGCAGAAGGGCGGTCACGTCCAGGCATGGCTGCTGACCCACCCTGATTCAGACCATGTGGGAGCATTGGCAGACATTCTGTACAAGCATAACGGAGAGATTACCATTGACGGTATCTACTACTCCTTTGCAGAGGACAGCTGGTATGCTGAGAAGGACCCTGAGGTTGCCAAGATGGTGGCCTATATCAAGGGAGCCTTTGGTCTGGTGCCTCAGAATATCCTTCACGGGGATATTGTATCAGGACAGGTCATCCAGGCAGGTCCTGCCAAGATTCAGGTATTGAATCAGGCATATAAGATGAACAATGACTTTGTCAATAACAGCAGTGTGGCCTATATGGTATCCCTGAACGGGACAAACACCGTGTTCCTGGGAGATTTGGCTAAATCAGGCGGCGAGCAGCTGATGGCCGACCATGATCTGAGCGCCCTTAAGTGCGATATCGTCCAGGTGGCCCACCACGGACAGAACGGCGTAGGCTATGAGGTCTACAAGGCGTTAAGGCCCAGCGTTGCCCTATGGCCCACCCCCCAGTGGCTGTGGGATAATGACAACGGCAGCGGCTCCGGAAGCGGTATCTGGCTTACACAGGAGACAAAGAACTGGATGGTCCGCCTTGGCGTGAATGCAAATTACTGCATCAAGGACGGGGACCAGGTGATCGAATAAAGCGTGAAATAAACGGCGGCAAAAAGCTGCGGCCCCTTTTCCTGAGAATTCAGGAAGAGGGGCCGCAGCTTTTTACTTCTTAATTATCCTTGTCATCTGCACAGGGAAGCCCGCTGTGGTAGGAATAATTCCCCAGCTCAGACAGCAGGTTTTCAAGGGCATTCAGCTTTAAGGGCTGTCCTGTCTCCAGCATGGAGTTAATCATGTAGAAGATGGTGCTCAGCTTCCCCAGGGACTGTCTGAACAGGTCGGGGAAGGAGGACTTGGAAGCAATGCTCTTATCCCATGGATTGCACCATGTCTCATGGTGCAGGTTCAGGCTCCAGGCCGGGTTCTCTACTGTATCAGTAACCAGCTTGCTGGAGGCCACCGGGTTCTTAAGGAACAGGGATTCAAAAAATGCAATCCTGTCCTTTTTCCTGCTGTTAGGGTCTGACAGAGTCCTGCATCCAAAACGGAGAGCCAGGATGGAGCGGTGTATCATGGGAGCCGTGACCTGGTACCGGTTCTTATAGCTCAACGGATAGAATGCCTCGTTGATGCAGTCTGACAGGAACTGGGAAATAAACTGGGTTTCCATTCCATTCAGACAGATGGTTGCTGCCTGGTTGAACTGGGATGGTTTCTTCCTCTTGTACTTCTGGAGAAGAAGGGCGTCGATGTCGTTCTCCAGCTTGGCGTGGAGTCCGTGGTAATAGGAACCCGGGTGGTTGACATCGTATTCAATGCGTCCGTAAACATAGGGGTGGCATATGGAGTCACCGATATAATGGCAGATAAAACCGCACATGTAGGCCAGGCCTTCTTCACGCTGCTGCCTGGAGCCGATTCGGGAAAGCTGCATGAAACAGCAACGGAAAAAGTAATTGACATGGTGTTCATGCATATAGGAACCTACATTGCGGTGGTCTCGATGGCGCAGGATGGGCAGGTTATAAAAAAACATGTCCGGCCCCTGGAGACCCAGCTGATAGAGCCACCGATACTTGGCAATGATAAACTTCAGATTGTTCTGAGGCATATCATTGTATGCTTTCATGCCCAAGACATAGTGAGTTGTAAATCCTGGCATCGGCATACCTCTTTTCTATTGGATTCTTGCAGTTGTTCCTACTTCATATTCTATCATAAACAACTATGAAATGCGAGCCGGAAACAAAAGAAAATTCCTTCCAGTGGTCATAGTCAGGGGAGCTTTGGAATAAGACATTTATAAGAAGTAAGCAGGGCAGGTTGTGCTCGGATGATGAATGTATTAGAGCAGGTCCACCAGATGGTGTGGGGGCCATGGACCCTTGTCATATTCCTTGGGGTAGGTATATTCTTTACCCTGAGATGTCATTTTTTCCAAATCAGGGGGTTTTTATTCTGGTGGAGCCGCACGGCAGGACGGCTCATATCAGGAGAAGCGTCCAGGAAGGAGGACGGGAACAAGACCGGAAAAGGAAAGGGAATCAGCCAGTTCCAGTCGGTCTGCACCGCGCTGGCGGCAACCGTCGGCACAGGCAACATAGCAGGGGTGGCAACCGCGCTGACAGCGGGAGGACCGGGCGCCCTGTTCTGGATGTGGGTATCAGCCCTGATCGGCATGATAACCGCTTATGCGGAAACCATGCTGGGAATCAGGTACCGGTACAGGGATAAGGATGGACATTACATATGCGGTCCGTTTATATATATGGAAAGGGGACTGGGGCTCAGGGGAATGGGAGTGCTGTACAGCTTCCTGTGCCTGATGAGCTCCCTTGGAATGGGCAGCATGGTCCAGGCCAACTCGGCAATCAGCACCATGGAATACACCTGGCATGTACCGGCCCTGGCAGGCGGACTGATATTTACCGGCCTTCTGGTGCTGGTCACCTGGGGAGGAATCCGCAGAATCGGAAATGTGGCTGAAAAGCTGGTGCCTGCGGCATCCGGAATCTATATCGCATTTTCCATGATTGTGATTTTATCCTGTCTGGAACAGATACCGGGAGCCCTGGTGTCCATGGTGTCCTCCGCATTCCTGCCTGAGGCAGCAGCAGGAGGGACCGCGGGATATGTAATCAGCCGTAGCGTGCGTTACGGTATCTCACGGGGAGTATTCTCCAACGAGGCCGGACTAGGCACGCTGGCCGTGCTCCACGGACCCACAGAGGGCACAACACCTCATGAGCAGGGGATGTGGGCCATGTTTGAGGTGTTTTTTGACACCGTGGTCCTGTGCACCCTTACGGCCCTGGTAATCCTGTGCATGACCGGTTCCAGCCCGGAGACAATACCTTATGAGGGAGCAGCCCTTGCGGCCTGGTGTTTCAGCAGACGCCTGGGAATTGTAGGGGAATATCTGGTCAGCGGCTCCATGGTGGTATTTGCCTTTGCCACTATCATGGCCTGGTTTTATCTGGGGAGGCAGGCTGCTGCCTATTTCATCAGGGGATGCGGGTTCGGGGAAAATGCGCAGCGCATGTTTTCGGCCAAGGTATATCCTCTTCTGTTTATCGCAGCCGTATTTTTAGGAAGTGAGGCCAGGCTGGGCCTGGTTTGGCTGCTGTCAGACGTATGGAACGGACTCATGGCCTTCCCCAACCTGACAGCCCTGCTGTTTTTATCCAGAGAGGTGACTCTGCCGGAGGGGTTTTTAAGAAGGCGGGATTAAGGGGATGGTTAATGTTCCAAATCAAAGAGGGGAAACAGGGGCAGGATTCAACTCTGCCCCGGAGCATAGACAAATGAAAAAACGCACCATCCTGGGGATGATACGCCTTCTGGAAAAAAGTATTTTAAAAGGGAGGAGAGCTGATAAATTCTTATCAGCTCGAGTATTATGAAAAAATCTTGTAAGCGTTTTTGGTGTAGCAACTCTTGTTGTTTGCTATGGTTAAAGTATATAGCTCAAACATGAAGAAATAATGTTATTTGTGTAAAAGGTTTTTGAATGAAATATGAACGAAGTGTGAATGCGCAAAGGGGACTTGTTGTTTCCTTCCCACCGGCTCTCAACCTTTTATCCATGAAGCCTGTCAGAGTTTGGACAGGGAGAGTATCAGTTTGTAAGCCCGGTCGATATTCGGAAAGATTATTTTGATGTAGAGTGGGCCACAGACTTTGTGTTGCACCTTGCAGATGGGAGCGTTGGAATCCGTGAGGTTGTTTCGGAAGCTATGTTATCAAAGAGAGCGAACATTGAGAAGTTGGAATTTTCAAGACGGTATTGGTCTGGTTCTAAATCTGTTAAGGATTGGAAAGTTGTACTCATAGAGAAAGGAGCGTAAAGAAATTTACATCATGGACAAACAGGTACGGAATGAGAAAATCAAGGAAATTGCAGAGCGTGAGGAAACCACAGTAAAGCGGATACAGAAATTATATTTCCGTCATCTTGCAGGGCGGTCGCTGGTGGAGGAAAGGAAGCTGCCAGAAAAGCAGGAGACACAGGAGCAGAAAGATTTTCGATGGGCGGTTGATACGTTTTACTATTCCGCAAAGAAAATGAGTTTGCGAAGTGCCTACGATATGATGTTGCTTTCCAGATACACGAACGCAGACGGACGGTTAATGGAGAATCACCCATCATGGCACTGTTTCCGTCATTACTTCTATGAGGGTGGCTATAACGTAAAATCCAGATCAACAATCGCCAGAAACGGATTGACTGATTACCAGAGAAACAAACGCCCTCTTTTTGGTTCTGCTATGAGTTGGAGGGATAAAATTGGAGCGTTTCAGATGGACGCAACACAGGCAGATATTTACCTTGTGTCGAGCGTTGATAAGTCGGCTGTAATCGGACGTCCTAATATCTATATGGCGGTTGATACTACTACACAGTTAATTGCCGGAATCTATGTGGGACTAGATGCAGGAGAACAGGCAGTAATAAACTGCCTTGCAAATGCAGCCACAGACAAGGTTGAGTTTTGCCAGAAATACGGAATTGATATTAAACCGGATGAATGGCCGAACACGGGCATATGACAAAAGAGGAACTTTTCAAGACAGCAAAAGAAACTGTACTCCACGACCGTGTGTTTACGAGTTTGACGGAACTGCTTTGAAAATGGCTGGTGACAGTCTGAAACTGGAAAAAGATGGACTTGCAAACACAATTATACATCACAGATCAAGATAAATTGACTTATACAAAATTTTAAAAGAGGTACAAACACATGAACAATAGAGATGCCACTCAATCCATGAAATTCTGATAGTACCAAAATCAGAAATGGACGATGTGTCAGAAAAAAGGACAATAAGATTAAGGAACTCACAAAGAAGCTGGAGACAGGCGTGCCCACAGACTGATTGAGCGTGGAGCACCGAAGGGAACAGATAACTTTCAGGTTCTGTTTTGATAACCATCGCAATGCAGTACTTTTCCAGCATCGTTGTTAAAGCTGCATCCATCGGGACAATACGCTGCCTGCCGTTCTTGGCGTGACGGATCAGGATAGTCATGCGGGAAAAATTTACGTCTTTTACTCTTGCGGAAAGCGGTTCCCCCAATCGGAACCCGCAGCCCAGGAGCAGCCGTAGCAGCATACAGAATTCCATATCTGTCTGACGTATTTTCAGATCAGCATGCTTGTCAGCCCAGTTCTCAGCATTGGCTAACAGCATTTGTATTTCCTCGTCCGAAAAAATATATGGGATATAGCTGTCTGGCGTTTTGGGGCAGTCAGGCATAAAAACGCTGTAGCCTTTATACCGGAGATGCCTTAAAAATTTTCGGAGACAGCTTACCTTGTCGCTGACTGTTTTGGGAGCATTAGTCTGGATAAGCCTGCCTATCCAGCGGCTGACTGTCTTTTCTGTGATTCCACTGGCATTTTCCTCTGTCAGCAGTACATCAAACGAAAGCAGATCGCCTATGCTTACGAATGGTTGGCTCTCTCTGCCGCTGTCACTTCCAGCCAGAATCAGATAAAAGACGAGGCGGTGATTGCAAAAGTCTACTCCGATTCTATGCTCCAGGTCACAGCCGCCCTTGAAAACTTCATGAAATCCCTGGAAGTTAAAAAGCAGGAGTTGGAGGTATGCAATCCGTTCCTGAATCAGCGACGTAAAGAACTCATAGAGGAAATCGCAAGGACTGAAATGGAGATTCAATCCCTATATGACCGCAGGGACAAAATTTTCAAAGCATACAAAGCAGAACCTACCGACCCAATTTTTCTAGAAGTCATAGAGGATAAGAAACAGAGAATCGCTTTTCTAAAAGGTGAACAAACCAAAATCAACACAGAGTTTTGGACTTTGGTGGAGGAGAACGTGGGAGGACTTCACAAAAGGTAAGTTAAAAGAGCATTATCAAGAAAAATTCAATCAATCCATATGGGAGAAAGCAAAAGCACAGGCACCGGATATCCCGGAGGTGGAGGGAACTGGAATCAAAAATATAAAATCTTACAGACGATAAGAATTATAATTGAAAAACATATGTTCTTGTGCTAAAATGGATATTAGGAAAGCACTCACGACAGGAGTGGCAACCTCCCAACCCTAAGAAACCGGCTTGCCGGAATACATAGGAAAGGAGGTAGCGCCCATGACAGCATACGAGATTATTTCAATCTTCTTAGGGATATTGGCTTTGCTGATGTCCTTTGGTAGCTTGATTGTAGCGATTATCGCCTTTCTCGATAAGAGAAATAAGCGTAAATAAAATGCTCACCCTGTCTGTCCACAGAGTGAGCGGTGTCCATAAGGACATGTAGCGATTTACTTTGGGAGCATCCACTTTTGGAGTGGGTGCTTTCTTTTACACTTCTATTATAATCAATCCATCTATGAAATTCAAGTGATTCTTAAAAAATCCTCATTAAATCCTCACGCCGGCGAGAGCAATCCACCTGTTTTTCACCTCATATCCACTAAAACCGCCCTGTTTTCCAGCCGCCGCCCACGAAGCAGCCCTTGAATGAATTGTCAGTCGGCTTATAATATTTCTTCCATAAATCAGATAATATACGCTTTCTTAAAAACTGTCTGATTCTGGTAGATGTTCACGGACTTTTACTACTTGTATGCAGAATACAGAAAATCTATCCATCAAAATCAACGGCTCCTTTATACAGCTGCTATTATTTATAGAAGAAAGTACTTTGTTTCCAAGTTATTCTGAGGAGTAGCAGAATAGCAATTTTTCATCTTTGTGTAGGTTGCACAGGCTCCCTAAAAGTCAATGCGCTTTTTGCCCTGACCTTATCAAAATAAAAAGTTTAGCTCTTTTAAAAATTGTCCGGCTATTAAGCCAGCGGGTCACCGCTGGGCCATCTAAACACAGCAAAATCAACGGCTCTACATAAAAATACACAGACACGAAGATGGATTTTCAGTGGTTCTCCCGGCTGTCCCTGGTCTTGTTACAATAGTAAAATTAGAGCGGCGCCAATATTTTATGAAGGAGGTGTTAGAGATAGAGCAGTACAACTACATGGAAAGTGAGGATATTGCGGACAACATTCTGGTGGAGGTTGAAAACCTGGACAATCGGCAACGTCTGGCCCTGCATGAAGTAATTCAAAAAATTAAACGGGATTAAGAAGCGGAAAAGACAGTTCAGCACATGAAATGGTAGCCTGTTTACGTAATCCGAAAGGGCTTGATATTTCAGAAAATTGTCACTGTTTATACATGGCTCTGCTTATGGCGGTACAGATATGTATAGATTCAGACGCAGACGAGGCCGTGTTAGCATTGACCAGTGCTTCGAGGGAGTGATATATCTACGGAAGAAGCCAGGGCAAACTATGCAGCATTTTGGATAAACCTGGTGATTTACCTGGATATTCGTGCGAGGGAGATGTTTGGTTTGGAAGAAGCATTTCTCTCATATTGTACCACTTATAAAGAAAAGTGTTTCAAAACAGAAAAAGGAGACATTTTCATGTGGGTGTCAGGCAAACACCACTTAATGAATATAGATACTCTGATGGAGGTAGCAGAAACACCAGAGGAGATAGAACTTGTCTCAAAAGTAATGATAAGGTATAGCAGACATTGCAAGGAAGGCTATTGGTTTGACGATATGAAAGAACCAGAACTTTCAATGGTATTGCTTCGTGCAGACTCAGGGCGGTGCCGGTTTTACAGCACCTCTTGCAGAACTGCCGCTTTTAGCTGAAAAGATTGATAATTTTTATAACAGTCATATCGTTACCTATGAACTTGCGGCTCAAAATCTGAAAGAGGCAGAAGAAAAGTCGCACAGAATCGTGTTAGAACCATATAAGACAGTGGGAGAGCAGGTACAGACCCTAAACAGGGCACAGTATTATGATATACTTTTCTTTGATGAATGTGTGTTTGGTGAAGGCGAGGGATATTACGATAGAAGCGGTACGATTCCATTCGGTATCATGTAGCATACCCCTGAGTTTTTACGGGAAACCATCCGTATGTGCAGGGAGATCACGGATGAACCGCTCCTGATCCGCCTTGATTCAGGAAACGATGCCGCAGAGAATATCGGTATCCTGGTGGAAGCGGGCTGTTATTTCATCATAAAACGCAACCTCCGCAGGGAAAGCAAAGAGGACTGGCTGCAGATGGCACAGGAATACAGCCAAGATATCGAAACTCCCCGTGAAGGGAAAACCGTCTATATCGGCAGCGACTGGAAACCGGTTTCCTATAAAACAGCGGATGATGCGGAAAAAACCATCACCGTCCGTGCCGGGTACGAGATCATAAACCGTACCATTGATAAATATGGCCAGTTCCTTCTGGAAGGCGACATTGAAGTCAATACCTGGTGGACAAACCTTGGAATGACTGACCGCGAAGTCATAGGACTCTACCATGCCCACGGCGAATGCGAGCAGTTCCATAGCGAGAACCTGTCCCTTCTGCCTTAAAAGCAACCCATTTTCCACGTTTTATCGAGCAAATTAGAAAGAAAAGCTGAAAAGGAAAACACCCGGAAACAACGTATTTACAAGGAAAATTCAACCTAAAGACCAATTCAAACAAAATTCAAGCTGTTTTTGTTCTTGCTCTTTGGCTGTGACAGTCTCAAATAGTGTGGCTGATCGAAAGCCGGAAAAAGAGCAGAGAACAAGGAGAACTTCCAAGAGGCGTTAAAAGCGTATGCCCGAAGAAAAGACAAAGACCTGCGGACTTTAATGCGGTATGCTGGGATGTTCCGGGTAGAAAAAAATTTTGCGGCTGTATTTGGAAGTGCTTTTATGATAAAGATGGAAAGGCAATTAAGGTCAGAACAGAGTGTACGGATAAATGATAGTTCCTATGCTATTTTACTTTCCCTTAAAAATAGGATATACTGATAATAAAAATACTCTGCCGCTAAATGCGGGCAGCTTTAGATAAGGAGTGTGTATATGGAAAATCAATTAACTCCAAACAGCTCAATGATTCTGGAAATTCGGGAATTACTGGAAAAATCAAGAAAAAATGTTGCCCAGCAGGTTAATACCCAGCTGCTGACAACTTACTGGCAGATTGGCCGGATTATCGTGGAATATGAACAGCAAAACCAGATTCGCGCAGAATATGGAAAACAAACATTAAGGGAGCTTTCCAAAGAACTGACGCGGGAATTATGACAGCAAGCGCAGTTTTTATGAGAAGGAATCCATCAATTCCGGCTGGTCCGTTCGGGAACTGAAACGCCAGATCGACAGCTCACTCTATGAACGGTTGCTTCTGTCCAGCGGTGACGCCAACAAGGAGAAAGTTCTCTCGTTGGCACAGAAAGGGATTGAGATCAGCCAGCCCGCCGACATCATCCGTGACCCCTATGTGTTTGAGTTTTTGGGTGTACCAGAAAACAAGCCTATGCTGGAGAGCGATTTGAAAAAAGCCCTTGTCGCACAGATTGAGAAGTTTTTACTGGAGCTGGGGCGCGGCTTTATGTTTGTTGGAACCCAGCAGCGTGTTACGCTGAACAATACCCACTATTATGTGGATATGGTGTTTTATAATAAGATACTTCGGGCGTATGTGCTGATTGAACTGAAAACAAAAAAACTGACGCCGGAGGCTGCCGGACAGCTCAATATGTACTTAAACTATTACGCGGCAGAAGTAAACGATCCGGACGACAACCCGCCTATTGGCATTATTCTCTGCACCGACAAAGACAGCATCGCTGCGGAATATGCTTTAGGCGGACTTTCCAACAATATTTTTGCATCCCGTTATGTCCTGTATATGCCGGATAAGGATCAGCTGATTGCTCAGGTTGAGGCTGTCTTGAAAAACTGGCATGAAAAGAATGATAACAGCCATGAATGAAAAAGAACTGATTAGTAAAGTACATTCATCTGTCTATCATCAATGCCAGCGGCGGGGCTATGCAGCTCCTGTAGATGTGCTGATGGAAGTTGGCGTTCTTCCAAAACCAAAATATGAGGACTGGCGGTTTGGACGTGTGGACTACTTGGAACGGGTCTGCACCGTCAATCTGCGGAAACTTTCTTTTATCATGCACCAGATACGGGTGTACGCGCAGAAAACCGGACTAAAGTCATCTTTCTGCTATTACAAGCAATGGGGCGTAAAAAAGAAAAACGGTCAGGGACACAAGCCGGTGATTCCACTGCGGTTCAGCAAAAGTGGGAATCCTGAAATCGAAAAATGGTATGCAACCCATTTTGTAGATAGCAAACGGATAGCAACTCTAAAAGCACAACAGAATATTGAAAATTCAGATTGATAAAAGGACAGCTCTCATGCAGCTGTCCTTTTGTTTATAACTTCTGGGAATCTCAATGAATGAGGGTCCATCTGACTAAATATCGAGCAGGAAAAGAACCGGATTCAGATCAATAAAAGGGGAGATGTTTTCCCGTCGGCAGTATTCATAGACAGCATAGGCATCATGAGCGGAATCCAGAAGGAGCTTTTCCATATGAAATTCCGGCAGATACGCTTTCATGGTGAAAAACGAGTGGAGAAAAGAAAGCATGTCGTGTCTGGAGGCCCGCTCTAAAAGAGGGAACACGGGAAGGTCGCTATGGGAATCGGAAGCCACATACATGTAGAGATGGCCAGCGTTCCAGCAGGGGAATGAGTTTTGAAGCCACGCTGGAAGAGTCGCAGGGAGTTTTCTCCCCTTTCTTCTTCCCTTTGGGAGGTTTCATTTTAGGGAACCGATCCTTTGGAGAAAGATTGTTGGAATCGCCTTTCCAAACTCGGGAAAAGAAATCATAAAAAGAACCGATTTGAGGAATTCGGATACGAAAGAATCCTGATAGAAAAAAGTGGGTGATTTTTTAAAATAGGGGTCTGAAAGCCTTATGAAATCAGGGCTCAAGATTCCGAGAAGTTATAATACATAGAAATAGGTAGCGCCTATGACAGCATACGAGATTATTTCAATCTTTATAGGGATATTAGCTTTCCTGATGTCCTTTGGTAGTCTGAATGTAGCGATTATCGCCTTTCTCGATAAGAGAAATAAGCGGAAATAAAATGCCCACCCTGTCTGATCCGCAGGATGGGCGGTGTCCGTAAGGACATATAACACCTTAATCTAGGAGCATCCACTTTTGGAGTGGGTGTTTTCTTTTTTACACCTCTATTATAATCAATCCACTCTATAAATTCAAGTAATTTCACACAAAATCCTTGAAAACTCACCCGCCAGCGTCACAAATCCGTCCATTTTCACCTCAAACCGCCCTCTTTCCTGGCCGCCGCCCACCAAGCAGCTCTTAAATTGAATGCTTTTTCAGGCAATTAATGGTTTAAGGCTGCGAATATATTGTGGACAATTCATTCTCAACAATGACTGTAAGCTGGCTTGCAATGCCGGCCAGGAAGACATCTGCTTTTGGGGTGATGTGATTATAGCCTGGCAGATGGGTTCCGTGTAATCGACCATGCGTTCAAACATCAATTCCAGGTAAGGGAGGAAGTTCTGTTTGAAGCGTGTGAAGAGCGGAGCATCAGGAACTTATACATGCATGTCAACACCTATTTGTTTCCCCTAAACCAGATTGCCCATATCACCAAAAGCAGTCTGATTCATTTCCTGCCGCAGGTCTTCCCTTATCTGCCGGAAATCCCGGGACACTAATTGCTTGTCCTTTACCAGACACCGGCCTGCCACGAACACATCCCTTACATTGTCTGCGCGCGCACTGTACACAAGGGCGGAATAAGGGTCGTATACGGGAAACATGTTGGGCGAATCCGTTTCCACCACCACCAGGTCCGCCTCTTTTCCCGGTTCCAGGGAGCCGGTTATCTTGTCCAGGCCTAAAGCCCCGGCTCCCCATATGGTTGCCATTGAGACTATATCCTTTGCAGGAAATACACTTCTGTTCCCGGTCTCATTTTTGTGGAAATTGGCGCAGAACCTCATCTGCGTAAATAAGTCCAAGGTGTTGCCGCTGGCCGGTCCATCCGTGCCAAGCCCCACTGCCAGCCCCTGTTCCAGCATGGAACTTACAGGCGCCACCCCTTTGGCCGCCTTGGTATTGGAACCGATGCAGTGGGCCACGCTGCTGCCGGACTTTGCCATCAGGCTTATATCCTGTTCTGTAAGGCGTATGCTGTGTGCGGACAAGGTATGGCTGTCAAGGACTCCCAACCGGTCCAGATATTCTATGGGCGTACATCCATATTGTTCCTTCAGATATGACATTTCATAATCCATCTCAGCCACATGAAGGGTAAATGGCACGCCATATCTATGATTTACCTGATGGATTTCCTGAAGCGTACTGCTGCTGCACGTTGTTGTTCCGTGAGGCGCAATGCAGCCCTTTATCCGCGGGTGGTTCCTGTAACGCTTAATCAACCACTCCCCCAGCGCAATGGCCTCCCGGGGCGTCCCCGCATCACAGGATGCTTCCTCCATTACGGTCTGGCCGGCAATCCCTCTGATTCCCATCTGGTCCATGACCTCTGCCACCGCATCCTCAAAGTAATACATATCCATGACCGTGGTGACACCGCTTAAAAGAAGCTCGCAAATAGCATACCTGCTGGAAAGGCTGGCCAGTTCCCGGTCCATTGCCCTGGACTCCATGGGCAGAAGGAAAACCCGAAGCCTGTCCTTGCAGTCATCCCCTAACCCCCGGAAGGGAATCATCCCCATATGGCAGTGTGTGTTCACCATGCCGGGCATGACAATGCCGTGTCCTGCATCTATGATGGAAATGCCCTCCTGCCTGCCATGTCCCCACTCCGTCATCCGGCGCCCCAGCGCTTCCATGGGGCCAACCTCTGATATCCTGCTGTCCTCCACGATTACATATCCGTCCGGATACATATCCATATTCCGGTTCATGGTAATAATGATGCCATTGGTGATGACTGTCTTCATCTGATAACAACTCCCTTATTCAATATACTCCTCAATGAGGGGAACCGGTTCCTGGGTCTTTACATCCAGCAGCCCGTAATCCGTCAGCTTCAGTTCCGGCGACACCGAAAGCCCAAGGGTGGACATGGACATGATTTCATTATTGTTTTCATATCCCATTTCCCTCATTGCCTGCCTGACCCTGCCCAAATCAGACGCCAGCTTCTCCACCGGACCGTCATATATGATTCCGCCCACAGGAAGCCTGGCCTCAGCTGTCACAAGTCCATGTTCTGCAGCCACATAACCGCCCTGCAGTTCCATGACCCGGTTCTGGGCCGCCGCCATATCCCTTTCACAGGTCCCCAGTACCAGCAGGTTATGGCTGTCGTGGGACCAGGTGGTCGCAATGGCCCCTTGTTTCTTTAAGGCGCCCTCCACCAGTCCAAAGGAAATGTTCCCGTTCTTCCCATACCGTTCAAACATCACTGCCAGGGAAAGCCCTGCTCCCTTCCAGCATATAAGGCCGTCTTTCACATCCAGCTCCCTGATTACCCTGGAGGTGAAGGTGCCGTGAGTCTGGATTTTCATCACATTGACTTTAACCTTAGAATACGGTTTATCTGTTTTCAGGTAAAAGTCCTCTTCCGATGCCCTGATACAGTTCACGGAGTGGTAAAATGCTTCAGGTATAGACGCATAACTTTTCCCATGCACCTTTCCCCGGCCCTCCCCATACACCAGCTTCCCCCGCTTGAACACCGCCGCCGGCTGAAAGTTTTCCAAATCCTTAAGCAGAACAAGGTCCGCCAGCTTTCCAGGCCCAATCATCCCCCGGTCATCCAGGTGCATCCTTCTGGACGGCGTATAGGTTGCGCAGTAGACTGCCTTTTCCACAGGCATCCCATTCTTGACCGCATGGCCCACTATCCGGTTTAACTGTCCCTTTAAAAGCTGGTCCGGCATGGTATCATCCGTGATAAGGGCCACATTTTCATAAAGACCATAACGGCAGACCGTGTCCACCACCTCCGGCGTAAGGGACTTATGCTGCAGTTCCATGAACATGCCCATATCGGTTTTCTCCAGCACGGATTCCGGCGTCTGCTGGGTATGGTCCGCATCCACCCCTTCATAGATAAAACGGCAAAGGTCCTCCCCGCTGATTTTGGGACAGTGGCCTTCAATCCGCATGCTGTCCCGGATTCCTTTCCCCCTGCAGATACCCACCAGCCGTTTGATTAACGTATCCCCATCCAAGGTCAGTTCCTTAAAATTCATGACTTCCCCAAGGCACAGTACCCTGCTGTCACCAGCCAGTTCCCTGACTTCCTGTTCCCCAATCCCTGCGCCGGATGTCTCCAGGCTTTCATTGGTTGCGGGCACACTGGAGGGGATGGCATAGAATATATCCAGCAATGTCTCCTGTCCCATGAACCACCTGATACCGTCCATACCGAATACATTGGCAATCTCATGGGCATCCGCCACCACGGTCGTAACGCCGTAAGGCAGGGTGATACGGGAAAATTCTGCCGGATACGTCATGGAACTCTCAATATGCATATGGATATCAACCAGCCCAGGAATCATATACATCCCGCTGCCGTCAATTATTGTTGCGTCCGGATAGCAAATCGCAGGGGAAACCCCGTAAATCTTTTCCCCTGCAACCGCAACATCCCTTTTCTCAAAGCACTGCCTGTATGTCAGGAAGACCCAGGCGTCCTTTACCACGAAATCAACCTTCATAGCCACTCTCCAGGGATTCTTATTCATTTTCTGATTAATTATTAATGATACGGTTCCACTGGTCAATCCAGCTGTTTAACTGCGGGTTCACAAAGGAGTAATCCAGCACCTTTGCATTGGCGGCCTTGTCGCCGTATGTCATGTTCTTAGACTCTTGGTCCGTGAATTCAACCTTTTTGTTGGTGGGCGCCTCGTTCAGGGCCCTGCCTGTCTTGGTCTGAAGCTCAGGGCTTAAACGGTAGTTGAGATATTCGTAGGCCAGATCCTTATTCTTACAGTTCTTGGTAATGCTGATGGTATTAAAGTTGGCATATGTGATGTCCGGTGTCACATAAACAAGATCCGGGTTGGCTGCCTGGATGGTAGGAACACCAAAATCACCCACAACAGCAACCGCCACTTCACCGGAAGTAAACATGTTAATCAGGTCGGCGGACTTGGCGTATGTCTTAACCAGGTTCGGCTTTAACTCCTCAAGGGCCTTAAATGCAGCCTCAGCGTTGTCGCTCTTAATGTCCACGCCTGCATGGTCGCTTGCCATATATACCATGGCCGGCCCAAAGGTAGTGGTAATCTCCGGAAGGGATACCATGCCTTCCAGTCTGGCATCCCACAGGTCGTCAAAGCCCTTAATCTCAAAATCAACTGCATCCGGATTGTACATGATACCGATGCTGTTAATGGTGTAAGCCACGCCCTGTCCTGCATCCGCCATGGTTTTTGCAGCCGTAATCATATCGGCCGCATTCTCAATCTTACTTAAATCAATATCCTCGAACAGCCCTTCCTCAATCCCCTTTGCAGTCATGGCCTGGGACAGTTCAATCACATCGATGCTGGATTCACTGTCCGCAGCCAGCTTGGTATAACGGTCATTGGTGCCCCCTGTCTCTGTGACGATTTCACAGTTGAATTTCTGCTCAAAGGGAGCGTAAACTTCCTCAGCGGAAATATCCTCGCTCAGCCCATAGGTGGAAAGCACCAGCTTCTGCTTTCCGTTCGAATCCGCCTTGGAGTCTCCTGTGGCTGCGCCGCCCCCGCAGGCGGTCAGTGTCAATGCTGCGCAAAGTGCCATTGCAATTGTCTTTTTCATAAAAATCTCCTCTTTCTTCCCTTCATAGGGGTTTTATTCATATAACATCCGTCCATATACCTGACCGGCGCTGCATTCCTTATCTGCGGACCAGGACCAGCTTATCCTTTGGCAGATACAGCCTGATTACCTCACCTTCCTTAAACAAATGGGACGTATCCATATTGACCTTCAGCACCCCGGCAGCCGTATTCACTTCATACTGATAACTCTTTCCCAGGAAGGTGCGCACACCCACTGTCCCTGTAAGGACATTTTCCTGCTGCCCCTGCTCTGCCAGCCGTATATCGTCCGGCCGGATGGTGCCTGCAAATGCCTCCTCTGCGCAGTCCATCTCCGCCTCAAACCGGCTGCCGTCCGGCGCCCGGTAGGCATGTGCGCCGTCCCGTTCCATCTCAAGAAAATTCTCAAACCCGATGAACCTTGCCACGAACTCGGTTGCCGGCCTTCTGTAAATATTCTCAGGCGTGTCAAACTGCTCTATCACGCCGTTGTTCATGACAGCCACCTTATCGGATATGGAAAAACATTCCTCCTGGTCATGGGTGACGAACAGGGTTGTGATACCCAGCTTTTTCTGAAGGCGTTTGATTTCCACCCTCATGCCAAGCCGCAGCTTTGCGTCCAGGTTGCTTAAGGGTTCATCCAACAGCAGGAGCTTTGGCTCAATCACAAGGGCCCTGGCCAGGGCCACCCTCTGTCTCTGGCCGCCTGACATCTGCTTTGGAAATCTCTGTGCAAATTCAGCCAGTCCGCAGACCTCCAGAATATCCTTTACCTTTTTATCAATGGTTTCCCTGTCCATTTTCCTGGTGCGCAGTCCAAAGGCCACATTATCATACACGCTCAGATGCGGAAACAGGGCATAACTCTGGAATACCAGGCCAAAATTCCTCTTGTGCACAGCCACCCTGGTCATGTCTTCCCCGTCCAGGGTAAAGGAGCCGCCCTGAGGGTCAATGAAACCCGCCACCACCCTGAGGGTCGTGGACTTGCCGCAGCCGCTTGGCCCCAGAAGGGATACCAGCTCCCCCTTTTCCACTTTAAGGTCAAGACCTTTTAAAATCTGCTTCTTTTTATCGTAGCTGACATCAATCTGATTAAGGGTCATAAATGCCATTTTCATCCTCCTCCTATTTAGCCAGGGCTGCAATGCCCAGTGTCCTGTCAATCACTACCATGATGATTACGGTTGCTGCCATAAGAAGCACGGATACGGCAGAAACAGTAGGGTCATAATTATATTCAATATAGTTCATGAGGGTGGAAGGGAAGGTGCTGACTCCCGGCCCTGACAGGAACATGGATACAGGTATGTTATTAAAGGAGTTGATAAATGCAAGCATGAAGGCGGATGAGATTCCCGACGTCACATTGGGAAGCACCACCTTGAAAAATGCCGCCTGTTTGGGACATCCCAGACTCCAGGCAGCTTCCTCAATGGAGAAATCAAACTGTTCCATGGAAGATCCCACCACACGGATCACATAAGGAAGCGTTACCATGAAATGTCCGGCCAGAAGGCTTACAAATACCGGAATCCTCAGTGTAAGGATTAAAAACTGATACAGTATAAAACCAATCACGATTCCCGGCACAATGGTGGGCGAGAGGAAAATGGACTTAAGCATCTGTTTTCCCTTTACCTTGGAGCGGGCCAGTGCATAAGCTGCCGGGATACCCACCAGCAGCGCGATAAGGGTTGCCAAAAGCGCCACCTCCAGGCTTGTGAGGAAGGAACGGCGGAAGGATTTCAGTGCAAACACATTGGCAAACCATTTAAAGGAAAATGATTCAATGGGAAAGGTGATGGCGCTGCCGCCGCCAAAAGCCGTAATGGTAATGATGACAAGCGGAATCACCAGAAATGCAAATACCAGGACTGCATATGCAGTGAGCAGTTTATTCTTACGCATAATTCCCTCCCCTCCGGTCCAGCCGTAAAGCCAGGGCATTAAAGCCCTTTATCACACCCAGTGTCAGTATGATCATAATGAACGCAATCACAGACGCCCCGGTCCAGTCTCCCACGGACATGGCCCTCTGGTAAATCAGGGTAGCCATCACCATGTTGCTGTTGCCTCCCAGAAGCTGGGGCGTGGTGTAAGCTGTCAGCGTCCCTGTGAATACCAGGATGCCGCCCACAATGATTCCCGGAAGGCTCATGGGGAAGATGACCTTCATGAATGCCTCCATCCTGGCAGCGCCCAGGCTTTGTGCTGCTTCCATCATATCGTCGTCAATATTTTCCATGACGCCTGTAACCGTCACAATCATCAGCGGCAGGAACAGATAGATGGAACCAATGATGATTGCAAAGTCCGTGTACAAAAGCTTGGCAGGTTTATCCACAAAACCAGCTGTCAGAAGAAACTTATTCACAATTCCATTGCTTCCCAGTATGTTTATCCACGCAAAGCTCCTGATTACAGAGTTGGTCATCATTGGAAAGATGGATAACGCCAGCAGCAGTCCCCTGTACTTTTTAGGACAGCGGCTGATAAAATATGCCGTAGGGATACCGCCCGCCATGCAGAAAGCAGTGGTAATCACGGCAATCTTAACCGTCCGCAGGAATATTTTCATATAATACCCGTCCCGAAAAAAATCCGTGTAAAAACTGAACGGATAATTTCCGGAGAAAATACTTGGCGCCAATACCCGCAGTAAAGGGATGGCAAGGCACACCAGCAGGATGACAAGGCCGGGTACCAGCATAATTAATGCACTGCTCTTTTTCATGATTTTCGCGCTCCATGCTGAATCGCAACAGTTCAGTCCGGACTGTTACGTTGAATCAATAGATTTATTAAGGTTACTTATTTTAGGCTTTACGTTTATTATAAAAAGTAATATAATATACGTCAAATATATAAATTCTATATTTTTTATGCAGTAAAGCTATATTCACCTGTTTTTTTACAAATCATTTCCGTATATTTACAGAAATGCCCTGTCAGGAGGTTTTTTATGGAACTAAAAGAAGCACGCTATATTCTGGCCATTGCCAGGCAAGGAAGCATTGGTAAGGCCGCCGAATCCCTGTTCATTTCCCAGCCCTCCTTAAGCAAGTATCTTAAGAACCTGGAAAACCAGCTGGGCGGGCCGCTTTTTTACCGCAGGGACAACTGCTACACCCCAACCTATATGGGTGAACGATATCTTCACTATGCGGAGCAGATTGCTGCTTACGGGGAGCAGTGGGACCGGGAGTACGAGGACATCAGCCACAGGAAATACGGACGCCTCAATATCGCCATCCCCATCATGATGGGAAGCACCATCATCCAGCCCACCCTGATGGAATTCCACAGCCGCTACCCCCATGTGACCATCAATGTGATGGAAGCCGTTAACTTCATAGCCGAGACAAGCTTAAAAGACAATTCCATTGACCTCACCTTTTATAATGTCCATGTATTCCCCAAATTATTGGACTATGAGGTCATGCAAAGGGAAGAAATTGTATTGATTTTATCTGAAGGACATCCTCTGGCCTCCAAGTCAGTGGATAAACCGGGTTTTAAGCATCCCTGGGTTGATTTAAGCCTGTTTTCAAGGGAGAACTTCATCCTACTCTATCCGGACCAGAACACGGGCGGCATTGCCCTTAAACTGTTTAAGGATTACGATATGGATCCGCCTGTGCTCCTGCACACACGCAACAGCGAGATGTCCATCAAACTGGCCATGGAAGGGCTTGGGATTGCATTTGCGCCGGAAAGCTACTATCATATGGCCGCATCCCATGGCAGCCAACCGTCCCTCTGCCTGTCCATAGGAAAAAGTCCCATTGTCACAACAACCATTGCGGCCTATCCAAAGGGGCGGTATCTGCCGCAGCATGCACGGGATTATATGGAGATCATACGGGAATATTGCGCGCGGAAGCTGTAGACTATAGGCGAATAGGGTTTTATAAGATATAATGGAATTGCTGTTGACTCTATCCAGCGGGATGGGGGGTGGGGGTAATGCAATACATACTATCTTTCTTCACCGGTTATTCTACCCCAAAAGAAAAGGAACCCCCGGAGAGCGGCAACTCTCCGGGGGTTCCTTATGTGACATAATGCACATACTATCATCTTTTCCACTTCCATGATAAATCGGCCGCCTGGTTTTGCCAAGGTCATTCCACCAAAACGATAGGTAAAATGAATCCCCTTCTTCCCACCGCCGTCCTATCCGCGCCTTCATATTCATCCTTTCAACAACATGGTATAATAACCCAGAACTTTATAAAAGGCTGTCAGTTCCTCCTCCGTACAATACTGCGTGAAGAAGTCCAGTGTATTCTTTAAGTTCCTGGCATCATACATCTTATGGGCCAGACTGAGTTCTACCCCCTTACTGGTAGGATACAGATGGACATTCTTATTATTATTGCCTTCCTTTTTCTTTATGAGATAACCATTCTCGTCCAGGTTCTTAATCACCTGGGATATGGACCCCTTGGTCCTGACCCATTCTTCTGCCAGTTCCGTAACACCCTTGTGATGATGGTCAATATAATCGGTGTTAAAAACGCATCCATTGTCCAGCATGTACTCGTTGTATGCCTTATGATTGCCCTGGCCGTATTTACCGCATTTGGTATATTCCGCGTAGACTTTAAGGCCTATGTACAGCCACAGGGATTCCTTACGGACGGCCCCTTAGGTTTCTGCAGCGCGGCGGCCATCCTGACCTTTGCCTGCGGAGGCGCACAGAATATCATCAATTTCTCTGCCGAGGCAAAGGATCCCACTAAGGACATGCCATTTGTCATCATACTCTCAACTGTTGTCGTGGCCGTCTTCTATGCATTCATGGCAGTGGTTGCTACCGGCGTGCTCCCCATTGATGTGGTACAGGGACAGCCCCTTTCATTGGTCGCTGCCGAGATACTTCCGGGACCGCTCTATGTGTTCTTCCTGATTGGGGGCGCCATGTTCGCTCTTATGACCACCCTTAACGCCCAGATGGGCTGGTGCACAAAGCCATTGCTTCAGGGCTGTGTGGACGGATGGCTGCCGAAAAAGTTCGGCGCAATCAACAGCCGGTTTAAAACACCTCACAACCTTATCCTGTTCTTCTACCTGGTTGGACTGCTGCCATTAATTTTCGGCTTTAACATGAACACCATCTCAGGCACCGCTGTCTTTGCATCCAATATCATGGACGTTCTGCTGGCTATTTTCGTGTTCCGTCTGCCCCAGGTCATTCCCACGGAGTGGAACCGCTCACGCTGGCACGCTTCCACCCGCGTGCTTTGGTTCTGGACCATTGCGGGTACTTTGGCAAGTATCTTCGGGGCATACATGAGTCTTCGTACCATGACCTGGCCCAAGATGGCTGTCAATCTCTGTGTGTGCGTGGCTGCCCTCCTGTTCGGGTATTTCCGTGAGAAGAGCGGCAGGGTAGATATGGAAGTGAGCTACGAAGCCCAGTAATACCCCAAAGACATACAAGGCAAATGGAGCATAACTCAGATGAGATTATGCTCCATTCCTATGGTAAAATCATAAACAAACGAATTGAGGAATAAACGTGCTATATACTTTAACCGCTATCCTGTCAGGGGCTTTCATTGCTTCACAAAGCAGCTGCAACGGCCTGTTATTCCCAGCATTGGGAATCATAGGCGTGGGCTTCATAAGCCAGTCACTGAATGCCCTTACCATCTTCCTGTACCAGCTTCTGGCAAAAGGTAAATTCCCCTCCTTTAAGGGGATTCCGTCCTATGCCACCTTAGGCGGCATCACCGGCGTCTTTGTTATCGGATTTACCGGATTATGCGTCAACATACTGGGCACCGCGGTCACGGTCTGCCTTTCAGTCGCAGGACAGCTTATTATGTCTGCAGTCACTGACCATTACGGATGGCTTGGTGCAAAAAAGGTCCCTTTTAACCGGCTGCGGCTTTTGGGGTTTGCACTTATCATTGCCGGTATAGTTGTCATCAACAGCGCCGGGCTGGCAGATATACGGCTGACAGGCAGCTATCTGGCCCTGACCGTATTACTGCTGCTGGCCGTTATCCTGGGGTGTTTCACCGTAATCACACGCATGCTCAGTTTTCTGGCCTGCCAATATGCAGGACTGCTTAATGGCTCTCTTGCCAATGTGGCTGTGGGAGGTGCCGCTTCATTTATCCTTTACTTTGCCATATCCGGCTTCCGCCTGAATCTGGCTGCTTTTACCATGTCCAATCCGGCCGGATACCTGACCGGCCCCCTGGGCGCACTTGCCTGTGTACTTAACACGGTTGTATATGATAAGCTGAAGATATTTAAGGCAACCATCCTTATCATCATCGGACAGATTGGAACCGGTATCCTTACCGACCTGTTCCTGATGGGCAGCCTGCCCCCGGGCAAGCTTACCGGAATTGCTGTGGTATGTATGGGAATTGCCGTGGATAAACGCCTCACCCGTCAAGAGAGACGGATAAAGATAAGCCGTGCTGGACAAAGCCGGCGGAATTTGCTATAGTGGATAAAGATTCTAATTGAAAAAGGAGAAAGACAAATGGCAAATCCTATAGTTACCATAACCATGGAAAATGGAGATGTAATGAAAGCAGAGTTATACCCTGATACAGCTCCTAATACAGTGAATAATTTTATCAGCCTTGTAAAAAAGGGATATTATGACGGACTGATTTTCCACAGGGTCATAAGCGGCTTCATGATTCAGGGCGGCTGCCCTGAGGGCACAGGCATGGGCGGCCCGGGCTACTCCATCAAGGGAGAATTCGCACAGAACGGCGTTAAGAACGACCTGGTACACACAGAGGGCGTACTTTCCATGGCAAGAGCCATGCACCCCAATTCAGGCGGTTCCCAGTTCTTTATCATGCATAAGGCATCACCGCACCTGGACGGCTCATATGCAGCCTTTGGAAAGGTGACAGAGGGCATGGATGTGGTGAATAAAATCGCGGATGTCCAGACTGATTACAGTGACCGTCCCCTGCAGGAGCAGAAGATTAAGTCCATGACAGTGGAAACCTTCGGGGTGGACTATCCGGAACCGGAGAAGTGCTGACAGGAATTGTCATTCACGGTATCCGGCAGCAAAGCAGAGGCCATACGTCAGCGAAACAGCAATATGACAATGAGGCGGTAATATGGTAACAGAGCGCAGCATCTGTTTAGATGGAAAGACCTGCACAGCAGTCATATCAGACGAACCTGAGGCCCTTCTGGCGGCGAAAGCTGCCGGGAGGGCCGTTGTTGGCGTTGAGTGTGAGGGGGCGGGTATCTGGGATATGAAGGGAATTCCCTATGTGATTCCGGATATTGAGGATGCCACGGATGAGCTGCTGGAGCTGGTAATACGCCGCCATCTGGGGCTTCCGTGGACTATATGCAGGACGTCCAGGCTGCTCATACGGGAGCTGACCGCGGATTATGCCTGTTATATTCCGGAGGAGGAGTACGGACCTCAGGAGGCCATATTCCGTTCAAGGGAGACGCTGGAACTGTACTGCAGGAACCAGTACGGCTTTTTTGAGTATGGTACATGGGCCCTGGTACGCAGGGAAGACCAGGTTCTGGTGGGGCTGGCGGGAGTGTCCAATCCCAAGCTTGCAAGGGAGATGGAGGAATGTCTGTACTCCCTGGGACAGTCCGTTCCCTGGCTGGAATTGGGGTACCATATCTTCCTGCCTTACCGGCAGCGGGGATACTGCGAGGAAGCTGTGTCAGCCATTGCCGGTTACAGCCATGAGGTGCTGGGGGTTCGGCTCTGCGCTCTGATTCACAGAGAAAACCAGGCCTCCCGCAAGGTGGCGGAAGGCCTGGGAATGACGTGTCTTATGGAAACAGATACTCAATCATCTGAAGGGCAGCTTCTTTATGGGGAGTGCCCTGTATGATGGCCAGGTAAGGGGGAGCCATGACGATGCCTGTCTTTTCTTTGAAGGCGGTATTCTCCAGGGACAGGGCAACAGGCGTAAGGTTTCCCTCACCGTCCTTTGCCTGGTAGATATGGTCCTTCACCCGCGCATAGAGCTTTGGGGAAAGTAATTCCTCCAGGTTCTGATATGCGGATATGGTCTCGTAGTGGTCGATGGCGGACTGGTCTCCGATGACCACGTCCAGGCTTTTGCTGGCTACCAGGGCGGAAATTTTGGCCAGGGTGGCATATCCGTACTGGGAGGTGGATTCCTCATCAAAATCCACCATCAGGCCCTCGTTTATTTCAATCAGGTCCTTTTTGCCGCATCCCAGATATTCCCGCAGATCTGATTCCAGCTGAGCGCTGGAGCCGGCGCCTCCGGAGCGGTCGTTGATAATGGCCACGGACAGGCGGGTGGTAAAGGTCTGGCGGTATATCATGGTGCCTATGGTGCTTAAGACCCCGATGGTAAGAATCACAGCCAGGAGGTGGAACTTATAATACTCCCACACATACCAGGCCCGGTCCTTCCAGGACATGTTTTTCAGTTTCTGCCGTTCGTTTTCTGCTTCTTCTCTGATGGACATAGCTTATGCATTCCTTCCGTTTCTCTCTGCTGTATTTGCACGGACAGGCCGTTTCATGTAAGTATACCACATCCGGCCTTAAGGAGAATATAAAAATTTCATGAAACCAGAGCAGCCCTTTGCATTTTCCGCTTAATATGATAGAATATCACCAGGTGTATTTACAGAAAGAAGAGGAATACTTATGTTGCAGGGTATATTTAATTACGATAATCCGGTGTGGCGGTTCATAGGAAAGCTGGGAGACTTAATCATACTGAACATTTTGTGGATTGTCTGTTCCATCCCTGTGTTTACAGCCGGTGCCTCCGCCACAGCCGTCTATTATGTGACCTTAAAACTGGTGCGGGATGAGGATGATTCCGCCATACGGTCTTTTTTTCGGTCTTTTAAGAGCAACTTCAAGCAGGCAACGGCCATCTGGCTTATCCTTCTGGCGGCAGGAATCGTGCTGGGCTTTGATTTCTGGTTCTTTGTGTCAGGGCAGATGCCTTTAAACGGCGCGGCCAAGACAGCCATGACGGCGGTCTCTGGCGGATTGCTTCTGATTTACCTGTTTATCATTACCTATGTGTTCCCGCTCCAGGCCAGGTTTTATAATCCGGTTAAGAGGACCATGTTCAATGCATTCTTTATGTCCGTGCGCCATTTGTTCCAGACAATCGGGATTCTGGCCACTGATTTGGGAATCGTGGCAGCCACATATTTCGGACTGTTTTATTTCCCGCAGTTTGCCATGCTGTTATTCCTGTTTGGGATGCCTCTCATTGCCTTTGTGAACTCATACTTCTTCACTGCCATTTTCAGGAAGTACATGCCTAAGGAGGAAGAGCAGAATCGCACGGATGCCACTCCTTTGCTGGGAGAAGAGGATGAGGAGATGAAGGAAGCAATTCGGAATCTGAAGGGGAAATAATCTGATTATTACCATTATTAAAACCGGCCGGAAAATTTCTGCCGGTTTTCTGCATTTTTCTGCAATTTCCACTTGCAAATAAAGTGAAAGTATTGTATACAATATAATGTATTATAAAAACAGAGATACGAACAATGTACATAGAGAGGGAGTCCTGGATGATAAGACACTTACGCTTAAAAGCATATGGAAAGATTAACCTGGCTCTGGATGTGCTGGGGCGGAGGGACGACGGCTACCACGAGGTGCGGATGATCATGCAGACCGTGGGGCTTCATGACCGGATTGACCTGTACGCCACCCAGGAGCCGGGCATCAAGATAGAGACCAACCTGTTTTATCTGCCGGATAATGAGCAGAACCTTGCCCATAAAGCGGCCAGACTGCTGATGGAGGAGTTCGGCATTCGCCAGGGCCTGTCCATCCATCTGCGCAAGTTCATTCCCGTGTCAGCCGGCATGGCCGGCGGAAGTACGGACGCTGCCTCCGTTCTCTTTGGAGTCAATAAAATGTTTGACCTGGGCCTGTCCGTCGGGGAACTGATGGAGAGGGGTGTGACCCTGGGAGCGGATATCCCTTACTGCCTTATGCGGGGAACCGCCCTGTCCGAGGGGATTGGCGAGAAGCTGTCGCCCCTGCCTCCCATGCCCCAGTGCCAGGTGCTCATAGCCAAGCCGGGTATCAGCGTGTCCACCAAGGTGGTATACGAGAGTCTGGACGCCATGAAGCTTGCGCCTTCGGACCATCCAGACATAGACGGCATGATAGACGCCATCCGCAGCCAGAATCTGCGGGAGGTGGCAGGCAGGTTTGGGAACGTGTTAGAGCTGGTCACCGGAGAGAAGTATCCGGCCATTTCAGGGATTGAACAGGTCATGCGTGACTATGGGGCTTTGGGGGCAATGATGAGCGGAAGCGGTCCGACGGTATTCGGGCTTTTTGCCAATCCAAGGGCGGCCCAGGCTGCCTACGAGGACCTGCGGTTCGGCAGGGCGTCGGAGCTGGCAAAACAGGTGTACCTGACCAATTTCTTTAATGTGAAAAGGAATGGACAGGACAGAGTATAATGCAGGAAAGGGACATTTTTAAATGGAAAATAATTTTAAGGTTAATATGAACGAGTATCTTCCGCTTCGGGACGTGGTGTTCAACACCCTGCGTCAGGCTATACTGAAGGGGGAGCTGGCTCCGGGGGAAAGGCTGATGGAAATTCAGCTGGCTGAAAAATTAGGCGTCAGCAGGACTCCGATCAGGGAAGCCATCCGCAAGCTGGAGCTGGAGGGCCTGGTGCTTATGATTCCCAGAAAGGGCGCTGAGGTGGCCAAGATATCAGAGAAGAGCCTGCGGGATGTGCTGGAGGTGCGCCGCTCCCTGGAAGAACTGGCCATTGAGCTGGCCTGCCAGCGGATGTCGGAGGACGACATGGCTGAGCTGGAGCGGGTGCAGGGTAACTTTAAAAACGCCATTGACCGGGGTGAGGCCATGAGCATTGCCCAGTCAGATGAGCAGTATCACGACGTTATCTACCAGGGAACCCGCAACGATAAGCTGGTGCAGATGCTGGGCAACCTGCGTGAGCAGATGTACCGCTACCGCCTGGAATATATCAAGGACGAGGACAAAAGGCAGGTGCTTCTGGTTGAGCACGAGCACATTCTGAACGCCCTTAAGAACCGCAACATAGCCGAGGCTAAGAAGGCGGCCAGGGAACATATCGACAACCAGGAGATCACGGTTTCACGCAACATCAAGGAACAGGAGCAGGAGCCGGCCATACCGGCGCGGGTGAGGAAATGATGGAGGAAGGAACCTTTAAGGAGCGGTATCTGTCAGGGGAGATTCCCTTTGAGGAGATTTACCGGTATGTAAGCCGTTGGAATAACAGCGACGACCCCCGCACTCTGGCCCAGTATCTGGGACTGAATGCGGAGGAAGAGGATGTGTGGATTGACGTGAGCGACGAGGCGCTTCAGGACATGCTGGACAGCCGGAAGAAATAGAATCTCAGCCCTTTTTATGAAATAAATCCATGAGCCGGAACCGTACGCGGACCTCCGGCTTTTGCTGGGGCTGTTTTGTCCTGTCCAGGGGGGATAACAGGGCATCGTAGTCATCTTCCGCCAAAAGAGACGACAGGGTTTTTTTGGAGGAATCAGGCACCACTGCGTGGATGGCGTCGGTGTAGCAGAGGGAGGGATAGAGCACGCACCACCAGTTGTGGCCTTTTCCGCTTCCAATGGTGATGCGGACCGCGTCATAGGTGCCGCAGGGAAATACCATGTCCCCGTAAGCCTTGGTGGGAAAGTAATCCCTTGTTAATTCCAGCTTTACGGGATAGGAGACCCCCTGGTCTGCCAGCCAGTCCTGGGCCATGGTTTCGATGCTGGTCTTGTTGCCTTCTATCCACTGTTCAAGCTGTTCCTTGTCCGTATCCTCAGGTACCTGGCTGTGGATGTAGTCCAGGACCAGCCCCTTTACCCCCAGCTTCAGATTCTGGTCCCTGGCGCTGTCGCTTTCCGCCAGGACGTGAAACCGGAGGATTTCAGGGGCAATGCGGGATGCCAGGGCTTCCTCGCCGGTGGTGCGGGATGCCATGAGAATGAGGAATGCAGTAAAAAAACAAAGTGCGGATATGCACAGGCTTATTTTGTATTTCATATGATTTAAGACCTCCTTGGCCGTTGATGCAGTTTTAATTTCTGTTTGTAATTATTGCCACATATGTTATACTATAAACGTAGAACAATCACTAAAATAAGTGAGTTTAAGGAGACTAGCATGGGTAAACTTCAGGCGGCAGTCATATTTGGCGGCCAGTCATCAGAACATATTGTGTCCTGCATGTCGGCTGTCAATGTCATTGAGCATATAGACAGGACGCGATACGATGTATTACTTGTAGGAATTACAGAAGATGGACACTGGATTAAGGCAGAATCAACGGAAGATGTAAAAAACGGTACCTGGAGGGACGGGACAGTATCAGCCCTCCTGCTGCCGGACGCAACGAAGAAGTGCATCCTCCTCATGGACGGAAATTCGGTCCGCGAGGTCAGGGTGGATGTGGTGTTCCCGGTTCTTCACGGGCTGTACGGGGAGGACGGTACCATCCAGGGCCTTTTGGAACTGGCTAAGATTCCCTATGTGGGCTGCGGTGTCCTTTCTTCCGCAGTGTCTATGGATAAACTGTACACCAAGATTATCGTGGATGATCTGGGAGTGCGCCAGGCAGCATACGAGGCAGTGTACAGGGAACAGCTTGCGCATATGGAATCGGTGGTGGAACGGGTGGAAAGGCATTTTTCATATCCCGTATTTATTAAGCCGTCCAATGCAGGCTCCTCCAGGGGCGTGACAAAGGCGGAGGACCGTCAGGCCCTGGAAGCAGGACTATTAGAGGCGGCCCGGCATGACCGTAAGATGCTGGTAGAGGAAACCATCATAGGCAGGGAGATCGAGTGCGCTGTATTCGGAGGCGGACTTAAGGAGGTGGCAGCATCCGGCGTAGGAGAGATACTGTCCGCGGCAGAGTTCTATGACTTTGAGGCCAAGTATTACAACGAAGAATCCAGGACAGTGACGGATCCGGAACTGCCGGCAGGGGCGGCAGAGAGAGTACGCCAGGCCGCTATGGACATATTCCGTGCAGTGGACGGCTATGGACTGGCCAGAGTGGATTTCTTTGTGAAGGATGACGGAGAAGTGGTCTTCAACGAGATTAATACCATGCCAGGTTTTACCGCCATCAGTATGTACCCCATGCTGTGGGAAGCCAGAGGGATTACTAAGGACCAGCTGGTGGATATGCTGATGGCCCATGGGATGGAACGATACACTTAAGGGAAAGAGGAAGGAATATGACAAAAGACGTGCTGATTACAATCAGTGGCATCCAGATGATAGACGAAGAGGACTCCGATGTGGAGATGATAGTAAGGGGAGATTATTATCAGAAGAATGGAAAGCATTACATCCTCTACGAAGAGATGATGGAAGGCTTTACAGGTAAAGTCAAGAACGTAATCAAGATATCCCCTTCCGGAATGGACATAATTAAAAAGGGAATCGCCAACACCCACATGCAGTTTGAGAAGAACAAGAAGAATCTTTCATGCTACACCACTCCCCTGGGCGATATGGTGGTAGGCATACAGGCCAACCGGATTAAAATTAATGAAGAGCCGGACAGTCTGTTGGTGAATGTGGATTATTCCCTGGATATCAATTATGAACATCTGTCCGATTGCAGCATCCGCCTGGATGTCCAGTCCTGCCCGCAGTGACAGGGTACAGGGTACCAATACACAGCGTGACGACGTGGAATGAAACGATAAGAGCAGTAAAAGAAACTGCAGAAGGATATTGTAAAAGGATATAAAAAGAAGCGGCGTGACTGCCGCTTCTTTTTATTTCTTATCTTTCTTATCCTTTTTAAATCTGGCGAAGAATCCCTTCTTCTTTGGCGGAGTCGGAATCGCGCCGCCTCTCACGCTTTTGATCTCAGTGATGTAGATACCGCTGATGACAACCTTGGCCTCGGTCTTCACCGGCAGGGAGTCAAATACGCGTCCGTCTGCAATGAGGGTCATGATCTTGGGACCAATCTTGGCTTTGACCACAGGGACCTTTGCCCAGCGCATATACCTGGGCGTCTGGTCAGTCACTGCTTTGGGAAGCCCGGCCTGGGTAATCTTCATCTTTTTCTTGTCAATGACAAGAATGGATGCGGTCTGGGCGGCTGCATCTAACAACTGCTGCTGTTCTACCTGGCGCTTCTGGAGCTTGTTTCCCAGAAAGTAGAGAACAACCAGGGCAACAAGAGCAATGACCAGAATGACAATCAGTACATTTAAAATAGTCTGAGCCATGGGGTTTACCTCCAACCTATGTAATTATAGTACCATTCCCCCCGTTAAACAATCTACAACCCCAGGGGACATTCTATAATAGTATATCATTTTAGACGGTAAATTGCAAGCAAAAATCCTTGACACCTTGACAGGTCTGTGTTATTATGGAGTGTGCACTATTGTGGCGACGTGGGCTTTTTGCGCCCTCACGTACGGTTTTACGTTGTATGGCGCCCAATTACAGAGAACGACAGTGATATTTTGCTGCATCTGGCGTCCGGTTCGGCGTCAGATTGAGATGGAAATATTGCGAACCAAATTAGAAAACAGGGGTGAAACGTCAATGGAGAAAAGCAGAATACGTCCGGTACCGGCCGGGAAAAGCGTAAGAATGAGCTATTCAAGACAGAAAGAAGTTCTTGAAATGCCTAACTTGATTGAGATTCAAAAAGACTCCTACCAGTGGTTCTTAAAAGAAGGACTGAAGGAGGCATTTGATGATATCTCTCCCATAGCGGACTTTGCAGGCCATTTGAGTCTGGAATTCGTTGACTTTACATTGTGTAAGGATGATATAAAGTATACCATCGAAGAGTGTAAAGAACGGGACGCAACTTACGCTGCACCACTTAAGGTAAAGGTAAGACTGTACAATAAAGATAAAGATGAAATGAATGAACACGAGATTTTCATGGGCGACCTGCCCCTGATGACAGATACCGGTTCTTTTGTGATTAACGGTGCTGAGCGTGTTATTGTCAGCCAGCTGGTACGTTCCCCTGGTATCTACTACGGTATTGGCCATGATAAAGTGGGTAAGGAACTGTATACCTGTACTGTCATTCCCAACCGTGGCGCATGGCTGGAGTACGAGACAGACTCCAATGACGTATTCTATGTACGTGTAGACAGGACCCGTAAGGTGCCTGTGACTGTATTGATTCGTGCCCTGGGATTCGGAACCAATGCGGAAATCCTGGAACTCTTCGGCGAGGAGCCAAAGCTCTTGGCCAGCTTCGGAAAGGACACCTCCGATAATTACCAGGATGGCCTTCTGGAATTATATAAGAAGATTCGTCCCGGCGAGCCGTTATCTGTTGACAGTGCAGAAAGTCTCCTTAACAGCATGTTCTTTGACCCCAGAAGATATGACCTTGCAAAAGTCGGCAGATACAAATTTAATAAGAAACTGTCCTTTAAGTACCGTCTTAACGGACAGGTACTGGCAGAGGACGTGGTGGACACCGCCACAGGCGAGATTCTGGCAGAGGCAGGCACCAAGCTTGACAAGGAATCTGCCATGAAGATTCAGAACGCGGCAGTTCCCTATGTATGGGTGGACGGTCCTGACAGGAAGCAGAAGGTCCTTTCCAACATGATGGTGGAGCTTTCCGCCCATGTGCCCTTTAATCCGGAGGAAGTGGGCGTTACGGAGTTAGTATATTACCCGGCCCTGGCTTCTATCCTGGAAGAAGCTGGCACCGATGAGGAGTCTCTTAAGGAGGCTGTCCGCAGGAATATCCACGACCTGATTCCAAAGCACATTACAAAGGAAGATATCCTTGCTTCCATTAACTATAATATGCATCTGGAGGAGCAGGTGGGCAACGCAGATGACATCGATCATCTGGGCAACCGCCGTATCCGCGCCGTAGGCGAACTCCTTCAGAACCAGTACCGCATCGGTCTGTCACGTATGGAGCGTGTGGTAAGGGAACGTATGACCACCCAGGATATGGATGGCATCACGCCCCAGTCTTTAATCAACATCAAGCCCGTGACTGCGGCTGTGAAGGAGTTCTTCGGAAGTTCCCAGCTGTCCCAGTTCATGGACCAGAATAACCCGCTGGCAGAGCTGACCCATAAGCGCCGTCTCTCCGCCCTGGGGCCTGGCGGTCTGTCCAGGGACCGTGCCGGATTCGAGGTGCGGGATGTACACTACACCCACTATGGACGTATGTGCCCCATCGAGACGCCTGAAGGTCCTAACATCGGTCTGATCAACTCCCTGGCAACCTATGCGAGGGTAAACCAGTATGGTTTTATCGAGGCTCCCTACCGCGTGGTGGATAAGACCACGGATCCGGCGAACCCAAGGGTAACGGATGAGGTAGTGTACCTGACCGCTGACGAGGAAGATAACTTCGTTGTGGCACAGGCAAATGAGGCCCTGGATGAGGAAGGCCACTTCATACACAACAACGTATCCGGACGTTTCCGTACAGAGACATCCGAGTTCCAGAAAAAGACCATTGACCTGATGGACGTATCTCCTAAGATGGTATTCTCCGTTGCTACGGCCATGATTCCTTTCCTGGAGAACGACGATGCCAACCGCGCCCTGATGGGTTCCAACATGCAGCGTCAGGCAGTGCCCCTTCTGACCACAGAAGCCCCTGCCGTGGGTACGGGTATCGAGGCCAAGGCAGCTGTTGACTCCGGCGTGTGTGTGGTAGCTAAGAATGCAGGCGTGGTAGAGCGCTCTGCTTCTAATGAAATCATCATCCGCAGGGACAGCGACGGCAACCGCGATGTGTACCATCTGACCAAATTTAAGAGAAGCAACCAGAGCAACTGTTACAACCAGAAGCCTATCGTATATAAGAATGACCACGTGGAAGCCGGCGAGGTAATCGCAGACGGCCCATCCACCTCCAACGGTGAGATTGCCCTTGGAAAGAATCCGCTTATCGGATTCATGACATGGGAAGGCTACAACTACGAGGATGCGGTCCTGTTATCCGAGCGTCTGGTTCAGGAAGATGTCTATACCTCTGTCCATATTGAGGAGTATGAGGCAGAAGCCCGCGACACCAAGCTGGGACCGGAAGAGATCACCCGCGATGTGCCGGGCGTGGGCGAGGATGCCCTGAAAGACCTGGATGAGCGCGGCATCATCCGCATCGGTGCGGAGGTCCGTGCAGGAGATATCCTGGTAGGTAAGGTAACGCCTAAGGGCGAGACCGAGCTGACCGCGGAGGAGCGCCTGCTGCGCGCCATCTTCGGCGAGAAGGCCAGGGAAGTCCGCGATACCTCCCTTAAGGTGCCTCACGGCGCATACGGCATTATCGTGGATGCAAAGGTATTTACCAGGGAGAACGGAGACGAGCTGTCACCAGGCGTGAACCAGACAGTCCGCATCTACATTGCCCAGAAACGTAAGATTTCCGTGGGTGATAAGATGGCAGGACGTCACGGCAACAAGGGTGTTGTTTCCCGCGTGCTTCCTGTTGAGGATATGCCTTTCCTGCCAAACGGTCGCCCTCTTGACATCGTGCTTAACCCTCTGGGCGTGCCTTCGCGTATGAACATCGGACAGGTGTTGGAGATTCACTTAAGCCTTGCAGCCAAGGCCCTGGGCTTCAACGTATCCACCCCTATTTTCGACGGCGCAAACGAGAATGACATCATGGATACCCTGGAAGTGGCCAACGATTATGTGAACACATCCTGGGAAGAATTTAAGGCTAAATATGAAGACCTGCTGAAGCCATCTGTAATCGACTACCTTGGCGCTCACTTAGAGCACAGGGAGCTTTGGAAGGGCGTGCCCATCAGCCGTGACGGTAAGGTTCGCCTGAGAGACGGACGTACCGGCGAGTACTTTGACGGCGCTGTTACCATCGGGCACATGCACTACCTGAAGCTGCACCATCTGGTTGATGATAAGATCCATGCACGTTCAACCGGCCCATACTCCCTGGTTACACAGCAGCCTCTGGGCGGTAAGGCTCAGTTCGGCGGACAGCGTTTTGGAGAGATGGAGGTTTGGGCACTGGAGGCATATGGCGCTTCCTATACCCTGCAGGAAATCATGACCGTTAAGTCCGACGACGTTGTGGGCCGTGTGAAGACCTATGAAGCCATCATCAAGGGAGAGAATATCCCTGAGCCGGGTATACCGGAGTCCTTTAAGGTGCTCCTTAAGGAGATGCAGTCCCTTGGCCTGGATGTACAGGTACTGAGGGATGACGGCACCGAGGTCGAGATGAATGAGAACATCGATTACGGCGATACAGAGCTGCGCGCCATGTTAGAGGGCGAGCACCGCTTTGAGGATAAGGAATCCTATGCACAGTTTGGCTATCAGGAACAGGAATTCAATGATAGCGAGCTGGTAGCTGTGGAAGAGGAAGAAGAAGTAATCGCCGATGATTACACCGAAGAGGCTGATGACGAGGATGATTTATTCCTGGCTGAAGCTGCTGACGGTGAAGACGAAGAATAGAAGGGAGTAAATGCTCATGCCAGAAACTAATGAAACTTATCATCCAATGACATTTGATGCCATTAAGATTGGTCTGGCCTCCCCTGATAAGATTCTGGAGTGGTCCCATGGCGAGGTGAAGAAGCCGGAGACCATCAACTACAGGACACTTAAGCCCGAGAAGGACGGTCTGTTCTGTGAGAGAATCTTCGGGCCTAGTAAGGACTGGGAGTGTCATTGCGGTAAATATAAAAAGATTCGTTATAAAGGTGTTATCTGCGACCGCTGCGGCGTAGAAGTGACAAAGGCAAGTGTCCGTAGAGAGCGTATGGGCCACATCAAGCTGGCTGCTCCCGTATCCCATATATGGTATTTCAAGGGAATTCCCAGCCGTATGGGGCTGATTCTGGACATCTCCCCCAGGACGCTGGAGAAGGTGCTGTACTTTGCATCCTATATTGTTCTGGACCCAGGCTCCACCAGTCTGCAGTATAAGCAGGTCCTGTCCGAGAAGGAGTACAGGGAGGAAGTGGAGAAGTACGGCGGCACCGGCGGTTTCCGTGTGGGAATGGGTGCCGAGGCCATTCAGGAACTGCTTAAGGCCATTAATCTGGAAAAGGATTCCACAGACCTTAGAAGGGCGCTGGCGGATTCCACCGGACAGAAGCGCGCGAGAATCATCAAGAGGCTGGAGGTAGTGGAGGCATTCCTTACCTCAGGCAACCGCCCTGAGTGGATGATTATGGATGTGATTCCTGTCATCCCCCCGGATATCCGCCCCATGGTACAGCTGGACGGCGGACGTTTCGCAACCTCTGATTTAAATGACTTATACAGAAGAATCATCAACAGGAACAACCGTCTGGCAAGACTGCTGGAGTTAGGCGCTCCCGACATCATTGTACGCAACGAGAAGCGTATGCTCCAGGAGGCAGTGGATGCCCTTATTGACAACGGACGCCGCGGCAGGCCTGTGACCGGCCCTGGCAACAGAGCCCTTAAGTCCCTTTCCGATATGCTAAAGGGTAAGCAGGGACGTTTCCGTCAGAACCTGTTAGGCAAGCGTGTGGACTATTCCGGCCGTTCCGTTATCGTGGTTGGACCTGAACTTAAGATATACCAGTGCGGTCTTCCAAAGGAAATGGCCATTGAGCTGTTTAAACCCTTTGTTATGAAGGAGCTGGTTTCCAACGGAACCGCCCACAATATAAAGAATGCCAAGAAGATGGTAGAGAGACTGCAGCCTGAGGTATGGGATGTGCTGGAGGATGTTATCAAAGAGCATCCTGTCATGCTGAACCGTGCCCCTACTCTGCACAGACTGGGTATCCAGGCATTTGAGCCTATCCTGGTAGAGGGTAAGGCAATCAAGCTGCATCCTCTGGTGTGTACGGCTTTCAACGCTGACTTTGACGGCGACCAGATGGCTGTCCATCTGCCGCTGTCCGTAGAGGCCCAGGCAGAGTGCCGTTTCCTGCTCTTAAGCCCTAACAACCTGTTAAAGCCTTCTGACGGCGGCCCTGTGGCTGTTCCTTCCCAGGATATGGTGCTTGGTATCTATTACCTGACCCAGGAGCGTCCGGGAGCAAAGGGCGAGGGCATGATATTTAAGAGTGTCAACGAGGCGATCCTGGCATATGAGAACCAGGAGGCAACCCTTCATTCACGCGTCAAGGTGAGGGTCAGCAAGACCATGCAGGACGGCACTGTGAAGACAGGGACCATTGACTCCACCATCGGACGTTTCATTTTCAATGAAATTATTCCTCAGGATCTGGGATTTGTGGACAGAAGCATCCCGGAGAATGAGCTGAAGCTGGAAGTGGATTTCCACGTTGCCAAAAAGCAGTTAAAGCAGATTCTTGAGAAGGTCATCAACGTACACGGCGCAACCCAGACTGCCGTTACCCTGGATGACATCAAGGCCATTGGTTATAAATATTCTACCAGGGCGGCCATGACCGTATCCATTTCCGATATGACCGTGCCTGAGAGCAAACCAAAGCTGATTGAGGAAGCACAGGCAACCGTGGACCGCATTGCGAAAAACTACCGCCGCGGACTTATCACTGAGGAAGAGCGCTACAAAGAGGTTATCGAGACATGGAAGACTACCGATGACCAGCTGACACATGACCTGCTGACCGGCCTGGATAAGTACAACAACATTTACATGATGGCTGACTCCGGAGCCCGTGGTTCTGATAAGCAGATTAAGCAGCTGGCAGGTATGCGCGGACTGATGGCAGATACCACCGGCCATACCATCGAGCTTCCTATCAAGTCCAACTTCCGTGAGGGACTGGACGTATTGGAGTACTTTATCTCGGCTCATGGAGCGCGTAAAGGTCTGTCCGATACGGCTCTGCGTACGGCTGACTCAGGTTACCTGACCAGACGTCTGGTAGACGTATCACAGGATTTGATTATCCGCGAAGTGGACTGCTGCGAGGGCAGGGATATCCCATACATGGAAATCAAGGCTTTCATGGATGGAAATGAAGTAATCGAGGACCTGGAAGAGAGAATCACAGGACGCTATATCGCTGAGACCATCACTGACCCGGATACGGGCGAGGTCGTGGTCAAGGCTAACCATATGTGTACACCTAAGCGCGCCGCAGCTGTCATGAAGGTGCTGAATAAGACAGGACGGGGGTCCGTGAAGATTCGTACTGTCCTCAGCTGTAAGTCCCATATCGGTGTGTGCGCCAAGTGCTACGGCGCCAACATGGCAACAGGCCAGCCTGTACAGGTGGGCGAGGCTGTCGGTATCATCGCGGCACAGTCCATCGGTGAGCCTGGTACACAGCTTACCATGCGTACGTTCCATACGGGCGGCGTGGCCGGCGGCGATATCACACAGGGTCTTCCCCGTGTGGAGGAGCTTTTCGAGGCCCGTAAGCCAAAGGGTCTTGCCATTATCACCGAGTTCGGCGGCGTGGTGCAGATTAAGGATACCAAGAAGAAGCGCGAGATTACGGTAACCGACAATGAGAGCGGCAACGCCAAGACCTATCTGATTCCTTACGGATCCAGAATCAAGGTAATGGACGGCCAGGTGCTGGAAGCCGGCGACGAGCTGACAGAAGGCAGTATCAACCCACACGATATCCTGAAAATCAAGGGTGTCCGTGCGGTACAGGATTACATGCTCCAGGAAGTACAGCGTGTATACCGTCTCCAGGGTGTGGAAATCAACGATAAGCATATAGAGATGATTGTTCACCAGATGCTTAAGAAAATCAAGATTGAGGAGAGCGGCGACAGTGATGTGCTGCCGGGCGTATCCATGGATGTTCTGGATTACAACGAGATGAACGAGGCTCTGATTGCTGACGGCAAGAAGCCGGCAGAAGGCAGACAGGTCATGCTGGGTATCACCAAGGCATCCCTGGCAACGGATTCCTTCTTGTCAGCAGCATCCTTCCAGGAGACCACCAAGGTTCTGACCGAGGCAGCCATCAACGGCAAGGTTGACCACCTGATTGGCCTGAAGGAGAACGTTATCATCGGTAAGCCGATTCCGGCAGGTACCGGCATGAAGCGCTACCGCAAGGTGAAGCTGGATACGGACGATTTGATTTCAGATGAGATCATGCTGTCTGATGACGATGAACTGGTAGTCTCTTCCGAGGATGAGAGCGGCAGCGGACTCACAGAGGACAATGTTGCCGAGGAAGTCCTGGGAATGGACGATATGGCTGATGTGGATGAGGAAGACGATGCCGTAGAGGAAGAATAGATAGAGACCTCATATTAATCATGCTCTGGGAAGGAACAACGTATGTTTCTTCCCGGAGTTTTTTGTGGACGTCCATGAGATGGTATGATTGCAAAAGGCACTTGATAAAATCAAGTTCCTCATGTATAATCAGAATAGAAAGGTAATCAGATACAGAATCTGATACCCTCAGTTGAATATTACCTTATGGAAATAGCATCCAACTTGGTTAGGGCGGGATGCTATTTCTTATTATGTCTATCGTCTATGTACGATAACGCCGCGAAGATAACGAGAAGCAAGGTCAAGACTTCCAGTGTATTCATGGGCATCACCCTCCTTTATAAACTAGAGGGCAGCATAATGATTGGGCAAAGATACATTCCTTTTCTGTCAATTTATTCAATGTCTCGCTTAATTCATCAGTATATTCACCAGGCTTCTTTTGAACACGGCAGGTATCCCACTTTCTGCCTACCAGGTCATCCAGGGAAATGTTGAGTGCATCGGCAATCAGGATGGCATTGCCGATGGTAGGACTTTTCCTGCCGTTTATATATTCGGACAGCTGGCAGCTGCCCTGGGGCTTCCTCTGAATGATGTGATTTCACCTGTTTATTATCCATTTTCCTTTGCGGTCAGGAGAAATGAACGGAAGGAGGTGAGATGCCCTCTAGTCAATATCATCCACGAACTGCCTGTATTTTTCGGAGGTCTGCCCATTCCCCTTCCCATGGTATTTGCCCTGATATTTTTCTTCGGCACCATTATCAGCGGTTCCAATGCCATCATACCGCTGTGCATGCCCATGGCTATGGCTGCCATGCCGGACGCGGGCGTTCCCCTGCTGGTGCTGCTAATGAGTTCTGCCTATGAGCCATGCAGGTATCCCCTACCAATGTATGCCTGTTCATTGCCGCGGAATGCTTTAAGGTGGATATCGGCGCTCTGGTAAGGAGAAACATTCCCATGATTCTGGTGTTTTTCGCAGTCACGCTGGCATATACAGCCCTGCTGGGTGTGTTTTAGGGCCTTTGATGCCGGAAATTGCGAAAAAATAAAGAAATTCCTTGACAGAATTTTTTTGCATGTATATAATAATATGGCGTGCTGAAACACGTAATGTTTTCGTGCGCAAAAAGCTGATATACAGCAACCGCAGACAATATCACAGGAGGTGAAAAGAATGCCAACATTTAACCAGTTAGTGAGAAAGGGAAGACAGACCAGCGTTAAGAAGTCTACTGCACCTGCTCTGCAGAGGGGTTACAACTCCTTACAGAAGAAGGCTACAGAGGTTTCTGCTCCGCAGAAGCGTGGTGTGTGTACAGCTGTTAAGACAGCTACCCCTAAGAAGCCTAACTCAGCACTCAGAAAGATTGCCAGAGTACGTCTTTCCAATGGCATCGAAGTTACAAGCTACATTCCAGGAGAAGGTCACAACCTTCAGGAGCATAGTGTTGTACTGATCCGTGGAGGAAGAGTAAAGGATCTTCCGGGTACCAGATATCATATCGTAAGAGGTACACTGGATACGGCAGGTGTTGCAAACAGAAGGCAGGCCCGTTCCAAATACGGCGCTAAGAGGCCAAAAGAGAAGAAATAATTTAGTTAGACCGCAAATTTGATTTGTAGGAATTATGCCGGAATGATGATATTGACCTGTAGGTTGCAGGATTATATATTGTAGTACCGTGCATGAACGCATTAGTGGGCAGCCACTCAATGTGAGTACCTATGATCTAATGAAACGCTGTAAGGGATCTGCAGCGCAGGTCTTTGCAGTTCTATTAAGGAGGGAAGTAACGTGCCACGTAAAGGACATACTCAGAAAAGAGACGTTCTGGCAGACCCAATCTATAATAACAAGGTTGTTACCAAGCTGATTAACAACATTATGTTAGATGGTAAGAAGGGTGTTGCGCAGAAAATTGTATACGGCGCTTTTGACCGTGTTGCAGAGACAACCGGCAAGGACGCTATGGAAGTTTTTGAAGAAGCAATGAACAACATCATGCCTGTTCTGGAAGTTAAGGCAAAACGTATCGGTGGAGCTACCTACCAGGTACCTATTGAGGTTAGGCCTGAGAGGAGACAGACTCTGGCTCTTCGCTGGATTACCCTCTACTCCCGTAAGAGAGGCGAGAAGACCCAGAAGGACAGACTGGCAAATGAAATCATGGATGCTGCCAACAACACAGGTGCATCTGTAAAGAAGAAAGAAGACATGCACAAGATGGCAGAGGCAAACAAGGCATTTTCACATTTCCGTTTCTAATCTTTGGAATGTGTTTAACCTGTTTGATTATTTAAGGAGGAAAATCCCTTGGCTGGAAGAGAATATCCATTGGAGAGAACCAGGAATATCGGAATAATGGCCCATATCGATGCCGGCAAGACCACAACGACTGAGCGTATTCTGTATTACACTGGTGTAAACTATAAAATTGGCGATACCCATGAAGGTACTGCTACCATGGACTGGATGGCTCAGGAGCAGGAGAGAGGTATCACCATTACTTCCGCTGCAACCACTTGTCACTGGACCCTGCAGGAAAACTGCAAGCCGAAGCCAGGTGCATTAGAGCATCGTATCAACATCATTGATACTCCAGGACACGTTGACTTCACTGTTGAGGTTGAGCGTTCCCTGCGTGTGCTGGACGGCGCTGTGGGCGTGTTCTGTGCAAAGGGCGGTGTAGAGCCCCAGTCTGAGAACGTATGGCGCCAGGCAGACACTTATAACGTACCTCGGATTGCCTTCATCAACAAGATGGACATCCTGGGTGCAAATTTCTACGGCGCAGTAGAACAGATTAAGACCAGACTTGGCAAGAATGCAATCTGTATTCAGCTGCCAATCGGTAAGGAAGATGATTTCAAAGGAATCGTCGACCTGTTTGAAATGAAAGCCTACATCTATAATGATGATAAGGGCGATGATATATCCATCATTGATATCCCGGAGGATATGAAGGATGATGCCGAGTTATACCGTTCCGAGTTAGTAGAGAAAATCTGCGAGCTGGATGACGATTTAATGATGGCTTATCTGGAGGGCGAGGAGCCTGACAATGAGGACCTTAAGAAAGCTTTAAGGAAAGCTACCTGCGAGTGTGCCGCTATTCCGGTATGCTGCGGTACTGCTTACAGAAACAAGGGTGTTCAGAAGTTACTGGATGCAATCATTGAGTATATGCCGTCTCCATTAGACATCCCTTCCATTAAGGGAACGGATTTAGAGGGAAACGAAGTGGAGCGACACTCTTCTGATGATGAGCCGTTTGCCGCTCTTGCATTCAAAATCATGACTGACCCATTTGTTGGTAAGCTTGCATTCTTCCGTGTGTATTCAGGAAGCCTGAATTCCGGTTCTTACGTACTGAACGCAACTAAGGGTAAGAAGGAGCGTGTTGGACGTATTCTTCAGATGCATGCCAACAAGAGAAACGAGCTGGATAAGGTTTACTCCGGTGACATTGCGGCTGCGGTTGGTTTTAAGGTGACTTCCACCGGCGATACCATCTGTGATGAGAGGAATCCGGTTATCCTGGAGTCCATGGAATTCCCGGAGCCGGTTATCGATATCGCAATCGAGCCAAAGACCAAGGCAAGCCAGGATAAGATGGGCGATGCGCTGATTAAGCTGGCAGAGGAGGACCCAACCTTCCGCGTGCGTACCGACGAGGAGACTGGCCAGACCATCATCTCCGGTATGGGCGAGCTCCATCTGGACATTATTGTTGACCGTCTGCTGCGTGAGTTCAACGTTGAGGCAAACGTAGGCGCGCCTCAGGTTGCTTACAAGGAGACATTTACCAAGGCCGTTGATGTTGACAGCAAGTATGCGAAGCAGTCCGGCGGACGCGGACAGTATGGTCATTGTAAGGTTCACTTCACGCCAATGGAAGCAAACGCAGAAGAAACCTTCAAGTTCACTTCCTCCGTTGTGGGCGGTGCCATTCCAAAGGAATACATCCCTGCTGTCGGAGAAGGTATCGAGGAAGCATGCAAGACCGGTATCCTAGGCGGATTCCCAGTGCTGGGCGTTCATGCCGATGTATACGACGGTTCTTACCATGAGGTTGACTCCTCTGAGATGGCATTCCACATTGCCGGTTCCATGGCATTCAAGGAAGCTATGCAAAAGGGCAGCCCAATCCTGCTTGAGCCTATCATGAAGGTTGAAGTAACCATGCCGGAAGAGTACATGGGTGATGTTATCGGTGATATCAACTCACGCCGTGGACGTATCGAGGGTATGGAAGACATCGGCGGCGGCAAGATGGTAAAAGCATATGTACCGCTGTCGGAAATGTTCGGTTATTCTACGGATCTCCGTTCCAGAACACAGGGACGCGGAAACTACTCCATGTTCTTTGAAAAGTATGAGCCGGTTCCGAAGAATGTACAGGAAAAGGTACTTTCCGACCATAAGAAATAATTAACAAAAGGCTTGTAAATCAAAGGAAAATAGAATATAATGATTGATAGCCTGACATTAACTATAATAGCCCATTATAAAGGGTGCAAATTAAGGAGGACGTTATAAAATGGCTAAAGCTAAGTTTGAAAGAAACAAACCTCATTGTAACATTGGTACCATCGGACACGTTGACCATGGTAAAACAACTTTAACCGCAGCAATTACAAAGACTCTTCATGAGAGATTAGGTACCGGCGAGGCTGTTGCTTTCGAGAATATCGATAAGGCTCCAGAGGAGAGAGAGCGTGGAATCACTATCTCTACTGCGCACGTTGAGTATGAGACCAAGAACCGTCACTATGCACACGTTGACTGCCCAGGACATGCTGACTACGTTAAGAACATGATCACTGGTGCTGCTCAGATGGACGGCGCTATCCTGGTTGTAGCTGCTACCGATGGCGTTATGGCCCAGACAAGAGAGCACATCCTGCTGTCCCGTCAGGTAGGCGTTCCTTATATCGTTGTATTTATGAATAAGTGCGACATGGTTGATGACCCAGAGCTGCTTGAATTAGTAGAGATGGAAATCAGAGACCTGCTGAATGAATATGAGTTCCCAGGCGATGATACTCCTGTAATTCAGGGGTCTGCTCTGAAGGCTCTGGAGGATCCTTCCGGCGAGTGGGGCGACAAGATCCTTGAGCTTATGGATGCTGTTGACTCTTGGGTACCAGACCCGGTTCGTGAGACAGACAAGCCATTCCTGATGCCTGTAGAGGACGTATTTACCATTACCGGCCGTGGTACTGTTGCTACCGGTAGAGTAGAGCGCGGTACTCTGCACCTGAATGACGAAGTTGAAATTATCGGTATCCATGAGGATGTTCGCAAGACCGTTGTTACTGGTATCGAGATGTTCCGTAAGCTGCTTGACGAGGCTCAGGCTGGCGACAACATCGGCGCTCTGCTGCGTGGCGTTCAGAGAACTGAAATCGAAAGAGGACAGTGTCTGTGCAAGCCAGGTTCCGTTAAGTGCCACAACAAGTTTACCGCTCAGGTTTACGTTCTGACAAAGGACGAGGGCGGCCGTCATACTCCTTTCTTCAACAACTATCGTCCACAGTTCTACTTCAGAACAACTGACGTTACTGGCGTTTGCGATCTGCCAGAGGGTGTTGAGATGTGTATGCCTGGCGATAACGTAGAGATGACCGTAGAGCTGATTCATCCAGTAGCTATGGAGCAGGGTCTTCGTTTCGCTATCCGTGAAGGCGGAAGAACCGTTGGTTCTGGTAGAGTTGTAAACATCATTGAATAATTTCGGCAAGCTTATACGCTAAAATCATAAATTAATATATCTGAATTGATATTGTGCCCAAACAGTAATATTCCCCGGAAGATTATCTTCCGGGGTTTTTTGTAATGTCTGGAATGGAAATAAATGACAGATATATTTCGCTGCCGGCCGGAAACTGCATCCGTGGTTTTCAAAGAGTCTCTGGTACTCAGGTTTATCACATGGGATGAACGGATGGAAGGGGCTCTTGACAGGTTTGGGGAAACATGCTACCATAAAACGCAGGATTCATTATACGAAACAGAGAGCGGACAGAACATGATAGCGTTTAAAGCATACAGGGAAGGCCCCGGCGGAACCGGGAGTCTATATATACTATATATAGAAGGTTTGAGACGTCAGGACGGCAGAAAGATCTGCCGTCTTTTAATTTAGGAATTCATTCCGGTGCAGTGAGAAAGGACTAAAATCATGGAAAAGAAAACAACGGCGGCTAAGATTGTATTCAGCCTGGGAGAAATTGTGTTGGGAAATATGATGTATGCGGCGGCAGTGGTGCTTTTCATTGTGCCAAACGGACTCATTACCGGAGGGACCACGGGGCTGGCCCTCTTTGTGAACCATAGCCTTGACATCCCAATCAGCCTCTTTGTCAGCGTGTTTAACGTGACCATGTTCCTGCTGGGGGCATGGGTGCTGGGAAAACAGTTCGCTCTGACAACCGTACTCAGCACCATTATCTACCCGGTCATACTGGGCGTGCTGGAGGGAAGCGGATTCGGGGGCTTTGTGCTGGAGGAGAAGCTGGTGGCAGTGCTCTATGCGGGACTGCTTATAGGCGGGGGAATCGGCATAGTGATGCGGGCCGGTGCCTCCACAGGGGGCATGGACATACCTGCCCTGATGCTTAAGAAAAAACTGGATGTGAATGTGTCCATGACCCTGTACCTCATGGACTGTGTGGTTCTGGGGCTTCAGCTGATTGCGGCTGATTCCCATGCCATTCTCTACGGTATCATACTGATTATTGTATACACCATGGTGCTTAACCAGGTCCTTATGGCGGGAAATGCCAGAATACAGGTGAAGATTGTCAGCAGAAGGTATGAGGAAATCAACCGCCTCATAGCGGAGCGCATTGACTGCGGAACCTCCCTGCTGCATATGGAGACCGGTTATCTCCACAGGGAACAGGAAATGATTCTGGCGGTAATCTCCAGGCGGGATTTGCCCAGGCTGAACAACCTGGTCATGGATGAAGACCCGGAGGCTTTCATGATTATCAACCAGATTAATGAGGTGAGAGGCAGAGGCTTCACCCTTAAGAGAGTGTATAAGGAGGCGCGGCAGTAAAGGGCATGCTGTCCCTGCCGTATGCTGACTCTGCCGCACACTGACCCGGTCACATGCTGACCCGCTCACATGCTGCGAAATACCGGTATGTAGAGAAGCAGGGTAATGAGCATGGCTGCCGCACACAACAGAATCAGTATATTGACCGTAACCAGGGACATGTGGGGGAAGAGCAGCAGGAGGAAAAGCACCACGAACAGCAGCGCGGTACAGCATTTGCCGAACCACTTGGCGCCGTTTAACTTCTTGCCTTCCCTGAGCTTGATGGCGCCCATGACCAGCATGAAGCCTTCTTTCAGCACAAACAGGACCAGAAGGAGCAGAATCAGTGGATAACGGCTCCACAGACAGAGCAGGATGGCCCCGTGGGTCAGCTTATCCGCAAGGGGGTCCAGAAATTTACCGAACTCTGTAATCATATTGAATTTTCTGGCGATCATTCCGTCGAACATGTCTGTGATGGAGGATATGCCCATGACGATGGCAGCCCTGTAATATTCTGCGTCCGTGGAAGCCTTCAGGTACAGCCACACAAATACAGGAATCATGATTAAACGGAAATACCCCATCAGGTTGGGGATGGACAAAAGCTCTTTTTTTGAAATACACCTCATAATACAGCCCCCCTCTTTGAAAATGGCAATTATTTAATTTAATTTTACTACATTTCTTGCTAAAAGAAATATTTTTTTTTATAATAAGAGTAAATTTATTTTTCACAGGGCGGGCCGCATAAGGAGGAAGGAAAATGGCAGAGGATTTTTTGTTGAAAATAAGAGGCGGATATAACCAGTTTACAAAGGCGGAGAAAAAGGTGGCTGATTATATCCTGAGCAGCCCCAAGAAGGTTCTGTTCATGTCCATCACTGAGCTGGCCGAGGCCTGCGGGGTGGGGGATACCAGCGTGTTCCGCTTTTGCAAGACCATGAACTGTAAAGGATACCAGGAATTTAAGATGCTTCTGTCCCTGAGTCTCCACGAGGGAAAGCAGGGATTCGGACAGATGGAGAGCGACATAAGCCTGGAGGACTCATTTTCCCAGGTGGCGGAGAAGGTGCTGAGTTCCAATATAAAGGCCCTTAAGGAGACCCACTCCCTGTTAAAGGAGGATGTGTTCCGGCGGGTCATTGAGTGCTTCCATAAGGCCGGACGCATCTGTTTTTACGGAGTGGGTACCAGCATGACGACTGCCATGAAGGCGGCTGATAAGTTCCTTAAGATTGAGCCAAAGGTCTATTGCTCTCCTGATTCCCACATGCAGGCCATGATGGCCTCCACCATGGCCAGGGGCGAGGTGGCTGTTATCTTCTCCTATTCCGGGGCCACCAAGGACACCATCCATGTGGCCCAGCTGGCCAGGCAGGCAGGCGCGGCCATTGTCTGTGTGACCCGGTTCATCAAATCGCCTCTTACGGCCTACGCGGACCTGACGCTCTTGTGCGGGGCCAATGAAAGTCCGCTGCAGGCAGGCTCATCCTCGGCGGAAATCAGCCAGCTCTTTCTGATTGACATGCTGTATACGGAATATTACAGGACATACTATGACAAGTGCAGCGTGAATAATGAAAAGACCTCGGCATCTGTCATGGCAAAGCTGTGCTGAGACAAAGAAAAGCGCGCCTTAAAATAAGCGTTCCAGGCCGGCTCCCTCAAAGGGATGCCCGCCTGGAACATGTGTTTTAAGACACGCTTATATATTGGTGCGGCAAAACTGCTCTTCATAGAGCTTCTGGGCGTAGTTCAGGGCGTCCTCCGGCGTCATGACCTGGCTGTAGGCATTTTTCACTGCCATGCCTATGATGCTGAGGAAGCTGCGCTCATCAAAGGGCTGGGTGGAGAACTCAGGGGTACGGCGACCATGGGCCAGGCCGAATCCGTCCTTGGCCAGGCTCAGCCAGGGGAAGGTGTTGAGTATCTCGTAATTGTCATAGGACTTACGGCAGGGGGATACGCTGCCTAACAGCGTGGCCGCGGAGGCCACGGGTTCGCTGCACATCCATTTGATGAAGGAAAGGGCGTCCTCAGGCCGTTTGGTATATTTGGCAACTCCCAGGGAGCCGCCTCCGATAACAGGATTGCTGCCAGGCGTCAGGGCGTATCCGATATTTCCCGCTACCCGGGAGGAGTGGCTCAGAAGATCCGAGGCATAGTTGCTGTAGAGGATGGCCATGGCCACATTGCCCCCTGCGAAGGTGGTGGCTGTGTTGGTCCACCAGGAACAGTACTTGGGATCAGAGTATTCCTTCAGGGCGATGAGCTCCTTAAGGGAACCAATAGCCGCGGGGGAATTCAGGGTGACCCGGCAGTCCTCGTTATAAAGATTCTCCTGGTGGCTGAACAGGCGGGCCAGGTATTCGGAACCGGCCACTCCGGTGGAGCCAAGGGTCATGGTGGCCCCATATTCCACGGGGGAGGATGGGGTGCATGCCTTGGTGAAGAATCCGGCAATCTGGTTGAACTCTTTAAAATCCTGAGGCGGCCGGAGCTCCTGACGGTATGTTTCGTGATACATCCTGCGGTAGATAGGGCTTTCAAACAGGTCCTTCCGATAGTACAGCAGCTGTACGCTGGGGGTGGACGGCAGGGCGTATACCCTGCCCCTCACTATGGAATACTGGTTGATGGTCCCGTCCAGAAAGGTGTCTAAGCAGCTGGAGATGTCAGGGTCAATCTGGTCCAGGGGCTGCAGAATCTTGTCCGCAAACCAGGACAGCCACGTCACGTCCAGACGCAGTACATCAAAGACGGAATCATGGCGCATGTGGTTGAAGGCCTCGTATATCTCCTCATAAGAATAGATGGTGATGTTCACAGGGACCCCGGTTTTCTTGGTGTAGATGCGGGACAGGTTGCGCATGGTATAGGCGCTGGGGCTGTCCAGGGTCAGCACGTTTAAGGGCTTTTTGGAGGATGGGATAAGGATGCCCGCAAACCAGTCTCTGAAGCCGGAATTCTCCAGCAGCAGACAGGGCTGTCCGCTGTCCTGGCCGGTCCGCTGTTCCGATTCGTCCATTTCTTCCGGACCATTCTTTTTCACCTTTTTTTCTTTTGATATGTCCTTGATCAGGCACTCCGCCGCAATTTTTCCCAGCTGCCGGTAGTTCAGCTCATATTTCTGGAAGTCATTTTCCGGCATGGTGAACATGGGGGATACCGTGTAAATTTCCGGACTGTCCCCGGAATAGAAGGTGTTCCATATATCCTTGACGCTCTCCGCAAAGCCGTAGTTGGAGATGAAGATGGCCTGGGGAGCAGCGCTGCCGAACATCTGCATGATATTCTGCAGCTTGCGGTAGGGGTCTGTCTGGATGTGATTTACCCGGCAGCCGGATGAACCCACGACGCCCATGAACCCGCTGCAAAAGTCGGATTCATTGGGCAGCTGGAGACTTCCGGTGAGAAGGCACAGGTTGGAGAAGCCGCGCTCCATAGCCCTTAAAGCCAGCTCGCTTCCCGCTCTGTGGTAGTCAAAGCCTACATAGGGAGCCGGGAAGGGAGGACGGCGTTCCGCAAATACCACATGGTCTGCCAGCATGCCCTGCTCGTCCAGGTAGGGATTCGCGTCGGTGAAGGAACAACAGGAGACCGCTGCCATGCCCTGGGCCATGGAGGAACGGACCTCCTGGATGGCTGCGTATTCCGCTTCCCGGTTGTCATCACTGGTCAGGTACTGGGACACGCTGTAGCCGTGATTTTCCGCATATGCTTTAAAGCTCAGATAAAAGTCTATATATTGTTTGGAACGGATGTTGGGGAGAATGACCGCAAGGGTATTGGACCTGCCCTTCCTTAGCAGCTTGGCCCGCTCATTGGGCACGTAGCCAAGGGCAGAGGCGGCATCCATGACCTGCCGTATTTTCTCGCTGCTCACATTTCCCTTCCCGTTGAGAACGTTTGATACGGTGCCCTGGGCCACTCCGGCCGCCCTTGCAATGTCTTTGATGGTAGTCATCTGCCGGCTCTCCTTTCAAATAATGCATTTCAAGTAATGTATTTCAAGTGATATATTTGGTTCAATTTTACCATATGGCGAGCAATTTGTAAAACTGTTGCAGATACGATTCAATATAAGCCGGAATATGCAGATGTGACAGCTTGATAAAAATACGTTAAAATGTAAAAAACATGCAAAAAGTAGAAAAAATTCATGTAAAAACCGGTTTAAATATAGGATAAATGTGCAAAATGCCTTAAAATAATATTGACACGTTTCAAATACGATGCTATGATGAAATTACAGAACATATGACAAATTCACAATAGTTTAAGAGGAGGTATGTATTGTGAAAAAAACAAAGAAGATTGCGGCAGCTGTCCTGGCCATGACTATGGCAGCAGGCCTTGCCGTCACTGGATGTTCCGGACAGAGAGGAAATACGGGCACGGATGCGGCGTCGGCAGAGCGGTCTGAGGAAACCGCCGGAAGTGCCGGTGACACCAAGGATGATGCAGCCAAGGCTGATGACGGCGCACTTCACCTTACATTTTATTACCCGGTCAATGTAGGCGGTTCCGCAGCACAGCTGATTGAGAAAATCTGTGCGGACTTTAATGCGGAGAACCCTGATATTTTCGTGGAGCCTGTCTATACAGGCAATTATGACGATACCGTGACAAAGATTCAGACAGCCATGCAGGGAGGAACGCCTCCGGATGTGTTTGTAAGCCTTGCAACCCAGCGTTTTACCATGGCCTCCACAGGCATGGCCATGCCTCTTGACGAACTGATTGAGGCTGACGGAGATGAGGGAAAGGCTTATATCGATGATTTCCTTCCGGGCTTCATGGAAGATTCCTATGTGGACGGTAAAATTTACTCCATTCCATTCCAGAGAAGCACCATGGTACTGTATTACAACAAGGATGCCTTCAAGGAAGTGGGCCTGGATCCGGAAGCCCCTCCTGCCACCTGGGAAGAACTGGCTGAATACGGCCAGAAGCTGACAGACGACGGCCGCTATGGCGTGGGAATCGCGCTGAACTCCGGTTCCGCACAGTGGGCATTTACAGGCTTCTGCTTACAGAACAGCACCGACGGACAGAACCTGATGAGCGAAGACGGCAGGAGCGTATATTTCAATACACCGGAGAATGTGGAGGCGCTTCAGTTCTGGCTGGATCTTCAGAACAAGTATAAATGCATGGCAGAGGGCATCGTACAGTGGACTGACCTGCCCACCCAGTTCCTTGCAGGCGAAGTGGCTATGATTTACCACACCACCGGCAATATGGCTAATATCCATGACAATGCGGATTTTGATTTCGGAACAGCCTTCCTTCCGGCTCACAAGAGAATCGGCGCGCCTACAGGAGGCGGCAACTTCTATATCTCCAGCAACATTTCCGAGGACAGGGTGCAGGCTGCATGGAAGTTCATCAAGTTTGCGACCTCCACGGACAGGGCGGCGCAGTGGAGCCTGGATACAGGTTATGTGGCCACAAGACAGTCATGCTTTGGCACGGACCTGATTAAGGATTATTACGCAGAGGTTCCTCAGGCGTCCGTTGCTTATGAGCAGCTTCCATACGCAAAGCCTGAGCTTACTACATACAATGCGGCAGAAATCTGGAGAGTGTTAAACGACAATATTCAGGCAGCCGTGGTTGGCGATATGTCTGCCCAGGAGGCGCTGGACGCAGCCCAGGAGCAGGCAGAGGAAGTTCTGTCAGAGTACCAATAGAACAAATGAAATATGAATGTAATACCTGTTAGGAAAGAATAAGGCGCTGTGGCCCGGTACCATGTGCGGCAAAGGCAAGTCTTTTGCCCCATGGCCGGGCATATACAGCGCCTTAAGAGACCGGGGCATGCCACAGGCCACAGGCCGCGGCACGGCAGGCGGAATATGAAGAGGCTGGTGAGAGGATGAAAACCAAGACAAAGAAGCAGCGTGAAATCAGGAATAATGCGACAGCCTGGGCCCTGATGGCCCCGGCGCTTATATTTATGCTGGCATTTACAGTGTTCCCCATATTCAGGAGCCTGTATCTAAGCCTTTCGAAGTACAAGCTTGGTATGGACGGCGCCGAGTTCATCGGCCTTGAGAATTATGTGAAGCTGGCCGGTTCCAAGCTGTTCTGGAAGGTAATGAAAAATACTATTGTATTCGCCCTTATGACGGTGATTCCCAGTATGGCGGTGGGCCTTGGCCTGGCGGTTCTGGTAAACCGCAAGGGCAAGCGGGTGGGATTCATCCGCACGGCCTATTTTTATCCGGTGGTCATGCCCATGATAGCCATTGCCAGCGTATGGATGTTCATTTATATGGCAAAGAACGGGCTCTTTGACCAGCTGTTAATAGCCATTGGATTAAAGCCCATGAATGTGCTGTCCAGCAAGAATACGGTGCTTTTGGCCATGGCGGTGATGTATGTCTGGAAGGAGGCGGGATACCTGATGGTGTTCTTCCTGTCCGGTATCCAGAGCATATCCGATGAGGTGACGGAGGCTGCCAGGATTGACGGGGCAGGCAACTGGACCGAGCCGGTATGAAACAAGTTAAAAGTACTGCGATTTCTGTCTTCGCCCTGGCCCTGGCGCTTATGTGGCTGGCTCCCCTGGTTTGGCTGGTGGGGACCGCCTTCAGCGAGCCTGCCTTTCATATGACCTTTCTTCCCAACAGCCGTTTTACCTTTGGGAATTTGTCTTATGTGTGGAATGCCATTCCCTTTGCCCGGTATTACCTGAATACGCTGATACTGGTGGTGGTGACCTTCTGCGTACAGTTCGTCACATCCACTCTGGCGGCCTATGCTCTGGCTGTCATGGATTTCAAGGGTCAGACGCTGGTGTTCGCCGTTATTTTCATGCAGATCATCATTCCAAATGACGTGCTCATCACACCTAACTTCATGACCCTGGCTGATATGGGACTTACCGATACCAAGGTGGGCATCATGCTGCCGTTCTTTGGAAGCGCACTGGCCATTTTCCTGCTGAGACAGCATTTTAAATCCATACCAAAGGCCTTGGCAGAGGCGGCCAGAATTGACGGTGCCAGCACATGGCAGACCATCTGGAGGGTGTACATGCCCTGCGCAAAACCTGCCTATATGTCCTTTGCGGTCATTTCCGTCAGCTACCACTGGAACAACTACCTGTGGCCTCTGATTGTGACCAATTCCCCCTCAAACCGCACACTGACCGTAGGACTTGCCATCTTCGCGAAGTCCAAAGAGGCCAACATGCAGTGGGCCAATGTCTGTGCGGCCACCTTTATCATTATCCTGCCGCTGCTCATAGCGTTCTTCTTCCTGCAGAAGCAGTTTATGAACAGCTTTGTCAGCGCCGGAATCAAAGAGTGATTAGGGGGTATGAAAAGAGTTATGAGAGGAGAAGTGTTATGAAACTGTATTTTTTCGGATGTGGCAGCGCCTTTAATCCTGCTATGGGAAATACATCCGCCTGGTTTGAGATGGACGGATGCCTGTTTCTGATGGACTGCGGCGAAACGGTCTATGAACTTCTGATGAAGCGCAGCAATCTCAGGGAATACAGGCAGATATATGTACTGCTGACCCATCTTCACGCGGACCATGTGGGAAGCCTTGGATCCCTGATTTCTTACAATTACTGTATCCTGGGAAGGAAAATCTGCGTTATTCATCCCAGGGCAACCGTGGTGGAGCTTCTGCGGCTTATGGGCATCAAGGATGATTTTTACAATTATTACCAGGAACTTCCGGAGGATGTGGACTGTCTTCGGGCTGAACCGGTGCCGGTAGAGCATGCGGACAATATGGACTGCTTTGGGTATCTTCTGGAGGCAGAAGGAATGAGGATTTATTACAGCGGTGATTCCGCCCGGATGCCGGAGCGGATCGCCGGCATGCTTAAGGATGGGAAGCTGGACGCCGTTTACCACGACACATCCCTCCACAATCCGCCAACCCCCAGCCACTGCTACGTGGGGGTACTGGAAGAAACGGTTCCGGAGGAGCTGAGGCATAAAGTATACTGCATGCACCTGGACGGGGAGTGCAGGGATATGCTGGAGTCCAGGGGATTCCGGGTGGTGGAGGTTGGATAATTGTGGTTCGACATTTCCGTGAACCAAGGATGACAGGAAATGTACAATCCATGCTGCCCATGTTCGCCTGTGACAAAATATACTATACTAGGTTCAGAAAAGCTTTTCTCAATATAATATAAGGAGCAGAAAATAATGAGTGAGAACGTCACTTCCTGCAGATGGAAAATTAAGAGACATGTAATAAAAAGTTCATTGAAAAAGTAAACTTATTTATGTATGATGTATCTTGTATCCTATTTTGGAGAAGTTGGGAGGAATTTATAAATGAAGAAACCATTCATTAAAGGAGGTAAGGCCCTGACCCTGGCGGCGGCCCTGCTGTGCGGCACGGCATTTTTGGGAAGCTTTATGGCCTTTGGGGCCACGGCACAGGCAGAGAGCCAGGCAAGCGCGGCCGGTGCCCAGGCGTTTACGCCGCTGGTGGCAGGACAGATTACTTCCTGTAAGATTTCGGGAGATAAACAGAACGTTGAGATAGGATTTTCCAGCAGCGGAGATGTGACGGGAACGGACGGCAACATCTATGTCTTTGAGATGCAGCCCTACGAGGAAGAGCTGGGAAGCCGCAGCAACTTCATTGCTTCCGCCCCTGCCTTAAGCGCCTCCTCGGTAAGCGTGCCCCTGAATCTGGGCACACCCCAGGATAAGCTTTACAGCCGGTTTGTCCTGGCGGTATTTGACGGAACTCAGTTCACCAAGGTCAGCCAGCCCCACTACATAACCAACCCGGAGCTGATTGCCAGGAACCAGACCCCTTTTAATGACCCGCTGACCAAGAAAGGTCTTGTGATTGAGATTGACATGCTCAGCGACGCCTTTGACCTGGGCGTGAAGCATGTGACCACCAACATCGCATTTTCCCAGATTATGGGAACCGGAATTGATTACCAGTATGACGGAAAGACATACCATTTTAACAAAGGCGTGGTGGACGCTTATGACAAGACCATCAGCGCGCTGTCTAACAAGGGAATGACGGTTACGGTCATTCTGCTCAATGACTGGAATCCCAATACGCCGGATTTGGTGTATCCAGGCACACAGAAGAATTCCAATGCGTTTTACTACATGTTCAATGCGGAAACCGAAGCCGGATTTGACCAGACCAAGGCAATCGCGTCCTTCCTGGCCCAGCATTACAGCGGCGACAATCCTAATTACGGCAAGGTGTCAAACTGGATTATCGGCAACGAGATTAACAACCAGCAGTGGAATTACATGGGTTCCATGGACCTGACTAATTATGTGAAGGCATACCAGAAGGCATTCCGCGTCATCTACACAGCCATCAAGAGCATCAATGCCAGTGACCGGGTATATTTTTCACTGGACTATAACTGGATGAACGAGATTGACGGCAAGCTTAAGTACGGAGGCAAGGAGATTGTGGACAGCTTTAACTCCATAGCCAACACCCAGGGACAGATTGACTGGGGCCTGGCCTATCATCCTTATCCATGCCCCATGACAGAGCCGGAGTTCTGGGATGACCCGCAGTCCACAGGACTGTTCACAAATGACTTTAATTCGCCGGTCATCAATTTTGCCAACCTAAACGTGCTGACGGATTACTTTGTACAGGATGCCCTGAGGGCGCCGGCAGGCAATGTGCGCCACATCATACTTACGGAGCAGGGCTTCACGTCCTACAGCCCTACCAGGGGAAACATTCCGGAGATTCAGGCAGCAGCCTACGCTTACTCCTATTACCTGGTGGACAGCAATCCGTACATTGACGCCTACACGGTCAGCCGTCAGGTAGATGCGCCGTCCGAGGCAAAGGACGGACTGAAGTTCGGTCTGTGGGAGTGCGACATGAACCAGCCCAATCTGATTGTGGCAACCAAGCGCAAGAAGATATGGCAGGTATTCCGGGATATCGACAAGAAGGACGCCACCCTGGAGGCCACTGAATTTGCAAAGCCAATCATCGGCATCAACAAGTGGTCGGATGTGGTTCCCAACTTCAAGTGGAAGAACCTGGAGAAATAACAGTTAAGGCCGGATGCGGCGGCCTTTGAGGCCGCCGCTTTTTGGCGGGATACAATGTATGGACGAAAGGAATGGCATATGGGCTTAATTGTACAGAAATTCGGAGGAACCTCTGTGGCTGATGCCGCCCGGCTGCGCCATGTGGCTGAAATCATCACGGATACATACAAGGCCGGCAATCAGGTAGTGGCAGTGCTGTCTGCCCAGGGGGATACCACCGACGAGCTGATTGAGAAGGCAAATGAGATCAATCCCCTTGCTTCCAACCGGGAGATGGATATGCTGCTGTCCACCGGGGAGCAGATGTCCGTGGCTCTCTGCGCCATGGCAATCGAGGCGCTGGGATACCCGGTTATTTCCCTGACGGGATGGCAGGCGGGAATGGTTACGAATACCGTGGCCAGGAATGCCAGAATCAAGAAGGTGGATACGGAGCGCATTGAGACAGAGCTGAATCAGAAGAAAATCGTGATTGTCACGGGATTCCAGGGAATCAACCGCTATGAGGATATCACCACCCTTGGCCGAGGCGGATCCGATACGTCCGCGGTTGCGCTGGCTGCCTCCCTTCGGGCGGACCTGTGCCAGATATACACGGATGTGGATGGAGTGTATACGGCTGACCCCAGATCCGTGAAGGACGCAAGGAAGCTGGATGAGGTCACTTACAATGAGATGCTGGAGCTGGCTACCCTGGGGGCGCAGGTGCTTCACAACCGTTCCGTGGAGATGGCAAAGAAATATAATGTAAAGCTGGAGGTGCTCTCAAGCTTTACGGGGCATCCAGGTACAAAGGTGAAGGAGGTTGCAAAACGCATGGAGAAATCATATATAAGCAGTGTGGCTAAGAATGTAAATATCGCGAGGATTGCCCTGATCGGGGTGCCCAATGAGATTGGTACGTCCTTTAAGGTGTTCTCCCTGCTGGCTCAGAACCACATTAACGTGGACATCATATTACAGGGAATCGGCCACGAGGAGGGCAAGGACATCTGCTTTACCGTTGCCCAGTCTGACCTGGAGGCGGCTTCCGTGCTGCTAAAGGAGCATCAGGAGTCCATTGGCTTTGGCCGTCTGGAGACTAACAGCCATATTGCCAAGGTTTCCGTGGTGGGAGCGGGCATGATTAACCATCCCGGCGTGGCAGCCGCCCTGTTTGAGGCTCTCTACGACGCCAATATCAATATCAACATGATATCCACCAGCGAGATTAAGATATCCGTACTGGTGGACGAAAAGGATGCAGAGAAGGCCGTACAGGTCATTCATGACAAATTTTTTTCCGTGGGTTAAATGAAAAATGGGTTTGTAACAAAAAAAGAGTTGCGGCGGTTCACATATTTTGTGAAAGCCACAGCTCTTTTCGTATTTGCGAATCTTGAAATTCGTTAATATTTTCACCTTTTTAGTGGAAAAGAGCTTGCTATTTGACAAATTTATTATTATAATTGTATGTGGCAATATTTCTGCTTTTTTTTGCGACGGGCCTGTGAATGGGTTTTCCGTTGCTTAGATATTGTTAAACTTATGAATGATGGAGGACTGGAAAATGAGTAATTCAGCACAAACTTCAGCAAGCAGCCGCATAGCAGCCCTGCTTGATGAGAACAGTTTTGTTGAAGTCGGAGCCTATATAACGGCCAGAAGCACTGACTTTAACATGACTGAGCAGGAGACCCCCGCTGACGGTGTGGTTACCGGCTACGGTACCATCGGCGGATGCCTGGTGTATGTATATAGCCAGGATGCATCTGTATTAGGCGGCTCCATGGGCGAAATGCATGCAAAGAAAATCTGCAACATCTATTCCATGGCAATGAAGATGGGAGCACCTGTAATCGGTTTGGTAGACTGTGCAGGTCTGCGTCTTCAGGAGGCGACCGATGCCCTGGACGGCTTCGGCAAGCTGTACTTAAGCCAGACCATGGCTTCCGGCGTGATTCCTCAGATAACAGCAATCTTTGGAACCTGCGGCGGCGGCATGGCAGTATCTGCCGGCATCACAGATTTCACCTTCATGGAAGAAAAGTCCGGCAAACTGTTTGTTAATTCACCTAACGCCATTGACGGCAATTATAAAGAGAAGTGTGATACCTCCAGCGCAGATTTCCAGAGCAGGGAATCCGGACTGGCAGATTTCACAGGAGACGAGGATTCCATTATCGCTCAGATTCGCGCCCTGGTTTCCATCCTTCCGGCCAACAATGAGGACGATATGTCATACGGAGAGTGTCAGGATGACTTAAACCGTATCTGCGATAATATCGAGGGATGCACCGGTGACACGGCCCTGGCCCTGACACTGATATCCGACAACAGCTTTTTCATGGAGGTTAAGAAGAATTATGAACCTTCTATGGTGACCGGTTTCATTCGCCTGAACGGGACAACCATCGGATGTGTGGCTAACCGTACGGAAATCTATGAGAACGGAGAGAAGAAGGAAACATTTGAGCCTGTCCTGTCCGGCAAGGGCTGTGACAAGGCAGCTGATTTCATCAATTTCTGCGACGCATTCAATATTCCTGTACTTACTCTGGTGAACGTAAAGGGCTACAAGGCCAAGATGTGCAGCGAGAGAAGGATTGCAAAGGCTGCCGCACGCCTTACCTATGCTTATGCCAATGCCAGCGTTCCCAAGGTAACGGTAGTTGTTAAGGAAGCATTCGGAAGCGCATACCTGACCATGGGCAGCAAGTCCATTGGTGCTGACGTGGTGTATGCATGGCCTAACGCTGTCATCGGCATGATGAATCCATCCGAGGCAGTTAAGATCATGTATGCAAAGGAAATCGCCGCATCCGGTGATGCCGCCGCACTCATCAATGAAAAGACTGCAGAGTACACTGCGCTTCAGTCCAGCGCTGCAGCAGCAGCGAAGAGAGGATATGTAGATGACATAATCAAGGCAGGGGAGACCCGTCAGAGGGTAATCGCAGCCTTTGAAATGCTGTTCACAAAGAGAGAGGACCGTCCGTCTAAGAAGCATGGCACGGTTTAAAGAGAGGTGACAGGTATATGAGACGATTAATGAAACGAGTGGCAGCAGCAGTTCTGACGGCCGCCTGCCTGTTGAGCCTGTCAGCCTGCTCAGCAAAACAGGATGAAGCTGCGACAGCTTCCCGGATTGCCACGGACGGAACTCCAGCGGATGATATGATGGCAGAGTATGCCAAGCTGACAGCAGTCCAGTCGCTGGGCGTCAGCACGGAAGGGCTGATTGCGCAGAAGGTCATGTCGGAAGCCCAGGGCAATGCAGTTATGGCAGCCATCTGTGAAGAGCAGATTAATGTAAGGAAGGAACTGGGAGATGTCAGGAGTATCGACATTGACAAGGCAAGCGTGGTACAGATGGCGGATGGTACCTATACCGTTATGCTGCCTGTTACATTCACCGAGGGTTCCATGCAGTATGTCATGAATCTGAATATGATTTCCCAGCAGATTGTTGATGCGGAATTTACTGAACTTGCTTCAAATGAAGAAGAGAACAAGACCGTTGGGCAACTGTTGGAAACGGCAACCGTATATGCAATAATCGGTATCGGCACCGTGTTCGCAGTCCTTATATTCATCAGCCTGCTCATTGCCTGCTTTAAGTTCATCCACAAGTGGGAGACAGGACAGAAAGCAAAGGCAGAGCCGGCACCGGCAGCACCCGCGCCGGTTAAGGCGGCAGCGCCAGTGCCAGCGCCTGCGGCAGGACAGGATTTGATGGGAGACGCCGAGCTGGTGGCAGTGATTTCGGCGGCCATCGCAGCATATGAGGGAACTTCTTCTAACGGACTGGTGGTTCGTTCCATCCGCCGTGTACAGAGGTCTAAAGGCAGATAAGAGGACGGGAAACGTTCCATAACTATTTTCATTCAGGAGGAATTGAAATCATGAAGAATTATACAATCACAGTTAATGGTAAAGCATATGCAGTAACCGTAGAAGAAGGCGCTGTATCCGGCATTGCAGCAGCCCCGGCAGCGCCAGTTGCAGCTCCGGCAGCACCAGCGGCCCCCGCAGCAGCTCCGTCACCGGCAGCAGCCCCGGCGGGCGCCGCAGGTTCTGTCAGCGTATCCGCACCTATGCCTGGCAAGGTAGTAGCTGTTAAGGCGGCGGCAGGACAGGCTGTGAAGAAGGGCGACGTAATCCTGGTTCTGGAAGCTATGAAGATGGAAAATGACATCGTGGCTCCTCAGGACGGAACCATTGCCAGCATTAATGCGTCCACCGGCGATTCCGTTGAATCCGGCGCGGTATTAGCTACTCTGAACTAATTATAAAGATGAGCCCATAGCAATGTGGGATTCATTATGGAGGGAACATTATGGATTTTGGCAATATAATTAACAACCTGCTGAACCAGATGGCGTTTTTCCATCTGGAAGCAGGCAACTATGTAATGATCGTAGTGGCCCTGGTGTTCTTATACCTTGCTATCAGGAAGGGATTTGAACCCCTGCTGCTGATTCCGATTGCATTCGGTATGCTGCTGGTCAATATTTATCCGGATATCATGTATTCTCCGGAGCAGACGTCCAACGGCACAGGCGGACTTCTGTGGTACTTCTTCCAGCTGGATGAGTGGAGCATTTTGCCCTCCCTTATCTTCCTGGGCGTGGGAGCCATGACAGACTTTGGCCCCCTCATCGCAAACCCAATCAGCTTCCTTATGGGAGCTGCCGCACAGCTGGGTATCTACTCTGCTTATTTCTTCGCCATCCTGTTAGGATTCTCCGGCAAGGAGTCTGCAGCCATCTCCATCATCGGCGGTGCGGACGGCCCTACATCCCTGTTCCTGTGCAGTAAGCTGGGACAGACCCAGATCATGGGGCCTATCGCGGTTGCGGCTTACTCCTACATGGCGCTGGTTCCAATCATCCAGCCGCCATTCATGAGGCTTTTGACAACTGAGAAAGAGCGTAAGATTAAGATGGAGCAGCTTCGTCCTGTATCCAAGCTGGAGAAGATTCTGTTCCCCATCATCGTAACCATCGTGGTATGCCTGATTCTGCCATCCACAGCACCTCTCGTAGGAATGCTGATGTTAGGCAACCTGTTCCGTGAGAGCGGCGTTGTGAAGCAGCTGGCTGATACGGCAAGCAATGCCCTGATGTACATTGTGGTTATCCTGCTGGGTACTTCCGTAGGCGCCACCACCAGCGCGGATGCTTTCTTAAATGTAACGACTATCAAGATTGTTGCACTGGGCCTGACCGCATTTATCTTCGGTACCATCGGCGGTGTGCTTTTAGGTAAGCTCCTCTGCAAGATTACAGGAGGAAAGATCAATCCGCTTATCGGTTCTGCCGGCGTGTCCGCAGTTCCCATGGCAGCCCGTGTATCCCAGAAGGTGGGATCGGAAGCAGATCCGACCAACTTCCTGCTGATGCACGCAATGGGACCAAACGTTGCGGGCGTTATCGGCACCGCAGTTGCGGCCGGTACCTTCATGGCAATATTTGGGGTATAATGGCATAATATTTTGACAATGACAGCCGTTTCGCTTGGCTTGTGAAAGCACCTGCCAAGCGTCCGCGGCATGTATCGCACGAGCGCCTTAAAGACAGGCGCCAAATGCTCATAACAAGGAGGATTATAACTATGGCAGAGATAGAAAAGAGGCCAGTGAAGATTGTGGAAACCGTCCTTCGTGACGCCCACCAGTCTTTGCTCGCAACCAGAATGTCCACAGAGCAGATGCTGCCCATTATAGATAAGATGGACAAGGTAGGCTACCATGCGGTTGAGTGCTGGGGCGGAGCTACCTTTGATTCCTGCCTCCGTTTCCTGAAGGAAGATCCATGGGAGAGACTGAGGAAACTGAGAGACGGATTTAAGAACACCAAGCTGCAGATGCTGTTCCGCGGACAGAACATCCTGGGATATAACCACTATGCAGACGATGTAGTGGAGTACTTTGTACAGAAGTCCATTTCCAACGGTATTGATATCATCCGTATCTTTGACTGTCTGAACGATATCCGCAACCTGGAGACAGCTGTGAAGGCTACCAACAGGGAGAAAGGACATGCTCAGATTGCGCTGTGCTATACTCTGGGCGATGCCTATACCCTGGATTACTGGAAGGATATTGCCAGGAGAATTGAGGACATGGGCGCTGACTCACTATGTATCAAGGATATGGCAGGTCTGCTGACACCATATGCGGCAGCAGAGCTGGTACAGGCGCTGAAGGAAGGAACAAGCCTTCCTATCGACCTGCATACCCACTACACATCAGGCGTTGCTTCCATGACCTACTTAAAGGCAGTAGAGGCAGGATGCGAAATCATTGACTGCGCCATGTCACCTCTGGCTCTGGGAACCAGCCAGCCGGCTACTGAGGTTATGGTGGAGACCTTCCGCGGAACCCCGTATGACACTGGCTATGACCAGTCACTGCTGGCTGAGATTGCAGACCATTTCCAGCCAATCCGCGACGAGGCTCTTAAGAGCGGCCTTCTGAATCCAAAGGTGCTGGGTGTCAACATCAAGACACTTCAGTATCAGGTTCCGGGCGGCATGCTTTCCAACCTTGTAAAGCAGCTTAAGGATGCGGGACAGGAAGACAAGTACCGTGAAGTTCTGGAGGAGATTCCGAGAGTACGTAAGGACTTCGGTGAGCCTCCGTTAGTTACCCCGTCATCCCAGATTGTGGGTACACAGGCTGTTATGAACGTTATTATGGGCGAGCGCTATAAGATGGTTCCAAAGGAATCCAAGAAAATCATGCTTGGCGAATTTGGCCAGACTGTTAAGCCCTTTAATCCGGAAGTACAGAAAAAGATTATCGGCGACGAAACTCCGATTACCTGTCGTCCTGCCGACCTGATTGCTCCGCAGCTTCCTCAGTTTGAGAAGGAATGCGCACAGTGGAAGCAGCAGGATGAGGATGTTCTCAGCTATGCGCTGTTCCCGGCAGTGGCCAAGGATTTCTTCGAGTACAGGGCTGCCCAGCAGACCAAGGTGGACAGCAGCGCAGCCGACAAGGACAGCAAGGCCTATCCGGTTTAATTGCGTGGAAGAACCGCGGTTGAGACGTAAGCAGAAGTTATAAATGAAATAGAAGAAGGCAGTCTCCATATCAGTTGCAGATACGGAGGCTGCCTTTTTGGGTTCTGACCTCCTTGCTCTTGCCTATTGCCGGCCCCACTGCATAGCCCCGTTGGCATCCAGCATTCCGCCGCATAATACCTTACCGTTTAGACTGTCCATCTTGCGGGCTGAGGCCAGGATTACATTTTTGATGTCCAGCAGGCTTAATTCCGGTCTGGAGGTATAGAGCATGGCCGCTGCGCCGGTGACCATGGGGGCGGCCATGGAGGTGCCGCTCATGAAGGCGTAGCCATTGTCAGGAGTGATGCCCAGGATGAAGGTGCCGGGAGCAGCGATGTCCACGCTGCCGGCACCAAAATTGGAACTCTCATCCAGTTTGCCGTCAAACATCAGGTTGGCTACGGTTATCACGTTGTCAAAGGGAAGGGAGGCAGGGTAAATGGGGGAGGCGTCTATGTTGTAGCCGATTGCGTTGTCATCCCCGTTGCCCGCGGCTACAATGAAGAGCATCCTGGAGTCGCGGATAGCTGCCTTGAATTCTTCCGTGCAGTTCTTGGAGCCGAAGCTTAAATTGCATATCTGGGCGCCGTTGGCCTCCGCATATTTGATGGCTGCAATAACATTTTCCGGGGAACCCTTCCCTTTCTCTCCTCCCAGGGCTTTTACAGGCATGATTTTCACATAATTGTTGTCTGCTATTCCCACGATACCGCCGTTATCCTTGGAGGCCGCAATGGTGCCTGCTGCATGGGTTCCGTGGACGTCCTCCGGGCCTTCGTATACCTGGTTGGTATTGCTGTAAAAATTCCAGCCGTTTACATCATCCACGAATCCGTTACCGTCATTGTCAATGCCGTCTCCGGGAATCTCGTCCTCATTGACCCATACGGAACCCTGTAAATCCGGATGGGAGATGTCCACGCCTGTGTCTATGACCGCCACTGTCAGGGGGCGCTTTGTTTCTATCTGGGAGTAGGCCTGCCATGCCGGCTGGATATTGATGTCAATTCCGGGAATGGCATCAATGGCGCTGGTCAGGATATTGGCTGGTTCCAGCGGGGGAAGGGCTATGGCGTCTACCTTTCCTCTTTTGTTCCTGTGTACATAGGCTGGGTCCAGGGAATCAATATCCAGTTCCTGGACTATTTTTTGTGCCTGGCCGTCATTTTTAAGGGCCCACTGGTAAGAGGCCTTGTCGTCCTTGATGGACAGGTTGTTGAGGCCGGGTCCTACTGCAAAGGCGTAGAAAGCGTTATCCCCCGCATTATAGGGGACGGCCCCGGACGCTGTGGCAAGTGCCAAAAAAAGCGCCGTGGCCGTAATCAGTTTTTTCATGATTATGCTCCTTTTTGATGTTTCACTATATCATTGTAATAGTATAACACATAAGATAGCATAAGACTTTGAAAATTTTATGAAAATCCTTCCGATTTTATTACAAATTATGGTACCAGACCCGTATCCAGCTTCCATATATCCCGGTTATACTCCTCAATCGTACGGTCAGAGGAGAAATAACCGGCCTTGCTGATGTTGATTAACATTTTCCTGGCCCAGGAAGTGCGGTTTTCGTAGTCGCTCAGGGCCTGTTCCCTGGTCCGGCAGTAAGCCTTAAAGTCAGGGAAGGTCATGAACCAGTCCTTGTTCAGAAGCTCGTTGTACAGGCGCTCCAGGTGTTCCCTGGAACCAGCGGCCAGCATGGCGGGGCTGATGATAAAATCAACAGCTTCCTTAAGGTCAGGGTCTGCCTCATAGTAGGAGAGGGAGCAGTAGCTGCCTTCTGCATACCGCCGGATGACGGTTTCGCTGGATTCACCGAAGATATAGATGTTGTCGTCGCCCACCAGCTCGTGGATTTCCACATTGGCTCCGTCGTCCGTACCCAGGGTCACGGCTCCGTTCAGCATGAATTTCATGTTGCTGGTGCCGCTGGCTTCCTTAGAGGCCAGGGATATCTGTTCTGAGATATCGCAGGCAGGAATCAGCTTTTCAGCCAGGCTCACATTGTAGTTATTTACCATGACCACGTTCAGCCAGGGCTTTACGTCCGGGTCGCTGTCAATGACCTGCCGGAGGCACAGTATCATATGGATGATATCCTTTGCAATGGTATATGCAGGCGCTGCCTTGGCTCCGAAGATGGCGGTGATGGGAGTTGTTGGCCTGCTGCCTCTTTTGATTTCCAGGTATTTGTGTATCAGGTACAGGGCGTTCATCTGCTGGCGCTTGTATTCGTGAAGACGTTTTACCTGTATGTCAAAAATGGATTTGGGGTCAATGTCAATGTCCTGAGTTTCCTTAAGGTAGTCTGCCAGCTCCTGCTTCTTACTGTCCTTGATGGCTAAGAGGCGGTGCAGGGTCTTCATGTTGGCTGTGAATGTCCTGTCATCCAGTTTCTTAAGTTCAAATGCATCCTTCTTAAAACCATCGCTTATGAGTTCTGATATATAATCAGCCAGCTGGGGATTGCAGTGAAGCAGCCACCGGCGGAAGGTTATGCCGTTTGTCTTATTGTTGAATTTCTCCGGGTAGAGCCTGTAAAAGTTGTTCAGCTCATTATTCTTCAGTATGTCTGTGTGAAGGGCAGCCACGCCGTTGACACTGAAGCCATAGTGGATGTCAATATGGGCCATGTGCACCCGGTCGCCCTTGTCAATGATATATACGGACGGGTCGTCAAATCTCCTCCTGACCTTGTCGTCCAGCACCTCCATAATTGGAATCAGCTGGGGAACCGCCTCCTTGAAGTAGTCCATGGGCCAGGTCTCCAGGGCTTCCGCCAGGATAGTGTGGTTGGTATAAGCGCAGGTATTCGTCACCACCTGGATGGCGTCGTCTATTTCCATGCCATGCTCCGTGGTGAGAAGACGAATCAGTTCGGGAATGACCATGGTGGGATGGGTGTCGTTGATTTGGATGACTGCATAGTCGGGCAGATCGTAAAGGGTGGAACCTTTTGCCGCTGCCTCTGACAGTATGAGACGGGCCGCGTTGCTGACCATGAAGTACTGCTGGTAAATGCGCAGTATCTGGCCTGCCCTGTCGCTGTCATCCGGGTAGAGAAACAGGGTCAGGTTCTTCCTGATATCAGTCTTGTCAAAGGAAATCCCGTTCTCCACAAGAGATTCATCCACAGTCTCCACATCAAAGAGATGCAGCTTGTTGGTGCGGTTGTCATAGCCGGTGACTTCAATGTCATACATCCGTGAGGTGAGCGTAAAGTTCCGGTATGGAATCTGGTAGGTGACATTGGTTCTGCCCAGCCAGGAGGTGTTTTCCATCCATGGATTAGGCTCCTCATGCTGGAGATTATCCTTGAATAACTGCTTGAACAGGCCAAAATGGTAGTTCAGCCCGATTCCGTCCCCGTTCAGTCCCAGGGTGGCTATGGAATCCAGGAAACAGGCTGCCAGCCTGCCCAGTCCGCCGTTGCCCAGGGAGGGCTCAGGCTCCAGATCCTCCAGGGCACAGAGGTCTTTGCCATGGCTTGCCAGAATGGATTTCACCTGGCTGTAGATTCCAAGGTTTATCATATTATTGGATAACAGCTTGCCTATAAGGAATTCAGCGGAAATATAGTATAATTTCTTTTTGCCCTGGGCGGATTCCCGGCCTCTGGACAGTGTATTTACCAGGCAGAGAAGGCCAGTGTACAGCTCTTTGTCAGTGCAGCTTGAAATGTCTTTTTTGCAGGCTTCTGTCAGCATTTGTTCCAATTGGTTTTGATTCATGATTTACATTCCTCCGTAAGGTGTGCCGGTAGCGGCATGATTGTACGTTTGTCTGTATTATAATGGGATAAAAAAAGAAAATCTTGCATAATTATGTTATGATATAGTACAATACTATCAAATTGATGATGAAGGGTGGTCGGCAGATGCAGGGCGGCATGAAAATGGGGAGCGGATATCAGAAAGATGGCGGGGCCGGAAAACATGGGAGAGATGCATGGGAGCAGGATGGAAGCAACGGGCGTGGGGATTATGGGAATAGCCGGCATGGAGAATATGGTTACCATGAAGTAAAAGAACATGCTGGAAAGGATTTCCCCTTTAACATTTACCCCTGTTCCATACCCGCGGATTTCAGGCAGGTTCCGGTTCATTGGCATGAGGATATGGAGATTATCGCTGTGAAAAAGGGGCGGGGTATGGTGACTGTGGACATGGAGCCGTATGAAGCAAGGGAGGGGGAGGCCGTGGTGGTGTTTCCGGGACAGCTTCACGGCATCAGCCAGTGCAGTTCTGAGGTGATGGAGTATGAAAATATCATTTTCCTTCCTTCCATGCTCATGACGGATGAATCAGACCTGTGCACCTATGACTTTTTGCGGCCCATGACAGAGGGGGGCATAAGGAGGCCCCTTCATATTACAGACAGCCTGCCGGATTACGGGGCTTTTATGGAATGCATCAGGAAAATGGACCAGTTGTGCGGTCAAAAGTGCTATGCCTACCAGATGGGGGTAAAGGGAACCCTGTTCTGGTTCCTGGGCCTGATTGCAGGGATTTGGGGGCCGGGGGCTGCCGGACAGCCGCGAAAGTCCAGGGAGAGGATGAAACGGCTGCTGGAGTATATGGAGGAACACTACGGTGAGAAGATAACCGTGGAGGACGGGGCAGAACTCTGCTTTTACAGTAATTCCCATTTTATGAAGTATTTTAAACAATATATGGGCGTGCCGTTTACGCAGTATCTCAATGAATTCCGTCTGGAAAAAGCAGCGGGAATGCTGCTCACCACCACGGAGCCGGTGACAGCAGTGGCCCAGAGATGCGGGTTTGATAATATATCTTATTTTAACCGGCTGTTCCGGAGAAAGTACAGGAAGACGCCGGGGGAATACCGTAAGAATGGGGAGAATTACTTGTATGGGCTGTGAAAGTGTGATAAAATGTGGTGAGGCGTGAAGGCTTTTGGCTTTTGCGCCTTTTTCTTATTGATGAGACGAGGTGGTGTGTTGTGAAAAAGATATGATTTTTGAGTTATATTTAAAGGGTTACACATTTTCGCAGATATTACGTGAAAGGAAGCCATCCGGCCATTATTAGATATTTGATAAAGTGAAGGCGGAAATGCTTGGGATTGTGGGGGAGGATTCAGGCGTAGAACGGAGCGTGGGAAGATTGTATGGAGATGTGGGACAAGGATGGAAAAAGGAAAGGCGGAGTGTAAAAATTCACCTACCTTGAACGATCAATATGTAAGAGATATGCTGGGAAAAGTTGTGTGTAATGGGGAATATGATGAAAATGTCGTAAAAGATAGAGTGAAGAGAATAGATGTTTATGAGAAGCAGTTGATAATTTGTTATGCCGAGATAGGGAGATATCAGACATGTGGGTTTGAATAACAGGTAAATGAGATTGTTATGTTACAGAGAGACAAATAAACGGAAATGAAGAAATCTTTCAGATGGTAATGGTGAGGGGAGTATGGTAAAATAAAGTGAAACGGATGTGGAAACTATTTTAAAGAACAAAGAATAATATAGTCATCGAATTCTTATTGGATATCTTTTGACGGGAGAAGGGAAAGTACGCCTTGCGGAAATCTTTTTCATACACTCAACACATAAAGGAGATTATCACTATGCGGGAATGCGGTATGCTGCTTCCGGTTGCCAGCCTGCCTTCGCGGTATGGCATCGGGGCATTTTCTAAGGAAGCATATGATTTTATTGATACACTAAAGGCAGCGGGCCAGAGCTGCTGGCAGATTCTGCCTCTGGGCCCCACCGGGTTCGGAGATTCGCCATACCAGTCTTTTTCGGCCTTTGCGGGAAATCCTTATTTTATTGACCTGGAAAGGCTGACAGAGGAAGGACTTCTCACAAGTGAGGAGTGCCTGGATACGGATTTTGGAAGCGATGAGAGGGATATTGATTATAAGAAGATATACGATGGGAGATTTCCGCTTTTGAGGAAGGCTTATGAGCGCTGGAAGGACGGCCGGACCGCGGAGCTGGTTCATGAACTGGCAAGCCGGAAACTGGGGGATGAGACCAGGGAGTATTGTTTCTATATGGCGGTAAAGAACCATTTTGATTCATGCAGCTGGAATCTGTGGGACGAAGGAATCCGTCTGAGAAAACCGGAGGCGCTGGAGGCATACAGGGCCATGCTGACGGATGAGATTGGGTTTTATGAATTCCAGCAGATTAAATTTGAGGAACAGTGGGATGCCCTTAAGGGGTATGCCCATGAGCAGGGAATCCGGATTATAGGGGATATTCCCATTTATGTGGCATTTGACAGCGCCGACAGCTGGTCGCGGCCTGAATTGTTCCAGTTTGACGAGAATAATATGCCAGGAGCTGTAGCGGGCTGTCCGCCTGACGGATTTTCAGCCACAGGCCAGCTGTGGGGAAATCCTCTGTATAACTGGGAATACCACAGGAAAACAGGATTTGCCTGGTGGATGCGGAGGATGGAGTACTGTTTGCGCATGTATGATTTGGTACGGGTGGACCACTTCCGGGGATTTGATGAGTATTACGCCATCCCCTACGGCGACGCCACGGCTGAGTTCGGCCACTGGGAAAAGGGGCCGGGAATCGAAATCTTCCGGCAGATGCAGGAATATTTCGGCGGGGACAAGCTGCCCATCATAGCAGAGGATTTGGGGTTCCTTACGCCTACTGTGAGACAGCTGCTGAAGGATACGGGATTTCCCGGGATGAAGGTGCTGGAGTTTGCCTTTGACGCCGGTGAGGACAGTGACTATCTGCCCCACAAATACGGGACCAACTGCGTGGTGTACACAGGCACTCATGACAATGATACCGCAGAGGGCTGGTACGCATCACTGGATAAACATGACAGGAATTTTGTCAGGGAGTACATAGGAGCCGGATACACACCGGAGGGAGAGCTTCACTGGGACTTAATCAGGGCTGCACTGGGAAGCGTGGCTGACCTGGCAGTGATTCCGGTCCAGGATTATCTGGGATTTGATACGTCCGCCAGAATCAACGAGCCCTCTACCCTGGGGAAGAACTGGCGGTGGAGGATGAGCGCGGAAGATTTGGATGAGGAAACCGTGAAGCGGTGCAGGCGGCTGGCCGGGATATATGGGCGGCTGGGGGAGCAGTGAAGGACCGGACTTCCTCAGAAGGGAAAATGGCAGATTTAAAAGCCAGGTTCTAAAGCCTGCCAACCGGTATAAATGGCTCCGGCTGTTCCGGATGGGGTACAAGCATCTTTTCCATCCAGACCATATCCCACCACTGGCCCAGTTTATAGCCGCATTTGGTGAAATGGCCCACGGTGCGGTAGCCGTATTTTTCGTGAAAGGCAATGCTGTCCGGATTGGGGTAGGCAATGCAGGCGTTGACGTTGATGACATTCTGGCGTTTCAGATAGTTTTCCAATGCCTCATAGAGAATGGAGCCCGCGCCGGTGCGCCGTGTGTCTTCGGACACATAGATGGAGGTCTCCACAGCCCAGTCATAGGCGGCCCTCTCCTTAAATTCAGATGCATAGGCATATCCCAGGATGCGTCCGTCCCGAATTGCAGCCAGATAAGGGTACCGCTTCAGGGTGGAGGCGATACGGTTTTTAAACTCCTGGACAGTAGGCACCTCATATTCAAAGGTGATGGCTGTCTTTTCCACATAGGGTGCGTATATGGCCAGAAGGGCTTCTGCGTCTGCTTCCTGCGCCATGCGGATGGTGACGGCTGTGTCTGACATGTATGCGGCTCCTTTCATAGGGGATATTTCTTATTTTAGAATGATTCCTGTAAGGTTCAATTGCAGCATACATTTTAGCACCGATTTCACATTTTTTCCACCGGCTGTTATAAAATTAAGTAATTCTTACACAATTTTTCCCCTTTCTCATCCTGTTATTTCCTTTCATTATCTGATAAAATGGTACTATAAGGAGGTGGAGGATATGACCAGACGAAGGATATTGACAGGATGGGCCATAGGATTGCTGATGGGGGTGATGACTGCCGGCACTGCTTTTGGTGCGGAGTCCGGATGGAAGACAGAAGACGGAGTCCTTAAGTTCGTGGACAGCAAGGGAAACTATGTGACCAATGAATGGAGGATACGGGACGGAAAATCATACTTCCTGGGCAGCGACGGGGAGATTGAGAAGAGCACCTGGATAGAGAATACATACTATGTGGATGACAAGGGAGTCATGGTGAAGAATTCCTGGGTCCACACAGACGGCAAGGACGGCCTGAAGGAAGAAGGCTGGTATTTCCTGGGCAAGAACGGCAAGACAGAGGAAGGCTGGAAAAATGTAGGAGACGGCCGATACAACTTTGACAGCGACGGTAAGATGCGCACAGGCTGGTTCTACGAGGGCGATAATATCTACTACCTGGGCGGCAAGGACGACGGGGCCATGAAACGGGGCTGGGTATGCCTGGAATTTGACGAAGATGATCTGCCTGAGATTGGGGACATCTCCAAGGAATATAAGAAGGCGGATGAGAATTCCCGGTGGTTTTTCTTCCAGAATAACGGCAAGGCCAAGCGCTCTCTTTCCGGTAATTATGACCAGGAGACCATTCACGGAGAAAAATATTATTTTGACCAGAACGGAGCCATGCTGACGGGCTGGCATGCGGTGAAGGAGAAAGCGGACAGCGACGATGCCACAGGCATCAGCCGTTTCGTGTATTTGGGCGGTAAGGACGACGGAGCCATTGCAAAGGGACAGTGGAAGCAGCTCTCTGAGCATCCGGGTGATTCCGACGACGGGGCAGCCATCTCCAAGAAGGGGGACGAGGAGCTTCCAAAGGAAGGGGATAAGGAGTGGTATTACTTTGAGAACAACGGCACTCCCGCATACCTTAAGACAGGCATCTCCACCATGAATGCCGCCACGATCCGGGTGGATGGCGAGAATTATTTTGTGAACCAGTATGGATGCAGAAAGAACGGTCTGGTTAAGATTGTATCCGGCGGACATGTGATGGTGGGGTATTTCGGAGAGAAGGGGTCTGACGGCAGGATGCTCACCGGCAGGAATACCGGTATTGTTGATGACGACGGCAAGCGCTGCACCTTCTATTTCAACACTTCCGGCTCCAACAAGGGAGCTGGTTTCAGCGGAGAAAAGGATGGATTCCTGTACTATAACGGACTGCTGGTAACAGCAGACGGGGATTCCCGGTACGAGGTCTATAAGGTGGATGGCAAATATTATCTGGTCAATGAATCAGGTAAGGTACAGACCAATGAGAAGGCCTATAAGAGCGATGGGGATTATGTCTATTTAGTTGAGGACAGGGAAGTTTACTATACGGATGACAATGGGAAGAAGGCGAAGAAGGCAGACAGCGGCGCCACGCTTCCGGATTTCGCCTGTGATCAGGTATATGAGCTTTGATGCTTAATAAGCTTTGGAAAGGGACGGCTCCCGCCATGCTGGCGGAAGGGCCGTCCCTTTTAGGTGCGCCCGGCGGGCGCACGTTCTAACGGGTGAAAGTCCCTGACCCGCCCGGCAGTGGGAAGGGTGCAGCCAATGGCAAGGGCGTCATCGTGAGGTGGGGTCTGAAGGAAGCCGGAGGCAAACCACTGGCCTGTAAAAGTTGTCCGGATAGGCTGTGAAGCGTGGATGAGGTTGCCTAACAAACTAAAGTCCAATAACTGCACGGAACGCCAGCAGTAAACGGGGCAGGTATAAGTGGGAAAGAACGTGTGAGTACCCGGGGAGGTCTCACGGACGTGAAAGTGGCGATAAAACATTCGCTGTCACGGAGTAAAGCTTGCCGTGAGAAGTCA
>NZ_AUJR01000027.1 GCF_000424325.1 [Clostridium] clostridioforme AGR2157
CCACAATGAGGGCAGCCAAAGAAAGCGCCGCCAAAAGAAGGATCATGGCAATGGATCATCTTGTTGATGTTATCCAAAACATTTTTGCCAGGACGGAGCACATATTGGATGTATTCAAGGTGGTCAGAAAAAATAGTCTGGAGGATGTTGTTATAATGCATAAGAACATTTTACAATAAAAAGTCAAAAAGATAACCCCCCAAAACCCCTCATGAGTGAGGGGCAGGGGAGTTGAGAGTGCCGAAGGCACTTTGTTCCTGCTTTCAGTGTACCGTTCTTAATATCCTCTTCCATCAGGCTTACCAGCGCCAGATATTTGGGGCCTGATGTTCTGCTTAAATCCGGTTTCCAGCTCATGGGATAATTGTCAAATGAATTGATAGACATAATCTGTTTCCTCTGAATGATTTTTGATGGTTTGTTTGTATGGGTATTTGTAAAATTGTCTTGCATATAATTCTACTGTTGTTCGTGCCCTTTTGCGGCTGACCCGCAAATAATCTCATTTGCAGGAGGACTGCCAAACCCGGTATCGTTTCCCCAAGAGGAACTTCTGGCATCCATGGAGCGCATCGTAAGGGATTATGGGAGCAGTCTGTTTCAATATTCCATCACGGCCGGACTCCCTGAACTACGCCAGTATATAGCGGACCGCTACAACCGCAAATTCGGCCTTAAACTTGGCATTGAGAATATCCTGATTACCACAGGGTCTCAGCAGGCCCTGGACCTTATATCTCTGTTAAATACAGGGGACGGTGTGATTGTGGAGAAGCCCAGTTATCTTGGAGCCATACAGGCATTTTCCCAATATCAGCCGGTATTTTATCCGGTTGAACTGACAGAGGAAGGGATGGATATTGGCCAGTTAAAAGATGCGCTGAAAAATGATGTCAAATTTATATATGCCATTCCGGACTTCCAGAATCCCACAGGACTCAGCTATTCAGTTGAAAACAGAAAGTGTATCCGTGAAGTCCTGAGGGAGCGGGAAATCGTTTTGGTGGAGGACGACCCTTATGGGGAACTGCGCTTTGACGAGGGCGGGCGTATTCCTTATATCGGAGCAGGCAAGCTGCCGGGCAGCATCCTGCTGGGGACATTTTCAAAGACAGTGACCCCGGGCATGCGCACCGGCTTCATGATTTGCGCTGATACAGAATTGCTACATATCGCTCAAATCAGGCAGCTGTATAAAGAGCAGGCGCAGGCCATGACAGAGGCCATGGACCGGTATTTTCCGAAGACAGTCAAGTACACCCGGCCCCACGGCGGCATGTTCTTATGGGTGACACTGCCGGAAGGCGTCAGCGCGTTATCGCTGTTTCCCAAAGCCCTGGAGAAAAAGGTTGCATTTGTTCCAGGTGACCCGTTTTACATCAATATGACCAATACCAACACCATGCGTCTAAACTACACGAACGCGGATTGCAGGATGATTGACGAGGGGATTCGCAGGTTGGGGGAATTGTTGAACGAAATATAATTAGGATGCAATAAAAACAGCCAGAGGGGTTATGATTATGGAAATCAGCAACACGGAATTAATCATCAGGATGATAAGCAAGAACCGAGACATATCATATCTTCCCCTGTTTGCGGTCCGGACGGACGCCTGTACCGCCAGATGTTCCGGAACAATGAAAAGACAAAAGACAGACCAGGCCATTTCCATGGACATGGCATCTGCATCCGGCGAAACCATGAAGCTTGCGAACGCAGTGAACTACCATACCCAGTGGGTAGGCGGGTTCAGGGCTGTGGACAATATTACCGATGTGTTCCATCTTGCCTGTGGACAGGATATGTCCTGCCGGTATGTGACAGGACACAAGCCTTTCTTTTCCGGCGTACTCCAATCCACCAGGTTCAGCGTCAATGAAAACGGCGTGGGGCCGTTTTCAGAGAATCCGGGGAGTGTAATCAGCCTGCGGGGTGAAAGGAATAAAAAATAAAAATGTTGGCAGAACAACTGCAAGAATAATAAAAAGCGATTATACTAATGCTATCACCGGAAGAAAGGAGTCTTATATGGAATTTTTAAGACATTTACCCACAGAAAGCCCGGAAGACCTGGCAGCGCTGATTCAGTGCCGTCCGGGTCAGGTGGCCAGCATGAGCCTGTACCAGAGCGGGGATGTGCAGATGACCCTGCTGGCATTTGACGGCGGGGAAGGAGTCAGCGAGGAACATTATCCAGGGGACACCATGTACTTGCTGGCAGAGGGGAAGATGATTCTCAAGATAGATTCTGCGGAACACCAGCTGGAACAGGGACAGGTCTTTATGGTTCCGGCAGGGGTGCTCCATTCCCTGAGAGGGGAGATGCCCTTCAAGCTCCTGCAAATCACGGCAAAGCAGTAATGTTTCAAGACGCTGATTACGAAGTCTACCATAAAACCTGGAGGAATCAAGATGGAAAAACGGATTAAAAATCTGGAACATGCAGTACCTTTTGAAGTGGCGAGGAAAGTGGAATATGACCCCGGAAAGGTAGTAAGCCTGACCTTGGCACAGGAGTCCGGTGTGGGAATCACCCTGTTTGCCTTTGACGCGGGAGAAGGAGTCAGCACCCATGCAGCGTCTGGAGATGCAATGGCCTTTGTACTGGAAGGGGAAGCACTGATTACCATAGACGGAAAGGCGCATCATGTGATGGGCGGACAGGCTGTTGTGATGCCGGCAGGACTCCCTCACGCGGTTAAGGCGGTGACACGCTTTAAGATGATGCTGACCGTGGTTAAATAATGAGGATGCAGAAATAAAATAAGAAGGATGTAAAAATAAGAACAGCGGTAAAATAGAACAAGGAAGATTGAGAATAACAGAAAGCTGATATCAAAACAAGCCTCCATCACCGGCCAATTCGGCAGTGCAGGGGGCTTGTCCGCTGTAGTATGGAAACATATCTTAAGTGGCTTGAACGTAGTGAAACCCAGCGTCTTTAGGCGCTGGGTTTCTCTTCCCAGTCCATGCGCACCGTCATGTTGGTGATGGAGTTGGAAGAGGTCACCACACAGTTGCCCTTCTTTTTCTTTAACAGGGGACGCAGTGCCTCGGCAATCTTGACGCTGGCAAAGAAATTCAGCGCAAATATCATCTGGGGCGGCTCCTATGCCGGTGGTACCGCCGCAATCACCCGTTGAACAATGTGCTTAGGAATGTTACAATAAAACTTTAGATATTCTTTTGTTTTTTATGAAGGTTAAATTTTGTTTTAGTTGTTAGGATAAATAGCGTAAGGAGGAAATGAACATGAGTGGGGACCGGATTTTACTGGTAGAGGATGACAAAGAGATAAGGGAAGGCGTGGAAATATTTTTAAAGAGCCAGGGATATGCAGTATTCCAGGCAGCAGACGGAGTGGAAGGCCTTAAGGTGCTGGAGGAAAGAGAGATTGATCTGGCCATTGTGGATGTGATGATGCCGCGAATGGACGGTATTACCATGACGGCAAAACTTCGTGAAAAATATGACTTTCCTGTTATTTTCCTGTCAGCCAAGTCAGAGGAAGTGGATAAGATACTGGGCCTGAACATGGGGGCGGACGATTACATCACAAAGCCCTTTACCCCAATGGAGCTTATGGCCAGGGTCAATTCACAGCTGCGGCGTTACCACCGGTTTCTGGACCGTCTGAACTCTAAACAGGCTGAGAATCCAAAGGTCCACAGACTGGGAGGATTGGAGGTCAACGAGGAGACGGTAGAGGTGGCCGTGGATGACAAAACGGTCAAGGTAACCCCTATTGAGTTCAAAATCCTTCTTTTGCTGATACAGAACCCGGGGCGTGTATTTCCCGCGGAGGAAATCTACGAACGGGTGTGGAACGAAAGGGCAGTGAATACGGATACGGTCATGGTACACATACGTAACCTGAGGGAAAAGATTGAGGTGAATCCCAGGGAGCCCAAATATGTAAAGGTGGTGTGGGGAGTTGGATACAAAATTGATAAGCAGCCATAGGCTGGGCATATTGATTATCATGCTGGCATTGCTTTTGGCATCAGCCAGTACCATAGGGTTATATCCCTATATGAAGACAAAGGCGGAGAGCTACCACAACAGGAGTTCCGTCCGCCAGGTCGAGGAGAGCAGAAATTTTGGAAACCTGGCAACCCAGGTTATGAATTTCAGTTATGAAATCTGGCATCTGAAAATGCAGGAGGATACAGGGCGGCGCCTGACTTATGCCCAGACATTCCTGCCGGGGCTGGAGGAAAAGATCCGCCAGCAGGAACCGGAAGACGAAGCTGCGGCACAGCTGGAGGATGGGGGAGTCTACGACAGTGAGAATCCCTATGACGTATACTATTACCAGTCCATGCAGCAGACCATTGACAGAGCGGGAAGCGAATGGGAAAGCCTCTACAGGCAGTATTATTCCAGCCTGTCCTATGGGGTCCGTGAGCAGGATGGGACCTACGGACGCAGCAATGTGACGGAGCCAAAGGCGTTTTTCCGGGAACCCCTGAAGGATGACGAGATTCAGTTTACTATAAGCTTTAATTCCAGCGGCATACTGAAGGTCCAGGATATAAAGGGAAACCGGGATGAGGATATCATGCGCCTCAAGGAGTCATTGACCAGGTTTGAATTCTACGATCCCCTGGAGGTAAGACTGGCCAAGGGCTACCGTTACAGCGGCGTGGAATTCCAGGGACCCAGGGACATGACAGTAGAGTTCCGGTGCAGTCCTTCCCAAATGTTCGGCTATACGGATGCCAGGTTTGACAGCGGAGTTCAGCAGCTTACCCTCCGGGATTACCGTTTCAGCAACGGCTATTTTGCCATAGGCGCATCTGTGCTGGGATTGCTGGCAGTGCTGGCCCTGGCTCTGCCGGCTGTGAAACGGTTTGAAATTGGAAAGAGCGCGCTGTGCAGGCTGTCATTTGAGCCATTGAGCTGTATCGGAGTGGCCTGGATGGGCGTTATGGGCGGCGGAACCATACCTATGGCCCTGATTGCCTCTACCATGGACGGCAGCTTGAAGAGCGAACTTTTGAGAGCGGATTTTCTTCCCTGGTCCGCGGATGTGATGGCAGTGGTCATTAATCTGGCATTCTGGATGGTCAGCTACGGAATGTTTTACTGGGGAATTACCTGTTACAGGGCTATCTTTTCCCTGGGACCCTGGCGCTATTTCAAAGAGCGCACATGGCTGGGACGTTTCCTGCGGTTCATCAAGCGCTGGACATTGAATGCCCTCAATGTCTTTAACGAGACTGACTGGGAGCGCCGTTCCACCAAGATTATAGGCAAGGCCATTATTGCAAATTTTGTCATACTGACCATTATCTCCTGTCTCTGGTTCTGGGGAATCGGAGCCCTGGTGATTTACTCCCTGGTTCTGTTCTTCCTGTTGCAGAAATATTGGGGGCAGATGCAGCAAAAATATAATACGCTTCTGAAGGGTATCAATGAGATAGCAGAGGGAAACCTGGATGTGGAGATTCAGGAGGATCTGGGAATCTTTAACCCGTTTAAGGAACAGCTGAGCCGGATTCAGGAGGGCTTTAAGAAAGCAGTGGCCCAGGAGGTGAAAAGCGAGAGGACCAAGTCAGAATTGATTACCAATGTATCCCATGACTTAAAGACCCCTCTTACGGCGATTATCACTTATGTAAATCTGTTAAAACAGGAGAACGTGACAGAGGAGGAGAGAAAGTCCTATATACGGGTACTGGACCAGAAGTCCATGCGGCTGAAGGTGCTCATAGAGGACCTGTTCGAGGTCAGCAAGGCCAGCAGCGGTACGGTTAGCCTTCACCTGGAGGATGTGGATATAGTGAGTCTCTTAAAGCAGGTGCGGTTTGAGCTGGCGGATAAGATTGACGCCAGCGGGATTGAGTTCCGTTACAATCTGCCTGAGGAGAGAATCCTTCTTCATCTGGACAGCCAGAAGACTTACCGGGTATTTGAAAACCTGCTGGTGAATATTACAAAGTACGGAATGCCGGGCACACGGGCCTATATCCAGGTGGTCAAGGAAGATGACGGCCATGTACTGATAACCATGCGCAACATCTCGGCCAGAGAACTGGAGGTATCTTCGGAGGAACTGACAGAACGGTTTGTCCGCGGGGATACATCCCGCAATACAGAGGGATCAGGACTGGGGCTTGCCATTGCCAGAAGCTTTGTGGAGGTTCAGGGCGGCACCATGAAGCTGGAAGTGGAGGACGATTTGTTCCGCGTATTCATCCGCTGGAAAATGGAAGAACCGGGCGGAGCCGGGCAGGAGCCTGTGCGGGAAGTGCGGGGAGTTCCGAGTATGCCGGAAACGATGGGAGCACCGGGAACGCTGGAAGTGCCGGAAAAGCCGGGAGCGACGGGAGCGCCGGGAACGCCGGGAACGCCGGGAACGCCGGGAGTGCCGGGAACGCCGGGAGTGCCGGGAACGCCGGGAGCGCCGGGAGCGTCGGGAGTGCTGGGAGCGACAGGCGTGTCGGGGTGGACAGCGATGGATATGGAGAAAGAGAATGTGGGAGGGTCCGCGGGAGCGAAAGCAGAAGAAAAAGCTAAAGAAAGAGCAGGAGAGACCGCAGGAGAGACACATGGCTGGGAATCGGAAACAGACGATGACCTTGACATATCCACAGGCGCATTTGACATGGAAGGCGTTGTTTGGGGCGTCAAGGAGGCGGTGGAGAGTATAGAAGACAGTAAGAAAGACAGAGATGAATAGAAAAGAATAGAAAAGAAACACCTCATAGAAATCCCTTTTTATTAATATCACGGGCTGGCCTATGAGGTGTTTCTGTTATATCTCCGTCATCCGGCACAGTGAATTTACGACTGGATATTATCCGAATCCGGATTAGGTTTGACGGTATTCTGTCCGCTTCCAAGGATGATATCCGGTGCGCAGGTCAGGTTTACGTTCCGGTTGACCTTGGCGTCCTATGTATCTGCCTTCATGATTTCTGCCAGGTCTGGAGCGGCGTGCAGATTCATATGAATACCCAGGATTGGATCTGACATTATCTTTGAACCGAAGTGACTGTGATTTACCGCGGGTCTGAGAAGGAGATGCCTGCCGGAAAGGATGAAATAATCGAGGCCAGGGAAGAAGGCGTGAGGCTGATAGCCATGGCATCGCCGGTGGATATCCTGAGAACTCTTCCTGGAGTGCGACCGCATCGTCACAGCCATCAACCAGGATGTGGATCACCAGGTTTACCGCACCACGCATGTGGTTCCATGATATGGCATCTTACTTCTGTCACTATGTGCAGAAGGGCGGCAATCTGCTGGGATGTCAGGCAATCGTGTTCTGCCAGCAAATCCCAAATCCGTTTCTGACGCGCGGTCATGGTATCCTCCTGAAATATAGCAAAACAGCGGATGCAGGGGCAAGCCTGCGGTCCGCTGTTTTGCTGTACATTGCTTGCAAAAACCGTTGAAAATCTGTCTTTACGGAACATACGTTGATTAAGGTGTGGCGATTAGTGGTGGTTAATGCTCCTCTTTACATAGGTGGTGTGGAGCAGGTGGTGGGCCCTTTCGCTTCCGGGCTCTCCCAGGTAAGTGGCGTAGAGCTCCTTAATGGCAGGATTCTCGTGGGACTTACGGATTGGGTTGCCTAAGTCGATATCGTAGAGCACCTTTGCGCGCAGGCCGCGGATGTCAGTGGTGTTGCGTACGTATCCAGGCTGCTGGGGCTGTCCGCCGCCGTTTACACAGCCGCCGGGGCATCCCATGATTTCGATGAAGTGATAGTTGGCCTCACCGGATTTAACCTTATTAAGCAGCTCCCTGGCATTGCCCAGGCCGGAAGCTACTGCAATCTTTACTTCCATGCCTGCCACGTTGTAGGTGGCTTCCTTGATTCCCTTTGTGCCGCGGACTTCTGTGAAGTCCGGCTTAGGCAGCTCTTCGCCGGTCAGGGTTTCCACGGCAGTTCTCAGGGCTGCTTCCATTACGCCGCCCGTAGCGCCGAAGATAACGGCTGCGCCGGTTCCAAGGCCCAGAGGCGCGTCAAACTCCTCGTCCGGCAGGTCTAAGAACTTGATGCCTGCCTTCTTGATTATGCGGGCCAGCTCTCTGGTGGTGATGGAGATGTCAACATCCGGCATTCCGTTGGCATCCTCGTCATCACGGCCGATCTCAAACTTCTTGGCAGTACACGGCATTACGCTGACGCTTACGATGTCCTTTGGATCAATGCCTGACTTCTCGGCATAGTAGGACTTGGCAATAGCGCCAAACATCTGCTGAGGAGATTTACAGGACGACAGGTTCTCTGTCATGTCCGGGAAATAGTGCTCGCAGTATTTAACCCATCCAGGTGAGCAGGAGGTAATGAGAGGCAGTACGCCTCCGTTCTGTACGCGGTCAATGAATTCGTGCGCTTCCTCCATGATGGTAAGGTCTGCGGAGAAATTGGTATCAAATACCTTGTCAAAGCCCAGACGGCGCAGGGCCGCGGCCATCTTGCCTTCCACATCCGTGCCGATAGGCAGGCCGAATTCCTCACCCAGTCCCGCGCGTACAGCGGGAGCGGTCTGAACGATTACATGCATCTTCGGGTCTGCAATGGCAGCAAATACGTCTGCTGTATAATCCTTCTCGGTCAATGCTCCGGTTGGACATACCGCGATACACTGTCCGCAGGATACACAGGAGGTTTCTCCCAGACCCATCTCAAAGGCAGAACCAATGGAGGTGGAGAAACCGCGGTTGTTGGCGCCGATGACGCCGATGCCCTGTACATTTTCACAGACAGCCACACAGCGGCGGCAGAGGATACATTTGCTGTTGTCCCGGATCATGTGGGCGGCAGAGGTATCAATCTCGGACGGGGTAACCTCGCCGTCGTAATATCCTTCGTCGTCCACGCCCAGCTCGTGGGCCAGCTCCTGAAGCTCGCAGTGTCCGCTGCGGACACAGGACAGACAGGAACGGTTGTGGTTGGATAACAGGAGCTGTAATGTCTTCTTCCTGGAATCCAGTACCTTGGGTGTATTGGTATATACCTCCATGCCCTCCTCGGCGGGATAGACACAGGAAGTTACCAGCTTTCCATTTTTTAATTCTACTATACAGATACGGCAGGCACCGATCTCATTGATTTCCTTTAAGAAACACAGAGTAGGAATCTCGATATGTGCCAGTCTTGCTGCCTCCAGGATTGTGGAACCCTTGGGAGCGGTGACTGCAATGCCGTTGATTTTAAGATTAATTGTCTCCATCGTATATTCCCTCCCTCATTATTTCTTGTAGATAGCGCCGAATTTACATTTTTCCATACAAGCGCCGCACTTGATGCACTTGTTCTGGTCAATGACGTGTGGATTCTTGACAGAGCCCACGATTGCTCCGGCAGGACAGTTGCGGGCACACAGCGTACATCCGCGGCATTTGTCACGGTCGATGTTGAAGGAGAGAAGCGCCTTACATACACCCGCTGGACAGCGTTTTTCCTTGATGTGTGCTTCGTACTCATCGCGGAAGAAATGAAGGGTGGAGAGTACAGGGTTGGGAGCTGTCTGGCCCAGGCCGCACAGTGAGTTGGCCTTTACATAGTGACAGAGCTCCTCCAACTTATCCAGATCTTCCATTACAGCCTGGCCCTTTGTAATCTTGGTCAGGATTTCCACCATGCGCTTGGTGCCGATACGGCATGCGGTACATTTGCCGCAGGACTCCTCCACGGTGAATTCCAGGAAGAATTTGGCGATGTCCACCATACAGTCATCTTCGTCCATGACAATCAGACCGCCGGAACCCATCATGGAACCAATGGAAATCAGGTTGTCGTAGTCAATGGGAATATCAAAATGCTCGGCAGGGATACATCCGCCGGAAGGTCCGCCGGTCTGCGCTGCCTTGAACTTCTTGCCGTTTGGAATGCCTCCGCCGATTTCTTCGATGACGGTGCGCAGGGTGGTACCCATGGGAACCTCCACCAGACCGGTGTTGTTAATCTTGCCGCCCAGTGCGAATACCTTGGTTCCTTTTGACTTTTCAGTACCCATGGAAGCAAACCACTCAGGACCGTTCAGGATAATCTGAGGAATGTTTGCGTAGGTTTCTACGTTATTTAAGATACTTGGCTTGCCGAACAGACCCTTTTGAGCAGGGAATGGAGGCCTTGGTCTTGGCTCGCCGCGCTTGCCTTCGATGGAGGTCATAAGGGCGGTTTCCTCGCCGCAGACGAATGCTCCGGCGCCCAGACGCAGGTCGATGTCAAAGTCAAATCCGGTTCCGAATATGTTTTTGCCTAGGAGTTCCATCTCCCGGGCCTGTTTAATTGCTATTCTCAGACGGTCCACAGCGATGGGGTACTCGGCACGGACGTAAATATAGCCCTGGTTGGATCCGATTGCATAACCGGCAATGGCCATTGCCTCCAGAAGGGCATGCGGGTCGCCTTCCAGCACGGAACGGTCCATGAATGCGCCGGGATCGCCCTCGTCGGCGTTGCAGCATACATATTTCTGGTCAGCGTCGTTCTGCTTACAGAGCTTCCACTTAAGGCCGGTTGGGAAACCGGCGCCGCCGCGGCCCCTGAGTCCGGCATCCAGCAGAGTCTGGATTACATCGTCCGGAGTCATCTCCGTGAGCACCTTGCCCAGTGCCTGGTATCCGCCAGTGCCTATGTATTCCTCGATGTTTTCGGGATTGATGACACCGCAGTTGCGCAGGGCGATACGGTGCTGTTTTTTGTAAAAGTCAGTGTCAATCAGCGCCTTGATGCCGCCGGTTGGGCTTACGGTCTCCTGGTACAGAAGACGTGTCACCACACGGCCCTTTAACAGGTGCTCGGATACGATTTCTGCTATGTCATTGACCTGCACCATGGAGTAGAAGGTGGCATCCGGGTATACAATCATAATAGGACCTAAGGCGCAGAGTCCGTGGCATCCTGTCTCTACAACAGCCACTTCCTCTTCCAGTCCCTGACGCTTAATTTCGTATTTTAAAGCTTCCATAATCTTCGGGCTGCCGGAAGAAGTACATCCGGTACCACCGCAGACTAATACGTGTGAACGATACATCGTACTTTCCTCCTTTATTTAAGACCTGCAGCGCCCATGGTGTACTTCTCCACAGGATGGCCGCCAACCAAGTGGCGCTCAACCACTTCCAGGGCTTTGTCGGCATTCATTTTCACATAAGTAATCTTATCCTTGCCAGGCTCCATGACTTCCACAATGGGTTCATACTGGCATAAGCCGATACAGCCTGTCTGGGTAACGGAAATTTTATTGGTAAGTCCTCTTTTCTGGACTTCGTCAGCAAGCGTATTCAGAACCGGCCTGGCGCCGGCAGCGATACCGCAGGTAGCCATACCTACAACCACGCGGATATGATCGTGGTCTTCGGCACGCATGTTGACCTGGCTCTGCATCTTTTCTCTGATTGCCTGTAATTCAGCAAGAGTTTTCATGTGCGATTATCCTCCTCGTTATGAGCACTTGGCGCCTGTCTTTTAGGCGCTTACGTGCGATACATGTCATCTCCACTTGGTGAGGTATTCCACGAACCTAGTGGAGTGGCTCGTTATGAGCACTTGGCGCCTGTCTTTTAGGCGCTTACGTGCGATACATGTCATGTTTGACGATACCCCTTTAAATCAGGGCACCTCCGTCAGTTTCCCGTTGATTCTCTTTCAGATATTCCATTATGTAAGCGGACACTTCGGGGGTGTTGAGCGGGATTCCTCCCAGAATCTCCCTCATCTCCCTGGTGTCCAGGGTGAATGATGCATCGTTGTATGTATAGGTATAAAGAAAATCCGTATCGGGATGATATACAATCAAGTTGTGTATGGTGGCGTTCATGTCGCCCAAAGGCATCCTGTCGATATGGGACAGTCCAAAGACTGCTGTCACGGTGGTTCCCTTACCTGGTTCCGATTCAATATGGAAGCTGCCGCCGGTGCTTTCCGCGGCATATTTGAAAAATGGAATCCCAAGCCCTACCTTCCTGGTGGTCCTGGTGGTAAAGAAAGGGTCCGTTACATGGGCTGCCTGTTCATGCGTCATCCCGCATCCGTTGTCGGCTATGACAATGGTCAGCTTGTCAGCGCTTGTATCAACGGTCACCAGGATGGTCACCAACGAGGCGCCTGCCCGTGTGGAATTCTCCGATACATCTAATACATTCAGGGAAATCTCTGTCATCATAGGCTTAGCTGTACTTGGCTAAAATGCCTGGTATGTCATCGACAGTAAGCCTTCCGTACACCTCGCCGTTAATCATCATGACGGGCGCAAGTCCGCAGGCGCCAACGCATCGGCAGGAGTCCAGGGAGAATTTGCCATCTGCTGTGCACTCACCATTGGTGATGCCCAGCAATTCTTCCAGTTTCCTGAAGATTTCACCGGAGCCTTTTACGTAACATGCGGTACCGAGACAGACAGATATCTTGTACTTACCCTTTGGCTGTAACGCGAACTGGGCATAAAATGTGGATACTCCGTAGACTTTTTCCAGCGGAATACCCATTTCGTCAGATATCATGGTCTGCACTTCGATAGGAAGATAACCATAAATTTCCTGGGCCTTCTGCATAACCGGCATCAGCGCGCCCGGCTGGTCACCCAGCTCGGCAATCGCTGATTTCAGCGCTGCTTCCTGCTCAGGCGTCCCCTTAAAGGGAACAGTTTGTTTTTTGCAAGCCATCTTTTTATTACCTCCTCACTAGTTGTACATTGTGCAATGTATCAATATTTTATCATGTATAGGAAAAAAAATCTACTGTTAATGTGAAATTTCTAACGATAAAAAACATGTAAAAAAACGGAATTATATTGAAAACAGACAAATTGGATGGTATGCTATAATGTACGGAAATGAGTACAATTGACAAGCAATGATAGCAAGGAGAGACAAGGGTATGACGGTTAGGGATGTAAAAGATGTATTAGGGGCCAGGGTCCTGGCAGGAGAAGAGTTCCTGGATCGGGAGGTAAAGTCGGCCTGCGGTTCGGATATGATGAGCGATGTACTGGCATTTTCCAAAGACCACTCCGTACTTCTGACAGGTCTGTGCAATCCGCAGGTTATCCGGACAGCGGAGATGTTAGACATTGTCTGTATCATTTTTGTTAGGGGAAAGAAACCGGACGAATCCATGTTGGAGATGGCCAGGGACCGGGGGCTTGTGGTCATGGCCACGGGCCACCGCATGTTCTCTGCCTGCGGTATGCTGTACCAGGCTGGGCTGCACGGCGGGGCAATCTGATGCTCCTGGTGTCTGATTCAGTGTGTCCCGGAATGATTCAGTGCGTTCCGGCTGATACCGGGAGAAAATATATAATTAATGAAGGGAACCAATTATGGAGGAAGCAATTGTATTAACATATGACATATCAGCGGATGACTTCACAAGGGCAGGTGAAGCCAGCAGCGATGTGAAACGAAAACTGAAACAGATAGGCGTGAGTCCCGATGCCATCCGTAAGGTGGCCATAGCTATGTATGAAGGGGAAATCAACATGGTAATCCACGCTAAGGGGGGCGTCATTACCGTGGAGATAACGCCGGAGAAAATTAAAATGATACTGGCCGACGTGGGTCCTGGTATACCGGATGTGAAGCTTGCCATGCAGGCAGGTTATTCCACCGCGCCGGATGAAATCCGTTCCCTGGGCTTTGGAGCAGGCATGGGACTGCCAAATATGAAGAAGTACTCTGATTCCATGGATATTGACACCAGAATCGGTGAGGGGACCACCATCACCATGGTGGTGAATCTGTAGTATGCGAGAGTGAAAGAATGAGGTGGTAAAATGGATAAATTTTATCATTCCGTAAGGCTGGATGAATCCCTGTGCAAGGGCTGCATCAACTGTATCAAGCGGTGTCCTACGGAGGCCATCCGGGTGCGGGGCGGCAAGGCCAGTATCAATAACAAATTCTGCATTGACTGCGGTGAGTGCATCAGGGTTTGTCCCCACCATGCAAAGCTTGCGACCTATGATAAGCTGGATGTGATGAAGAAGTATAAATACACGGTGGCCCTTCCGGCCCCATCCCTGTACAGCCAGTTCAACAACCTGGACGATGTGAACATTGTGCTCAACGCGCTGCTGCTTATGGGCTTTGACGATGTGTTTGAGGTCAGCGCCGCTGCGGAGCTGGTCAGCGAGGCTACCAGGCAGTACATATCGGAGCACGAGGAACAGCTGCCTCTAATCAGCACCGCATGCCCATCTGTGGTGCGTCTGATTCGGGTCCGTTTCCCCAACCTGATTCCCCATCTCCTTCCCATCAATCCGCCGGTGGAGGTGGCTGCTGCTCTGGCTATCAGGAAGGCTATGGAGGACACGGGACTGCCGAGGGAACAGATTGGCATTATATTCATTTCCCCCTGTCCCTCCAAGGTGACCTATGTAAAGTCACCCCTGGGAACAGAGAAGAGCGAGATTGACCAGGTGCTGGCCATCAAGGACGTGTATCCCAAGCTGCTGGCCTGCATGAAGACTGTGGTGGGAGAGGATTATCCTGTCATCGGTACATCGGGAAAAATCGGAATCAGCTGGGGACACAGCGGAGGAGAGGCCAGCGGCCTTTTTACGGAAAATTACCTGGCGGCGGACGGCATTGAGAATGTGATTCGCGTGCTGGAGGACATGGAGGACCAGAAGTTCACCAATCTCCGGTTTGTGGAGCTGAACGCCTGCAACGGCGGATGCGTGGGCGGCGTTCTGACTGTGGAGAATCCATATGTGGCGGAGGTCAAACTGAAACGTCTCCGCAAATACATGCCTGTGGCCAGGAGCCATATGCACGAGAGCGAGGAGAACGTAATCAAATGGACCACCGGCGTCCAGTATGAGCCGGTTTTCCGCCTGGGCAATAACATGATGGAGAGCTTTTCCAGGTTAAACCAGGTGGAGCGCCTCATGAAGAAGTTTCCGGGGCTGGACTGCGGTTCCTGCGGCGCCCCTACCTGTAAGGCCCTGGCAGAGGATATTGTCAGGGGGGATGCCAATGAGACGGACTGTGTTTACTATCTGCGGGAAAATCTGCACAAGCTGTCTGAGGAAGTGGCTGTGCTGGCAGACGACCTGCATAAAGGAGACAGAGGGGGCCAGGAGACACTGCGCATCCTGAAGGAATACATACAGAGAATATCGGACGAGATGTCCGTGCTTGATAAGAAGGACGAGGATGAAGATTGAAAGCGCCGCCGGCCGGGGTTCCGGAAATGACGACGCTTTGTGGGCAGAGGAGGATTTTATGACAGTTCAGGAATTGATTGACAAACAGATATTCGGTGTGGTGAACCTGGGTGACAGCCTGGACCGGCAGATTACGGTTCCGTTTTGCTGCGACCTGCTGAGCATTGCCATGGGACGCGCCCCGGCGGGCTGCGCGTGGGTGACCGTGATGGCCAACATGAATACACTGGCAGTGGCGGCCCTGACAGATACGGCCTGTGTCATTCTGGCGGAAGGTGCGGTTCTGGATGATGCTGCCAGGAAAAAGGCCCTTGACCAGGAGATAACGGTGCTGTCAACGGATATGCCTGTCTTTGAGGCGGCCCTTAAGATTCACGTTATGCTGTCATGATGAATCTGGCTTATGACCTGCATATCCATTCCTGCCTGTCGCCCTGCGGGGATGATGATATGACGCCTGCCAACATTGCGGGTATGGCGGCTTTAAAAGGATTGGACGTGGCTGCCCTTACAGACCATAATACATGCCGCAACTGTCCGGCTTTCATGGCGGCTGCCGCGGAGTACGGTGTGCTGGCAGTGCCTGGCATGGAAATCAATACGTCCGAGGAAGTCCATGCAGTGTGCCTTTTCCCTGCATTGGAGAAGGCACTTGATTTTGATGCCTATGTTTATGATAAACTGATTAAATTTCCTAATAAGGAAGAGATATTCGGAAAACAGCAGATTTACGATGCCCGGGACCAGGTGTGCGCCGCAGAGCCCAACCTGCTGATTAACGCAACGGAAATATCCTTTGACAGCCTGTGGAACCTGGTCCGCTCCTATGACGGCGTCATGTTCCCGGCCCATGTGGATAAGACGGCCAACAGCCTGATTGCAAATCTGGGTTTCGTACCTCCGGACAGCTGTTTTAAGACAGCGGAGGTCAGGGACCTGAAGAAACTGCATCAGCTGAAGCGGGATAATCCGTATCTGGAGCAGTGCAGGATTATCAGCAATTCGGATGCCCATTATCTGGAGCATATCAATGAACCCAACCTTACCATACAGGTGGAGGAGCGGTCGGCAGAGGCGGTGGTGAGGGCTCTGCTGTAGGAGTGGCAGTTCTTTCGGAGGCTGTCTGGTGCTGTGATTATAATAGAGATACCTGGGCGGGAGCCCCTTAGAATTGACCATGTGGTCCTGGATTATAACGGGACAGTGGCAGTGGATGGACTGCTGCTAAAGGGAGCGGGGGAACGGATTTCCCGGCTCAGGGAACATGTAAAGGTGCATGTGCTTACTGCCGATACCTACGGCACGGTGACGCGCCAGTGTGAACCTCTGGGCGTAACGGTAAGGACCTTTCCGCGGGAGGGGGCTGCCGGATGCAAGGAAGAAATCGTAAAGGGTCTTGAGGGCGGCGTGGCCTGTCTTGGCAATGGCTTTAATGATATACAGATGTTTGACGCGGCCCGGCTGTCCATAGCGGTACTGGAACGGGAAGGCATGTGCGCTGCCCTGTTAAGCCATGCATCTGTGGTGGTTCGCTCCATTGAGGACGGGCTGGACCTTCTGCTGAAGCCGGATCGGCTGCGGGCGACACTGAGAAGCTGATGTGCTAAAGCTGCATGGTAGATTATGAAATTGATACGCAGCAGCAGCCATCACAGAAAGCATGTCTGAAAATTCAACGAAGCAGAACAAAACATCCGATTAATCAACAGGGCGTCCTCCTGCCGCAAGGCAGGGCGGGCGCCCTTGGCATCTAATCTTCCAGTGCATCCTTAAGTGCTCCTAAGAATTCCAGGTCGGATTTTTTGACCCGGATGTTGGAAGCTATGGTCTGGCCGGTGCTGGATGTGACGGTAATTTCAATCAGGGTTCCCTCGTCCATGACCCCGTCCCTGGAAGCGGCTTTGACAAATGACAGCATCTTGGGATGGTTGGCCTTGAACTGGTTCCAGGCCGGTTTTAATTGAAGAAGATTCATCGGATTCATATGCTCACCTCCAAACAGGAATTTACGCAATGCAGTACTAGTTTACCATATTTTAAAGGCAGCGGTCCAGTCCAATATTTCCATAGGGCAGCCGTCATGGAAAAGGACCGGCCGTATGGTCTTGTAAATGATGCCCGGCTCGTGGTATTATGGTTAAAGATGCACATGAAAGGAAGAAATATGAAATTCATTCATTTATCAGACCTTCATATCGGAAAACGTGTCAATGGTTTTTCCGTGCTGGAGGATCAGAAATATATATTTGACCAGATACTCATGATTGCTGAGGAGGAAATGCCTGACGGCGTGCTCATAGCCGGGGATGTATATGATAAACCTGTGCCGCCGGCTGAGGCAGTGCAGGTCTTTGACGCTTTCCTGACCGGGCTGGCGGGCCGGAATCTGCCTGTGTTTGTCATCAGCGGGAATCACGACAGTCCGGAGCGGCTGGCCTTTGGAGGGCAGCTTATGAAGGACAGAAGGGTCTATATGGCGCCTGTGTATGACGGTCATGTGGAGCCGGTTCATATGGAGGACCGGTACGGAAGCCTGTGGGTCTATATGCTGCCCTTTATAAAGCCTGCTGTTGTGAGGAGGTTCTGCCCGGAGGAAGGCATTGAAACCTTTGATGACGCGGTCCGCTGCGCGCTGGAGCATATGACGGAACATAAGAAGGGGGCAGATGACCGCAATATTCTGATTGCCCACCAGTTTGTCACCGGTGCGTCCTGCTGTGACTCGGAGGAGCTGTCCATCGGCGGCATGGACCAGGTGAGCGCTGATCTGTTCGATTACTTTGATTATGTGGCCATGGGACATATCCATGGGCCCCAGAAGGTGGGAAGGGATACCCTGCGCTATAGCGGGACCCCCCTTAAATATTCATTCTCTGAGGTGAACCACAGGAAGTCAGTGACCGTGGTGGAGCTGCTGGAAAAGGGAAATGTGACAGTGAATACCCGTCCCCTCAAGCCCCTCCATGATATGCGGGAGCTGAAAGGAAGCTATGAGGAACTGACCAGCCGTGATTTTTACCAGGGTACGGCTGTGGATGATTACCTTCACATAACCCTTACGGATGAAGAGGATATACTGGATGCAATAGGCAAGCTGCGCTCCATTTATCCCAATGTAATGAAGCTGGATTATGATAATAAGCGCACCAGGGAAGGGAAGGTGGTGAAAGCTGCCGCCAAGGCGGACAAGCCGCCCATTGTGCTGTTGGAGGAACTGTACCAGCTTCAGAACAATCAGCCCATGACACAGCAGCAGGCTGACTTTGCGGGAAAACTGATGGAAGAGATATGGGAGGGAAGCAGATGAGGCCGACAAAACTGATAATATCCGCATTTGGACCATATGCAGGTGAAGTCACCCTGGATATGGCCTCCCTGGGAGACCGGGGTCTTTATCTCATTACGGGTGACACCGGTGCGGGGAAGACCACCCTGTTTGACGCCATTGCATTTGCCCTTTACGGCAATGCCAGCGGGGACAGCCGCAAACCCAGGATGCTGCGGAGCAAATATGCCAGGCCGGATGCCAGGACCTATGTGGAGATGGGTTTTTCCTATAATGGAAGGGAATACAGGGTGCGGCGCAATCCTGAGTATATGAGGGCAAAACAAAGAGGTGAAGGAGAGACAAGGGAGAAGCCTGACGCGGAGCTTCATATGCCGGACGGCAGGCTCGTTACAGGAGATAAGGCGGTAACTGTGGAGGTGGAAAGGCTTCTGGGCCTTAACAGGGAGCAGTTCTCCCAGATTGCCATGCTGGCCCAGGGCAGTTTTTCCAGGCTCCTGTCAGGTAGAACCGAGGATCGGGGAAGCATTTTCCGGGAAATATTCAAGACAAAGCCCTATCAGCTGTTTCAGGAAAAGCTGAAGGACCGGGCCAAGGGCCTGTATGGCCGCTACGCGGACAGCAGAAAGAGCATGGAACAGTATGCCGGGGGTGTTATCACAGAGGGCCATAGTGAGGAACTTAAGCTTCGCTGGAAGGAGGTGCCCCAGGGAAGCCTGGAAGCTCTTTTGGAGGTGCTGGACCAGCTGATTACGGCAGATGAGGCGCAGCAGCAGGGGAAAGACAAGGCCATGGCTCTGGTCAGGGATGAGATAGCTGCCCTTGGAATGGAGCTGGGCAAAATGCAGGGGGATGCCGCGGTCTGCCGGGATATGGCCGCGGCCGCGGATGTGCTCAGGGAGAATACGCCGGTTCTGGAGCAGGCAAGGGTCAGGTATGAGAGGGAGAAGGAACGCCAGGCTGACAGAGATGGCCTGATTGGCGCTGTTACCAGGATGGAAGAAAACCTGAAAACCTACGACCGTTTTGACGCGTTGCAGGAGAATCTGAAGGCATGCAGGAAGGAGACAGAGAGCCTTGGAAACAGGCTGGAGCAGGCGGCCTTGGAGGAAAAGCAGTGGAAGGAACGAAATGACAGCGATGAGAAGACCCTGGAAACCCTTCGCCAGGCAGGAGAAGAGTATCAGGCAGCCCTGACGGCAGGGGAGAGACTGCGTGAATACAGTGCGCGTATCGGGCTGCTGGCAGAGGAGCTGGCGCAGTACGGGCAGGAGAGGAAGAAGCTTGAGGCAGCCAGAGAGCGTTACAGGGCAGCCGACGAGGAGCGCCGGAGGGCAGACGATGCCTACAGGGAGATGTATCAGAGATTCCTGGACAATCAGGCGGGAATCCTGGCTTCGCGGCTCACAGAAGGCGAGCCCTGTCCTGTATGCGGCTCCGTCACCCATCCGGCGCCTGCACGGTATCTGGAGGAGGGAAAAGAGGCAGCCAAGGACAAGGTAGACCGGCTTAAGGCTGTTGCCGAGGAAAAGGACAAGGCGGCTGCCAGGCTCAGCCTGGAAGCAGGAAGGCTGGCAGGCAGTCTGGATACCCGCTATGAAAGGATGAAGCAGCAGATTGATGCTGAGGTGGCTTCCTGGAAGGAGGATTGGCAGCAGCGGATTCACCAGGCAAAATCCGACGCCGGGGCATTGGCCTCAGAGACAGGGGATGTGCGGCAGGGGCGCAGGTATTTCCTTGAACAGTGGGAACAGATGATGGGCCAGCTCAAAGGCCAGCTGGAGCGCCAGGCTGCTGCCCAAAAGAAGAAGATTCAGGAACGGAAGAAGAGAAAGGAATATAAGGAAGCCATTGAAGGCAGAAGGGCCTTAGGGCGTCAATCCCTGGAAGCAGCCTCGGACCGGAAACAGCAGGCCCAGAGGATGCTGGCAGAGAGCCATGCAAAGGAAAGAGAACTGGAGAGCCGCCTTAAGGAGATGGAGTCCTCCCTGCCCTATGAGAACAGGAGGGCCGCACAGGCGGAGCTGGCAGAGAAGAAGGCCTTTCTGGCCGGACTGGAAAAGGCGTTTAAGGAGGCGGAAGAATCCTATAACCAGGTAAGCCGCCGGGTGTCGGACGCACAGGCCCGATTGGAGGCGCTGAGAGGTCAGATAGCGGGGAAGGAGAGGTTGGCCATTGATTGTCTGGAGGAGCGGATGCAGGAGAACCGGCAGCGCCAGTCTGAGGCAAGGGAGAGGCTGACCGGTCTGGAGCAGGAGAAAAGCAGGCTTCACCACAGACTGGAAACCAACCGCATGGCAAGGGAACGTATCACGGAACAGAAGGCGTCCATGGAAGAGATACAAAAGGAATGGACGTGGGTCAAGGCCCTTTCCGATACAGCGGCAGGAGAAGTGGGGGGCAAGGAAAAAATTACCCTGGAGACATATGCGCAGATGGCGTATTTCGAGCGCATCATTGCCAGGGCAAATACCAGGTTCATGGTCATGAGCGGAGGCCAGTATGAGCTGAAACGGTGTACGGAGGAGGATAACAGGGGAAAGAACGGACTGGGACTGAATGTCATCGACCACTATAATGGCACGGAGCGCAGCGTAAAGACATTGTCCGGCGGGGAATCCTTCCAGGCGTCCCTTTCCCTGGCTCTGGGACTGTCGGATGAGATACAGTCAGCCGCAGGAGGAATCCGTCTGGACACCCTTTTTGTGGATGAGGGATTTGGGTCCCTGGATGAGGATACCCTGAACCTGGCCATGAAGTCCTTGGGAGACCTGGCAGAGGGAAGGCGTCTGGTGGGCATCATCTCCCATGTGGGGGAGCTGAAGGAACGAATCGAGCATCAGATTGTAGTGGTTAAGGACAAGACAGGCGGAAGCAGGGCATATATTGAAACATGACGGAACTTGACGGAAGCAGAATGGGAATGAAGGTGGGGCGCGGTTATGGATGACAGATTCATCAGGCAGGTAAGGAGAACACGGATAAGGAGAATAAGGTGAGAAGAAAGGACAGGGAAGTTAAGGATACATATGGAATAAGGGAAATTATACGGGAGTGTGCCCATGGTCTGAAGGCGGCGGACCAGGCCTGCGGATATTCCTTCCGATACCGAAGCGTGGTGGGGGAAGGACGTATCCGTCTGCTGCAATCAATGTGAAAGAAAGGAAGCGGTCCGCTGCACGGGATGTGTAACCATGGAAAAGCCCTTCTGGGGCGGTGAATGCGGGGTAAAATCCTGCTGCGAGGCAAAAGGACTGAACCACTGCGGAGAATGTCCGGATTTTCCCTGTGAGATGGAGGCATCCATGGGAACGGACATGGGCTTTGATACAGAGCCAAGGCTAAAACAGTGCAGGGAATGGGCAAAATAAAATCACCATGGAGGGTATATGCTGTCAGAGGATATGGCGGAAGCAGCCAATCAGGAATATCCGATTATGGATAAGATTTATGAAGACCAAAGGGTTATAAGGATATCAGGGAAAAGAGTGGAGTTTGACACGGTGAAATTCGTCAGGTGCAGGATGGAGGAATGTGATTTCAGCGGTGCATCCTTCTGCAATGTGATATTTGACAAGTGTGATTTCTCTAACTGCTCTTTTCGGGATACCTATTGGAAGAATGTGAATGTATCAGACTCAAAGGGGGACGGAAGCCAGTTCTGCAATTCCACGTTTAAGTGGGTAAAGCTTCTCGACAGTCAGTTCCACTATGGGAATTTCTCCACTGCCTTCTGGGAGTTCGGTGAAATAAGGGGCTGTAATTTCCGGGAGTCCTTCATGTCTGAGGTGAAATTTAAAAAGACGGTTTTTTCCTCCACGGACCTGGCCGGGACGGATTTTTTCCGAACACCGTTAAAGGGAATGGATTTGTCGGAGTGCGTCATTGACGGCATCATGGTCTCAGATCAATTTACGGAACTGGCGGGCGTAAAGGTCAGCCTGCTGCAGGCTGCTGAGCTGGCCAGGCTGATGGGAGTAAAAATCGTGTAATAAGTTGTATCATATAAACTATATATAGGAAAACAGGAGGATGTTACAATGGTAGAGAGCATGACAATTCAGGGGTTTTTGGATGTATTGTCTTCAAAGGAGCCGGTACCGGGCGGCGGCGGCGCCTCGGCCCTGGCCGGCGCCCTGGGCAATGCCCTGGGACAGATGGTGGCCAATTTGACCATAGGCAAGAAGAAGTATGCGCAGGCGGAGGATGAGATTAAGGAACTGGCAGAGCGGATGAAGGGAATCCAGGGACAATTTACCGCGCTGGCTGACCAGGATGCAAAGGTGTTTGCGCCTCTGGCCAAGTGCTACAGCCTTCCCTCAGGTACAGAGGAAGAAAAGGCATACAAGGCAGAGGTCATGGAAGCACGACTGTTAGATGCCAGTCTCGTGCCAATGGAAATCATGGAAAAGGCAGCGGAAATGCTGGAAATCATGGATATCCTTGCTGATAAGGGAAGCAGGATGGCTGTCAGCGACGTTGGTGTGGGAGTCCAGTTTATCCGGACCGCCTTGCTGGGAGCCGTGATGAATGTGTACATCAATACCAGGTCCATGAAGAACAGGGAGAAGGCAGAAGAAATGAATGAAAAGGCGGAGCGCCTGATTAAGGAGGGGACAGAGGCAGCGGACCGCATATATCAGAAGGTGCTTGAGCAGCTGAGATAGAAGCCGGAAATTGCCGGTTTTTACAGGATAAGAGCCTATAGTTTTTTTCTATGAACAAAAAGTACATTTATATAACATTTCTATCCGGGGTGCGGCTGAATTCAGTCACACATTGAGAAATCCAGTAAATATTCTTCTTAATTGCTGAAGTTATATATATGATTTGTTGAATTAAAACAAAAGAACTGAAATTGAAAATATGTAATAGGAATTATGGAAAAATAATTGGATTAATGTTGTAATTGGTAGAAGTAGACAAAAAAATGCACCGATGCTATAATGAGGCCGTCATTTTTTACATCATTCAATACTCCAGATACAGGGCTGACGACTGGTTTTACGGATTCCTGTATCTGTCGGAAAGGAAGGTTTTACTATTATGAAACACAGGAAATGGTCCCGTTTGCTGGCCCTGGCTCTCGGCGCCGTGATGCTGACTGCATGCAGCCAGTCCGGCGGGGCAAAGGAGGAGCCCTCCGCCGCAGTTGTAGGAGGGGCGGCTGAGGGGACAGAAACCACAAAGCCAACAGGGGGAAAAAGTTATAAAACAGAGCTGAACGTCGCCATAACAGCAAATCCGCCAAGCCTGGATGTTCACGGCGTCAATTCCAACATTGTGGGCGGAATCGGTACCCATATCTACGAGCCGCTGTTTGCTATGGACGCAAACTATGAGCCGGCCGGTGTCCTGGCTGATTCCTACACCATAAGTGAGGATGGCAAGGTCTACACAATCAAACTGCGCCAGGGCGTCAAGTTCCACAATGGACAGGAAATGACAGCTGACGATGTGGTTGCCTCCATGTCCCGATGGCTGGAATTATCCGGCAAGGCAAAAGCCCTTCTGGAAGGAACCGTATTTGAAAAAGCAGATGATTATACCATTACCATGACACTGCCGGAGGCATATGCCGATGCCCTGACTGTAGTTGCCGCGTCCATTCAGTTCCCTGCGATTTATCCGAAATCCGTTATTGATTCCGCAGGAACAGAGGGCATTACGGAATACATTGGCACAGGTCCCTATAAGCTGGACGAGTGGAAGCAGGACCAGTACATTCATTTGGTCCGGTATGAGGACTATGCGCAGCCGGCCGGGGAGTCTTCCGGTTTCACAGGTGAAAAACTGGCAGCCACTCCGGATATTTACTTCCGCGTGGTGACAGACGATTCCACCCGGGTTGCCGGTGTACAGACCGGCCAGTATGACATTGCGGAAGAAATGCCCCAGGAGAGGTATCAGGAACTTTCCGGTGACAGCAGTCTCAAGTTTTATGTAAAGACCGCAGGTACCATCAACCTGTTCTTCAACACCACAAAAGGGATCATGGCCAACCGGCAGATGCGTCAGGCTATTATGGCCTGCCTGAATTGCGATGATATCATGCTGGCAAGCTACGGAGACCCAAACCTGTATGTGCTCAATCCAGGCTGGTGTAACCCGGATGATGCGATGTGGGGCAGTGATGCAGGTTCTGAATATTATAATCAGAATAACTTTGAGAAAGCAAAGGAATTGTTGTCAGCGGCCGGTTATAACAATGAGGAAATTGTTCTGGTGACGACACCTGATTACGGCGAGATGTACAATGCAACCCTGGTTGTCCAGGCTGAATTACAGAGCGCGGGCATTAATGCGGTGGTTGAGAGCTATGACTTTGCAACCTTTATGGAGCACAGGGCCAATCCGGATCAGTTCTCGCTGTATATTACAAGCAACCGCTATAACCTGAATCCGGTTCAGCTGTCTGTTCTGACCAAGGATTGGGCCGGGCTGGACCGTCCGGAAGTAGACGAGGGGATTGCTGCAATCCGTATGGCATCCTCCGCTGAAGAATCATCTGCAAAATGGGATGATTTGCAGGAGTTCCTGTACGAATACGGCGCGGCAAGCGTCCTGGGACACTACAGCGGCCTGATGGCCACAGGGGCCGGTGTTGAAGGCTTTAATTTCTTCGATTTTCCACTTTACTGGAATGTGAAGGTTCCTGCATAACTTTTGGTTTACGGGCAGGTGGCGGGTTTTCCCCCACCTGCTTTTTGTCACATCAATATGGATGATTGAATGGGAAGGAAATAATAATGTTATCTTATATCATAAAGCGGATTCTCTCGCTGATTCCGACTCTGTTTGTAGTGTCTGTAATGGTTTTCCTGGTAGTTTACATGATTCCCGGAGGTCCGGCCACAGCGCTTTTAGGCATGGAAGCCACTCCGGAAGCCATTGCGGATTTAAATGCGCAGCTGGGGTTTGACCGCCCCTTTTTTGTGCAGTACGCAGACTGGTTCATGAATATGCTCCATGGTGACTGGGGACAGTCCTATTTCCTTCAGACAACCGTACTGGATGCCATTGGAGAATACTTTGTTCCGACTTTCAGCCTGGCGGTTTTTGCACAGCTCATATCTCTGGTAATCGCTGTCCCAATGGGAATCCTGGCTGCCTACAAGCGGGGAACCTCTGTGGACATCATTACAGTATCGATTTCCCTGCTGGGAATCGCCATTCCAGGTTTCCTGCTCAGCATGTTTCTGATGCTGTTTTTCGGTGTTCACCTGAAGTGGCTTCCTGTGGCAGGTTATGTACAGCTGAGCCAGGGGCTGTTGGAACATCTCAGGTATCTGCTTCTGCCTGCCCTGTCGCTGGGCATTGTCCAGGCCGCTTATATTACCCGCATGTCCCGCTCCGCCATGCTGGATGTTCTCTACATGAATTATATCCGCACAGCCCGGGCAAAGGGACTGAAGGAATCTGCCGTGGTCCTGGTTTACGGACTGAAAAATGCAGGTCCCACCATACTGACCGTTGTAGGCCAGTCCTTTGGCAGCCTTGTAACCGGAACCATCGTGACCGAAACCCTGTTCAATATACCGGGACTGGGCATGCTTACCATGACTTCTATTACGCGCCGTGATGTTTTTGTCATTCAGGGAGTGGTTCTGTTTGTAACTCTGATTTATGTGCTGGTAAACCTTGCGGTGGACATTCTGTACGGATTTGTGGATCCGCGTATCCAGCTGGGAAACAAGTAAGGAGGAAAATCGTGAAAATATCAAATACCACAACGGATTATCAGACAAGCCCGGACATCCTCCGTGAACAGCGCCAGATTCGGCGTGAGCGCTTTTTTTCCAGCCCGGGGCTGGTTATGGGGCTTACTGTTTTCATTCTCATTGTGACAGCCGCCATAATCATTCCCGCTGTTGCCAACGTGGATCCCAATGCAATGGCCATTGCGGACCGTCTCAAGGGGCCAAGTCCCAAACATCCCTTTGGCACCGATGAATTTGGCCGCGATTTGATGATCCGCGTGCTCTACGGGGCAAGAGTCTCTCTTTTAGTAGGCGGCACCGTGGCTCTGCTGTCCAGTGTCCTGGGCACGGTCATCGGTATTTACGCCAGTTACTTCAAAATCCTGGATCACATCCTAATGCGTATCTGCGAGGGTCTGATAGCCATACCCGGCGTGCTGCTGGCTATAGCACTTATGGCCGCGCTGGGAGCAAGCAATCTGAACGTAATTATAGCTCTGACCATCGTGTACACCCCCAGCGTTGCGCGGATTGTGCGCAGCAGCGCCCTGGTCACCAGGGAACAGCCCTATGTGGAGGCAGCCAAGGTTCAGGGGGCAGGCAGCGGGCGCATTCTCCGGAAACTGATTCTGCCGGGGGTAATCTCTCCCCTGACGGTTCAGGCATCATTCATTTTTGCGCAGGCAATTATTTCCGAGGCGTCCCTGAGCTTCCTGGGGGCCGGCATCCCTGCTCCGGCCGCAAGCTGGGGCAACATTTTGCAGGGAAGCAAGCAGGTACTCCAGAAAGCGCCGTGGACCGTCATATTTCCGGGTCTGGCAGTGGTGCTTTGCGTGCTCAGCCTGAATCTTTTGGGGGATGGACTGCGGGATTACTTTGACCCGCGTACGTCAGGGAGGAAGAAGCGATAATGAAACCAGAAGAAATACAAAATAGAATGCGAAATAAAATGGCAAATGAAGCAGGGACACTGCTGGAAATCCGTAATCTGAGGGTGAAGTTTACGGCCCGGAAAAAAGTCCTGACTGCGGTGGACGGAGTGAGCCTGAGCATCAGGCCGGGCGAAATCGTGGGCGTTGTAGGAGAATCCGGTTCCGGCAAAAGCGTCATGTCCCAGTCAATCCTGCGCCTGCGGGAATATGATTCTGATGTGAGATATGAGGGCCAGGTACTGTTTGAGGGAAAGGACCTTTTAAAGGCGTCCCAGGCTGAAATGCGTGGGATACGGGGAAACCGGATTTCGGTCATTTTCCAGGACCCCATGACCTCCCTAAGCCCGGTGCACACCGTGGGCAGACAGCTGTCAGAGGTGCTGGTTCTGCATAAGAAGATGACGAAACAGCAGGCAAAGGAACGGTGCAGGGAGCTGCTGCATCTGACAGGCATACCAAATCCGGAGGATTGTATGAGAAAGTATCCTTACGAGCTGTCCGGCGGTATGCAGCAGCGCGTGATGATTGCCATGGCCCTTTCCTGTGAGCCGAAACTGCTGATTGCCGATGAACCGACCACGGCGTTGGATGTAACCATACAGGAGCAGATTTTGAACCTGATCGCAGAACTGAACGAACGGATGGGGATGTCGGTCCTGTTCATCACCCACGACTTGGGGGCCATGGCCCAGCTCTGTCACAGCGTCCGCGTCATGTATCTGGGGAATCTTGTGGAAGAGGCCCAGGCAGAAGAATTATTTGCCCGGCCCCTGCACCCATATACCCAGGGCCTGCTGGACTGCATCCCCCGTCTGGATTCAGACCGCAGCCAGCCGCTGCACGTGATTTCCGGCGTGGTGCCTCCCCTGTCCAATGTGCCTGACGGCTGCCGTTTCTGCACCCGCTGTCCATACGCCGGCCAGCGCTGCATGTCGCAAAATCCTCCATCGGTGGAGGTGTTCCCGGGACATAAGGCAAAATGCTGGAAATACACTCCGCAACAGGAGGTGGAATAAAATGAAAACACCACTTTTAGAGATGAGGAACCTTCAGAAGAGCTACCCGGTTTACGGCCCTCTGGGCAAGCTGTTTCCTCCCAAAACATACATGAGGGCGGTGTCCAATATGTCTCTTGAGCTCTATGCAGGTGAGACCTATGGTTTGGTTGGGGAATCCGGCTGCGGAAAAAGCACCACCGGACGGTCCATACTGGGGCTGGTAAAACCCGACAGGGGTGAGATTCTGTATAGAGGCCGCGATTTGACCCGGCTGAGCGATGGTGAGTTCCGCCCTCTGCGACGGGATTTGCAGATGGTCTTTCAGGATACCTTATCTTCCCTCAATCCCCGTTCCCGAATCGGGGCTTTGCTGGAGGAGCCGCAGATAGTCCAGGGGATGGGGGATACAAAAGAACGGCGCCAAAAGGTGCTGGAGATACTGGAGATGGTCGGGTTATCGGATGATTACTACTTCAGTTATCCCCACGAACTGTCGGGGGGCCAGGTACAGCGCCTGGGCATTGCGAGGGCGCTGATTATTGAGCCAAAACTGATTATCTGCGATGAGCCGGTTTCAGCGCTGGACGTGTCCATTCAGTCCCAGATTCTGAACATGCTGACCTCACTGCAAAGGAAGATGAATCTGGGAATGCTGTTCATATCCCATGACATTGGCGTGGTGCGGTATATCTCCAGCCGCATTGGTGTCATGTATCTTGGCACATTGGTGGAAGAGGCCGGCACTGACGAGCTCTTTGCACACACTCTTCATCCGTATACCCGGGCCCTGTTTGCTTCCATCCCGAATTTTAACAAGAAGGACAGAAGAGTATCCCTTCAGGGGGAACTGCCAATGCACACCGACGAATTTAAGGGATGTGTGTTCCATACCCGCTGCCCTTACGCCTGTGACAAATGCCGTGTGTCAGCTCCTGAACTGAGGGAGATTCGTCCGGGGCACAGGGTGGCCTGCCACAGAGTGAGTTAAGACATGAGGGGCTGGTTCAGCTGCCTTGTCCAGCGCTTCTTTGTGCTGGGGTTATTGGTATTGACGGCAGCCCAAGCTGCGGGGTGTCACGTACCTGCGGCGGTTGCTGGGGAGTGGGAGAATCGGGTGACATCGCCGACGGCAGCAGCCCTTGCAGCCTGAGAACTTACATGGTATAATCAGACTACTGCAAAGTACCGTATGCCAGGGGCAGGCGGCTGCGGAGGATTGGTTTTGGCATGGGCATGGAATGGATGTGGGTGAGCCAAAGCACTCTCTGGGAAGGAGAAGGAAAATGAAAACGTTAAAAGGCGCCGAGGTTTCGGCAAAAATCAAGGAACAGGTAACGCAGATGATGGAAGGCCTGGAAGGCCCGGCTCCGAAGCTGGCCATTGTGCGGGTGGGGGAAAAACCGGATGATATGTCCTACGAACGGGGGGCCGTGAAGAAGATGGAGAACTTCGGCCTGCGGGTCCAGACTTATGTGTTCCCGGAACAGATAAGCGACAGCGAATTCAAGGCTGAATTCAGTGCAATTAACCGTGACCCGGATGTGTCGGGGATACTCCTGCTCCGTCCGCTGCCAAAGCAGATTGCGGAGACGGACATAGAGAAGATGATTGACCCGGAAAAGGACCTGGACGGGATTTCCCCGGCTAATATTGCCAAGGTATTTGCAGGGGACAAAACCGGTTTTGCGCCATGTACCGCCGAGGCGGTTATAGAGTTATTGAAGGCCAATGAGATTGATATGACAGGAAAGAACGTGTCCATAGTGGGCCGCAGCATGGTGGTGGGCCGCCCACTGTCCATGCTGATGCTGAAGGAAAATGCCACGGTCACCATCTGTCACACCAGGACCAGGGACCTGGAGGCAGAGTGCCGCAGGGCTGATATCCTGGTGGCCGCAGCAGGAAAGGCCAAAATGCTGGATGGCCGCCACGTAGGGCAGGATGCCATTGTCATTGATGTGGGCATTAATGTGGATGAAAATGGAAAATTATGCGGAGATGTGGATTTCCAGTCCATTGAGACCCTTGCATCCATGGCAACGCCTGTGCCGGGAGGCGTTGGGGCAGTGACCACGGCCGTGCTGGCCAAGCATCTGGTGCTTGCAGGCCAAAGACAGAGAAGGAATTAGATGGAATCTTTGCTGATTCCCGTATTTTCCTCTTGCTAAACTAGAAAAATGCATTATAATATAAAATGTTGAATACATTTATAGTTATGCAGTTTGATGCATAAAAGAAAAGAGGAGAATATTATTATGAAGAAGAAGGTTTTAGCGATCACCATGGCAGCACTTATGGCAGCTTCCCTGACAGCCTGCGGCGGCGGTGCAAAAGATACAGCAGCAGCCGATACAGCAGCAGCCACAACAGAGGAGAAGGCAGAGGATACCACGGCAGCCGAGAGCAAGGATGAGACCAGCGCAGAGGCAGCTGAGACTGAGGCAGCTAAGGATGCAGCAGGCGGCAAGCTTATCATGGCAACCAACGCAGAGTTCCCTCCTTACGAGTATCATGACGGAGATGCCGTCGTAGGTATTGATGCGGAAATCGCAAAGGCCATTGCCGATGAGCTGGGCATGGAGCTGGAGATTGAGGACATTGCTTTTGATTCTATTATTCCTGAGATTGTATCCGGTAAGGCTGATATGGGTCTGGCCGGCATGACTGTTACGGAAGACCGTATGCAGTCCGTAGATTTTTCCGATACCTATGCAAAGGCATCCCAGAAAATCATCGTTACAGAGGACAGCGAGATTGTCTCTCCTGATGACTTAAAGGGTGTAATCGTAGGCGTACAGCTGGGAACCACAGGCGATATCTACGTATCTGACCTGGAAGCTGACGGAACCACGGTAGAGCGTTACAACAAGGGCTTTGAGGCTGTTCAGGCACTGAGCCAGGGCAAGATTGACGCGGTTGTAATCGACGGAGAGCCCGCCAAGACCTTTGTTGCTGAGACAGAAGGACTGAAGATTCTGGATGAGTCCTTTACCGATGAAGAGTATGCCATTGCTGTAAAGAAGGGCAACACAGAGCTGCTGGAGAAAATCAACGGCGCCCTTAAGACCCTGAAGGACAACGGGACACTGGACGAAATCGTAGCTAAGTATATCAAGGCTGAGTAATCGTACAGGGTATGGAATAGCCGACTTAAGACAGACATGATGGTACCGGCGTATACAGGAAGACAGCCGGTATAAGACTGCCGCAGGCTGCAGAAAGGGAGGTGCAATGCAGCACCGCATCCCCGTTCCTGCAGGGCGGCAGTTTTTGACTGTATGACAAAAGGGGAACAGGGCATCTGCCCTGCCTTATGAATCATAAAGAAAGAGCAGAGGATGATGAGCATGTGGAAGACATTTACAGATGCGTTTTACCTGAACTTTGTGGCGGACAACCGGTGGAAATATCTGACCGAGGGCCTCAAGACAACGTTGATTATTACCTTTTTTGCCTGTCTTATGGGCATTGTACTGGGATTTTTGGTGGGAATGATACGTTCCACCTATGAGAAGACCCATAAGCTTAAGGTGCTCAATGCTATCTGTAAAGTGTACCTGACCGTAATCCGCGGCACACCTGTGGTAGTGCAGCTGTTAATCATCTACTTCGTGGTATTCGGAAGCGTCAGGGTAGACAAGGTCATAGTGGCCATCCTGGCCTTTGGGATCAACTCGGGCGCCTATGTGGCGGAGATATTCAGAAGCGGCATCATGTCCATTGATCCGGGACAGATGGAGGCGGGCCGCAGCCTGGGCTTCAACTATGCCCAGACCATGTGGTACATCATCATGCCCCAGGCCTTCAAGACAGTGCTCCCCACTCTGTGCAACGAGTTTATTTCCCTGTTAAAGGAGACCTCGGTCTCCGGCTACATTGCCATCCAGGATCTGACCAAGGGCGGGGACATCATCCGAAGCAGGACGTACAGTGCTTTTATGCCGTTGATTGCGGTTGCCATTATTTATCTTATTATTGTAATGATATTTACAAAGCTGATACAGATACTGGAAAGGAGGTTGAGACAGAATGAGCGGTAATTCAGGAATGTTTAACGGACAGCCCTTAATCCGGGTGCAAAACCTGGGAAAGAGTTTTGGCTCCATTGATGTCTTAAAGGGAATTACGGTGGATATTCACAAGGGGGATGTGGTCTTTGTGGTAGGGCCTTCCGGTTCCGGCAAAAGCACCTTCCTCAGATGTCTGAACCTGCTGGAGGAGCCCACAAGCGGGCATATCTTCTTTGAGGGCACTGACATCACGGACCCCAAGACGGATATTGACAAGCACCGCCAGAAAATGGGGATGGTATTCCAGCAGTTTAATCTCTTTCCCCACATGGATATCATGAAGAATCTGACCATTGCTCCCATGAAGCTTCAGGGAAAGGGACAAAAGGAAGCCGAGGATGAGGCCATGGAGCTTCTGGAACGAGTGGGACTGGCAGACAGGGCCCACGCATATCCCAGCCAGCTTTCGGGCGGCCAGAAACAGCGTATTGCCATAGTCCGGGCTCTGTGCATGAAGCCTGATGTGATGCTGTTTGACGAGCCCACCTCCGCCCTGGACCCGGAGATGGTAGGAGAGGTACTGAGTGTAATGCGCGACCTGGCCAGGGAAAAGATGACCATGGTGGTGGTGACACACGAGATGGGCTTTGCCAGGGAGGTGGCCACCAGGGTCATGTTCATGGACGAGGGACACTTCATGGAGGAAGCCGCACCTGAGGAATTCTTCTCCAACCCCAAAAACGAGCGTTTGAAGTCCTTCCTGAGCAAGGTATTGTAAAGAGATGTGGATATAAATGATGCAAGATTAGGACAGGGTTGTACCGGAATGCGGGCTGCGGAACCCGCTGCGTATCATTGCGCCTGCATCGTTTATATTCAAAACAGAAGAAAAATGGCATGCCGGGGTTGATGGCATGTTATTTCTTTTCGCAGCGGGGGATGAACAGCGGACGCCGGAAAAATGCAGTGGGTGAGAGGCGGGAACGCAGGGCGGGCGGTGACTTTGGAGCAGTTCGGAGAGACTTAGGTGGAAGGGACAGGAAAAGCAGGGGTTGCGCAGGGCGCTCCACGCCCGGAGCAAAGCAAACATGGAGCCGGACTCATCAGGAGTCCGGCGTAATTTTTGCGGTCCCCGGGTTTTCCTGTCCCTTGCGCCTTAGTCTCTCCCACTGCGGAAACGGTCACCGCCCGCCCTGCGTTCCCGCCTCTCACGGACGCGGATTCCCACATGCGTCCGCGTACCAGTACCAGCTGCTTTCATACTTTTATAACTCAGGAAAATCCCCGCAGGATGTATCCTCCGCGGCAGCGAATTTCTCCAACAGGGAGCCCAAACGTATCAGACAGTCGTCCAGCTGCGCCAGTTCCTCCTGATTATACGAGGAAAGGCGGGACACGGTGCAATCCAGCATGGCCTCCCTCAGCTGCTTCATGATGGATGAGCCTTCCGGCGTAATCATCAGGTATACATGGCGCCGGTTTATGGAGCCGTGCTGTCTGCGGACCAGGTTCTTTTCTTCCAGATCATTGATAAGCTTGGTCAGCTGCTGTTTGGTAATGCCCAGCTGCAGGGCCATCTCCGACATGGTGGGCGCCTGCCTGCCCGGCTGGTTTAACTGCATCAGGACCTGGAAAGCAGCGGAATTCGCCCGTATCTGGTTCTGCTGGTGGTAGCTGTTCTTTGCCAGGTTAAAGAATTCGATGGCAAATTCCATGAAATGTTCCCCCACATGTCTGCTGTCTGCTGGTTCACGGTTCATGCCGATTACCTCCTCGCTATATTCTGTAACCGTTTTATCATACCTGAGGAAAAAAGTCAATAAATATTAAAAGTAAATAAAAACTTACAATTAACCATTGACAAAAGTTGCAAATGGTATTATCTTACATGGTGACAGCGGGAAAAGAGTGCAGATGTAATCAGGCGCATATCCCCGCCTATGAGTATGAATTAAGAAAAGGAGACCTGGTATGGGTGCGAATGAAGACAGTGGAAATAGAAACTTAAAAAGCGGCACGCCTAAAAAGCCGTTCATTTACTATTATTTCCTGGTCATATTGGTAGTGATGGTGTTAAATGCCCTGGTATTTCCCATGATGGAGCATTCCGTGGAAGTGCCGTACAGCGAGTTCCTGAAGGAACTGGATGCCGGAAATGTGAAGGATGTGTATGTCAGCAATGGGGAATCACAGATTCAGTTTACGAAAAAGGATCAGAAGCAGTGGAATGTCAGTTATAAGACAGGGCCGATTCCTGGGGACGACCTGGTTAAGCGGCTGCAGAATGCGGATGTGGAGAATTTTACAGGAGAAATCCAGACAAAGGCTTCCCCGCTCTTAAGCTTCCTGATGTCCTGGGTTGCGCCGATTCTTATGTTTGTGGTCATTGGAAATATCATGGGGCGCATGCTTTCCAAGCGCATGGGCGGCAGCAATGCCATGACCTTCGGAAAGTCCAATGCAAAAATATACGCAGAGAATGAGACGGGAATCACCTTTGCCGATGTGGCAGGGGAAGAGGAAGCCAAGGATGCCTTAAAGGAAATCGTGGACTTCCTTCACAATCCGCAGAAGTATGCGGATATAGGAGCAAATCTTCCAAAGGGAGCACTGCTCGTGGGCCCTCCCGGAACCGGCAAGACGCTCCTTGCAAGGGCTGTGGCAGGAGAAGCCCATGTCCCCTTCTTCTCCATATCCGGTTCTGAATTCGTGGAGATGTTTGTGGGTATGGGCGCTGCCAAGGTCAGGGATCTGTTTAAGCAGGCCACTGATAAGGCGCCGTGTATCGTATTTATCGATGAGATTGACACCATCGGCAAGAAGCGCGACGGCGGAGGCATGAGCGGAAACGATGAGCGTGAGCAGACCCTGAACCAGCTGCTGACGGAGATGGATGGTTTCGACGGTAAGAAGGGCGTGGTCATCCTGGCTGCCACCAACCGTCCGGAGTCCCTGGATAAGGCCCTGCTGCGTCCCGGCCGATTTGACCGCAGAGTGCCGGTGGAGCTGCCTGACTTAAAGGGACGCGAGGCTATCTTAAAGGTTCATGGACAAAGCGTAAAGATGTCGGATGATGTGGATTACAATGCCATTGCCAGGGCCACGGCAGGCGCCAGCGGCGCGGAGCTGGCCAATATCATAAACGAGGCGGCCCTGAGGGCAGTGCGCATGGGCCGCAGCGCCGTGGTGCAGGCCGACCTGGAGGAAAGCGTGGAGACGGTCATTGCCGGCTACCAGAAGAAAAATGCGGTTATTTCCCAGAAGGAGCGCAGAATCGTGGCGTATCACGAGGTGGGCCACGCGCTGGTGGCCGCCTGCCAGAGCCACAGCGCTCCGGTTCAGAAGATTACCATTATACCCAGGACATCGGGAGCATTGGGATATACCATGCAGGTGGACCAGGGAGAGCGCTACCTTATGAGCAGGGAGGAGGCGCTGGATAAGATTGCCACCTTTACAGGCGGCCGGGCGGCGGAGGAGCTGATTTTCCATTCCATTACCACAGGCGCGTCCAACGACATTGAGCAGGCTACCAAGATTGCCCGTTCCATGGTGACGCGGTTCGGCATGACCGATGAGTTTGACATGGTGGCCATGGAAACCGTGAACAACCAGTATCTGGGAGGAGACACATCCATGATTTGCGCTCCCGACACGGCAAAGCGCATAGACGAACAGGTGGTGTCCATCGTGAAGGAGCAGCACCAAAAGGCGCTTTCCATCCTTAAGGAAAATGAAGGAAAGCTCCATGAGATAGCCGCCTATCTGCTGGAAAAGGAAACCATCACGGGAGACGAATTCATGGAAATCTTCAACCGCGCAGGAGAAGAGCAGGTCCGGGGAGAATAGGATATGTTTAGTTGCATTTGACCATGGGCTGTGCTATTCTGGATATATAGACAGGTGGGGGAGCCATAGCCCCGCGCTGCGTATATCCTTTATAGATGATGAGAGAAGATGATTGGTTGATGAGAGAATGAGTTGAGAGCGGATGGAGAATGCGGCGTGACGGCCCCCGCCTTTCTGTGAAAATAATACGACAGAAGAAAGGCAGGAAAAAGGTATGGGAAAGATTTTGCAGCAGTTGTACAGGGGGGACTTATGCCCGGCGGAAAATATCATACGCGGCAACGCGGAATACGATGCACTGATCAGGCAGTCCATGGATGATTTCAACCGGTTTACCGACAAGCTGGACCGGGACATGAAGGAGGAATTTGACCTTCTGATGGAACATTACCTGGAGCTTACATTCATTGAGAAGACCCAGTGTTTTACGGATGGGTTCCGCATTGGCGCAGGTGTTATGTGTGAAGTATTTTATGAAAATGCAGCGGAAAGCAGCTAAATTATAAGCATGGCTTAAGAGTGAAAGACGGGATTGCTGATAAATAAAAGCAATCCTGTCTTATTGTGTAAAAATGGGTCAAAATTCCTGGTTAATATTGACAATAGAAGAAAAAGTGGATATACTTAACTCGTATTTGTGTTACTTTTTAATGGGTAGGACAACGATGGAACGTCAGGTGTAATGGAGCAGCCAGTACCTGACGTATTTTAATCGTGTTCTGCGAACTACACTTCATGGAGGAGAGTATTATGAAATTAAAAAAGTTAGCAAGCGTAGCCATGGCAGGTGTGATGACAGTATCACTCGCAGCCTGCGGCGGAGCTGACACAGCAGAGACCGCCGCTGCAGCCGCGACCACAGCAGCTGAGGCTGAGACAACTGCGGCAGCAGAGGGCGCGGAGACCGGGGCCGCAGAAGCACCGGCCACAGGCGGCATTGCCAAGGAAGATTTAAAGATCGGCTTTGTCTACATAGGCGATGAGAATGAGGGCTATACAGCCGCTCATTACAACGGCGCCATGGCGATGAAGGAAGCTCTGGGGCTGAACGATGACCAGATTATTGTTAAGTGGAATATCCCTGAGGATGAGACTGCAAAGGATGCAGCCATGGACCTTGCGGACCAGGGATGCCAGATTGTATTCTCAAACAGCTTTGGACATGAGTCCTATGTGATTGAGGCGGCAAAGGAATATCCGGATGTCCAGTTCTGCCATGCAACCGGCTTCCAGGCAGCTTCCAGCGGCCTGAGCAACATGCACAACTATTTCACATCCATCTACGAGGCGCGTTACGTATCCGGTGTTGTGGCCGGACTGAAACTGAACCAAATGATAGAGGACGGAACCGTGAAGCAGGATGCCTGCAAGATTGGCTATGTAGGAGCTTATCCATATGCTGAGGTTATAAGCGGATACACCTCCTTCTTCTTAGGCGTGCGTTCCGTATGCCCGGACGCTACCATGGAAGTTAAGTACACCAACAGCTGGGCAAGCTTTGACCTGGAGAAGGAAGCAGCTGATGCCCTGATTTCCGACGGATGTGTTCTGATCAGCCAGCACGCAGATACCACCGGCGCTCCTACCGCATGTGAAGCGGCAGGCGTTCCTTGCGTGGGCTACAACATTTCCATGATTGCAACTGCGCCAAACCAGGCTCTTACATCTGCTTCCAATAACTGGGGCGCATATGTGACTGAGGCTGTACAGCATGTCATTGACGGAACCGAGATTCCGGTTGACTGGTGCAAGGGCTTCTCTGACGGCGCAGTGCTGATTACAGAGCTGAACGAGGCAGCCGTGGCACCCGGAACAAAGGAGAAGGTGGATGAAGTAGAGGCCAAGCTGGCATCCGGAGAGCTTCATGTATTCGATACCTCCACATGGACCGTTGGCGGCAAGACACTGGATACATATAAGAAGGACGGCAGCGACATCGAGTATATCTCCGACGGATATTTCCATGAGTCAGAGTTCGGTTCCGCACCTTCCTTTGATATCCTGATTGACGGCATCACCACAATCGACAACTAAGATAGCAGGTGCTATAATTTCCCGCTGGAAATTAAAGGCTGTAAAAGCGGAGCCATTCATATCTGGCTCCGCTTTTTTCCACGAGACAATTCAACATGGCCAAATACAAAGAACGGAGGTTTGCCGGGTGAGCGAAGAATACGCAATAGAACTGAAAAACATCACAAAACGGTTCGGCAAGGTAACTGCCAACGACAAGGTATGCCTGTCTGTGAAAAGGGGGGAAATCCTGTCCGTCCTGGGTGAGAACGGAAGCGGAAAGACCACCCTGATGAACATGATTTCCGGTATCTACTACCCGGATGAGGGGCAGATATTCGTAAACGGAAAGGAGGTTACCATTCGTTCGCCTAAGGACTCCTTTGCTCTGGGTATCGGCATGATCCACCAGCATTTCAAGCTGGTGGATGTTCTGACAGCGGCTGAGAACATTATCCTGGGACTGTCGGGAAGGGAAGTTCTGGACATGAAGGCTGTGTCCGCCAAAATCAATGAGCTGACAGCCAGATACGGATTCGAGCTGGACCCGGGCCAGAAGATATACACCATGTCCGTATCCCAGAAGCAGACCGTGGAAATCGTAAAGCTTCTGTACCGCGGGGTGGATATCCTGATCCTGGACGAGCCCACAGCGGTTCTGACACCCCAGGAAACGGACAGGCTGTTTGCCGTGCTGCGCAACATGCGTGAGGCAGGCCACTCCATCATTATCATCACCCATAAGCTGCACGAGGTTCTGGCGCTGTCAGACCGGGTGTCCGTACTGCGCAAGGGCCAGTATATCGGCACGGTATACACGGCAGACGCCACCGAGGAATCCCTGACCGAGATGATGGTGGGCAAGAAGGTAAGCCTGAACATCGAGCGTCCGGATCCCGTGAATCCGGAGCGCCGCCTGGTGGTGGAAGGCGTCACCTGCGTGGACAAGGAGGGGGTGACAACCCTGGACCATGCCTCCTTTACTGCCTACAGCGGTGAGATACTGGGAATTGCCGGTATCGCGGGAAGCGGCCAGAGGGAGCTTTTGGAGTCCATCGCGGGACTTCAGCCCATGACAGGCGGCACCATCACCTATTATCCGCCGGAGGGCGGCGAAAAGCAGCTGTCCGGCATGAGCGCCTCAGCCATCAATAAGCTGGGGGTAAAGCTCTCCTTTGTGCCGGAGGACCGTCTGGGTATGGGACTGGTAGGCGCAATGGACATGACGGACAATATGATGCTCAGGGGCTACCGTAGGGGACGTTCCTTCTTTACGGACAGAAAGACGCCAAAAAGCCTGGCGGAGCAGATCATAGAGGAACTGGAAATCGTGACTCCCGGCGTCACCACCCCGGTGCGCAGGCTGTCAGGGGGCAATGTCCAGAAGGTGTTGGTGGGAAGGGAGATTTCTTCCAATCCCAAGGTGCTTATGGTGGCATATCCGGTCCGCGGACTGGATATCAACTCATCCTACACCATCTATCATCTCCTCAATGAGCAGAAGAAACAGGGAGCGGCCGTTATCTGCGTAGGCGAGGACCTGGATGTGCTTCTGGAGCTGTGCGACCGTATCCTGGTGCTGTGCGCAGGACAGGTAAACGGTGTTGTGGACGGAAGGACAGCGACCAAGGAACAGGTGGGGCTGATGATGACCAGGACAGGAGGTGGATTAAGTGAGTAAGGAGATGACGGCAGTATCCAACAAGGAACCTCTGATGCATATATCCAAGAGGGATGAGATAGATATGTGGAAGGCCTGGGCCATCCGGCTGGGAGCGGTCCTCTTATCACTGGTGGTCTGCGCAGGGGTCATCTATGCCCTGACAGGGCTTAATCCCCTGGAGGTATATAAAGGAATCTTTGATGGGGCAGTGGGTACCAAAAGGCGCACCTGGATGACCATTCGCGATACTCTGGTGCTGCTCTGTATCGCAATCGGCATCACGCCTGCATTCAAGATGCGGTTCTGGAACATCGGAGCAGAGGGTCAGGTACTGATTGGCGGCGTCACATCCGCGGCCATGATGATTTACCTTGGCAATTCACTGCCTCCCCTGGTCCTGTTTCCCCTGATGCTTTTAGGAAGCGCCCTGTCAGCCATGGTCTGGGCAGCTATCCCGGCATTTTTCAAGGCATACTGGAACACCAACGAGACACTGTTTACATTGATGATGAACTATGTGGCCATGCAGGTCATCACATACTGCATCATTTTCTGGGAGAATCCAAAGGGATCCAACTCCGTGGGAACCATCAACTCCTCCACAAAGGGAGGATGGCTTCCAAAGCTTTTCGGCCTGGAATACGGCTGGAACCTGGTGATCGTGCTGGCTCTGACCCTGGCCATCTTCATCTATCTGAAGTACAGCAAGCAGGGATATGAGATCGCGGTTGTGGGAGAGAGCGAGAACACGGCCAGATACGCGGGAATCAATGTAAAGAAGGTAATCATCCGCACCATGGCCCTGTCCGGCGCCATCTGCGGCATTGCAGGCTTCATCATTGTCAGCGGCGCCAGCCATACCATTTCCACCAGCACGGCTGGCGGCAGGGGATTCACGGCCATCATCGTATCATGGCTCAGCAAGTTCAATGCATTTGCTATGGTTCTGGTCTCATTTTTCCTGGTATTCATGCAAAAGGGAGCCGGGCAGATTGCCTCCCAGTTTAACCTGAATGAAAATGCCTCTGATGTAATAACAGGCATCATCCTCTTCTTCATCCTGGGCTGTGAATTCTTCATCAACTTCAAGGTGGGAATTAGCAGCAAACGGAAAGAAGCAGGGGCTAAATTGTCATAAGGAGGCTAAAATATGGGTTTTTTGGTAATATTTATTCAAAAAGCAATCGGCCAGGGCATCGGCATCCTTTACGGAGCCCTGGGAGAAATCATGACGGAGAAATCCGGCAACCTGAATCTGGGTATTCCCGGCATGATGTATATGGGCGGCATCGCCGGACTGATCGGAGCCTTCCTGTATGAGAACGGGACAGCAAATCCAAGCGGTCCGGTGGGACTCTTAATTTCCTTTGTGTGCGCCTTTGTGTGCGCTGCCCTGGGAGGACTGGTATACAGTGTACTGACCATCACGCTGCGGGCCAACCAGAATGTGACCGGTCTTGCCCTTACCACCTTTGGCGTGGGCTTCGGCAACTTTTTCGGCGGTTCCCTGGCAAAGCTGGCAGGGGGCGTGGGACAGATTTCCGTGGCAGTGACAGGCGCTGCCTACAAGACCCCCATTCCCGGACTGTCCAAGCTGGGCGTCATTGGACAGATTTTCTTCTCCTACGGATTTCTGACCTATCTGGCAGTTGCCCTGGCTCTGGCCCTGGCGTTTTTCCTGGCTAAGACCAGGCGGGGACTGAACCTGAGGGCTGTGGGCGAGAGTCCGGCCACGGCAGATGCTGCGGGCATCAATGTAACAGCCTGCAAGTACCTGGCCACCTGCCTCGGAGGAGGCATCAGCGGCCTGGGCGGATTATACTTTGTTATGGAATACTCCGGCGGTACCTGGACCAACAACGGATTCGGTGACAGGGGCTGGCTGGCAATCGCCCTGGTTATCTTCGCCCTGTGGAAACCGGTCAATGCCATCTGGGGTTCTATCCTGTTTGGCGGCCTCTACATCCTTTACCTGTATATACCGGGTCTGGACAGGGGAGCTCAGGAGATATTCAAGGCCCTTCCCTATGTGGTCACCATTGTGGTCCTGGTTATAACCAGCCTGAGAAAGAGGAGGGAATACCAGCCGCCCCAGAGCCTGGGACTTCCGTATTTCAGGGAAGAGCGGTAGGGAGTTGAGAGACAGATATAAGGTAAAGAAAAGTCGGGCAGTAAACGAAATAGATAAGTGAAAAACAAAAAGGACCCTCCCATAGGACGGATAGAATATCAATATCTAACCGGCGCGGGAGGGCCTTTTTTACATGGGGATGTGGTGTATGGTCACTGCTGCGGAAGGCGGCGGAGGACACCTGCGGTCTCTGTCTGGGAAAGCGCAATTACTGCTGCGGGATTTCGGATTTAAGCTACTGCAAAGGAGCGGATCGGGAGGAAACAGCCTCCTATGCGGTCAATGCGCCTCTGTGGGGAAATATGTACCGGATGGACCTGGAGGCCATGGCGGATTTCAGAGTTCCCTCCCTCCTGTTCGGCCCCATTGGAAAGGATGCGCACCAAATGTCGGAGCTACGCCAGGGGTCTGCTGGAAGAGGTTCCAGTAATTTTTCAGCATTTCATCGAACAAACGTTTGCAAATACATAGGTGATGTGCTATACTAGAGACTGTCAGCGCTGTGTATCAGCGCTATGCAGGAAGAACATTTTACCAGAAGCATTTCACGGCCTTCCAAGGCGGCGGGATGAATCGTATAAAGAAACCACGCATGTTTACTGCGCACTGCACATGCTGTATTCTGCAATAATATCAGGCGTGGACTCAAACCAATCAAGATAAAAGACAAGGAGCATGTTCGATGGCAAAGCAGTACATTAAAATCCGCGGGGCGAATGAGCATAATCTGAAGGATATTTCCGTGGATATACCAAGGAATGAGCTGGTGGTCCTTACGGGACTGTCCGGTTCGGGTAAATCATCCCTGGCTTTTGACACCATTTATGCAGAAGGGCAGAGGCGTTATATGGAGTCCCTGTCTTCCTATGCCAGGCAGTTCCTGGGACAGATGGAGAAGCCGGATGTGGAGAGCATAGAGGGGCTGTCACCGGCCATTTCCATTGACCAGAAGTCCACCAACCGGAATCCCCGTTCCACTGTGGGAACGGTCACGGAAATCTACGACTACATGAGACTTTTATATGCCAGAATCGGTATACCCCACTGTCCGAAATGCGGCAAGGAGATACACAAACAGACCATTGACCAGATGGTGGACCAGATTATGTCCATGCCTGAACGGACTAAAATCCAGCTGCTGGCCCCTGTGGTCAGAGGGCGCAAGGGCGAGCATGTGAAGGTGCTGGACCAGGCCAGAAAGAGCGGCTATGTGAGGGTCCGCATTGACGGAAGCCTCTATGAGCTCTCAGAGGAAATCAGGCTGGAGAAGAACATCAAGCACAACATTGAAATCGTGGTGGACCGTCTGATTGTGAAGGAAGGCATTGAGAAAAGGCTTACGGATTCCATAGAGACGGTCATGGCTCTGAGCGGCGGACTGATGATGGTGGATGTGAGCGGCGGCGAGCCGGTGAATTTCAGCCAGAGCTTTTCCTGTCCTGATTGCGGAATCAGCATTGACGAGGTGGAGCCCAGGAGCTTTTCCTTCAACAATCCCTTCGGAGCCTGTCCGGAGTGTTTTGGACTGGGTTATAAGATGGAATTTGACGAGGACCTGATGATTCCGGATAAGTCGCTGTCCATAGACCAGGGCGCAATCGTGGTTATGGGATGGCAGTCCTGCGCGGACAAGGGCAGCTTTACAAGGGCAATCCTGGAGGCGCTGTCTGAAGCCTATGATTTCAGGCTGGATACGCCTTTCCAGGATTATCCCAAGGAAATCCACGACGTGCTGTTATACGGAACCGGAGGCCGGGAGGTGAAGGTCCGCTACAAGAGCCAGAGAGGCGAAGGCGTCTATGACGTGGCGTTTGAGGGCCTGATTGAGAATGTAAACCGCCGCTACAAGGAGACTTTTTCCGAGACGTCCAAGGCGGAATATGAGACATATATGCGGATTACCCCCTGCCCGGTTTGTAAGGGTCAGAGGCTTAAGAAGGAGTCCCTTGCGGTTACGGTAGGCGGGATGAACATATATGAAGCTACCAACATGTCCATTGTCCGGTTTAAGGAATTTATGGACGGGCTGAAGCTGACTCCCATGCAGGAGACCATAGGCGCTTCTATTCTGAAGGAAATCAGGGCCAGGATATGCTTCCTCATTGACGTGGGGCTGGATTATCTTTCCCTGTCGCGGGCCACGGGTACTTTGTCCGGCGGCGAGGCCCAGCGCATCCGTCTGGCTACCCAGATAGGCTCCGGCCTGGTGGGAGTGGCCTATATCCTGGACGAGCCCAGCATCGGGCTCCATCAGCGGGATAATGACAAGCTCCTTAAGACGCTGACCCATCTCCGGGATTTGGGCAACAGCGTATTGGTGGTGGAGCATGACGAGGACACCATGCGGGCCGCGGACTGCATCGTGGACATCGGACCCGGTGCGGGAGAGCACGGCGGAAAGGTCATTGCCATGGGAACGGCCGAGGAAATCATGAAGAACCCGGATTCCATTACCGGAGCTTACTTAAGCGGGCGCCTGAAGATTCCGGTGCCTGCCGAGAGAAGGAAGCCCACGGGCTGGATTACGGTAAAGGGCGCGGCGGAGAACAATTTAAAGAACATCAACGTGGACATTCCCCTGGGAATCATGACGTGTGTGACCGGTGTATCCGGTTCCGGAAAAAGTTCTCTTGTGAACGAAATCGTTTATAAATCCCTGGCAAGGAAGTTAAACAGGGCCAGAACCATACCGGGCAGGCACAAGTGCATCGAGGGCGTGGAGCAGCTGGATAAGATTATCGACATCGACCAGTCGCCCATCGGGCGTACTCCCAGGTCCAATCCGGCTACCTACACAGGCGTATTCGACCTCATAAGGGACTTGTTCGCCTCCACCCCGGACGCCAAGGCAAAGGGGTATAGCAAGGGAAGGTTCAGCTTCAACGTAAAGGGCGGACGATGCGAAGCGTGCGGCGGAGACGGCATCATCAAGATTGAAATGCATTTCCTGCCGGATGTATATGTGCCCTGTGAGGTCTGCGGCGGCAAACGGTATAACCGTGAGACCCTGGACGTGAAGTACAAGGGAAAGAACATCTACGATGTGCTGAATATGACCGTGGAGGAGGCTCTTAAGTTCTTTGAAAATGTACCCTCTGTCACCAGGAAGATACAGACCCTGTATGACGTGGGACTGGGGTACATCCGGCTGGGACAGCCGTCCACGGAGCTGTCCGGCGGCGAGGCCCAGAGAATCAAGCTGGCCACGGAGCTGTCCAAGAGAGGCACGGGAAAGACCATTTACATCCTGGACGAGCCCACCACAGGACTCCATTTCGCAGATGTCCATAAGCTCATTGATATACTTCACAGGCTGTCGGAGGGCGGCAACACGGTTGTGGTTATTGAGCACAATCTGGATGTAATCAAGACAGCGGATTATATCATCGACATTGGTCCGGAAGGCGGGGACAAGGGCGGAACGGTCATAGCCAAGGGAACACCGGAGGAAGTGGCCCGGTGTCCGGTGTCCTATACGGGAATGTATGTAAAGAAATATCTGAATTGACAACAGTCACGGCCGGGAGCGGCCGGAGCGCGGCGGCGGGGCTGAGGTGAATCCCCGCCTTTTTGTTAAGAGGGCAGGAAAGGAGATTCTCTATGAAACTGGAAGAATTTGACAGAACAAAGGAAGCAGTCTTCAACCCGGTGGATATTGTCCAAAAACTGGATGGTTGTCCGAAAACGGTTATTACCTGTTTTGCGGATGATTTGGTGGAGTATGGTGCGAAGAAATACGGCGGTAAAACGGCGGGCTATTACAGATGTACCAATGGGACGCTGCCGCTTTATTGTCTGGATGGGACGGCAGGCGGACTGGGGTTAATCATGAGCCTGGTTGGTGCGCCGGCTGTTGTGAGCCAGTATGAGGAGCTGTTTGCCATGGGGGTGGAGAAAAACCTGGTATTCGGAACCTGCGGCGTGCTGGACAAAAGCCTGGAGGACTGTTCCGTCATTGTGCCGGACCGGGCTGTGCGGGATGAAGGCACCAGCTATCATTACGCGGAGCCGGGAGACGAGATTGCAGTGAACGTGTCTTCCCTGGACAGAATGACCCGCTTTTTCTCACAGACAGGAATCAGATACAGAGTGGGAAAAGTGTGGACAACGGACGGAATCTACAGGGAGACCAGGGATAAGGTGGCCCGCAGGAAGGCGGAGGGCTGTATCTGCGTGGAGATGGAATGTGCTGCCATAGCGGCCCTGGCCCGTTTCAGGAACCGGTCCGTCAGCCAGTTTTTTTACAGCGCGGACAATCTGGATAATGACGTGTGGGAGATGCGGAGTCTGGCCAATGAGAGCCAGAGGGATGTAAAGCAGAAGATACTGGATTTGGCGGTTGCACTGGGAAAGGAACTGTGATCCGAACTGCCATGGTAAGATGAGCCGTCTGAACTGCTGCATAAAATGTCATGGATATTGAAAATCCTTTGACATTTGCGCAGGGCCTACGTTATAATGGACAGGTTAAAGAGCAGTGCTAGGAGCGGGGAGTGTAATGGATAAGGAAAAAAAACGAAGTCTTTCAGAGGTGGCAGCAGATTATGTGAGGGAACAGATTCTTCAGGGGAAGCTGGCCCAGAAAGAAAAGCTTGTTGAAAATGATATAGCAGTAAAGCTGGGAATGAGCCGGGGGCCGGTGCGGGATGCGCTGAAGCAGCTGATGTACGAGGGATTTCTGGATTATGAGACCAATAAAGGGTACTCTGTCTCCATGCTTTCGCCCAAGGACGCCTATGAGATATTCTTTCTGCGCGGCAACCTGGAAAACCTGGCCCTGGAGCGGTGCGGGGGACGTCTGCTGAGCGACAGCATTTTTCTCATGGAGGATGCGGTACTGGCTATGAAGGAGGCTGTGGCAGAGGACGACATGGGGAAAATCATCAAGTATGATGAGATATTCCATAAACAGATTTTATTATCAGGCCAGATGGAGCGCCTGACCAGTCTGTGGGAGACACTGAGCCCCTTAAACGGAGCCATGTTCTACACCATCAAACAAATCAATGAATATGTATCTGAAATGCAGGCGGATTTGGACCAGGAAGATATTGCTGCCCAGGCAGGACGGCGGGGAAACAACTATCTGGAGCATAAATGGCTTTTAGAAATCCTGCAGCGGGGGAACCTTGAACAGTCCAGGAGCGCAATCAATACCCACTACATAGCCAACGGTGAGAGAATTTACCGGATTGGAATGAAGATGAAGAACCAGGAACTGTTTTATCATGTGTAATTGGGGATGCTGAATAAAAGAATTAGAGCGGACATGGGAAAGCGGAAATGCAGGACGTGAATACGATTATATCACGTTCCGGTATTTCCGCTTTTTATTATTTTTCAGGCATGTCCTCTATCTGTCTGCAGATATACTCCATATCCTCAGTTTCGTATCTCTGGTCGCAGGTAAAGGACATCACATGGCTGTAAATGTAGGCCGCGTCGCCATGGCCTTCGGTGTCCACCATGGGGCCTTGGGGCCAATAGGTGGTGGTCTTGATGCTGCGTCCGGCCAGATAGGACTGAACCATGTCCCTGTCCTTTACATACACGGTAAAGTGGCTGGGAACAGCGGCTTTTTTAAGAACCGGGAATATCACGGTAAGCTGGGGGTGTTCCGGCATATGATCCAGAAGATACTGATAATTGGCGCGGCGTCTCTGTTTCAGCTGCTCAAAGTCATAGTGCCGTATGATATACTCTGAATCCCGGTCGCTTCCATAGGAATCAAAGATGCGGCGCAGCATCATCTCGGCGTCCCAGAAGGTATCATTGAACTTCTGTATGGCCTGGGGGTCGGGATTTCCTGATTGCAGAAGCTGCTGTTTGCCTCTCATGGACATACTGCGCATGGAAAGATGGGTCTCGTCAGGGGGCAGGACGGGAAGGGAAAAGCTGCCTTTCCTTTTAATGGCAAATCCGCCGGCCGGTACTCCAATCCATTTCCGCATACTGCCCACCACGTAATCACAGTGAGGGTCAACACCGTCAGATGAGAAGAGGGAGTGGGTCGTATCCTCCACAATAATGATGCCCCGTTCAGAGCATTTCCGTATAAATTCCCTGTCGTAGCTGCAAAAGCCGTAATAGCCGCAGAGATTGACGACGCTGATGCGGTCCAGGACCCTTTCGTCGAAGATGGGTGTCAAATCCTTAGATACATCGTAGAATAAAAGTTCATAGCCGGCTTTCAGGAAAGGGGCAAGGACTGTCTCACAGGTGTAGACAGGCACATAGGCCACCTTTCTGGTGTCGGTCAGGCAGATATCCTGAAGCGCATAGTAGTTGGCACATCTGCCGGACATGAAAAAGCGCAGGCTGCCCCCTGGCGGGCATAGGTTTTCCAGATAATGGTTCTGGGTTTCGGGCAGTGGTTCATATGTAAAAAATCCGCCAATCTGTTTCAATTTTTCTTACCTCCCAAGCATGTGCAGGCTCTATGGCGTGTGCGCCACAGAGAGACACTTAGATTTAATATAAAGACAATTATAGCATAGATTTGAAAATAAGCACAATAGAAATGTTGACAAAATATTTAGAGTGTAAAATTTGAACAATGATTGTTGACAATATTGATATATTGTTTTATAATTTGAATGAAGCGAGGGAGTTTCAAATCCTAAGGCTTCTTTTTTATTATTTTGGTTTCAAACCCCTGTGGGGGTCGTGAAATATGTATTTTGCTTCGCTGCGTTAATGCAGCAAATACACGAGGATTGGAGAGAGAAAAATGTACAAGTATGTGTTAAAAAGACTGCTTATGCTGATTCCGGTCATCATCGGCGTGACGTTCATTGTGTTTTTCATTCTGAACCTGTCACCGGGCGACCCGGCGGCAATCATCCTGGGTGACCAGGCATCAGCCGAGGCACTGGCCATGAAGAGGAAGGAGCTGGGACTGGACGACCCTCTGCTGGTCCGTTACGGACATTACATGATTAACATGCTTCACGGCGACCTGGGCACATCCTATAAAAATAACCTGAGCGTATGGTCACAGGTCATGGAGCGGTTTCCTAACACAGCGGTGCTGGCAGTGGCAGGTATCCTGGTAGCCATTCTGATTGGAATTCCCACGGGAATCATTTCCGCCAAGAAACAGTACTCCCTGATGGATAATACAGCCATGCTGCTCTCGCTGATTGGCGTGGCCATGCCTAACTTCTGGTTCGGCCTGCTGATGGTTATTATGTTCGCATTGACCCTGGGATGGCTGCCTTCACAGGGAATGGGGGAGGGATTCATACCTCTCATCAAAAGCCTGGTCCTTCCGGCGGTGACGCTGGGCACGGGGGCTGCAGCCATGATTACGCGTATGACACGTTCATCCATGCTGGAAGTTATCCGGCAGGATTACATAGACACTGCCAGGGCAAAGGGCGTTTCCGATAAGAAAATCACCACACGCCATATGCTTAAGAATGCCATGATTCCGATTATCACGGCAGTGGGACTTCAGTTTGGCACTCTTTTGGGAGGCGCCATGCTGACAGAGACCGTATTTTCCTGGCCGGGCCTGGGACGTCTCATGGTGGATTCTATCAAGTCAAAAGATATTCCCATGGTATTGGGGTCTGTTATCTTTCTGGCAATCATGTTTTCCGTGGTCAATCTGGCGGTAGACATCATATACGCCTTTGTGGACCCGAGAATTAAATTACAATACAAGAGAAAGTAGGTGCAGTTCATGGGAAAGAAACATCTGATTGCCGCGGAAGCGGAAGGCGACCAGCGCTCCCTGTGGGGCGAGGCATGGCGCAGATTCAAAAAGAACCGGCTGGCCATGATTGGCATGTATTTTATCCTGGCACTGGTTATCATAGCAATAGCAACCATTATCATTGATGCGGTCACAGGCAAATCCATTTACCTGAATTATGTGGTAAAGCAGGACCTGAGAGGACGTCTTCAGGGACCAAGCCTGATACACCCCTTTGGACTGGATGAGTTCGGCAGGGACATGCTGCTGCGCATGCTGTGGGCGGTCCGGTACTCGCTGTTTATGGGAACCGTGGCCATCATTATTTCATGTATCTTCGGCGGGCTACTGGGAGCTTTTGCCGGGTACTACGGCAAGACCGCTGACAATGTGATCATGAGAATTATGGATATTCTTTTGGCCATTCCATCCATGCTTCTGGCTATCGCCATCGTGGCGGCTCTGGGAACCAGCATCACCAATGTGCTGATTGCCATTGCCATCTCCTATGTGCCCACCTTTGCCAGGACGGTCCGGGCATCGGTGCTCACGGTGAAGGACCAGGAGTTTATCGAAGCGGCCCGCTCCATTGGCTGCAGCGACTGGCGCATTATCATCAAGTACGTGATTCCCAATTCCATGGCGCCGATTATCGTACAGGTGACCCTGGGAATCGCGGGAGCCATCCTTTCCATCGCAGGACTTTCCTTCCTGGGACTTGGCATCCAGCCGCCCACCCCTGAGTGGGGAGCAATGCTGTCCAACGCCCGAAGCTATATCCGCGACGCATGGCATGTCACCATCATCCCCGGCATGGGAATCATGCTCACCATCCTGGCCCTTAACCTGGTGGGAGACGGACTGAGAGATGCCCTTGACCCGCGTTTGAAGAGCTGATGGATGAACACTAAGAAAGGACGAGTATGACATGGCAGATAAACCATTATTGGAAGTAAAAGATCTGGTCATCCACTATGAAACGGATGACGGAGTGGTAAAGGCGCTAAACGGCGTCAATATACATATCGGCGTGGGAGAGACCCTTGGACTGGTGGGAGAGACCGGTGCGGGAAAGACTACGCTGGCAAAAGGAATTATGAGGCTGATTCCCAATCCTCCAGGCAAGATTCTGGGCGGAGAGGTGATTTTTGAGGGACAGGACCTGTTAAAGCTTTCCACCAATGGAATGGAGGCCATTCGCGGCAGGGACATATCCATGATATTCCAGGACCCTATGACCTCCCTGAACCCGGTGCTCACGGTAGGCGAGCAGATTATGGAGGTGATCGAGAACCATAACACCAGCCTGTCCAGGCAGGAAGCCAGAAAATGGGCTGAAAACATGCTGGAGAGAGTGGGAATTCCTGCGGAGCGCTTTGGAGAGTATCCCCACCAGTTTTCAGGCGGTATGAAGCAGAGGGTGGTCATTGCAATCGCCCTGGCCTGCAACCCCAAGCTGCTCATTGCGGATGAGCCCACCACGGCCCTGGACGTTACCATACAGGCCCAGGTGCTGGAGATGATATACAAGCTTAAATCCGAGAATAACACATCCATGATTCTCATTACCCACGACCTGGGAGTGGTTGCCCAGAACTGTGATTACGTGGCAATCATCTATGCGGGGGAAGTGGTGGAATACGGAACCCTGCGGGAGATATACAAGGACACGAAACATCCGTACACGGAAGGACTCTTTGGTTCCATTCCCATCCTGACAAGCGATGTAAAGCGGCTGCAGGCCATTGACGGCATGATGCCCGACCCTACCAAGCTGCCTGAGGGCTGCGTTTTCTGCGAGAGATGCAAGTATGCGGTTCCTGAATGTTCCAAGAACCATCCAGGGATGGTGACTGTAGACGGAACCCACCAGGTCCGCTGCATCCGCTACCGCTAAGAGAAGGAGATTGACATATGCAGGAACAGAAAACAGAGATATTACGTGTGGAACATTTGAAAAAATATTTTACGACCCCAAAGGGCACTCTCCACGCGGTGGACGATGTTAACTTTTCCATCCGTACCGGAGAGACCCTGGGAGTGGTAGGGGAGTCCGGATGCGGGAAATCCACCATGGGGAGGGCTATCCTAAGGCTTCACGAACCCACAAGCGGCAGGGTTTATTTTAAGGGCAAGGATATCCTGGGTTACAACAAGAAGCAGCTAAAGGATTTAAGGAAGGATATGCAGATTATATTCCAGGACCCCTTTGCTTCCCTGAATCCCAGGATGACGGTCAGCGAGGCAATCATAGAGCCGCTGCTGGTGCAGGGCATTTACAAGGCCAATGAAAGGGTCGCCATCACCCGGCAGGTGGAGAAAATCATGAACCTGGTGGGACTGGCCAAGCGTCTGGTAAATACATATCCCCACGAGCTGGACGGCGGCAGGCGCCAGAGAATCGGAATCGCCAGGGCTTTGACGGTCAATCCCAAGTTCATTGTATGCGACGAGCCTGTGTCGGCCCTGGACGTATCCATCCAGGCCCAGATCCTTAACCTGATGCAGGATTTGCAGGAGGAGCTGAACCTTACCTATATGTTTATTACATACGATTTGTCGGTGGTAAGGCATTTTTCCAATGACATCGTGGTCATGTACCTGGGACAGATGGTGGAGTCAGCGCCTGCCAAGGCACTGTTTAAGAATCCCATGCATCCATACACAAAGGCGCTGCGGCAGCGCTCAGACAGAGGCAGGTTCCAAGGGAACAGAGACAGGAGGAAGCATCGGCGGTTCAGGGGAGTACAAGGATACGCTGGTATGGGCACAGGGAGCTGATGTTACTTCCTTAGACCCGCATCAGGGCAAGGAGACACCGGCCGTAGAGGTTACGGACCAGATTTTCGACACTCTGACCGTTGTTGACGCTGCTACCGGAGAGCTGCAGCCCCAGATTGCAGAGAGCTGGGATCAGAATTCCGATACATCCTACACATTCCACATCCGCCGGGGCGTGAAATTCCACGACGGTTCCGAGGTGAAGGCAGAGGACGTAAAGTTCTCCCTGGACAGGGCCATTAATTCCGCTGCGGTTTCCTACATTGTTGACTTTATCGACAAGGTGGACGTGGTAGACGATTATACGGTCAATGTAGAGCTGAAGGCACCTTACGCACCGGCTCTCAGAAACCTTTCCGTACCATTTGCAGCCATTGTTCCAAAGGCAGTGGTGGAAGCGGACGAGGAAGCCTTCAAGCTTCATCCAATCGGCACCGGCCCATATAAGTTCGTAGAGTGGAAGCAGGGCGATTCCGTTACCCTGGAGCGCTTTGACGATTACTATGCAGGACCGGCAGAGACACAGAAGCTGGTTATGAAGGTTATTCCTGAGGCATCCCAGAGAACCATTGCCCTGGAGACAGGAGAAGTGGACTTGGCTTACGACCTGCTTCCCAACGACCTGGAGAAGGTAAGGAGCAATTCCGACCTTCAGCTGTTCGAGGCACCGTCCCTGACCTGCTACTACATTTCCATGAACATGAACAAGGCACCATATGATGACCAGAAGGTAAGGGATGCCATTAACTGTGCCATTGACCGCCAGCTGATTATCGACACCATTGCCAGCGGCTCCGGAGAGCCGGCTGACGCCATCATTGCACCGGCTGTATTCGGATACTTCAGCCCGGGCGCTTATGAGTATGACCCTGAGAAGGCAAAATCCCTTCTGGCTGAGGCCGGATATCCAAACGGATTCGAGACCAGCATCTGGGTAAATGACAACCAGACACGTGTAGAGGTATGTCAGGCTGTACAGGCCATGCTTCAGGATGTGGGAATCACCTGCAACATCAAGGTAATGGAATTCGGCAGCTTTATTTCCAGGACTTCCGCGGGCGAGCATGACATGGGATACTTTGGCTGGGTGACCTCCACCACAGACGCAGACTACACCTACTATTCACTGGAACACTCCTCGCAGCAGGGAGCAGCCGGAAACCGCAGCTTCATCGCAGACCCTGAGGTAGACAAGCTCATTGAGACGGGAAGGACCAGCGCAGACGAGTCCTTGAGACTGAAGGCATATGAGGACCTGGCTGTTAAGTTAAAAGAAGTGAACAACAACGCACCTATCTACTACAGCACCATCACCGCAGGCGGAGGCGCCAAGGTGGAAGGTTTCGTGATGGATCAAATTGGCTACCACAAGCTGGATCATGTAAAGATTGCAAAATAAGAAAAGTAAAAGGAGATATGCATCATGAGATTATCAAAGATTACATGGCCGACAGCGGAACGGTATTTTAAGGAAAATGACATGGTTATTCTTCCAATCGGCAGTACGGAGTGCCATGGACGCCATATGCCGCTGGGAACCGACACCCTGATACCTGACAAAATCCTGGATCTGATTGAGGAGAAAAATGACAACATCCTCATCGCGCCCATGATTCCCTACGGAGCATGCCAGTCACTGGCTGATTATCCGGGAACCATCAACATTGATTCCGACGTACTGTACCAGTACGTATACCAGATTGTGGACGGGCTGTATAAGCACGGCGCGCGGAAAATTCTGGTGCTCAACGGACACGGAGGGAATATCAAGACCATCGAGCGCATCGGCCTGGAATTTGACAAGAAGGGCGCCATGGTCGTGATGCTGAACTGGTGGCTGATGGCCTGGGATATGAAGCCTGAGTGGAAGGGCGGACATGGCGGCGGCGAGGAGACAGCGGGCATCATGGCAGTTGACCCCTCACTGGTGGACATGAGCAAGATTGACCTTCCTCTGGAAATGACCAATCTTACAGACAACCTGGTGGCTACCGGCTTCCGTACCGTGCGCTTCAAGGGCGTTGAGATTGAAATTCTCAGGAACACGCCAAAGGTAACGGACAACGGATGGATTGGGCCAGATCATCCAAACACCGCTACCGTGGAGTGGGGCCAGGAGATGGTACAGACCACAGCTGACTATATACTGGATTTGATCGAAGAGCTTAAGAAGGTTTCACTGTAAGGCTTGTGAGAAGTGAGTTAAGGTTTAAGAAATGAAGTAAGACAGAATAATCAAATAGAATGAAGTAAAGCAAAATCAAATGAAGCAGAATTAAGTAAAGCAGATGCAGTGCCGCAGGCATGGTATGGCAGGAGCGGTACCGTGTGATGCGGCACTTTGCGTCTCATACCTGGAGGAAATCATGGCAAACATAAAAGAAATCGAAGCGTTGACCAATGCCTTTGATCCCAGTGGATTTGAGGACGAGGTCATCCGGGAAGTAAAGAACTGGTGCGGGGGGTTGGACGTGGTAAACGATGCTATGTACAATGTTTACGCCACCATGAAGAAGAAAAAGGCCGGGCGCCCGGTGCTCATGCTGGACGCCCATCTGGATGAGTGCGGATTCATGGTACAGTCCATACTGGAAAACGGGCTTTTAAGTATCCTGATGCTGGGAGGATTCCATCTCACCAGCCTGCCCGCCCACTCTGTCATTGTAAGGACAAGGGACGGGAAAAAGCACAGGGGAATCACCACATCCAAACCAGTGCATTTTCTGACAGCGGCCCAGAAAAACGATAACTCCCTGGCAATCGAGGATATCCTGGTGGATGTGGGAGCCAGCAGCAGGGAGGAAGTGATGGAGGTCTATGGAATCCGCCCGGGCGATCCCATCATGCCGGATGTAAGCTTTGAGTATCATGAGGAAAATAGAATCCTGTACGGCAAGGCTTTTGACAACCGCCTGGGCTGCGTGAGCATTATCGACACCATGCAGGCACTTAAGGATGAGGCGGACCAGCTGGCAGTGGAAGTGGTAGGCGCATTTGCGGCCCAGGAGGAAGTGGGTACCAGGGGAGCCACGGTGACGGCCCAGCAGGTTCAGCCTGATTTGGCCATTGTGTTTGAGGGATCACCGGCGGATGATTTCTATTTCCGGGCCGGTATTGCCCAGGGCTGCTTAAGGAGCGGGGTGCAGATTCGCCACATGGACAACAGCTATATTTCCAACGTGGAATTCATACGCTTTGCCCAGGAGACAGGAGATAAGCTGGGAATCAAGTACCAGGATGCGGTGCGCCGGGGCGGCAGCACAAATGCCGGTAAAATCAGCCTCACGGGAAAGGCAGTGCCGGTGCTGGTGTTTGGCATTCCGTCCAGGTATGTACACAGCCACTATAATTTCTGCGCAGAAGAAGACGTGGACGCCACTGTCAGGATGGCCGTGGAGGTAATCCGGGGACTGGATGAGGAAAGGATTGCAAGGATTCTGCGGAAGGATGTTATTTGATTAAACGGTATGCGGCAGAGTAGAAGATGGGGCTGAGGACGAGAGGGGAATATAGGGAGGAAAGACGGGCGGGAAAAGCTGGGATGAAGGGCTGAGATGAAAGGCTGGGATGGAGGGCTGGGACGAAAGGCTGGGACGAAGGGCTGAGATGAAAGGTTGGGACGAAAGACTGAGACGAAAGACCGGCTGAGTAATATGCCGGTTAAATGGATGAAAGTGGTTTGTTGGGAAAATATATGCAGTAAAGAGACTGTCGGTAAAAATACGGAGCAAGAGATTCCACAATATAGATAACTCCGGGTAACAGTTTAAGAATAAATTCAACTCAATAAAGCAGAAAAATCAGCACGTAAAATCAGCAAGTAATTTGTATGAAAGATGAAATTCCCGTTTCCATGTCAAATTCTCCTGAGGTTGACTTATCACTTCAGTCAGTAAAAAAAGTTCAGCAAAAAAGTTCAGCAAAAAAAATCAGTAAAAAAGTCAAAAAAAATGTCGAAATAGCTTGATATTTGTCGTCCTCTGCTTTATAATGTATACATACGAAAGATAAAAAAGAGATTGTACTATTCTGTACAATCTCTTTCAATTTATAGGGAAATAAATATTTTTCGGTAAATTGGGTCAAGGTATATAATAAGGGCGGGTTTGGAAATGGTTTGTATCTGGTTAAGCCTTCGGCATTGGCAGCAGCGGAAGCAGGCGGGTTACGCACAGCTTTCAGCAAACAGGCTGTTGCGGGACGTCGGATACAGGGTATTTTCAAACCCGTTCTGGGATACAGTTTTACTATAATTGTTTTGGTGGGAAAATCCGTAAAATAATGGAGGAACGAATCTCATGGACAGAGAGATGATTATCGTACTGGACTTTGGCGGCCAGTACAACCAGCTGATTGCACGCCGTGTCCGCGAATGCAGCGTATACTGTGAAGTGCATCCTTATGATATGAGCCTGGAGAAAATTAAGGAAATGAATCCAAAGGGAATCATTTTCACAGGCGGACCGGACGTTGTGTTTGAAGACGGGGCACCTCGCTGCTCAAAGGAGATATTTGAACTGGGAATACCAGTCCTTGGAATCTGCTACGGCGCCCAGCTTATGAGCTATCTGCTGGACGGCGTTGTAAAGAAGGCTGTGGTCAGCGAATACGGACACACAGAAGTGGATGTGGATACTTCCTCCAAGCTGTTTGAGGGCGTTTCTCCCAAGACCGTATGCTGGATGAGCCACGGTGTGTACATTGCAGAGGTTCCGGCGGGCTTCCGTATCACTGCGCATACAGATTCCTGCCCAGTAGCCGGCATGGAGTGTCAGGAGAAGAATTTTTATGCGGTGCAGTTCCACCCTGAGGTGGTTCACACCAAGGAAGGCACCAGGATGCTCTCCAACTTTGTATATAATGTCTGCGGATGCTCCGGCGACTGGAAGATGGATTCCTTTGTGGATACCACCATCAAGGCTTTGAGGGAGAAGATAGGTAACGGCAAGGTGCTGTGTGCTCTGTCAGGCGGCGTGGATTCCTCTGTGGCTGCCGTTATGCTGTCCAAAGCCATTGGCAAACAGCTTACCTGCGTGTTCGTGGATCACGGTCTGCTGCGCAAAAATGAGGGGGACGAGGTTGAGGCCGTATTTGGACCGGAAGGCGCTTATGACTTGAATTTTATCCGTGTCAACGCTCAGGAACGTTTCTACGCCAGGCTGAAGGGCGTGGAGGAGCCTGAGGCAAAGCGTAAGATTATCGGCGAGGAGTTCATACGTGTGTTCGAGGAAGAGGCAAAGAAGATTGGCGCCGTGGATTACCTGGTACAGGGTACAATTTACCCGGATGTGATTGAGTCCGGCCTGGGCAAATCCGCTGTCATCAAGTCCCATCACAATGTGGGCGGACTGCCGGAGCATGTGGATTTTAAGGAACTGGTAGAGCCTTTAAGGCTGCTTTTTAAAGATGAGGTGAGAAAGGCCGGACTGGAGCTAGGGATACCTGAGTATCTGGTATTCAGACAGCCATTCCCGGGACCTGGTCTGGGCGTCAGGATCATCGGTGAGGTGACGGCTGATAAAGTCCGCATTGTTCAGGACGCTGACGCGATTTACAGGGAAGAGATTGCAAAGGCCGGAGTGGATAAGAATCTGGGCCAGTATTTTGCGGCGCTGACCAATATGCGGTCTGTTGGATGCATGGGCGATGAGAGAACCTATGATTATGCCGTTGCCCTGAGGGCCGTGCTTACATCTGATTTCATGACCGCGGAGTCCGCTCAGATTCCATGGGAAGTGCTGGGGAAGGTTACCAGCAGGATTGTGAATGAGGTTAAGGGCGTGAATCGGGTGTTGTATGATTGTACGGGGAAGCCGCCGGCTACGATTGAGTTTGAATAGTTGGAGCAGAGCTTCAAAGCCTTTATTTTCAAGGGTTTTGAGGCTCTTTCCTTTTAGAATTGCATTTTGATTGCATTTTTTTATTCAATGGCTCTGTGATAGATTGCTGTATGCTGATTGCTGGTGTAATCGGCAACACTGGCTGTTGCCGGAGTATAGGTGAGAACACCAGTTAATTTTTTGGCAACTTCTACGTTGGTGTTGGGATATAAATGTCCGTAGGTTCCCAACGTGGTCTGTATCTTTTCATGTCCCAGACGTTCTTTAATCAATAAAGGATTTTCTCCCATACTGATGAGCAGGGAAGCATGGGAATGTCTGAGTGCATGAATTTTGATACGGTGTACGCCTGCCAATCCAGCAAGTTTTTCTAATGCCCGTGGGAGGGTGTGCTTACTGGTGGGAATCCCATTATAGCTTAGTACAAGGTCGCAGTCCTTTAAAACCTTTTGCTGTACTTCCTGCCATGCTTTTAATTCTTTGATGGTATCTGTGTCAATATAGATAGTGCGAATACTGGCTTGCGTCTTTGGCTCCACAAATTTGTATTCGTCCATTGTTTTATAGTACAGCGTCTTCGTTATACTTAAAAGTCCGGTTTCAAAGTTGATGTCCGACCATTGCAGGGCTGCGGCTTCTCCGATTCTCATTCCGGTCATAAACAGGAGCCAGTATGAGATGAAAAGGTAATGTTCGTAATAATCTCCCTTGTAGAGCAGAGAAATTACCTTTTGAAATTCATCCAGTGTCCAGAAATCTACTTTTGTTTTCTTGCTCTTGATGTTTCCTATCATTCGTGACGGATTTTTCTTTGTAAGACCGAGAACAACTGCTCTGTCAAAGGCAATGGAGAGCATACCCTGTACAATACGGATATAGTTTGGACTAAATTCTTTTGCGAGTTCAAGCTGCCAGTTCTGGACGTTAATGGGTTCTATCTCATCCACCGTCATTTTGTAAAAGTATGAAAAATGCTTCTGAATGGTAGAACGGCGGTTCAGATAGGTGCTTTCCTTTACTTGTGTTTTATACCAAGGAAGATAAGTTTCCTCAATAAACTGTTGAAAAGATAGCTGCTGTTTCTTTTCTGTTAATTCCTCTGTGGATGTCAGCATAAGTTTTGAATATGCTTCTCTGGCTTCTTTTTTTGTCTTGAATCCACTTTTGTATTTCTGAATCTGTTTTCCGGTAATCGGATGAAAACCTAAGTTTGCTCTAAAATAATAAGTTCCGTTTTCTGCTTTCTTAATAGGGTCTTTTGCCATGATTTCACTCCTTACATAAATGTGCAAGAAGTACAATCAGTTTGATTTATCAGTAAAAGTAATCCCTAGCAATTCTTCCACAGCTTCTCTGGGAACCCTGTCCAGTTTGCGTGACTGATAGTAGGTATGCCCTTTTGAAATCATAAGTTTTTTTGCTTCTCTTATGATGTCTGCTGCGAATGAAGTTCCATAACCCAGTTCTATTAAGTCTTTTTTTGTTACTGTAATCATGTTCCTCCTTTCCATAGACCAGATATGGAACCCTCAATATCTGTCTATATTATATCAGATTTTGTGGCAAAAGTAATATTAAGATTGTATTTCCTGCAAATAGTTATTTGATTTTGAATGAAAAATTCTAATTCAAAATGGTATCTAAGCAAGCCGAACAGCTTTCGCTAAAGCTCATGGGAATCTCACCCCTGCATGGTTCTCATCCAGCCGTACCCTTTGCCAGCGGTGCTACATCATCACACGGACTAAAGCTGTACGGAAGTATCATTATCACAATAGAAAGGTCATGGCGGCAGCTCTGCGGTAAGCTACTTATGGAACGCTGGCAGGAATCGCTATCCGGTATCATCCCTCCTTTGGTGGGTTACGGCGTGCCAGCCCAACGGCTCTCTTTCTATCGAAACGTATTCGGCTGCTTTATGCTGCGTTGATTAGACGCTTTCTTTTTCAAGGAACAATCCGGCTTTGTCAGCCTGTTAAAATGCACTGGTGATAATGCACTTTAATAGACTGGCAAGCTCTGTCTGGGAAGCATGGGTTTGTCCACGCTTCCACAGGCGAGCGTTATTTCTAGTTTGGTTCCCTGATTTCAAAAGATAAAATCTTTGCAATCAGACGTGTTTCCATCCGGCGGCATAGGGTTTCATCTACAACCATGTGGGTATTTCCATATTCGTCTTTCATGGGACGCATGGAACGGCTGGCAATAAAACCGCTGTAATGGCGTACAATCTGGTTGACTGCTTCAATATCGCCGTCCGTAGCCCTTACAATCACAGGAAACGGAATCATAGGGTGCTTTGCTGTCATGCTTCGTCCTCCATAAATTTTTTGATAAATTCCAGTCCGGCGTGTCTTCTTCTCTGGATGGTAGAACGGTTGACTTCCAGAATTTTTGAGATTTCCGTATCGTCAAATCCAAGAAAATAATATCGCAGGATAACGTCACGTTTCTTTCCATCCAGACTTTCTAATGCTTCGGCTAACAGGCTGTTTTCAATGCGGACAGTAAATCCATCCATTTCAAAAGTATGGAAGTGGGATGGATAGGTGTCTTCGGAAGAAAACAGATTGACGGTGTAATCGTCCATATCACAGAACAGGGTTTCCCGTTTACACTGTCTGGACAACGTTTTGAGATAGTCTTTGCGTTCATCCTCCATAGCGATTTTACAGATATAATCAAACTGGTTCTCTATGGTTGTCTGAAATTCAGATGGCTTCATCATTGTTCACCCCCTTTCCAGCCTTGAAAGGGAGCGAGTTGATAGGAATTTTTGCTTCTTTCCCCCTTTTCGCTCTTAGTCCCGACAGGACAGGGGGTGCAGTTGCGTTTTGAAAAGAAAAATTTAAAAACTTTTTCTTCCAACTAAAAAAGCACGCAAACAGACGATATTTCTGTTTGTGTGCTTCGATAGTTCTTTCTATGTATTCTGAAAAACCACATTGAGGGTCAGACTTTTCTAGTGTAGGTGGATGGCTTTTTTTAACGGTTTACCGAATGTAGATATATTTAAGAAAATATTTTGCATAGCGGCTTCCTCCTGTAAGCCGCTGTCTGTATAAAGTAGTAGACTTTAAAAATCATTTATATTTCAGGCAAAAAAAGACGGCGGCTTTTGTTAAACCGTCGTCTGGAAATGATGATGTAATTTTTGACGCAAGGAAAGTATGCTGCCAAATAACGGTTTTTTTTATTTCCGTTTCGGCAGCATAGTTTTATCTTTGATACACATAATAGGAACTGTATAACTATGCAATACGTTTTTCTATACCTGTCGCTATTACAACAGGAACAGTAAAATATATAGAGGTGGTGTATTATGCGTAAAAAAGAAGATAAATATGATTTCAGGGCGTTTGGGCTTGCCATAAAAGAAGCCCGTAAAAAACAGGGTTTGACCCGTGAACAGGTGGGAGCAATGATTGAAATTGACCCACGCTATTTAACCAATATTGAGAATAAAGGGCAGCACCCCAGTTTACAGGTGCTTTACGACCTTGTATCTCTGCTGAATGTATCAGTGGATGAGTTCTTTTTACCCTCTGATAGTCTGGCAAAAAGCAGCAAACGAAGACAACTTGAAAGCAAAATCGACAATTTTACAGACGCAGACCTTGTTATCATGGAAAGCGTTGCAGATGGCATTGTCAAATACAAGGAAATGGAAGATAAATAATTTCTATTGCCTACAAGAATAAGATTGAAATTAAAATGAGCCGATAGTCTATAAGCTGTATAGCTTATAAATTATCGGCTCTGCGTCTAAGCGTCTGGCTCTTTGATAATGGTTGTAATTCCGTTTTTTATTGTCACTAAATTTTCTTTTTTGCATTTTGGACAAAAGAGAGGGAAATTTACCAGTTCCGTGTCTTTGCGTATTTTAGTTCGTGTCTTATTGTTACAGACAGGACAAAGTACCCATATTTGTTGTTCTGCCATGAAAAGCACCTACCTTTATCAATTATACTACTTTTCTATATTTTCCAAAAAACTTATTACTAAAGGTATAAAGGTATCTTTATTTGAAATCATAGCAGGATGTCCACCGTGTTCAAAAATACATATCCTTTTATCTCTAATCGGGAGCTTTGTATAAACATTTTCAAAAAATTCACCGGACATAAATTCATCCTCTTTACTTCCTGTTAGTAGGACGGGTAAGTTTAATTCACATAAATTTTTGTGGAAGAATGTCCTATGGTTTTGATAGTGTGTATAGATTGCAAGAGTATCATTATCAACAACATTTTCCCAATCGTCCCCGTGATTTTGCTGATACAAAGTCCGTAGCCACAGGTTTTCCTTAGAGATTGCTCTGTCTTGATATATGTTTGTAACAAAGGACTCCAATGGTGTTTCTCCCTCAAAGCTATCAGCTACAATTTTTCCAACTAAATCAGGTCTTTCTAATGCTATATTTAAAGCAACTAAAGCACCTCCACTACTCCCTAATAGATTTACTTGTGAATAGCCAAGATAATCAATCAGTGAGATTGCCTGTTGTGCTTCATCATACCATAAATCATCCGATATGCTGGAAAGTCTATCAGAGTAGCCATTTCCTAAGAAATCAATTAAAATAACTTTGGCATATTTTTGTAAATCATCAACTACTGGAAGAAACATTCTTGAAGATAGCGAATTTCCATGAAGTAATAATAGTGGTATGCCTGTTCCATATTCTTCAAAGAAAATTTTTTTATTCTGATATGTAAAATATGGCATATTACATTCTCCCTCCAATCTTTTAAAAAAATTATAACCGTAACAGGGGGGAATTTTAAACCACAAGAATATTTGTGAAATAAAAGTGTGCCATAGAGAATATGGAAACTCATCTATGGCACATAATACAGGTTATTTTTTCTTTTTTTGCCGGATAATACGTTGTATGCTTTTTTCTACCAGATAATATTTTGCTGAAAGTTGGGTAATAGAGCAGCCATCCAAATATTCAGAATAAATCTGCTCATTTCTCTTTTCAAGGAAAGATAAAGTTTCGGTACTTTCTCCCCAATTTTTTCTATTATCTGGCTTTTTTGGAACATAAATGGAGTGTCCATCAACGTATTTCTGGATTTCTTTTATAATATGTTCTGGCAAAACTTCTTCTGCCTTATAATAGCTCATTCTGCACCTCCTAATTTGTGTTACTTAGGATTGCAAAGGCTATCATAATTTGATGTGCAATAGCCTTTGCTATGCACACATTTTATTTACTGCCATTGTGCCTGCTCCTTTCCTTATCTGTTATAAGAATAGCGGATTTTATAAAAATATTCAATTCAATTTTATGATTTTTAAAAATTACCTATCCTTATCTATCACCACAAGAGTATGCTATAATATTTTCATTATAAGTAATCATAAGATACTAAATCATTTATGGCAATACGGGTAGCAGCATGGCGTTCTGAGCTGGCTTCGGGTTCTTTTCCATATCCAATAACTAAGATATTGACTGGTTCCAAATTATCGGGAAGATGAAACTCCTTTTTTACAATATCTGGCTTGAAATAACATACCCATACAGTACCAAGCCCAAGTTCTGTAGCCTGTAACATCATATGGTCTGTTAAGATAGAAGCGTCAATATCAGTGGTCTGTTTCTGGTCAAATGGACGCACCCATGCTTTCTCATGGTCAGCACATACAATAATTGCCAATGGAGCGTGATAAATATTAGCTGCCTTTGCAAGTTTATTTAACTGCTCTTTTTCCTGAACAGCAATCAATTTTACTGGCTGTAAATTAGCTGCTGTCGGAGCTACATGAGCTGCTTCTAAAATTTTATCAAGTTTTTCTTTTTCAACAGGTCTGTTATCATATGCTCTAACAGAATATCTTTTTTTAGCAAGTTCTAAAAATTCCATTTTCAAAATCTCCTTTGTATTGTGATTCAGGTCAACCTATACTATAATTATACCTATATCTAAAAATAGAGCAAGAACGCACTATTTAGGAATATACTATCCAAAAAGAAAGTAAGGTGATATTATGAGCTTAAGTTGTAGTGGATATAATTGTCCAGTTGAAGCAACGATTCAGCTAATCGGTGGAAAATATAAGGCTGTTATTCTGTGGCACTTGATGGGAAAGACTTTAAGATATAGTGAATTGCATAAACGAATGCCAAAGGCAACAGATAAAATGTTAGCACAACAATTACGGGAACTAGAAAAGGATGGTCTTATAAACAGAAAAGTATATCCTGTAATACCACCCAAAACGGAATATTCTTTGACGGATTTTGGAAAAAGTCTTACACCAATATTAGATGAGTTATGTAAATGGGGAGAAGATTATTTGAATGAAACTCAAACTTTAGAAAAATAGGCAGATAACAAAAAAATTACCTGCCTATTGCACACAAAATTATTTCACAATCTTCCAGTTTTCCCCGTTCTTTTCCAGTACAAGGTTAAACTGTGATACCTGTGTTGTCATGGTCTGGTTATCCAGATATTTCACCGCAAGGGAAGCGGTCACCTGATTTCCGTTTCGATTGTAAACCGGATTCACCAGTTCCGAGAAAATATACTCTTTTCCCACAGGTTTCAGCACACCCTCATTTACATAATAGGTCAGCTCCTTTGCGGTTGCCGTAGGGTACAGCTTGAAAAAAGTGGTGAGAAATTCGTTGATTTCCTCTGTGGTGATGGAATCCACCGTACCGTCACTTTGTACCGCTTTGGGAGTGTAACCGGATTTTACGGGAACACTGGTAATGGTTGGATTCTGGATAATCGTCAGGTTTCCAGAGCCGTCCACATAGACGGTCACCTGATAAGCGGAACGGACAGTTTTACCGGATTCTCCCTCTGTGATATGCTGTTCCACCGTATAGGTCACTTGATAATGCTGCTCCTTTTCTTCTGTGATTTCCCATATCTGAAAATCAGTCAGGGCAGACGATACTGGGATGTCTTTTCGGACAGTATCTACATTCAGGGCTTGCAGCTCTCCGGTGAGATAGCCTTTTAAAGCATTTGTCCGGTTATCAATGGAAGCGGCGGACTGTTCCCATGAATAGTAGACTTCTGCGAAATTCTTCACAAAATTCTCTATCTTGTGGGTGTCGAGGATTTGTTCCTCAATTACTTTGGTTTCATGGACAGTATGAATGTCTATCGCCGTGAAATTCTTATAGACGGCAAACAGGAAGCTCACTGCCAGCAGCACCCACAGGGCAATCACAGTTTTTTTGTGGGTATTGACTTTGTAAACTTTCAGTTTCTTTTCTTTCTGCTTTTTCTGGTTATCCTCTTTTCTAATCTGAATCATATCGGTTCATCCTTTCTTATTTTTTGATTCGTCCGGCTCCGGCAAGGTGCTGTTGCCAGTAGGAGCCTGTCAGGTCTGCATAACCAATGGGATTTCCGGCATGGTACATCCGGTTATTTCCCACATACAGTCCCACATGGGTGATGTAGGTTCCGGCGTTGTAGGTAGAGTGGAAAAAGACCAAATCCCCTGCTTTTGCTTCGGACAGGGGGATGTGCTGCGTTACATTGTACTGTTCCTGTGCTGTCCGTGGCAGGGCGATTCCTGCCTTGCCATAGCACCACTGCACCAGTCCCGAACAGTCAAAGGAAGTGGAGGGAGAATCACCCCCGTACACATACGTCCATCCCTCATACTTTAAGGCTTCCTCCATGATAGCCTGCACCGTTTCATCATCAAACTGTGCCACGGTCAGGTATTGCGATACCAAGAGGACATAGAACATATTTCCGTAGGAATACCGCCAGCCTCCGTTTTTCTCTACCGCAATAGGGTTGGTGTAGGTGACTTTCTTTCCGCCGGATTTGTCCCTTGCGAAGCTCTCTGCCAGTTCAAAAGTGTATTTTTTTCCACGCCCTGCCACATAGTCTAGGAAGCCGCCGCCGTAGTTGTAGGACTGAATCACACTGTTTAAGTCACAGCCCTTTGTTTCTGCCGCTGCGAGCAGTTCCGAGAAATATTTGCAGCCTTGTTTGATGGATTCCTCTGTGCTAAGAGAGTTTGGGGGAAGCCCCAGAGATTCCGAGGACTGCATAACGTCTTCCAGCGTGCCGCCGGACTCCACCTGAATGATGGCGAGCAGCACATTTAAGTATTCCTCTATGCCATATTCCCTTGCATACTTTTCCAGCATAGGTTTATGAGCGAGGACTTCCTGTGATACGCTCACGCCCCCATAGATAAGATTTCCGCCGCTTCCTCCGTCTTCCTCATCCGAGAAGACAATCACCACCAAAAGGAGCAGGGAGAACATCATCACGAACACGCCGGAACAGGCAAAGAAAAGGTGTCTTAATTTCATGGTTTCTCCCCTTTCTTTTGTTTGGCAGCCGCTTTTACCGTTTTTGTCCACTCCTTTCTGGCGGTGATACGCCGGATGGTAAAGTTTGATTCTTTTAACGCAGGGGCAGCCCGTTTTCTTTCCGGCATCACAGGAGCCGTATCGTTTTGGAAAGGTCTTGCTGGACGGGGAGCAGCCTGTGTGATAGTGGGAGCCGTCTTTTGTCTTTCATTTGGCTGGGATAGGGAAGCAGATGGGACTATCTGGCGTTCTGTCCTTACAGACGGCGTTTGTTCATGGTGGATGGAAGCAGCTTTTACCACCGGAACCGAAGCCTGTTCTGCCACAGTTTCCCCATAAGGAACCTGTCCCCGTTCCCTGATGGATAGGGAAGCAGGCTGCATGGCTGGTTTTCCTGCATGATGTCGGAAATCTTCTGGCTGCTTTGCAGTAACAGGGCGTTCATGGACAGGAGCTGCCCCTTTGGGTGCTTCGGAAGCTTTCTGTTGCGGCTGTTTTGCCTGTTCCAGTTCCGCCCTGCGTTCTGCAATGGTCTGTCTGCGGCTTTCTGCCTGTGCGTTTCGCTGTTCGGCTCTGGCAGTTCGGGTCTGGGTCACGCTGGAAGTAAAATCCCGTACTCCCTCTGATACCTGTGTTTTCCCGTGGTAAAGGGCGTACTTTGCATTGACGGGCAAATCCTTTGCCTGCTCCCGAAGCTGTCCGGCAGTATCACTTATCTTATCTTTGGTATCTGCCACCGTACCTACCGCAGAGCCAGCCCGTTTCCATACGGATTCCTTTTCCGGTGCTGCCTGTCCGTCTGGTCTGCTGTGGTCTGCCTGTGTGCGTTTGGAAGAGCCGAAGTGGGAAGCATTTCTATGGTCTGAGCCAGCCTGTTTTCCTGCGTGGTATGCAGCCGTTCCAGTTCCAAAAGCCGCCACAGAACGTCCTAACTTATGCTGTAAACGGTGCATATGGGCGTGCATGAGCATACGGGGTCTTCGCATGATACGGCTCCCCATGCTTTGGGAATCCCCACTCTGTAAGGAGAACATCCCCATCAAATCTCCTAGCTTGAAATAAATTCCGGCAAAAGTCACTATCTGCAAGAACGCCGTCAGGAAGAACGGATATTCCCCAGACAGGTTGTAGAGCATGGTGGAAATACTGAACGCTACCGTGATAATCAGGGTGATTCCGGCTCTGGTAAGGATAGTGTTGAACAGTTTCGTAATGGCACGTTTGGACATCCCTTCAAAAGAGGGAACCATGCTAAGGAGGAAGCTCACAGGCAGGAACATGGCGTAGATGATAAAAAGCACCTGTGAGAAAATCATTATCCCCGTGAGCAGGAATACAAAAACGGAGATACCGATATTGAACATGAACAGGAAGAAGACGGTTCCCAAACGATTGATGGTCTTTGTGATGGTAAGGTTCGTGTTTTCCCTGTCTTCGATTTCCTCCACCACGATTTCTTCTCTGTCCTGTCCGTTGTTTTCGTCTGGACTGGTTGAAAGCAGGTTTTCCACACGGTCTGCTCCAATGCTTTCCATATCTGAATTGCCATATTGCAACAGGAGCCACGGTTGCTTGACCTGAATGGAAAACAGGCAGTCCCGTATCAAATCCACGCTGTCTTTTCCCTGACTTTCCGAGTTAGGCAGCACAATCTTTGTACCAAGGGTCAGGCTGGCATTGCTGATGTCTGCGGAAAATTCATTGATTTTCCCGATATAATCAGGAGCATAAGCGATAAAGGCAGCGGACAGCACGAACACCACCACGAAATTGACAACGGCATGGATGGCTTTTGTGGTTTCCCGTTTGATAAGCCCTGTGTAGGCAACGTAAATCCCCACCACCAGAATGAGAATCAGCAGAAACCCGATATAAAATCCCTCCGAGGACAAGCCGCCTGTGGTAACGCCTGCAAGGGTCTGCATATTTTTCCCAATGGAATCCGCCGTAGAGGAAATGAAGTCCAGCGAGTAGGCTTCCTGAATCAGATACCCCGTGGCGTTGGAAAGATACAGGCTGATTGTCCAGATAAAATTTGTGATGGCATACAGCCCGTACATCACCTGTTTTCCGATACCGTCCAGCCAGTTCCACGGGAGCCAGTCCCATCCGCTGTCCACATAAAAATCAAGCTGGTAGTTGTCCAGAGGGTATTTGCTGTATTCGTTGGCAGCGTCCACCGTATCATCCACCAGTCCGGCAGCGTGGGCGGCTGTGCCAAAGACTGCAAGTAGCAGGAGGAGGAGCAGGAGTGCTAGAAGCACCCTGCCAATCACTTTTCCTGCCATCTTACAAGACAAGCCCTTTTTTGTGTGATAGGGAACTGGGGATTGGTGTCGGTTGGAAGTTCTATGTATCACCATCATTCCACCTCTTTTCTTACGGGCGGTCTGGTATCAAAGGCATGGAACAGGTCTTCAAAGATAGGATGGAACTGTATCACGCCCACACGCCCGTACAAATCACTGATGAGGCACTGTCCGTTTTCCAAGTCACGGAGCCGCTTCTGGTTGTTTTCATCTTCGGAATCCACCCCGAAAAAGGCGAGGGTCTTCTTGATTTCGTTGATGTCTGTGGAACGGAACGCAAATTTCAAGCCCAGATTGTTTTTCAGCTTTTCATCCAGCAAATCATCCGTGTTCTGAGTGACAAAGTAAACGCCTGCGTTCATGGCACGTCCGGCACGAACCAGCTTCATAGAGAGGGTCTTGCCCTGTGCCACCTGTAAGAAGCTCCATGCTTCGTCCAAATCCACAATCTTAAACACGCTGCGGTCGGTGTGGATGAAGTCGAGGGCAAAGGTGCTGATTACAATGAGCATTGCCACGGAAAGCAGCTCCATTGTGGTGTATTCTTCAAATGAGGTTTCCTTATCCGGCAGCACCAAATCCGCTACCTGAATGATATTGAGCTGCTTTTCAAGGCTGATGGACTGTGTGACATCCCCATCCGAAAAGAGCAGGTGTGCAAAGTCATAGTCCGTAAAGGATTCGATATGGTCGGCTATGCTGGTGCTGATGGTGGTTCCCTCCGCCCGTAGTTCCTCAATCACTTTGAAAAGCCCCCGTTCTTCACTGTTTGTTACTGCACGAATAGCTTTCCGAAGAACAGGGAACTTTTCCCCGTCACGGCTGGAAATGCCGGTTAAAAAGGTCAGGATGTCGATTGCCAGTGATTCGGAATCCTTTGGGTTCTCCATAATCACATACGGGTCAAGTAAGCCCCTGTTCTGTTCCTCCGAAGTCAGGTTTACGATATTGATTTCATGGGCGATTTCCGGCAGGGTTTCTTTCCAGCGTCCCCGTTCCGCTTTCGGGTCAACAATGAGAGCCTGTGCCCCAAACAATACGGAATAATAGACAATCATGTTGTTACTGAATGATTTTCCACCGCCGAGGGAGCCGACAAAAGCGGCAGCAAGGGCGTTGGTGACGGAGCCTTTTACTCCTTGACTGGCAAGGGCAGGTTTTAAGTACACGTTTCTTCCCGTATCAAGGCTGTACCCGATATAAATTCCCTCCGTTTCCCCCAACATCTGGGTTGCCCCGAAGCCAAGACCAGCAAGGAAATCACTGGTGACATACTGGATGTAATCGTTCAGATACCGTTTGCTGGCAGGGAGAAATTCCCCATGCAGCCCCAGCATATCCCCAAAGGGGCGAACCAGCTTCACGTTCAAATCGTCATAAAAATCTTTCACCTCATTGCAGCGGCGTTTCAGTTCTTCCAAGTCGGGAGCCGTCACACGCACCACATAGGACAGCTTATACATGGATTCCTTGCTCTGGTCTAAGGTGGATTCCAGCTCATTCACGCTGTCTAAAGCGTCCACCACGTTTGTGCTGGTTTCGCTGTCATTCTGCCATGCGTGGTTGTCCAAATCTTTCAGCTCTTTTTTCTTGTTCCGCACCGTAGAGAGGGCTTTCCGGTTTGTGACAATCTCCACATTCATAGAGGTATCAATGGGAAAGGTAAATTGCTGCTGCTGATAGTAAAAGATTTCCGAGGATGGGAAGTCCAGTTCCCCCACAATGCTGTTGATAGTAAAGTAGGCGGCATAGACCGTCCCGTCTTCCTGTTCGATTTTCAGATACCGCTGGTTTTCCTCTATCAGACAACGGGTGGGTTTGATGAGGTCATAGTATTTCACCAGCGTTTCCTCCTGAAACCGCTTCTTCGGCAGGTAATACTCATAATCTTCGTAGGCGGTTCCGGTCTGCCCGTATAAATGCTCAATCAGATAGCCAAAATCGTCCTTATCCAGCCGTCGGACTTTAAAGCGGCGTGAGATTTTACTTTCCAGCAGTTTTTCCATCTTCTGAAACCGCCAGATTTCTTCATTGCTCATGGAAACAAAATCCCCCATGAGCTTGTGGTTGACTTCATGGAGGAAGTCGGAAACGGCGGTCTTTGCTTCCCTGCGAAACTGTTTCATGGTGACTTCCTGCTCATTAACAAGCAGCTTGAAGCCGATAAAAAAGCGGTAGTCCACCTGATTTTCCCCTATCATGGAAATCAGGGCTTCGGTCTGTGCGTCAATCTTTGCACAGGCAACGTCCTTTAACTTGCCCGTCACTTCCTGTTTGGAGCGTTCCTGTGCCGCCCGTATGCTGGATTCAGTACTGATTTGCAGGGCGTGAATCTTTCCGTCCCTGTTCTGGGCGATAAGCTGCCGGAATGAATCGTGTACCTGATATTTCTGTTCGGGACTTAAAAAGGAATAATTGTAGGGAAGCAGCTCATAGTAAGCGAAGCACTCCCCGTCATGGTTGAACACAAGGTTATTTTCGATATACTTAATCGGATATGCCATAAATATCACTCCTTACTGCCGTGATGGGTTGTGCCGGATATTCCTTTTCCAGCTTCACGGGCTTTCCTGCATACGTTAGTTTCGGGCGTACCAGATATGCCAGTACGGATTTCAGGAAGCCGTAAGGCTTCTTCCCGTCAAAGGTCTTCTGGCACATGAACCAAGTGAGGGCAAAGGGTACGCCGAAATATTTCAAAAATGCCCCGTCAATGAACGAAAGGGGAGGGAGGTTCCCCAAGAGCATAACTGCAAACACAGATACCACGAACCACGCCATCTGTGTGAACGTGATGGGGAATGGCAGCTTAAAATCATTGATGGAATAGAGTACCTTTTCCACCGACCAGATACTGGTATAGCTTCGTATTTTCTTCATATTGTCTGTCCTTTCTAAAAGATGGGGCAGCAAAAGCCGCCCCTGAAATAAAAAAGCCGCCTGTACTTCCAAAAAGAGATACAGGCGGGTCTATCGTATGATTTCATATACGCCGTGGTTCGTGACAATAAAGGTTCCCTCCAATTCCATATCACGCCCATAGGCGGTGTAGTCGATATAGTTTTGTAAGTGTGCCGGAAGTTCCCCAAGCTGTCCGCTTTCTTCCAGATAGTAGCGAGCCACATCCGCCATATCGTCACAGCCGGAATGGCAGATAATATCGTCTTCATGCTCACAGAGTTCTTCGATACTGCCAAAGTAGGATTGCAGCTCTGATAGTTCCTCCTGAATGTACTCCGGTAAGTCCTCCACTATTTCACACAGGCGGTTGACTTCCTCAATGGGGGTATATTCGTCAATCTCAAAGGGAAGCTCATAATCATGGATGGCGTATTCCTCATATTCATCATTCAAACCGATACGTTCTTTGACTTCTTCAAAGTCCACAGGCGGCGTGAACCATGCCCCTAGCAGTTCGCCCTCATTGTATTTGCCTAAGTTGGCAATGTAAATCCGCATTTCTTCCAAGTTCCTCCACCTCCTTTTAGCGATAATAAAAGATACCATTGTCCGTAAACAGGTAGTTTTCGCTGGTTTCCAGTTCCCGACCAATGGAAGCGTAGTCGATATGGTTCAACAGGTCTGGATGTACTTCTCCAAATAGCTGTACCTCCTGCACCAGATAACGGGCGAGGGATTCTCCGTCCTGCACCGGATAGCAGCGTATTTGGTCTTTGTGGTCGATAAATTCCGTAAAGCTGGGAAACCACCGCTTTTGTACCACATCCATTTCATAATAGAGGGGCGTTCCCTGCATTTCCTGTATCATCCGGCAAAGGGCGTTGATTTCCCAGAGCCTTGTGTTGCCCTCCAATGGAAACGGCAGCTCATAGTCTTCAATTTCGATTTCTTCCTCACTCTGAACTCCAAGACGTTCCCTGATTTCTTCAAAATCCACAGGACAGGAAAACCATGCCCCAGGATATTCCTCAAAATCTTCATGGTAAAACCTTGTGGTGTTCAGGATGTAGATTTTCATTTCCTCAATCAGTATCACGTCCTTTCTCTGTCAGGTTTTTGGGGAGTTACGCTCCCCAAGCCCCTAGTGGACTTCCGCCATGAAGCAATCAGAGCTTGCTCCATAACGGAAGTGTAACAAGGGTTTCCTATGCACCGATAATCTTATTGAACAGTTCCAGTAAGATGTCCTTTACACCGTCCGCATTGAAGACCAGACCGACCGCTACAAGGGACACCACCAGAAAACCGATAAGTTTGGAAAATTCCCTCTTAAATCCGAGGTACAGTCCAATCACCACGATTGCCAGCAGCACAAGGGACTGGGCGTTGGATAAAAACCAGTTGTAAAGATTCTGTCCGAAATTCATAAAAGCTCCTTTCTTTCCTGTAAGATTCCTTATGTTTCAAGATTGCCGCCGTTAAAGCACCACCTCCTTTGCAGCGGCGGCTTGCTGCTTCAGGATTTTTTCGTGCTTCTCCGTCAGCTTTGCATGGGTGATGATGTCATGGACAATCTGGGTGTGGTTCATCTTATCCAGACGGAGAGCCAGCTTTAACGTGGGTGCTACCTGATGGGAGAGCCAGTGCAGGGTGCGTTCAAAGGAATAGGGTTCCGGTTTGGTTGTCAGTTTCAGACTTCCCCTGTGTTCCCCTATAAACCACGCCCATTCCTCATTGATACGCCAGTCAGAACGGGGCTTTGCATTGTCCCTGTCCACGAACCGGACATAGCGGTTGATGATTTGAAAGGCTGTCCGTTCTGGATTGTCATGTTCTAACAGGTCACGGATGGCGTAAAAGGCACGCTCATTTTTCAGCCGGATTTCAAAGCGGTTCTTTACCTCTGCGTCTTCAATGGGAATATCGTGCTTTTTGTACTGCTCATAGTCCTTTTCGTAAATGCAGAAGTACACCTCACTTTGGAGGGAGCCGATATACAGGGTGTTCCCCATACATTCTTTTTCCTCACGCCGTACCAGTTCACCGCTGCGGTAGCTTTTGAAGCTGCGGAAGACCGAGATACATTCCTCATTCCGGCACTTCTCTGTCAGATGGGGAATGTTCAGGATTCCCGTTTTATCATTGATGGCAAGGTCAAGCCGCTTCATCACGCCGTCCTCCATGAGAACATCCATAAAAAATTCATACCAGCTCCGTTCCTGTGCCAGAAGATAGCTTTCAAACTGGCGGCAGCCACGCCCTTTCAGTTCCAGCAGCACCCCTTTTTCCAGTTCCGGCGATACCAGAACGAAAATATCACCCAGATAGTAATGTTCTGTGTAAGAATAGAAGCCGTAGTCTTCATGGATAAAGTAGGGGAGTTTTAGCCGCAGCACGTCTTCCACGATATGCTTCACATCCGTAGTGGGAAAGCGAATCCTCACATAGTCAAAGAGCATTTCAAGGGGATTGTCTGGATTGAAGCGTTCCAGAGCTTCCGTGATGGTTTCCTGTAATGCTTCGGATGGATGAGCCTTGCCCGTTTCAATATCACTCAGGTACGGACGGGTAATTCCAGCAGCTAGGGCAAGTTTTTGTTGTGAAATACCGTACAGTTCCCGTTTCTTTTTGATGTCCCGTACCCATGTTTCTTCATTCAGTGAAAATCCCTCCTGTCTAAAAAAGCGTATGTCAACTTTCAGAGCCTTGTTGACATACGCCGGATATGGGGAAAATCCCTTGTGTACTGTGGGATTCTGCCCTGTTGTTTGGTTGTTGCCTGTCGATTTGTACCCCTCTGTTAGATACGAGGGGTTCCTGCTGGCGTGCCTTACGGCACACCAGCCACAGCAGGTCAGTCCGTTTCTGCGGCTTTCGCTTCGCACGCCGCCTGCACTCCCTGCCTGCTGTCTGTGAGCTTTTTTATTTCTTTGAGGAAATCGTGTCCTTTTGGTACAAGGGGCGTGTAAAACTCCGAGATAACGCTGGTTCCCACATCCACATAGCCACGCCCCTTTATCTGCTTTAGGAAGAAGTCCTTTGTGGTTTCCCCAAACATCATTCCATAGCCCATTTCCGACATCCGCCCCAGAGCCACACGGAAATTGAACTGGTCACGGATTCCGTCCCCCAGATACTTTGCGTCTGGACGCTGGCAGGCGAGAATCAGGAAAAAGCCAGCCTGCCGCCCAAGCATAACGATTTGTTTTAACTTGTTAAGGACGGCGGCGTTTTCCTTTGTGCCGAGCATTTCCATAAATGCCACATATTCATCAAAGATAAGGAAATTTGCAGGAAGCCCCAAGTAAGCGTAATTTTCCCCTGTCCGATAATTTTCCATGAGCTTCATGTCTTCACTGCGTTTCATCATTTCTTCATAGAAACGGTCAATGCAGGTGAGCATATCTTCCTTTTTGTAGTACACATCCGGCATAACCGCCTGTAAGTCCGCAAGGTCGGCGTTCTTCGGGTCTAACACGAACAGGACAGCGTTGGTGCGGAGAAGGGCTTCAATAAGCGTCAGGATGAAGTAGGTCTTTCCGCCGCCGGTTCCTCCGGCAATGAGCATATGGGGGAGCTTGTCATACTCCCACCAGACATTTTCCATGAGCCGGAGCCTGCCGTCCTTTGCCTGTACGTCCTCAATGGAAATACGGTTGGCAATGGTATCATAGAGCAGGGTGTACTCCACATAGGAATCCTTTAATTCCTTATCCGTTAGCTCACAGTACAAGCCGCTTTCCAGCTTTTTCTCCAAGTTTAAGAGCTGCTCCTGATATTTCCCCAAGGTGATTTCCACACGGATATGGAGCAAGCCCTGTTTCATCCGGTAGTAGATTTTGGGAAAGTAAGTGATGGTTTCTTTGGAACGGCTGGAAGACAAGTCCTTGAAAAAAGCGTCCTCCTTTCTCTGCTCTGATTCATACCACTTGTTTTCCAACACCATCCTTGCCAGCTTTTGGCGGTGGATGAGCTGCTTTACTTCATCCCTGCGGTATCGCCAGAACAGAAGAACGGCTGTAAGGCACACCAGCCCTGCCACGCCCATGCTGAATAACAGGTAAGGGATATTTACATCCTGTACTATCTGGGAGAGGGACACTTCCTGCCAGTTGGTTCCGGCAATCTGCCGGATATGAAACAGCAGGAAAACCAGCAGGAAGACAGGGAACAGGGCGGCAAGGGCAGTATGGAATACAAGGTCTTTATCCGTGGGATGGATACGTTTTCCACGGGGGAAAAGCTGCTTCATTGGAACAATCCTCCTTTCGCTTTTTTATGTTCCTGTTATTTTACAGGGGGAGCGTCTTTCTTCGGCGGCTGTGGATTCATGGCAGCCCCTTTTTTCAGGACAATATCATCCGCCTTGATGTACCAGTCCACCTCTGCCCCTTGAAAGGTAGCCGTTGCCACAGTATCTGCCACAGGATTGATAAGTTCCACCTCTGCGTTATAATCGAACTCCTTTAACGGCACGCTGGCAGGGATGGAAACCTGAATCATACGCCCCTGTCCTCTGGATTTTAAGTCATAGGTACGCTCCTTGATTTCTTCTGATACCGAGCCGTCTTCATTCTGGAGGTGAACCTCACGGCGGAGGGCAGAAAATTTCAATGCCCCAAATGTTGTTTCCTTGTCAATCACGATTCCGTTTGCTAATCTCATAGTCTGATGTCCTCCTTTTCCTTATGCTTTTACCATATCGTCAGCGTGCAAAATATAGTTGGTAAAGCCCCTTGTGCCGATTTTATAGCCCTCTGCGGTGATACGGGGATTGACGAGCTTTACACGTTCCTCAAAGTCAAAATGTTTTTCTCCGGCTTCGGCAGGGAGGATAACTACAATATCATCCGCCCTCTGTACGTCTGAATACAGGTTGAAGCTGCGGGAGAGTACCGCCATGCGTCCATTGATTCTTCTTTGTTCTGTTTTGTCTTCTCCGGCAAATTCCAAGTTACCGAATGTCTTTTCCATGTTGGGAATAACGAATTTTAATTCCATATAGATGTACCTGTCCTTTCTGAATGTTGTGTTTGATGGTTGGTTTCGGGTGCTGGTCTGGAAGCGGAGGGGAACGCTCCGGCAGTGGTGATTTCTTCGTGGTATCACATCCTTTCTGGTTTTAGGGTAAAAAAATAGACGCTCAGTTTTGAACGTCTATAAAGGAAAGATATTGAGGTCTTGCTGGTCTATCTTATAAATCTGAATGTACTTCGATTGCATTTTTATTGCATTTTTTATTTTTTTCATATAGATTTTAGTGGTTGATAGTTCCTGAAAATGCCTTAAAATCAATGATTTTCACTTATATGGCATACTGTCTGTCTGGAGTTCGAGTAACGCTCTAAAGTCCGGAAAGCCAGTGTTTATGCGGGTTTCCGGGCTTTTTCTTTGCGCCGTGACATTATTATGACATTATTTTTCAGAGCCAGTATAGAGCCAGGGGGCTTGATAGCCTGGTTGCCAATTCTGCAAAACTCTGTTATAATGCCTTCATGGAAGAGTACCCATGACAGGGTGGTAGCCTCCCGAGCCAATGAAACCGGCTTGCCGGAATACATAGGAAGGGAGGTGGCGCTCATGACGGCTTATGAGATCGTTTCGATTTTCATTGGGATATTAGCTTTGCTGATGTCTTTCGGCAGCTTGATTGTTGCGTTGCTTGCCTTTCTCGACAGAGATAGGAATAACAAGCGAAAAAAATAATGCCCCTCCTGTCTGATCCACAGGAGAGGCGCCTCTCACAGAGAGGTAAATAGCCTATTCGGGAGCATCCGCTTTTGGAGTGGGTGCTCTTTCTATGTTCATTATATACTATGCCCCTGGATTTTGCAAGTATTAAAGAAATTTCGGGCAGCGTCAATTTACTTTCGGAAACGAAAGGTCAGAAATCACCCTTGTGATTGGTTTCGATTTGCTTCCCCTATTTTACCAGGTTCCCTACCTTTACTCTACTGGTTTTTTTATCCATCCATTGCTTCTGTATTTTACGGATGGGAAAGAAAGAACTCAAGGGTTCATGAACTGCTGCGCAGCCCTTGACTTCTTTCTTTCTCATCCTGTGTGTAGTACTTATGAATATTCTGAGGTGGCAGAGCCACCCAATCTCATAAAATAAAGCCACCCAATCCGTTATCGGGAGCCATCCGTCTGATGATGGGAGCCATGGCTTTGTCATGGCTCCCTGAGGAGAAATCCGATATGCCCTCAGCCTGGACATCTGATCCGCTCCTTTCCGGCTCCAGCCCATCGGATGGCTGCTCATCCGGCTTGACAGGACATGGCTCACCTGACCCTCTGCATGGCAGCCCCACACGGCACCTGCCTCTTCTGCATGGATTATTATCCCTTTCCAGTTGTTCATCAGATAGTTCAGGCTTTCCTCCACCTCACGGCATTTACTCTCTTTCTCCGTTACATCGATAATCTGGCGGAACAGCTTTTTCACACGGCTGCGCTCTTTTTGATAGATTGCTTCATAGATATCATTCTTTACCTCTGCCGCACTATCCAATAGGTGAACCACCGATCTCTGGATATACTTTTCCAT
>NZ_AUJR01000028.1 GCF_000424325.1 [Clostridium] clostridioforme AGR2157
CCTGTCATTGGAATACTTAGCGCCGCAGGAGGGGCAAAACTTGGAGTGGCAGCGAAAAGGAACGAACTTGAGGTTACCGCAATGGGGACAACCATACATGGCGCCACCATAAGAAGGATCCCCGCAGTTAATGACCTTATCAATGTTTTCCATGACGACAGGTCTGGGTTTTATATCGTATTCAATGATTTCGTAATAGTCTCTGAGCATCTTCTGAATCACATTCATGAGATTATTATGGAATAAAATGACGCAAAAAACAAGCCCTAATTCCCCTCATGAATGAGGGGCTAGGGGAGTTGAGGTGCCGAAGGCACTTTCTTGTGGGCTTTAGCCTGTTGAGTATGTCGGAGTTTTTCGTGTTCCGAAAAATGGAGACATGCGAAACTAAAAACTACCCGCTTTGAAGGAGGCGGAGCGATGTTTTGCTTTTCATTGCAGAGGTAATATAGTACAATCATCACAGAAACATGTGGAAAGGGAGGAATGTTTGGATGGAGACAGAAAGAAATCAACACAGGAACCAGGACGGGAGAATAGGGGGAATGAGAGACCATGACAGTGCGGCAATACGCATGGAGGAGGGACGCCTGTATTTTCCGGGAGACGAAGATATTCTGAAGGAGCAGATGGACTGTATGGAGCTTCTCTATGATTACAATGCAACCAGGCCAAAGGAAAGCGCCAGGCGTACCAGCCTGCTGGGACAGATGTTCGGCTCCATTGGACGGGACTGCTATATTGAACCGCCTCTTCACAGCAACTGGGGAGGCAGACACGTGTATATGGGGGACTTTGTCTATGCCAACTTTAACCTGACACTGGTGGATGACGGGGAGATTTATATTGGCTCCCATTGCATGATTGGGCCCAATGTGACCATTGCCACAGCAGGACATCCGGTGGAACCGGGGCTTCGCAGGAAAGGAATCCAGTTCAACATGCCGGTGCGCATTGGTGAGAATGTGTGGATAGGGGCGGGAGCCGTGGTGGTGCCGGGAGTTACCATTGGGGATAATTCTGTCATTGGCGCGGGAAGCGTGGTCACCAGGGATATCCCCGCCAATGTGGTGGCAGTGGGAAACCCATGCCGTGTACTCAGGGAGATAGGGGAACGGGACCGGATGTATTATTATAAGGACCGGAAGATTGATATGTAATATTGAAGCAGGTTCCTGGCAGGAGGTACAGTGATATCAGATATAATATATAAATGCTGGATATGGAGTTTTGGCAAAAGGCCATGGACACTGCATATGACGGCAGTGCATTTAAATACCTGGGAATCCGGATGCCCTGCTGTCACCAGCCGTCCTCGCTGGAGGAACTCATCTATGTGAAACCGTGCGGATTCGCTACATTTGTGATTGAGGTATGAGGGTTTTCTGATACATGGACAGGGGAGACAAAAATGCAGGGCAGTACCTTGGACCGGGACTCCATAAGTTATGTACCGTCCGCTGGGCCGGCTTACGTCTGTAGAAAAAGCGTGTCTGCACATGAAATATTCCAGTGTGCAGACACGCTTTTAAACTGAATTTTATTTAACCTTACCCAGCCGCTTTTTCGTATACTTCTTAGCCTTGCATTTACAGTGGCCGCATCCCGCGGCCAGGTGCGTGGCTTTTTTGACTTTCTTAAAGGAATCAGCACCTTCTTCAATTGCCTTTTTAATATCGTCCTTTGTCACCTTAAAGCAGGGACATATGTACTTATCCTTCCCCATCACAGCACCAGTGAGGGAGCGGTGTAGACCCTTGCCGCCAGTTCGGAATCCAGCATATAGAGTCCCTTGGGGTCATGGCCGAACAGATCGAAACGCTTTACCAGTTCGCTGGCGTTCTTCTCCTCCTCGCCCTGCTCCTTTACGAACCAGTCCAAAAACTGCATGGTACGGAAATCCTTAACAGAATACGCGGCGTCATAAATCTCATGGATAAGACCGGTCACATAGTTTTCGTGCTCCAGCCCGGCAGTGAGAGGTCCCCTGAAGTCCTCAAACACCTTGTCCGGCTTGGCAATGGCTTCCAGTGTGATTTTTTCTCCGTTGTTCTGCAGATACTGGATGAACAGCATGGCGTGGTCGCGTTCCTCCTGGGCCTGGACCTGGTACCAGTTGGAAAAGCCGTTCAGCTCCGCGTCTTTGTAGTAGTTGGCAAAATCCAGATACAGATAAGCGGAGTAAAATTCTTTGTTTACCTGTGTGTTAATAAGTTCTGCTACCTTTTTATCTAACATTTACAGCCTCCTTAAATTATAATTATAATTTAATAATTATATCAGGTGTATCTCCATCATACTTGTTTTATATGCCTTTGGCAAGAAAAATCTGGGGATTTGGAGCATTTTGGGGGTATTTGGATCCGGGGCCAGAGCCTGTTTTGTCAGAATAGCTCCCGGCTCCATGCCTCGGCCAGGCGGTCCAGCGTGAAAAATGCATTGGCAGGGCTGGTGGATGGACATTTGACAGCTTCCCTTCCTGTTTTTTCCTGGCAGTATTTGCGGTACAGCTGAAAGGCCGTGTCGCCGTTGGCAATGATTGTTTCGATGCCGGCCGTGCGGAGAATCAGGTTTAAGTCCGTGGGTATCACATTGCGGATGCTCCGGTCGCTGGAGCCCTTGATGTCACAGGCGGCCACCACGTCCCAGAGCGCGATATGATGGCGCATCAGCAGTCCCTTTTTATCCTCCGTGGTTTCCGGCACAGGTTCCTCAAACAGGCGGGCCATCAATTTCCAGAAGCGGTTCTGGGGATTGCCGTAGTAAAAATTCTGTTCCCTGGATTTTACCGAGGGGAAGCTCCCAAGTATCAGTATGCGGGATGTCTCATCGTAAATAGGACCCAGTGTGTGGCACACGCGGGTGTAGCCTGCCGGAAGTTCATCCTCAATGTAATCCTCCTCGCTCAGCTTTTTCCTGAGCCGGCTCATGGGGGCTCCGATTCCTCCGTCCTTTGCAATGGATACGGCAAAGGCGTTGATTTTCAGCTTGTTTTCTTCATACAGGTCCATGCTCTGGTACAATTCTTTGTAATCCTTAAGGAGACGGAGCTTCAGCTTCACAGCATTGGCTTTTTTCCAGTCCGTGCTCACCAGGCTGCCCTTGCGTTTCATATAGTAGTAAACAGGAGTCTGGATGGCCGTGAACCTCTTCGCGTACCGGATGAAGTTCAGGTTAAATAAAAAGTCCTCGCACCAGCGCAGATCTTCGTCCATCTTAAGCTGATGCTTCCGGACAATGCTGCGGCGGTACAGCTTATTCCACAGTACGCCGTAATAAAAGTCAGCAGGTTCCTGCATCATATATTCCGCATACTGGGCCCTGGTCAGAAGTCCCCGTTCCCGTATGTGCTGCTTTTCCGTAAACACAGCCCCGTCCACCCGGTAAAAGTCTGAGACTACCAGGTCGCAGTCGAATTTTCTGGCAGCATGGACAAAGCTTTCCGTGGCGTCAGGGGTCAGCCAGTCGTCGCTGTCCATGAACTGCAGATATTCGCCCCTGGCCGTCTCAATGGCCTGGTTGCGGCTGTCCGATACCCCGGTATTTTCCTTGTTGATAACACGGAAGCGGTGGTCCATTTTTTCATATTCCCGGCAGATTCCCAGGCTGGTATCCTGGCTTCCGTCATTTACTACGATTATTTCCATGTCCTGGAACGTCTGCTCCATGGCGCTGTTCAGACAGCGCCGCAGGTATTTTTCCGCATTGTAGACAGGTATAATAAGTGAAACAAAAGGCATGTCAGTCATTCCTCCGGATTTTCATTGTCCTTTTAGTATTGCACAATTTAGTATTGCACAATTTAGTATTGCACAATTTAGTATAGCACAATTTAGTATAGCACAATTTGAAATAAAAATGTTGACAGGAGCTTTTAAATCTGCTATTATCAGATGCAGTAATATTTAAAGCGAGGTGTCTTTTTGTTAATTGTATCTGTTTGTGGAAGATAGATAAACCGATTGTGTACATGAAATGATTGTCCGTCTGGCGGGCCTTGTTTTTGTGTACTCCGGAATCCATGACAGATGAATCATATGGTATCTTTGGAAACCTATGCGACATTGCCTGTAGTGGATGTCCGTAGGTTTTTTTGTCTTCCATTATCATGTTCGAAACCTATTTAATATTTTCAGACATTCCCTATAGGGAACATAGACGAACAAGGAAACAGAGAGGAAACAGACAGAACAATGAACGGGACATTTGAAGCATATAAGACAGTTGCATTTGATATCATAAGAGAACAGCTGGCGGATCTTGCCAATTCAGCAGAGGCCAGGGAGATGGCCAGAGGGCTTGTGCCCTGTATGGAAGAGGGAGAGCTGCGAAGAAGCATGAGGGACACCACCCAGGCCAGGCAGATGCTTGAGCTGGCGGGCACGCCTCCCATGCCGGCCATGGAACATACGGCTGAGTTTGTAGCCCGGTCTGTCCGGGGCGAGCTGCTTACGCCGGAGGAAATGGAGGAAATCGGTATGTTCCTGGCCGCGGTGAGACGGGTCAGGTCGTATCTGGACAAGGGAATATCCTATGGCATTCCGCTGTCCTACTTTGGGGAAAATCTCAGGTTAATGCCGGAACTAAAGGAGGAGATAGAGGGAGCCATCCGTCACGGAAGGGTGGACGACCGCGCGTCCAATGCACTCCGGGATATTCGCCGGGACCTGCAGCTTCTGGAAGAAAAAATTAAGGATAAGGCGGAGGCGCTTTTAAAATCACAGAAAAAGTTTATGGCGGAATCCTTTCTGGTCACCAGGAACGGACGGCTGTGCCTGCCGGTTAAGAAGGAGTATAAGTCCAAAATACCGGGCAGCGTCATAGACCGGTCCGCCAGCGGCTCTACGGTATTTATAGAGCCGGAAACCATTGCCAGGATGCAGGACGAGATAGAGGGACTCAGGATTGAGGAGGACTGCGAGGAGAGGCGTATCCTGTACACGCTTATGGATAAGATTGCCATGGAGGAGGATGGGTTTAAGGAAAACCTGGCGCTGCTGGCCAAGCTGGATTTTGTGTTTGCAAAAGGAAAGCTCAGCGCACAAATGGATGCCAGGGAACCGGCCATCAACACGGAGGGGATCATATGCCTTAAGGAAGCCAGACATCCCCTTCTGCCGGAGGACTCCAATGTGCCCCTGGATTTTAAGCTGGGCGGGGAAAAGCGGGGAATGGTAATCACAGGGCCAAATACAGGAGGAAAGACCGTTGCCATCAAGACCGTGGGACTGTTCGTGCTCATGGCCTGTTCCGGCCTGCATCTGCCCTGCCGGGAGGCGGACATAGCCATGCGCAACCTGGTATTATGCGATATTGGGGATGGGCAGGATATTCTGGATAACCTGTCTACATTTTCAGCCCATATCACCAATGTGCTGGAGATATTAAAGCGGGCCACCGGGGAGAGCCTGGTGATACTGGATGAACTGGGCTCTGGCACTGATCCGGCCGAGGGAATGGGCATTGCCATTGCCATACTGGAGCAGCTGAGGCTTCGGGGATGTCTTTACCTGGTTACCACCCATTACCCGGAGGTTAAGACATATGCGGGCCGCCATGCAGGACTCATCAGCGCCAGGATGGCCTTTGACCGGGAAAACCTGCGTCCCCTTTACAGACTGGAGATGGGAAAGACCGGGGACAGCTGCGCCCTCTATATTGCAAAGCGGCTGGGCATGCCGGAGGACATGATTCGAACAGCGGCCTCAGAGGCTTACGGAGACGGGGCGGTCCAGGAAAAATCTCAGAAAAGGCCCAAGGAAAAATCTCAGAAGCCACCGGGAAGACAATGGCCGGGAGGACTGGAGCGGATTCCGGTTCCGGGTATTGTCCCCATAAAGCGAAAACCGGCTGCTGCAAACCCGGAAGAAGGGTATACGAGAGGCGACAGCGTGGAGGTTCTTCCAAAAGGGGAGATTGGCATTGTTGTGAGGCCGGCGGACCAGACGGGAAATGTTCTTGTCCAGGTAAAGAAGGAAAAACGCCTGGTAAACCAGAAACGTCTGAAATTAAAGGTAAGGGCCAGGGAGCTGTACCCTGAGGATTACGATTTTTCCATTGTGTTTGACAGCGTGGAAAACCGTAAGGCCAGACATCAGATGGAAAGGAAATATGTGGGAAACATAGAGGTGCGGGCTGAAGAATAGCCCGCCCTACACCCCAATGGCAGGAGACCGCCCTGCTGTGGACCGGGACGGCATATGTATATCCCACACGACGTGCCGGGGTACGGCAAGGACTAATACATGCCGGAGTCCATGAAGGAAGAAAATGGAAGTTTGGCATATTTGCACAAAAAGAGAAACTGAAATTAGTGCACAATTCGGATTGACATAAATCCCATCTTTTGTTTATACTAAATGCGCAACAGAATAAAGAGCGTGTTACTGGTGATGCAGGCATTAACTGAAAGAGGACATTGGAGACAGTGTTCTTAACAGTTAATGCCTTTTTTGTGTCCGGACAGCCAGGGTGCGCGGTTGGACGAAAAAGACAGGAGAGAAGAAAAATGAAAGACAGGATTTTTGGTGTTCTTCAGAGGGTGGGACGCAGCTTCATGCTTCCCATTGCAGTGCTGCCGGTGGCGGGACTGCTGTTAGGTATCGGCAGTTCCTTTACCAATGCCACCACCATCCAGACATATGGGCTGGAGCGGATTCTGGGCGACGGAACCATGTTAAATGCCCTTCTGGTCATCATGGCCAAGGCGGGAAATGTCATATTTGACAATCTTCCCATTATATTTGCAGTGGGAGTTGCCATCGGCATGGCCAAGGCTGAGAAAGAGGTGGCAGCCCTTTCCGCCATGATTGCATTTTTTGTCATGCATGTATCCATCAACGCGGTGCTGACCATCACGGGAAAGATTCTTCCGGACGGCACCATTGCCCCTGGCGTCCTGGACGGCACTATTGCTTCTGTGTGCGGCATCCAGACCTTGCAGATGGGCGTGTTCGGGGGCATCATCGTGGGCCTGGGAGTGGCGGCGCTCCACAACCGTTACCACAAGATTGCGCTGCCCAATGCCATCTCATTTTTCGGCGGCTCCCGTTTTGTGCCCATCATATCCACGGTGGTCTATGTAGGGGTGGGCATGGTGATGTACTTCATATGGCCGGTTGTGCAGAATGCCATATTTGCCCTGGGCGGTCTGGTGACAGGGACAGGATATGCCGGCACATTGATTTTCGGTATTATAAAGAGGGCGTTGATTCCCTTTGGACTTCACCATGTATTTTATATGCCATTCTGGCAGACCGCTGTGGGCGGCACCATGATGGTGGACGGAAATCTGATTCAGGGCGGCCAGAACATCTTCTTCGCACAGCTGGCTTCGCCGGATGTGATCCATTTCAGCGCGGATGCCACCAGGTATTTCTCCGGTGAGTTTATCTTCATGATATTCGGCCTTCCCGGCGCAGCCCTGGCCATGTACCGTTTGGCAAAACCGGAAAAGAGAAAGGCCGCGGGAGGACTTCTCCTGTCAGCAGCCCTGGCCAGTATGCTGACCGGTATTACAGAGCCCATTGAGTTTTCTTTCCTGTTTGTGGCGCCCATGCTCTTTGCCGTACAGGTGATTCTGGCAGGCAGCGCCTATATGATTGCCCATATACTGAATATCGCGGTGGGACTTACCTTCTCAGGCGGTTTCCTGGATTTGCTTATATTTGGCATCCTTCAGGGAAATGCGAAAACCAGCTGGATGAGAATTATTCCGGTAGGAATCATATATTTCCTGTTGTACTACTTTATTTTCAGCTTCCTGATTAAGAGGTTTGACTTAAAGACTCCGGGCAGGGAGGATGAGGACGAGGAGACAAAGCTTTACACAAAGGCAGATGTGAACGCCAGGAAATCAGCAGGCGCGGCAGGTCCGGCAGGCGCGGGAAATGGAGGCAATGGGGATAAAGATGCCCTCAGCATGGATATTGCCAGGGGGCTGGGAGGAAAGAGAAATATTACCTCCGTGGACTGCTGCGCCACCCGTCTCAGATGTTCAGTGGAGAATCCGGCTTTGGTGGATGAGAGACTGTTAAAGGCCACCGGGGCAGTGGGCGTCATTAAAAAGGGACAGGGAATCCAGGTGATTTATGGACCTAACGTGACTGTGATAAAGTCAAATCTGGAGCAGTATCTTGCAGAAGCACCGGATGAGGCTTTGGAGGAGGATGCTGAATCCGGCCAGGAAAAGCACATCATCTGCTCGCCCTTTAACGGCAAAGCGGCTTCCATCACGGAGGCGCCGGACGAGGCATTTTCCAGCAAGGCCATGGGCGACGGCTACATGGTCATACCGGCAGACGGACAGGTGCTGGCGCCGGAGGATGGCGAGGTGCTGTTTGTATTTCCCTCTAAGCATGCCATTGGTCTGAAAACCGGGGACGGTATGGAGTATCTGCTGCATATCGGTGTGGATACGGTGAAGCTGGACGGAAAGGGGTTTGAGACCTTTGTGACGGATGGGCAGAAGGTAAAGAAAGGCCAGAAGCTGATGGAATTCGACCTGGAATATATCAAGGCCAACGCTGCGTCCGAGGCTTGTATGGCTGTATTCACCGGTCTCACGGAAGGCCGTGAGATTCATATGGTTAAGACCGGGGAGGTACGGGCGCTGGATGAAATCGGATGGTACTAAAGGATTGAATACGGATAAGGGATTCATATTCAGTCCTTCCGTCCGCGCCTTTAAGGGGAGTATTAAAATAGATATGGTATGCCAGAGCGGAAAAATCTCATTCAAATGTAGATGTTTTTTGGGATATTAGGTATAATGTCCGTATAGGAAACGGCAGCGGCGCGGCGCGCGGCAAAGTCCGGCAGCACTGTGGACGGGGAGGGGTTTATGTACCGCATCATCAAAGTATTAAACAACAATGGAATACTGGTTTTAGATGGAGATACCGGCAGGGAACTGATTCTGCTGGGAAACGGAATAGGCTTCGGTCACCGGACCGGGGAGCGGTTGGAGCAGGTGAAAGAGGCAAAGCGGTATGAGCTTGTGACCGGAAAGTCCACGGCGCTGCAGCAGGTGAACAGCATTGACCCGGTCTTTATCGAGGCAGCGGGAAATATAATTGAGTCGGCCAGGAAAACGCTGGGGGATATCAGTTCAGACATACTGATACCCATGGCGGACCATATTGCCCTGGCCGCAGGCAGGGCCAGTGAAGGAAGGGAGCTTCCAAATCCCTTTAACCAGGATATAAAGGCCCTGTTTGACCGGGAATACCAGGCTGCCATGGAAGGCAGGGAAATCATACGTGAAATGACAGGCATTGTCATATCCGAAGATGAGGTGGGATACATTACCCTTCACATTCACGCCGGGTCATCCGAGGAGAATGTGGCCCATTCCATGGATATGGCCAGGCTGGTACAGGACAGTATCCGCAGCATAGAAGAGAAGATGGGCATTAAGCTGGCAGCGGACTCTCTGGGGTATAACCGTCTGGTGAGCCATCTGCGGTATATGATTGCCCGCATCCGAAAGGGAGAGCCTGTGAGTCTGGACATGGAGGCATATGCAAGGGAGACTTTTCCGGTGCCATACCAGGCGGCAGTGGATGTGTGCGGGGACATGGAAAAGCGGCTGGGGATGTCTGTGGCCTCTCAGGAGGCAGGCTTTCTCGCCATCCATATCCAGAGGGTTATCCAGGGAGAATAGGAAAGACCGGGGCCTACCTCAGAAGAGGCAGGTTCCCGGTCAGTTTATTTACCAGCCTTTTGCCGCCCTCCCAGGCGCAAAAAAAGATGAATAGCTTCACATGGCGTCATGCGTTCTATTCATCTTTTGCCGTCTCTTTTACTATTTTCAATATATCATTGGGCGTACAGTTCAGACAATCGCACATTTTGGCAAGAATGGTAAGGTCAACGCGGGATACCTTGTTCTTGCAGTAATTATTGAACTGAGTCCGCTGCAAACCGCATTTTTCACAGACAAAGTTTTTACTTTTCTCTTTTTCCTTCAGCAGACGCTCCAAATCAATCTCAATATGCATACCATCCCCGCCTTTCCACATAAGTATATTCCAGGATGTATTGAAATATAAGCTGTATTAGTGTACAATATGTATAATAATACAGGTGAGGGATGTAGCGGGAATGAGAAAAAGACTAATGCAGGCATCGCTGGTTCTGATGGCCCTTTGCATATATCTGCAGTGGGGAAGGGGCGTGTCGGTGAGGAATACCATATCTTCCTCCTGGGATGGAAAGAGGACAGAACACATGACTATTGTAGCGAATAAGCTGTACATTGGGGATAAGGAGGCATTTGCCCGGAAGATGATTGAAACATGTATCAACAATGAATTCCGTGATGTGCGGTTCAGCTATGACATGGGATATCCGGCGGAAATAACCATGGACATTTATACCAATGAGACGGCCAGGCAGTTGGGAGTCAGGTGCTGTGAGGTGCGGTATGCCCAGCCGGAAGAGGACCGGTACCGGTATAATGTGAAGGATGACCGGGAACGGTTTGTGATGACGGTGAAATGGCTCCCTGCGGCATCTGGAGTTTGAAAGTGACAGCATTACTTCCAGTAATCCGTATCAAGGACCGGAACGCGGATAAAATTTTCAGGAAAGCGGAAAAGAAACTGAAAAGGGAGAAATGACCAAGCTCATATCCCAGGTCATGAAGAAAATGAAAAAAGGACTTTCCCCGGAAGAGACAGCAGAGTTGCTGGAAGAAAGCCCGGATTGCGTCAGCCGGATTTACGCCGCAGTGCAGGCCAATCCCGGACTGGATGGAAATGGGATTTTTGAATTCATGAAAAGAAAGGATAGGGAGAATGACTAATATCCTCCAATAAACATTACCGTAAATAGAGCCCGGGTATTTTCAATCTCCCATAATATCTTAAAATCTTCTTCCATCCTGCGAAGTTCAAGGTGAACCTGTTCTGTGGGAACAATGCCGGTAATCCGTCCCTTGACACCCAGGTATGGAAGAAGGTCCTGCCCGAAAAACATGGCAGCTGTCTTCAGGACTTTATCTGGTATTTCTAATATAGCATCTGTGACTGGGAGACGCAAGCCCAAAAACATTTTCACAAAACCTGCTAAAAATATTTTCACAAAACCACAGAAAATCTGCACCATTAAAGAATTCTGTGCTACAATCAGACTGTAAAAAAGAGGAAGAGGGCATGACGGTGATTGAATTCTTAAAAGAGGAAAAAATAAACAGCAGCTTAATCGAAGGAATCATGGATTTCAGGGCTTCCCATCCGGTCAGGGAGGAGGAACGGGGCAGGATACCTGTGCCCCGGTACCTGTATTATGGAAAGGAAGTATGGGAGCAGGCCATTGCAGCCCTTTTGTGCGGTCAGAATCTGCTTCTCGCAGGACCAAAGGCAACGGGAAAGAATATACTGGCCCAGAATCTGGCGGCAGCTTTTGGCAGGCCGGTTTGGGACATCTCCCTTCACGTCAACATGGATGCGTCCGGCCTTATAGGAACAGATACATTTCAAAACGGAGCCGTTGTGTTCCGGCCGGGGCCGGTGTACCGCTGCGGAATCAGCGGGGGCTTTGGAGTCCTGGATGAAATCAACATGGCCAGAAACGAGGCCCTGGCCGTGCTCCATGGAATTCTGGATTTCAGGCGGACCATAGATGTGCCGGGCTACGATGTGGTGCATATGGACGGGGGAACCCGGTTCATTGCCACCATGAACTATGGGTATGCGGGCACCAGAGAGCTGAACGAGGCCCTGACTTCCAGATTTGCCTGCCTGCAGATGCCGGCCATATCCGGGGAAAATCTGGAGAAGCTTATGAGCCGGGAGTATCCTGGTCTTAATAGGACTTATGCCAGGCAGTTTGTCCAGCTGTTTCTGGATATAGAGAGAAAATGCCAAAGCGCCCAGCTCTCCACCCGCCCCCTGGACCTTAGGGGACTGCTGGATGCTGTCCGGCTTATGGAGAAAGGGCTGGATGCGGGAGCTGCCCTGGATATGGGACTTACCAACAAATCCTTTGACCCGTATGAACAGACCCTGGTGCGGGATTTAATCAGGGCAAGGATTCCCAAAAAACTGGAAAGGGAGAAACTGTTTGCAGACTGATATGGAGATACGGGAATATGACGGAGAGGAGCGCCGGGCCCTCAACATGATATGGACTGCGGCGGAGGACCATTCCTTCCAGCCGGAATTCATGGCCTTTGACCGGTACAAAAGGGCAGACCTTTATCTCAACAGCATTATCGGTTATGTCCACAGATGGTATGACGGCGGGAAATTGTCAGAGATGTTCGGGGCCTTTCAGGGCACGGCGCTTCAGGATATCTATGATACCATATTCTGGCTTGGCCTGGAATGCGGCGCTTATGAGAAGGAACGGGAAGGCCGTCCTGTGCTGGAGGAGCTGCGCAGGGAATACTGGGCTCAGGTATTGGAGGAATCCAAATGGTCAGCTCAGGAAAAGCTGGTCCAGTCCCTTCAGACGGGCTGGGGCAGGCTGGTGCTGGGAGAGAAGCCCGGGGTTACGCCGTGGGAGCGGGGGATTTTGTCCGGCCTGTCCTTTGACGGGTCTGCTGACACCGATGAAATCATGGAGCGCGTTTCCGGCATATTGTGGGAATATTTCCGGTTTGACTGCCGTTCAGAACAAAAGAGAAAAGAAAACAGAAAACGGATTAAAGGGATGATTAAGCCCTTCCGCTTTGTCCGGCCTGCCCACGGCGTGATTGTCAGGAACACACTGAATGAGCATGGTCAGGAGTCCCCTGAATCCGGTGATGACCAATGTGAAAAATCCGGAAAGGCCCATAAAAAGCCTTCTGATGCCGCCAAAGGCTTTTGCTTCTGGATGGAGGCATCCTCGAAACGGCGTGAGGAGGCGGTCCGTTCCTATATTGACGCCTGCTATGGTGTTTCCATGTACGGAGAGCGGCAAAATCAGGCTATCCGTCATATGCTCTGCACGGGATGCCACAGCACGTGCGGCCTCCATTTTACCAGGGGAGAGAAATTCCTGCAGGTCCCGGACCGCGGGGAATCGGCCAGACAGCTGTGGGAGGCGGCGCAGCAGAGAAAAAGGAACAGGGAACAGTTTGAAAAGAACAGGTCAGAATATGAGAACAGCATACGGCGCCTGATGGAACAGATTCGCAATACCCTTCTTGTGGATTTGCAGCCTGTACCGGAGATAAGCCGACAGGGTAAACTGATGGGGGAGGCAGTCTGGCGGGCCGTGTATCTGGAGGATGACCGTGTTTTTTTGAAAGTTTCAGAGGAAGAACGGCAGAATGTTTCCGTGGATTTGATGCTGGACGCGTCTGCGTCGCGTATAGGACATGAAGCCGTTATAGCAGCACAGGGATATGTCATTGCCGAGAGCCTGACCCGCTGCGGGATACCGGTCCAGGTGTATTCTTTTTCCACCATCCAGAACTACACAGTGTTTCGTATATTCCGCGGTTATGAGGAAAAGGAGAAGAACAAAGGAATCCTTGACTATGTGGCAGCCGGATGGAACCGGGATGGTCTGGCCCTCAGGGCAGCGGGCCATCTGGCGGGACAGTCTCCCTGTGAGAAACGCCTGCTCATTGTGCTGACAGACGCCAGCCCCAATGACGAACAGCGGATGGCGCCTGTTTCAGGGGCGGTGCGGGGAAAGGAATATTCGGGGGATGCAGGCATTGAGGATACGGCGATGGAGGTGCGGCAGCTTAAAAAGCAGGGAATCAAGGTGATGGCTGTATTTTACGGCCTGGACAGCGACCTGGAAGGCGCCCGGAAGATATACGGAAGCAGCTTTGTCAGAATCAGGGAGATGGGGCAGCTTGCGGATACGGTTGGGAAGCTGCTGACCAGCCAGTTACGGTCCGGCCGATAGCAGAAGATTAAGAAGGCGGGGATATCCCGGAGCCTGTCAATCGTTCCTGCCAGTGAACGGCAGGAGCTTCCGGTTTAAAATTGAGATAAGGAGTATATCAATGAAATCACTTGTAATAGCAGAAAAGCCTTCCGTTGCCCGGGACATTGCCCGGGTTCTTAAATGTGGGAAAAATATAAACGGCGCCATTGAGGGGGAGCGTTACGTGGTTACCTGGGGACTGGGCCATCTGGTGACCCTGGCAGACCCGGAGGATTACGATAAGAAGTATAAGGAGTGGAAGATGGAGGACCTTCCCATGATGCCTGAGGTTTTTAAGCTTGAGGTTATCAAGCAGACCTCAAGGCAGTACCAGGCTGTAAAGAACCAGATTTACCGCGGAGATGTGGGGGACATTATCATTGCCACGGATGCAGGAAGGGAAGGAGAGCTGGTGGCTCGTTTGATTCTGAAAAAGACAGGGTGCAATAAACCCATCCGGCGTCTGTGGATATCATCCGTGACTGATAAGGCTATCCGGGAGGGATTTGCAAACCTGAAGGACGGAAGGGAATACAATAACCTGTACGATGCAGCCATGTGCAGGGCAGAGGCGGACTGGCTGGTGGGCATCAATGCCACCAGGGCCCTGACCTGTAAATACAATGCCCAGCTCTCCTGCGGCCGTGTCCAGACCCCGACCCTTGCCATGATAGCAAAACGGGAGGCGCAGATACGTGCATTTGTTCCCCAGGCATACTTTGGGCTTCAGGCCAGAAAGGACGGGCTGGTCCTTACATGGCAGGATGCCAGGACAGGCAGCCACCGTTCCTTTGAGCGCGGCCGAATGGAGGGACTGGCCCAGGACCTTAAGGGGGAGCAGGCCGTTGTGGCTGAGGTAAAGCGGACGCCTAAAAAGGCTTTACCGCCCCTTCTCTATGACCTGACGGAGCTGCAGCGGGATGCCAATAAGCGGTTTAATTACTCTGCCAAGGACACGCTGAACATTATGCAGCGCCTCTATGAGAACCATAAAGTCCTGACTTACCCCAGAACCGATTCCAGGTATCTGAGCGCGGACATTGTCCCGACCATTAAGGAGCGTCTGAAGGCGTGCTCCATCGGCCCATATAAGACGCTGGCTGGCCGCCTGGTAAACCAGCCCATGCCGGCAAAACCATTTTTTGTGGATAACAGCAAGGTATCAGACCATCATGCCATCATACCGACGGAACAGTTTGTACAGATGGACCATATGACCATTGATGAACGCCGGATTTATGATTTGGTGGTGCGCAGGTTCCTGGCTGTGCTGTACCCGCCCTATGAATATGACGAGACCAGCCTTGAAGCGGACATCCGGGGCCAGCGGTTCATTGCAAAGGGAAGGATTGTAAAGAACCAGGGCTGGAAGGATGCTTACGACACGGCTGTGGATGACGAGGAAGAGGGGGACGAGCCGGAGGTAAAGGACCAGCAGCTGCCGGACCTGAAGAAGGGGGATGTGTTAAAAGGCCTGTCCATTAAGATGACTGAGGGTAAGACAAAACCGCCTGCCCCGTTTAATGAGGCAACCCTGCTCTCTGCCATGGAAAATCCCGTGGCGTTCATGGAGACAAAGGATAAGGCCATGGCAAAGACCCTGGGGGAGACCGGCGGTCTGGGAACCGTTGCCACCAGGGCGGATATTATAGAAAAACTGTTTTCCAGCTTCCTCCTTGAAAAGCGGGGCAAGGATATCTATCTCACATCCAAGGCCAGGCAGCTCCTGGAGCTGGTGCCTGAGGACCTGAAGAAGCCGGAGCTGACAGCGGACTGGGAGATGAAGCTGTCGGGCATTGCAAAGGGAAGCCTGAAAAGGGGCGCGTTTATGAAGGACATCAGGGGATATTCCCAGGAACTGATCCGTCAGATTAAGACAGGGGAGGGCTCCTTCCGCCATGATAACCTGACCAGCACAAAGTGCCCTGTGTGCGGTAAGCGGATGCTGGCCGTAAAGGGAAGGAACACGGAGATGCTGGTGTGCCAGGACCGGGAGTGCGGCCACCGGGAGGTCATATCACGCACATCCAATGCCAGATGCCCTGTCTGCCATAAGAAGATGGAGCTTAAGGGCAAGGGGGACGCCCAGATATTTGTGTGCAGGTGCGGTCATAAGGAGAAGCTGAAGGCCTTTGAGGAGCGCCGGAAAAAGGAAGGCGCCGGCGTGTCAAAAAAAGACGTGGCCCGGTACCTGAACCAGCAGAAAAAGGAAGCCGAGGAGCCGGTTAACAATGCATTTGCCAAAGCGCTGGCTGGAATAAATCTGGAGGATAAGGGCTGATGGCATCCTTCCCATAAAAGCATGGTTGCGTGAAACCGGGAAAGGGTGGTATACTATCTGTTAGAAATAATATGGAAACTGTTGGAAAGGGATTACTGGGAGATATGGAACGTGCGGTCAGTTTGGAGGAGATATCCGACGGGAAATTATATGGTATCAATGATATGGTGAGGGCTGACAGCGGCGGCTGTGAAGGCTGTTCTGCCTGCTGCCACGGCATGGGTTCATCCATCATGCTGGACCCTCTGGATATGTTCCGCCTTACGGTGAACCTGGGGATGACCCCGGAACAGCTTCTGGCAGGTCCTCTTGAGATGAATGTGGTGGATGGCATTATCCTGCCCAACATCCGGATGACGGGTCAGGATGAGTCCTGTTCTTTCCTGAACAGTGAGGGCAGGTGCGGTATCCATCCTTACAGGCCGGGGTTCTGCCGCCTCTTCCCCCTGGGAAGACTGTATGAGAACCGGTCCTTCAGCTACTTCCTGCAGGTCCATGAGTGTCCCAGGGAGAACAGAAGCAAGGTAAAGATCCGCAAGTGGATTGATACCCCGGATGTGAAGGAATATGAGAAGTTTGTAAATGACTGGCATTACTTTCTCAAGGACCTGGGAAAGGGACTGGAGGAAAATGGGAACCCGGACATCAGGAAAACGGTGGATATGTATGTGCTGAAGCAGTTTTACATAACTCCTTACAGCAGCGGGGAAGGGTTCTATCCCCAGTTTTACAGGCGGATTACAGAGGCCTCTGAGTTTGCGGGACGTTTTGGAATCAAAACCAGCCTTTAAAAGCGGTTTCCGGATATCAAAAAATTGACAGGAGGAACATCATATGGAATTAGACGCAGTATTGAGGGAAAGAAGAAGCATGAGAAAGTATCAGCCGGACAGGAAAGTGAGCCGTGAACAGGTGGAGGAGATCCTTGAGGCAGCCACCCTTGCGCCGTCCTGGAAGAATTCACAGACAGCCAGATACTATGTGGTTATGTCAGATGACATGCTGAAAAAGGTAAAGGAAACCTGCCTTCCATCCTTTAACCAGACAAACTGCAAGGATGCGCCTGTGCTGATTGTGGCATCCTTTGTTAAAAACCGCTCTGGATATGACAATGACGGAACCCCTTCCAATGAGCTGGGAAACGGCTGGGGCTGCTACGATTTGGGGATGCATAACCAGAACCTGCTGCTGAAGGCAAAGGATTTGGGCCTGGATACCCTGGTCATGGGAATAAGGGATGCTGATAAGCTGAGGGAACTGCTCTCCATCGGGGAGGACCAGGATGTGGTGGCGGTCATTGCCCTGGGATATGGCGCAGCTGACCCTCAGATGCCAAAGCGCAGCACGGCCCAGGAGATTGCCAGGTTCTATTAATCAGCGTGGAGGTAAGGCATGGACAGGATTACTTCCCTATACAAGGGGGCCGGATATCCTGCGCAGGCTCTGGTGCAAATGGATGCTTAACGTGGGTGTGGACCAGGAAGAAGATGTCTTCATGGAGACAGGAAAGCCGGAAAGCGAGATTCGTTTTCCGGCCTTTTTTCACCCCTACGGTTCAAAATACCCCTTCACCACCTCAGCGATTCCCTCAGCCAATGCCCCATGGTTCTTTGCGTCCATGTGAAGCTGGTCTATGCTGCTGGGGCCTGCCAGGGATGCGGCATCCAGGAAAAGACAGCCCTCAGCCTTTGCCAGTTCCTGATAGAGCGGCGCAAGGGCCATTGATTTACCGGTTGCGGTTTCATCAAAACTGACATATGGGCAGTGCTCCATGTCATTTCCTATATGGATAGGGGATATCACCAGAATCTTAGGCTTCTTATAACCCTCCCCATAATCAAATCCCTGTACCGTGTGACACAGGTTTTCCATTCCCTTAGTTATAACCCTGGGCGAGGCATGAAAATGTGCCTTGCAGTCATTAGTGCCCAGGAACAGAATGACCAGGTCCAGCGGTTTATGGCTCTGGAGCGCCATGGGAAGTGCCTGGATGCCGCACCGTCCGGGCTCCAGCGGGTCATCCCAGACCGTGGTGCGTCCGCCCATTCCTTCCTCGATCACATAATATTCAGGTCCCAGAAGAACCTGAAGACGTCCGGGCCAGCGGGTATTTAAGGAATGGCGTCCTCCTTTGGGATTGGTCCCGAATGTGTTGGAGTCGCCGAAGCAGAGAATATTTATCATAGACAGAACCTCCTTATTGCATGGTTTAACTGTTCCTATCAGTAACCACACTTTTCTCCTATGATATCACAAGTAATGGAAAAATGGATTACTTTATGATAAAATAAACGAAACTGTAACAGGAGGAAATATCTATATGGATAAGATTTCTAAGGGATTTGTGGGCAGGACGGTGCGAGCTGTTCTGTTCATTATTCTTATCATTGCATTCTGCACTGCCATATCCAGCGCAGGCATATATCTGGCATCCAGATTTGGGCTGACCCAGTCCAGGGAGCAGGTGCCGCTGACAGCTCTTTACCTGGGAAATGAAGGAAAAGTGGAGCTTCCGGGACGTGGAAAAATGGTGGAGGGAAACGGATGGAGACTGAGAAATTCCAGGGACAGCTATACGCTGACATTGGATAATGCGGTTATAGAAAACGCAGCTGAAAAAAACGCAGTTGAAAAAGATACATCTGAAGAAAACACAGTCATGGAAAATACGGAGTCCTCCCGGCCCGCGGTTGATATAACAGGGGACTTAACCATTGAGTTAAAGGAAGGCAGCGGCAGCTGGCTCCGATCAGAAGGCGCAGGCATACGCATACATTCAGGCACCCTGGTCATCCGGGGAAAGGGAAGCCTGGACATTGAAGCCGGAACAGCAGGCATCTTGGGGAATAGAACGGAAAACAGTCAGGCTGCCCTGCGCCTGGAGGGCGGACAGCTGGATATAAAGGGAACGTATGCGGGAATATCGTGTCCGGAGGTGGATATTGCCGGAGGAACCGGTGCAGTTTCAGCTGCGGGCCAATCCGGAATCGGACTTTATTCATGCAGGCTCAAAGTGGAAGAATCAGAGGGGGAGATAACAGCAGAGGGCAGCGGTGCGGCGGTACTGGCAGGCGGCAGCGGGGAGATGAAGCCATCCATAAAGGTGGATGAAAAAGTGACGGCAGGGCCTGGCAATGTCCGAATCGTGGAGCTTGACGCTGCCCGGTTAGAAAACGCGTCAGGCCATGAGGAAGAAATCGGGGGATGGATGGAAGGCGCGCATTCTGCCCTTCTTACATATTCGTCAGAGGATATGGTTACTTATAATGAAGATACATTCTGTTTTGACGGTTCAGCTAAAATGCTCAGGTTTGCCGCCAAATAAGGAAATAGAACAGATGGAGGAATGAAGATGAATCTTACCGTATTATGCTACAAAAAATGCTCTACCTGCCAGAAGGCTTTAAAGTGGCTGGATGCCAATGGAATTGCCTATGCAGAAAGGCCTATCAAGGAGCAGAATCCCACCCTGGAGGAATTAAGGGAATGGTACGGGATGAGCGGGCTTTCGCTGAAGCGTTTCTTTAATACCAGCGGAAATATCTACAAGGAAATGTCTCTGAAAGACAAACTGCCGTCCATGAGTGAGGACGAGCAGCTGGCGCTTCTGGCCACGGACGGGATGCTGGTGAAAAGACCGCTGGTGGTGGGAGACGGCTTCGTGCTCACCGGATTCAAGGAGGCGGAGTGGAAGGAAAAACTGCTGTAGAATTTAACACAGTAACATAATCAACCAAACATGAAATGCCGGAAGATGCACCTTATTAAAAGTGCGTTCTCCCGGCATTTTTTCATGATATTTATAGTTCCATGATATTTATTTTTGAATGATATGTATGGAACACGCAGTAAGGAACAGACATTTTTATGCCTGGTCAGCCGCCACCAAATCATCCAGGGTTCCAAAATGATACCCCATTTCCTCCCACTTGGTCAGGAGTTCATCCAGAATCTGCCCGTTTGTCTTGGAGGTGCTGTGAAGCAGGACAATGGCGCCGGGGTGAATGCGGGTCAGCAGCTTTTTGAAGGCCTCCTCTTTGGTTGGCTGCTTATCTTCATACCAGTCCACATAGGCCAGACTCCAGAAAAAAGTCTTATAGCCCATGTCATTGGCCATTTTCAGGTTGCTTTCACTGTATTTGCCCTGGGGGGGACGGTAATATTTTTTCATTGGCTGTCCCGTTGTCTGCTGGTACAGGGTTTCCAGGTCATTCAGTTCCTTTTCAAAGGCCTCCTTGGTGGAGATTTTCGACATATCCGGATGGTGGAAGGTATGGTTTCCCACATTGTGGCCCTCGGCTACCATTCGTTTTACCAGGTCCGGGCTGGTCTGCAGATAATTTCCAACCAGGAAAAAGGTGGCGTGTACATTGTGTTTTTTCAGGGCGTCCAGGATGGCGGCTGTGTTTCCGTTTTCATAACCGGCGTCAAAGGTCAGGTAGATGACCTTATCCTGGGTATTCTGGGCATAGTAGGCATTGAACTGCTTCAGATAGTCCGCGGTGGCATTTCCAACGGGCATCTGACCCTCGCCCGGGAAACTAAGTCCCCAGTTGCCGTCGGCTGATGTGGTCACTGCTTCGGGAGGACGATTGTATTCCACTACCTGGGCAGCCAGCCGTCCGGCACAAAAGGCCAGGGCAAACAGAAGGGTGGTCTGTAACAGCTTCTTCATGGGAAGTCTTCTGAGTCTGTTTTTCATAAAGGATAGGTCCTGTTTCAGAAGTAATTACTTTAAATATATAGAAACAGAGGCCGTATTATTCCCGGAACCAGCAAAAGAAGGGGTTTTGCTTACCGTGGGGGAGGTATTGCCGGAGACTGCGGCGGATTCCGGGGGTTGATAAAAACGGGGACGATCCACGGATAATCAGGTACCATAATCCGGCATATAAATCACCATTGTTTTATTATTTCGGATTTGTTATAATGAATTACATCTATAATGTTTAATCGGTTTAATCTGCTTTAGACAGCAGGTCCGCTGCGGGGCATATTCGCCATTTTTCCATGGTTCTGAAGCATAGCTGAAGATAAGTCTGGCGCTAAACGCCGGGAACAGGGACTACTGGGTTCTTTTATGCCGGAGCAATACAGAGGAGTTTGATTATGACACAATATGAGATATTAAAACATTATTTTGGTTATGACACATTCAGGGATGGGCAGGATGTGCTGATCCAGAGCATTCTGGAAGGAAGGGACGTGCTGGGAATCATGCCCACTGGGGCCGGAAAATCCCTTTGTTATCAAATCCCTGCCCTTATGATGGATGGAATCACGCTGGTCATTTCCCCGCTTATTTCCCTGATGAAGGACCAGGTAAGCAGCTTAAACCAGGTGGGAATCCTGGCTGCTTACATTAACAGTTCGCTGACAGCGGCACAGTATTATAAGGTACTAGACCTGGCCAGGGCCGGCAGATATCCGATTATCTATGTTGCTCCGGAGCGCTTGATGTCTGAGGATTTCCTGCGGTTTGCACTGAGCAGCCAGGTAAAGATATCCATGGTAGCTGTGGACGAGGCCCATTGCGTATCACAGTGGGGCCAGGATTTCAGACCCAGTTATCTGAAAATAGTGGATTTCATAAACCAGCTTCCGGACCGGCCCGTTGTAAGCGCATTTACAGCCACCGCCACAGCGCAGGTGCGGGATGACATCATCGACATACTCATGCTCAGAAATCCCCAGGTCATGACCACGGGCTTTAACCGGCCGAATCTCTACTTTGGCGTACAGTCCCCCAAGGATAAATATGCCACCATGGTAAATTACCTGGAACGCCATAAGGGGGAAAGCGGTATCATCTATTGCCTGACCAGGAAAGTGGTGGAGGAGGTCTGCAGCCAGTTGATTCGGGAAGGATTTTCCGTTACCCGGTATCATGCGGGCTTAAGCGACAGTGAGCGCAGGCATAACCAGGAGGATTTTATATATGACCGGGCCCAGATCATGGTTGCCACCAATGCCTTTGGCATGGGGATTGACAAGTCGAATGTCAGGTTTGTGGTGCATTATAACATGCCGAAGAACATGGAATCGTATTACCAGGAGGCCGGCAGGGCAGGAAGGGATGGTGAGCCCTCAGAGTGCATCCTTCTGTACGGCGGCCAGGATGTGGTAACCAATCAGTTCTTTATTGACCATAACCAGGACAACGAGGCGTTGGACCCCGTAACCCGGGAGATTGTCATGGAGCGGGACAGGGAACGCCTGCGGAAGATGACATTTTACTGCTTTACAAATGAATGCCTGAGAGATTACATACTGAGATATTTTGGGGAGTATGGAAGCAATTACTGCGGCAATTGCTCCAACTGTCTGAGCCAGTTTGAGACAGTGGATGTGACGGATATTTCCCGGATACTGATTGGATGTGTGGAGAGCTGCCGGCAGAGGTACGGAACCAATGTGATTATTGATACGGTCCGCGGTGCCAACACAGCGAAGATACGCAATTACAGGATGGATGGGAACCCGCATTATGGGGAGCTGGCAAATGTACCGGCCTACAGGCTGCGCCAGGTTATGAACCATCTGATGCTGAACGGATATCTGGCAGTGACAAACGATGAGTATGCGATTGTGAAATTGACAGGAAAGTCAAAGGGGATCCTGGAAGAAGGAGAGCAGGTGGTCATGAAGATGGCCAGGGAAGCGGAGCATCCCGCCAAAGTGGCCGGCGCAAGTGCCGGAAAGGGAAGAAAAGGCAGGAAGGGGCTGGCCGCAGCGGGAGGCGCAGAGTTTACGGAAGCAGACGAAATGCTGTTTGAGAAGCTGCGCGCTGTCAGGACAGAGATTGCAAAGGAAGAAAAGGTGCCGCCTTATATTGTATTTTCAGATAAGACTTTGACTCATATGTGCATCATGAAGCCGGCTACCAAAGCGGAGATGCTGGATGTTTCAGGCGTGGGAGAGTTTAAGTATGAGAAGTACGGGGAGCGTTTTTTGGCTTGTGTGCAGGCGGAAATGGATAACCAGCGACAGTGATGCGTTCGACGACTGCCGCTGGAGTAAAGAAAAGCAGAAACGGCTGGCAGGCTGTTCTGCTTTCTTTATTTGTTTAAACAGTCAGTTTTTCAAAATTTAAAAAGAGCTGCAGAAAGCAGTGGTCTGACAGAAGAATTTTACAGGAATGTAAGGGAATAGAATAATTGATTAAAATGATTAAAAAATTGTTGTATAAATGAGAAAAAGTGATTGACATATATGCATAATTGCTATATTATAATGGTAGTAAAAACGCAAACAAAGAAAAACATCTAATAAATTTTAACTTATCTTGCATTTTTAATAATTAAATAATTAAATCAATTAAAATGAGGAAACAGAAATGAAGTATTTTCTGGACAGCGCAAAACTGGATGAGATTCAGTACGCTTACAAAACATTTGGCATCGACGGTGTAACCACAAACCCTCGCCACATTATGCTGAGCGGCAAGCCGTTCATGACCGCGATCACCGACATTGCGAACTGGATCAAGGAAGAAGGGCTGGAAGGTATCGATCGATTCCCGGTATCCGTAGAGATTAATCCGCATCTGGATGATGCAGATGAGATGATCGAGATGGCAAAGAAGGTTGCTGCGCTCAGCCCGAACTTTGCAATCAAGATTCCGTGTACCGAGGCGGGCGTTACCGCTGCAAGAAAGCTGGAACAGATGGGCATCCGCACCAACGTGACTCTGGTATTCTCCCCGGCACAGGCTATTTTCGCGGCAAAGAACGGTTCCCTGTTCGTTTCTCCGTTCATCGGCTGGAAAGAGGCAAACGGCGAGGACTGCAAAGAATATATAAAGAACATTGTCGAGATTTACAAGAACTATGGTTTCTACGGCAAGACTGAGATCATCTGCGCTGCCATCCGCACTCCGAAGCAGATCGTTGACTGTGCGGTAGCAGGTGCTGACATCGTAACCACTGGTCTGGCAGTATATCAGGATGCCATGAAACACGCATACACCCATCAGGGTCTTGAGACTTTTATCAATGCGTGGGACAACACCATCACCGAGTAAGAAGAATTGTTGCGCGTCCCGATGGGGCGTCTGGTCAAGAATAAGGAGAAAACATCATGAAAATCGGATTTATCGGTCTGGGCATCATGGGCGAGTCCATGTGCGAAAATATTGTTAAAAAGCATGATGACACGGTTTATGTATTTGACTTTGTAAAAGAGAAGGTTGAGCTGCTTGCATCCAAAGGTGCGGCTGCCTGTGCAGACAGTGTGGAGCTGGCTGAGAAATCAGACGTCATCATTTCCATGGTTCCGAAATCAGAGCATTCCCGGTCCGTGTATACTGCGATCCTTGGAGTACTGAATGAATCCAAGATCTGTATCGACATGAGCACCATTGATCCAAGCGTATCCGTTGATATTTCCGGGATGGTAAAGAAGACCGGCGCTCAGTTCATGGACGCACCGGTTGTAAAATCCAAACCGGCTGCAGTCGCAGGAAAGCTCGGCATCTATATGGGCGGCGATGAGGATGTGTGCGAGAAAATGCGTCCAATTCTGCTCTACATGGGCGAGAACGTGATTCGTATGGGCGGAAACGGCAAAGGACTTGTTATGAAGATCTGCCATAATGCGCTGGTTACCCAGATTCAGAATGGCGTAAACGAGACTCTGGCTCTTGCACAGAAAAACGGAATCTCCATTCCGGATTATGCAACCGCAATCTCCTATGGCGGCGGACAGAACTTCTATCTGGACGGCCAGGCAGCGAAGCTGGCAGCAGAGGATTACACCACTGCATTCTCATTTGAAAATGCTGCAAAGGACGTAAATATCTGCATGAACCTTGCAAAAGAGTGCGGACTTGACATGCCGGGAGAGGCAAACGTTCAGAAGGTTTACCAGAAGGGTATGGAGATGGGCATCGGCAAGGATGACTGGAGATCAACCTTCAAACTGGTTAGAGGCTATTAGAGAAAGGCGGAGTTTCTATGTTAAAGCATCTGAATGAAGTAAATGATGTGAAGATCCGTTCCGTAAAGGATCCGGAGTTCGCACCGTTTGGCCGCATTGTAACCGGTTATGATTTTTCCGGTCTGATTTCATACATGGAGAGCAGCACGGAAATCCCGGAGAGCGGAAATATTTACCATGCCTCCGAGCCGGGACTGGAGGCAGATCCGGTCAAAGCGCAGGTGGAGAACGGTCTGTACGGCGGCATGGAAGTGGAAATCGGCTACTGCAACGGACGCAACACCACCTACAACGGTTTTGAATATCACAAGGGCAGCGAGCTCAACATTGCAGTGACGGATTTCATGCTGGCACTGGGCCACAGCTGGGAGATCAGGAACAATACCTACCGTGTGGAGGATGCCCGTGTATTCTTTGTGGAAAAGGGCACCGCCATCGAAATGTATCAGACCACCCTGCACCTTTCCCCATGCCGCGTGACGGACGAGGGATTTAAGGGTATCGTGCTCCTTCCGAAAGGAACCAATACTCCGCTGACTGCGAAGCCGGATCAGCTGGAGCCGGAGAACCGTCTGCTTTTGCAAAAGAACAAATGGGTAATCGCTCATCCGGAGAGAGAACCTCTGATCAGACAGGGCGCATTTCCGGGGCTTCTGGGCGAGAACAAAGAACTGAAATATTGAGGATATTCCTATGAAACTTGTACATAACGGCACAGATTGGTCGCTGGTGAACGGTAATAAGACCATTCTGTCACAGAAAATCGGAAAACCGGTGATTTACGTGGGCTGCGGACAGGAAAACGTATATATGTACCGGGGCAACTTTAAGATTGAGGATTATGTGATCGAGCGCCGTCCGCTGGCAGCATTGGTGGTAAAAGTGGATGAGAATGGAGCGGAGATTGACTTTGGCGGCGAGATGACGATGGTGATCCGTCTGGATGGTGATCTGGCTCAGCTTTCCTTTACAAATGTAAATCCTGCGATCAACCGCTTCTGGTTCCGCGTCGATGCGAAGGAAACCGAGCACTGCTATGGCTGTGGAGAGCAGATGTCCTACTTCAATCTGCGCGGAAGACATTTCCCGCTCTGGACTTCCGAGCCGGGTGTGGGACGTGACAAAACAACTTACGTAACCTGGCGTTCCGATGTGGAAAACGGCGGAGCAGGCGGAGATTATTACAATACTAATTACCCGCAGCCGACCTTTGTATCTTCCGAGCATTATTATCTCCATGTGGATTCTACCGCATATGCGGACTTTGATTTCCGCAATCCGGATTTTCACGAGCTGCAGATCTGGGAGGTTCCTGCTTCGATCCGCATCGAGGCGGCAGGCAGCTTTCTGGAACTGCTGGAAAAGGAGAGTGCATTTTTCGGACGTCAGACGGAGCTTCCGGAATGGGTCTACAACGGACTGATCATGGGCGTACAGGGCGGAAACGAGCGTTCCTTCGGGCTCATGGAAAAAACTCTGGAAAACAGAATCAAGGTTTCCGGGGTCTGGTGTCAGGACTGGAGCGGCAAGCGCGTCACATCCTTCGGCAAACGTCTTCAATGGGACTGGCATTTCCATCAGGAAATGTATCCGGAGCTGCCGAAGCATATTGAAGAGCTGCACAAACGCGGAATCAAATTCCTTGGCTATGTCAATCCGTACCTGGTAAATGACGGTGAGCTTTACAAAGAAGGTCTGAAAAAGGGCGCATTTGCAAAGAAGAGCGATGGAACCGAATATCTGGTGGATTTCGGCGAGTTCTACTGCGCAGTGGTGGATCTGACGAATCCGGAAGCATACCAGTGGTTCAAGGACGAGGTCATCAAAAAACACAGTCTGGATATCGGAATTGATGGATGGATGGCAGACTTCGGCGAGTACCTTCCGACAGACGATATCGTTCTTCACAGCGGAAAATCCGCAATGATCGAGCATAATCACTGGCCGGCTTTATGGGCACAGTGCAACTATGACGCGCTGGCTGAGACCGGAAAGCTGGGCGAGGTTGTCTACTTCATGCGTGCCGGCGCGACGGGAAGCCAGAAGCACTGTACGCTTCTCTGGGCAGGAGACCAGTCTGTTGACTTTACCATCCATGACGGTCTTGCAACCGTAATTTGTGCGGCACTGAGTGCGGGCATGATCGGCTGCGGTCTGTCACACAGCGATATCGGCGGTTATACTTCTCTGTTCGGCAATACCCGCACGAAGGAACTGTTCCTTCGCTGGGCGGAGATGGCGGCATTCACTCCGGTGATGAGAACCCACGAGTGCAACCGCCCGAACGAGAATTTCCAGTATTACGATGACGAGGACTGCATGAAACAGCTGGCGCGTCTGGTTGACGTTTACACCATGCTGGCTCCGTACATTAAAACTCTGGTGGCGGAAAATGCGGCAAAGGGTGTTCCGGTACAGCGTCCGATGTTCCTGCATTACGAGCAGGATCTGCGCTGCTACGACATCCAGTATCAGTACATGCTGGGCAGCGACATGGTGGTGGCTCCGGTGTATCAGTCCGGACAGGCAGAATGGCCGGTATACCTTCCGGAAGGTGAGTGGGTTCATTTGTGGACCGGCGCAGAGTACGGACAGGGCGATTACAGCGTGGCGGCTCCGATGGGAGATACACCGGTATTATACCGGAAGGATTCCGTATGGGCAAAGCTGTTTGAATCGATTCGTGAAAAATACGGGAAGTAAAAAACTATGATGAATTTAGTCTGTTTCTATCTGGTGATATTTCTGTCGAATATTATTCACGGAATCACCGGATTTGCGGGAACGATTCTCGCAATGCCGTTCGGTCTGATGCTGGTCGGATATGCGACAGCGAAGCCGGTACTGAATGTGCTGGGACTGCTGTCGGGAATATACGTGTTCGTGGGCTTTCATGACAGCGTGAATTGGAAAGAACTGAAAAAGATCGTTGTGGTGATGGCGGCAGGAATTGTCGGAGGCATTCTTATTCGGGGAATGTTGGCTGGTAGGGAACAGATGCTTTACCGGATTCTTGGTATATTTGTTATATTATTATCAATCCAGGGACTGGCAAAACAGTTGCAGATACCTGGCAGTACGCAGCAGCAGAAGGATGTCTTGATTCAGACACATGATACCCCTCTTCTTTACCTTCTGCTGGCTGCTGCCGGTATTATCCACGGGATTTTCGTTTCGGGAGGACCGCTTTTAATCGGTTACCTGACACGAAAAGTCCGTGATAAAGTCAGCTTCCGAGCAACTATTTCAACCATATGGATTTTTCTGAATTCCCTGATTCTGTTTGATGATATCCGGGCGGGGCTTTGGGATCTGCATCTGGTAAGCATACAGCTGATCAGCGTTCCGTTTATGCTCGCCGGCATGTTTATCGGGGGAAAGCTGTATGCGATCATGAGTCAGAAACTGTTTATGGTGATTACTTACATTCTCCTGCTAATTTCCGGTGCATACTTGTTGATGAAATGACGAATGGCGAAAAGGCAAAGGACGCAAAAAGGAATCGTGTTATCTCCAAAATAAGTTCCCGGCTGCTTTCGGCCGAGCTTATCGTATAAAACTAAATAATTATTTTCAGGAGGGCTTTACATTATGAAAAAGAAAGTTTTGGCACTGGCACTGGCGATTACCACTGCAATGTCTCTGGCTGGCTGCGGGGGCAACTCAGGCAGCACGGCATCAACTACCGCGGCAGCAGCTTCTGCTGAGACCACTGCTGCAGCTCTCTCAAACTCCGGGGCAGAAACCATCAAGATTATCTGCCCTTACGGTGTAGGAGGAACCGCAGATGTAATCGCAAGAAAGTATGCGCTGGTAGCAGGAAAAACACATCCGGAATATAACTTCATTGTAGAAAATATGACTGGCGGTGACGGTTTTGCAGCAGCAAACTATTATACTGATCAGGATGCTTCGACAAGAGAAATCCTTGTTTACGGTTACGGCGTTGCGTATCGTCATGACTTGGGCAAGAAATATAACACCGAAGTTGTTGACTTTGACCGTGCAGATATCTACCCGGTAGCAACCGTAGACGACAGAACCTGGATTATGTACACCACTCCGGCTCAGACTCTGGAGAGCATTCTTGCAAAGGCGAAAGAGGGCGGCATTAAGATGTCTGGCGGTAATCCGCTGTCTGATCCGCATCTGGCTTTAGGTTCCCTGATCGCTCAGGAAGGCGGTAAGGTAATGGTAGTTCCTTATGATGGGGGCGCAGCTCAGAAGAAAGGTCTGACAGATGGCGAGGTTGATGTATTCGTAGGAACTACTCAGGCAGCTTTGGAAGATGTAGAGGCAGGCACCATGATTCCGATCCTTGCATTCTCTGAGAGTGCATTCGAAGGATTCAAAGGCCCGAACGGCGACATTCCGGTTCCGGGTATCGCAGGCGATGCAAAGGCTCCGGAACTTGATGCTTCCAAGGATTACACCGGTTCCATTCTTGCAGCAGGCGGCTTCGTGGCAGTCCGCACCGGCGCAGATCAGGCATGGATCGATGAGATCGTTCAGATTTCCAAGGATGTATGGGCAGATGCTGAGTACAGTGACTGGATCAGCGAGATCATGCTGAACAAGTGTGAGATCTATGGTGAGGATGCTGTGAAACATCTGGAATCTGCATGTGAGAAGGCAGTCGCTGCATTTGATACACTGAGTGGACAGTAAAAGAGTAGCGATTGACAATAAAACGGCGAGGCTGTCTTTGGACAGCCAGAAGCCTTCGTTCATTAGGAGAAAGGATATATTCGGATGAAATTCAAAATTAAAACGAATCTTTGGTCCGGCATTATCATGGGGGTATTCGGTGCAGTTATGCTGTTCGTAATGCCGAATCAGGTACGTCTGCCGATGTTTGACTCAGGCGCGCCGAGCCCGCGTATTATCCCGGGTATCTGCCTGGCAGGGACACTGATTTGTTCCGTGATTCTGCTGATTGAGAGTCTGGTCTTCAAGAAAGAAAAAGAGATTGAGTTTGACTGGGCAAAAGAGAAGCCATGTATTTTTCTGATTGTGCTGCTTTGTGCATTTGTGGCACTGATCATCAACATCGGATTTATTCCGGGGGTAGTGATTATCTTCCCGATCATGTTGTGGTACTGCGGCGAACGGAAACCGTTCATTTACATATTCACACTGGCAGCAGGAATCGGAATATTCTTCCTGTTTTATTATGTGTTCCATATTTCACTGCCGGGAATTCCGGGATTTGGAGGTTGATGATATGGGTGATTTTCAGCAGGTTATACTTGCGGTTACGCAGGTATTCACAGTTGTAAACCTTTCTGTAATATTTGGCGGTCTGGTTCTTGGTATGATCGTTGGATGTATTCCGGGACTGAGCGTAACTCTTGGTATTATTCTTCTGCTTCCGCTGACCTATTCCTTTTCCTCTCCGGATACAGCGATCATTTCCCTTCTGGCTGTATACGTAGGAGGTATGTACGGCGGTTCCATCAGTGCGATTACTCTGAATACACCCGGTACGAACTCGGCGATTGCGACAACCTTTGACGGTTATCCGCTGGCAAAGAAAGGTAAAGTAAAAAAGGCGCTGGACACATCGCTGTTTGCATCCGTATTCGGCGGTCTGTTCTCCGCAATCCTGCTGTTGGTTTGCGCTTCTTTCATTACAAAGCTGGTATCCAGATTTGCATCGGTTGAATATTTTTCAATGGCAATCCTCGGTATCTCTTTGATCGCAGGTGTAAGCGGCGACAGCCTTCCGAAGGGAATTATGTCCGGTCTGCTGGGTATCCTGATGGCGGCAATCGGTTCCGACGCTGTAACCGGCGTTATGCGTTTTACCTTTGGCATTGATGCACTGAAGTATGGCATTGACATGCTTCCGGCCATGATCGCGCTGATCGCATTGACTCAGGTGGTTCAAAAGCTGAGAGATTTCGTTCTGGCAGAAGGACAGCTAGATGATGTCACAAAAATTGACAATCAGGGAATTACGCGCAGGGAGATGCTTTCCATCCTTCCGGCATGTTTCCGATCATCTGCAATCGCTTCTATTCTCGGTGCAATGCCGGGTGTCGGAGGCGGTGTTGCACAGTTCATGTGCTACAACGAGTGCCGCAGAGCTTCCAAACGTCCACAGGATTTTGGAAAAGGAAGTCTGGAGGGTATCGCGGCGGCAGAGTCCAGTAACAACGCGGTTGTGGGGTCCGCTATGATCCCGCTGCTGACTCTGGGTATCCCGGGCGACGGCGTAACGGCGCTGCTTCTGGGTGCATTCATTCTTCACGGCATCCAGCCGGGCCCGAATATGTTTACTAAACAGGGCGTAATCGCATATTCGATCATCCTGGGATGTCTGGTAGCAAATATTTTCCTGTACCCGATCGGTCTGTTCCTGACCCGCGCGGTGGCGAAGATCGTTCAGGTTCGTTACACCTATCTGGCTCCGGTTATCATCATTTTCTGTTTTGCAGGTGCGTTTGCGGCGACTGGAAATACCAAGGAGCTTGTTCTGACCGCTGCCATCCTGATATTCAGCTATCTGCTGGTGCTGCTGGATATTTCCTCCACACCGCTGATGCTGGGCATGATTCTGGCGGATATCATGGAAATGAACTTCGTAACCAGTATGATGAGCTATGACAGAGATTATCTGATTTTCTTCAAGCGTCCGATTTCCTGTGTCATCCTGATTCTGACGGTTGTTCTGGTTATTTCCATGATCCGCATCAACAAGAAGGTTGAGGCATTAAATCAGGCGCAAATGGAGGAAATCAAAAAAGAGCAGGAAACCATCGGGTAAAGATAATGACAGAAAACAGTCGAATTACAGATTCCTGAAATAGGAATGAAAGGAGTATATCACATGGGTTTTCAGGTTGCATATGTTCCGATTGGTGTAGGTACGTTCCATCTGGAGAGCGCGCAGATCGAGTTCGAAAAATCAATTAAAATGCTTTCTTCCATCACAGAGGAGGGAGTGTATCCAGAGAAAATGCTTCTGACCATGAATGATCTGTCTGCATTTCTGGACACCGTTCATCCGGATCTGATCGTTCTCCAGAATATTACGTTTGCAAATGCGGCGTATGCGGGAGAGGTGCTGAAGCGCTTCTCCTGTCCGATCGTTCTTTGGACGCTGAGAGAGCCGGTAATTGACGGAGGCCGTCTGAGACTGAACTCTCTGACCGGCGCGTATTCTGCGGCAAATGCGATCAAGGCATTCCGGGACGGCGAATTCGAGTATGTATTCGGTTCTCCGGAGGAGAATGAAGTGATTGCAGAGATCGGCGCGGCTGTTCGAGCGGCGAAGGTAAAATATCAGCTGAATCATCTGAAGATGGCTGCGATCGGCCATACTCCACAGGGCTTCGGTTTTGGACGTGCACTGGACGCCGAAATGATGAGTACCTTCGGTGTAACGCTGGAGGCAATCGAGACAAGAGAGCTGATCAATAAGGCAAAGAGCTATTCCGACGGGGAGTGTGCAGAATATCTGGACAAGGCCGGGTGCTGCATGGCTGGTCTGGACAAGACTCCGGATAAGAATGTGAAAGATTTTGCAAAGCTTTACAAGGCATATACCGACTATGTGACCGAGGGTGGAATCGGCGCGGTATCTTCCCGCTGCTGGCCGGATTTCTTCACGGATTTCGGTACTCCGGTATGCTCCGTACTGTCCCTTCTGAATGCGGCAGACGTTTGCGCAAGCTGTGAGGCAGACGTTTATGGTGCGCTCTCCATGTACATCGGTAAGGAACTGACCGGCAATTCCACCTTCTTCGGTGATCCGGTTTCCATGGATGAGAAGGAGAATACCATCACCTTCTGGCACTGCGGTATGGCAGCATGCAACCTGGCACGCAAGGACACCGGCGCAGTGGTAGGCGTTCATCCGAACCGTAAGATCGGCCCGGCGATGGATTTCGGCTGCGAAGCATGTGAGAAAGTAACCGTTTTCCGCGTCGGACGCAAGCCGGACGGCAAATTCCGTTTCTTCATCGCAGATGGCGCGGCTTTGGACAAACCGAAGCAGTTCATCGGAACCTCCATTGTTGTGCGGACTGCAAGTGATGCAAAGGGCGTGGTGCATGGCAGTGTGAAAGACGGTTGGGAGCCGCATTTCGTAGTGATTTACGGCAATGTGGCAGCGGAGCTTGAAAAGCTTGCGCATATGCTGAATGTCGAGGTTTGCCGCTATTAAAACGAAAACTTATGCTTGCCTTATAAAAAATTTACATTTATACTGGTTACAAATACTGAAATCTGAAAGGCGCAGACAGAATTGGGATATATAGGAATAAATCTGGGAAACGTAAAGGTAAGTAACCGCAGTGCGATATTGAAGCTTCTTAATGACCGGGGGGCGATGTCGCGGAAAGACATTGCCGCAGAGCTCGGTCTGACACCGGCTACCGTGACCCTGATCTGTTCGGACCTGTTGTCACAGGGGATTCTTTGTGAAAAAGGAGAACTTGAGGAAGCGAAGCGGGCCGGGCGGAGAAAAGTTCTGATTGATATCAATTATCAGTATCGTTATGTTCTGTCAGTCAGAATTGAAGTGGTTGAAACCAGTATAGCAATCAGTAACCTGAAGGGAAAAGAATGCTACATCACTAAATTGCGTACAGACGGAACCATGGATCCGGAAATGTTTCTGAAGAAAATTGCAAATGAAAGCAAAAGTTTGATGTGGGAACATGGAATTGGAAAAGAGATGGTTCTGGGAGTGGGTGTTTCGGTTCCGGGCACAGTAAATCGAAACCTGGGAATCAGTCAGCATGCATATCGGATATGGAAAGAACCCGTTTCGGTGGGGGATATTTTGAAAGGTTTTTTGAATCTTCCGGTTATTGTTGAAAATAACGTAAAGGCATTTGCTGAGGCTGAACTGATTTACGGAAATGGTCGGGAACAGGAAAATTTACTTTTAGTAAAATGGAGTCCGGGCGTCGGGTCAGCGATTATCATAGGGAACCGTTTGTATGACAGCCAGAATTCAAAAACTGCGGAAATTGGTCATTGCACTATTGAAAAGAATGGGAAGTTATGTGGATGCGGAAAAAGAGGCTGCCTGGAAACGAGGGCAACTACGCATGCAATAGCAGAGGCAGTACGAAGTGTATGTACCGAGCGGACTATGCCCGTTTTATATCAGATGGTGGGCGGAGATATTGGGAAAATCAATGTCGAAAATATTATGCAGTGGATTGAATGCGGTGACGAAGGCATGTGGGCTGTGCTGGATGATATTTTTGAAGTGATGGCGCGTGTTGTTATGAATACAGTTACAATCATTGCTCCTGGTAAGGTTATCCTGTATGGACAGATGTTTGAATCTCAGACTGTGATGAATAGATTTATAAAAAAATGTAAAGAATATGATCCGTCTATATCGGATGATTATCTGGTAAAATCACGGTTGAGCAAAAAAATCGAATATATTGGTCCATTATCGGTTGCAGTAAATGAATTATTGTATCATACGGGAAGTTCGGAAGAGTAAACGGATTACCTTATAAAGCCTGCTAATAAAAAGTCAAGTACTCATTGGAAGGATAGTGGCTTTGTATTGATAACTTCATGGATTTGGGGAATATTAAATAGTAAAAATAACACATTGAAACCAATTCCCATATTGTCCATGAATTCATCAGGAGGAAGGCGCATCCATGAAATTTGACGCAGTTTACTATGAACAGGCTATCTTTGACTACCCTCTGGGCCGGCAGATCAGGGAGGAATACGGGGACCTTCCGTGGATTCCCATTGAGAGCCATAATTCCATCCGGGAAATGCAGGAAAGGCCCAATGACCAGTAATGTTTCTGGAGGTCATATTGATGACCTATTCCTATGTCCACCGGGCCATTAACAGCGAAGCATTTCCCAATGCCCCGGACCTGTATGACAAGGAGCAGATGACAGGCAGGGGACGGGGAAGGTACTGCTACCGGGCGGAATCCAGGGCAGAGGCCCAGATGTATCTGCGGGCGGAGATCCGGCGTGTACTGGGAAATGTCCCTATACTCTATATAAGCTGACATGACCTTCCCGCAGTTTGATTCTGCCGTGTCATTCTTATATCCATTGTGATGTGGACTGGCATGTGCTACTATTGATAATTTATTCCTGCTGGGATTCCTGCTGCTCCTTCACAATCTTTTTCATCTGGGCAATTTCCTTCTCCTGCACATCGATAATATTCTGGGCCATGGTGCGTATCTCTTCATAGTCTGTATATTCCAGGATATCCCTGGCCATATCCACGGCCATCTGATGATGCATGATCATGCCCTCCGCAAAGGCCTGGTCCAGACTGTCTGCTCCTGAGGGATCCGTGTGGCGGGACATGGAGTCATCGGCAAACATTTTGCTGTACTGCTCCAGATAAGCGTCCTCCTTTGTCTGGTCCTTTTTTCCGTCCTTTTCATACGATTTAACCAGATCGTTCATCTGTTTGAGTTCGTCCTTCTGGGCGGTTATGATATCCTGGGCAATGGTTTTTAGTTCATCGCTTTTCCCCTGGTAGCTCAGATAGCTCTCAGACATCTTGATGGCTGCCTCGTGGTGGGGAATCATACCCCGCAGAAAGTCCAGAGAAGCATTTCCTGATTTCTCGCGGATGACCATATCCTCCATCATATTCATCATGATGGAATCCTGTTCGGTCAGGTAACGGCTCAGGTCATCTCCGGATGCATTCATATGTCCGTTATGTCCGCTGTGGCCGGCGGCATTGCCGGAATTTGAGGATGCCTGTTCCTGGGAACCCGTTCCTGTGTCCGCCGGTGACGCTGCGGACGCAGAGGTGCTTTCTGTCTGGCTTTCAGAGGCCTGTCCGGCATCAGAGCCGCTGCGGCTGTTGGCAAACGCGGCTGCCACAGCCACGATGATGACCAGGGCCACGCAGATGCCGATGACCCATGTGCGCATATTTTTGTTCATAATCTCTTTCTCCTTTTATCCTTCAATCTGGTGTATTTAATCTGACATAAATTAGTATTTGCTAAATTTAGGGAAATATTCTCCGGTGCATTTTTGCCGGTGTATTTTTGTTTTCCGAAAGAAGGCAGTTGCAGGTTGTGTTTTATTTGACTTTCACTTATAATGAATCATAAATGTTATGATTTTATTGGTGAAAGGAAACACGATGACGGAAATCAGTGCACAGCCATTTGTGAAATGGGCGGGCGGCAAAAGACAATTACTTGAACAGATAAAAGCGAGACTGCCAAAACATTATAATGGATATATGGAGCCATTTGTCGGCGGCGGTGCAGTATATTTCGGATTACAGCCGGAAAAAGCCATTATTAATGATATAAACGAATCATTGATTAATGCTTACCTGCAGATAAAGATTTCACCAGAAGAATTTGCCGATGCTATTTCAGAGTATGATAAAAGGATAGCAGATGGCGGAAAAGAGTATTATTATAAAGTCCGGGAATTCTATAATGATAAAATGATGCGGGAGGAATACGATATGGAATTAGCTGTTTTATTCGTGTTCCTCAATAAGCACTGCTTTAACGGCCTTTACAGAGTGAACGGAAGAGGCCTGTTTAATGTACCGTATAATAACAGCGTGAGAGAATCGTGCAGTAAAGAAAGCATTTTGGCTGTATCACAGAGCCTGCAGAAGGTGCATATTATGAAAGGTGATTTTCAGAATGCCTGTGATTTGGCAGAGAAGGATGATTTTGTTTTTATAGACAGTCCCTATGCCCCTTTGAATCCAACGTCCTTTGAGTCTTACACAAAGGAGGGATTTGATATCGAAAGCCACAGACGTCTGGCTGCCGTGTTCAGAGAACTTACAGAACGGGGATGTTACTGTATGCTGACAAATCACAATACAGATTTTATCAATCAGTTATATACAGATTTCAACAAAGTGGTAGTGGATGTAAAGCGCATGATAAATTCTGACGGAAAGAACCGCGTGGGTCAGGAGATCATCATTACGAATTATTAGAGGTATATCTATGGAAGAGCTGATGCGGGGAAAAATCCAGGCATATTATGGAACTGATACAAAAAGGCTTTATCTGGGGGACTGTCTTGAGCTGCTGCGGAAAATGAAGCCGGAAAGCGTTGATATGATATTTGCAGATCCGCCATATTTTCTGAGCAATAACGGCATAACCTGCAAAGGGGGAAGAATGGTATCAGTCAATAAGGCATCCTGGGATGAGGGCGGGGATTTTAAGGAAAACCATGCTTTTAACCGCAGGTGGATCCGCATGTGCAGAAGGGTGCTAAGGCCCAACGGAACCATATGGATATCAGGTACGCTGCACAATATATATTCAATCGGAATGGCGCTTCAGCAGGAGCGGTATAAGCTAATCAATAATATTACCTGGAAGAAAACAAACCCGCCGCCAAACCTGGCCTGCCGCTGCTTCACCCATTCCACAGAGACGATTCTGTGGGCCAGGAAGGATGAAAAGAAAGCCAGACACGTATTTAACTATGAGCAGATGAAGCAAATGAATGGCGGGAAGCAGATGAAGGATGTGTGGGAGGGAAGTCTCACCAGGCCGTCCGAAAAGTGGGCCGGCAGGCATCCCACACAAAAACCGGAGTATTTACTGGAACGAATCATTTTGGCGTCCACGGAAAAGGGCGACGTGGTATTGGATCCGTTTTGCGGTTCCGGGACAACCGGGGTGGTGTCCGGAAAGTACGGAAGGCAGTTTATCGGAATTGACAATAACGAAGAATATCTGGATATAGCGAAGAAACGTTTGGAGCATATACAGGAGGCATTGGAGTGGTAAAAAGAGATTTTGACGCATGGCTTAGTAAATTCAGGGCAAGCATTTCAGGGTACCGGTATTACATAGATTTTGAAAAGGTAGTCCGCAATGTGGAGGATATAAAAATCGAGTTAAACATATTAAATTCAATGATAGGTTCTGTGAATATTGAAGATGATTTTGAAAAAATAATAACAAAATATCCGGAAACCCTGTCCTGCATCCCCCTGCTTCTGGCAGTGCGGAGCAATGAAATATATGCCCAGGATGAGGACGGCGCATTTGAGTATAATTTTAAAACAATGAATTATGATATGGATCAATATAAGATATTTATGAGAAAAACAGGATTATTTGACTTATTGCAGAAGCATCTGGTAAATAATCTGGTTGATTATGCGCTGGGGATTGAGACGGGACTTGATTCCAATGGCCGAAAGAACCGCGGCGGACACCAGATGGAAGATCTGGTGGAGAAATATATCATTGCCGCAGGATTTACTAAGGATGAGAACTACTTTAAAGAGATGTATCTTAAGGATATTGAGGATAAATGGGATATTGATTTATCCGCCCTGTCCAACGAAGGCAAGGCGGCAAAGCGGTTTGACTTCGTGGTAAAAACAGAGTCCATGATTTATGCTGTTGAAACGAATTTTTACAGCGGCGGCGGCTCGAAGCTGAATGAAACGGCCAGAAGCTATAAGATGCTTTCCCAGGAGGCAGACACAATCGAAGGATTTTCTTTTGTGTGGTTTACGGATGGTATTGGCTGGAAAAGTGCGAAAGGGAATCTGCGGGAAACCTTTGAAGTAATGGAGCATGTTTACAATATTGACGATATGGAACATTCGATTATGACTGCGTTGCTGGTGTGATGCCAATAAAGGATAGAAAAGTGTGCAGTAATATGATAAAATCAAAAAGCAGAGATAAAAACACAACGCGGGATAAAATCCTGCAGAGCTGGTAGGTAGTCCGGCCGCATTCCCATAGCCCTGCCCGAAATGGCGTGGAAACAGGAATGTAAGTAACCCTCCCTCCTTGGGTCGTCCGTTCTTTGTTCATCACATTTCAAAGGAGGAATTGTCATGGACCTCATCGGTATCCTGTCCATCCTTCTCCAGCGGGAAAAGGTAACCGCCCCCTATCTGGCGGAAAAATTCGATGTGGGGTTTCTGCCTGATGCGCCAGGATTACCGGCTGTTTAAGCTGAACCGTATGATGGATTTGGAATGCTGCCGGGAGGTCATTGATAAACGTATCCTGCCGCCTTATGAAAATGAGGCGGACCGTCCCTTCCCTATCCGTTTTCTGGTAAAGGCACGGTGCAAACCGTCCATTAAATGGAGGATTGTAGATGAATTTGGTCCTGAGACTCTGGAGGAACTGCCGGATGGTAATTTTATGTTTACAGCCGGATACTCGGACAAAGAAAACCTGTTTTGCTGGATTCTGAGCCTGGGAGACCAGATTGAGCTTTTGGAACCCGGTGAATTCCGGGCGGAACTTGCAGAGTTGGGACGCCGTATTTATGAAATTTACAGATAGACATGGACCAATCTCTAAACATGACAAACAGATGTCCTGTTATCCAACTGCCCCACTGCGGCAGATGCAGTGAACTCCCGTGCAGCCGGTATGACCAGCAGGACCCAACCAGGACCCCGGAAGCAGAACCGGTGGCGCCTCATGGCGGCCGTCCGGGAATGTATCTGGTGGAGGAGCTGGATGACAGAGAGTTTCTGACTGCCCTGGTCCTGGATACCTGCAGTCAGCTTCCGAACCCATCCCTGCCAAAACGAAAATAACTACTTTCCCAATCCCGTATTTTATATTATAATAAGATAGCATGACGAAAATTATAATATATTAGGAGAAGATACATATGGAAAGAAAAGTAGGAACAATTTCGAGAGGAATCCGCTGCCCGATTATCCGTGAAGGAGACAATCTTGCTGAAATCGTGGTAGACAGTGTTTTGGATGCAGCGGAAAGCGAAGGTTTTGAAATCAGGGACAGGGATGTCATTTCCGTGACAGAGTCCGTGGTTGCCAGGGCTCAGGGTAATTACGCTTCCATTGATGCCATTGCGGGGGACGTGAAGGCAAAACTTGGCGGGGAGACCATCGGCGTCATTTTCCCGATTCTGTCCAGAAACCGTTTTTCCATCTGTCTGAAGGGAATTGCCAAAGGCGCAAAGAAGGTTGTTCTGATGCTCAGCTATCCCAGCGACGAGGTGGGAAACTCCCTGGTATCCTTGGATCAGGTAGACGAGGCCGGTATTAATCCTTACAGCGATGTGCTGGATTTGAAGCGCTACAGGGAACTGTTTGGGGAGAACAAGCACCCGTTTACCGGTGTGGACTATGTGGCCTATTACTGCCAGCTGATTGAAGAACAGGGCGCGAAGGCCCAGGTGGTATTCGCAAATAATCCAAGGGAAATCTTAAATTATACCAAGCGGGTGCTGACCTGTGACATCCATTCGCGTATGCGCACCAAGCGCATCTTAAAGGAGGCAGGCGCAGAGGTGGTATGCGGCATGGATGACATCCTGAATGCCCCGGTGGACGGAAGCGGCTGCAATGAAAAATACGGCCTTTTGGGCTCCAACAAGTCAACCGAGGACACCATTAAGCTGTTCCCGCGGGATTGTATGGATTTGGTAAACGATATTCAGAACAAAGTCCTGGACCGCACAGGAAAGCATGTGGAAGTCATGGTATACGGCGACGGCGCGTTCAAGGATCCGGTAGGAAAAATTTGGGAACTGGCCGACCCGGTGGTATCTGTTGCCAATACAGAAGGACTGGAAGGCACGCCAAACGAAGTGAAATTAAAATATCTGGCTGACAATGATTTTAAGGATTTGTCCGGAGAAGCCTTAAAGAATGCCGTTTCCCAGAGAATCAAGGAGAAGAAATCCGATCTGGTGGGCGACATGGCATCCCAGGGAACCACGCCGAGAAGACTCACCGATCTGATAGGATCACTTTGTGACCTTACCAGTGGTTCCGGCGATAAGGGTACACCGGTCATTTTGGTTCAGGGATATTTTGATAACTATACAAACTAAGCCATAATGATGATAAGGCATGGAGGGCTGAAGGCTTTTAGGGAGCGTTCAGCCCTTGTTTTAGGAGGTTATGATGGGAAAATTAAAACTGGGTATTCTGGGCAACGGCTATCTGGCCGATATTATTGTGGAAGCCGGTCTGAAAGGAATGCTGGATGAATATGAGCTGGTGGGAGTTTTGGGCAGGACCAGGGAAAAGACAGAGCTTCTGGCAAAAAAAGGCGGGTGTCAGGCATGCGGCACCATAGACGAGCTTCTGGCGCTGTCCCCTGACTATGTTGCGGAGGCAGCCTCGGTCCAGTCTGTAAAGGACTGCGGAGTGAAGATTCTGGAATCCGGGGCCGGCATGATTGTGCTGTCCATCGGAGCATTTGCGGATCATGAATTTTTTGGACAGGTAAAGGCCGCGGCTGCCGGCCACGGAACCAGGGTGTACATTGCGTCCGGTGCGGTGGGAGGATTTGATGTGCTGCGGACCATATCCCTTATGGGGCAGGCAGAGGCAGGCATCAGGACAAGGAAAGGACCGGCGTCCTTAAAGGGAACCCCGCTTTTTGTAGAGCGCCTGATGGAGGACGGACCGGAGAGCCATGTATTTCACGGCAACGCAAAAGAAGCCATTTCCCTCCTGCCCACCAAGGTAAATGTGGCTGTGGCCTCATCCCTTGTGACCGCGGGGCCGGAGGATACCCGTGTGGATATATACAGCGTTCCAGGCATGGTTGGGGATGACCATAAGATCACATCCGAGATAGAAGGAGTGAAGGCTGTTGTGGATATTTATTCCAGCACCAGCGCCATTGCCGGCTGGAGCGTGGTGGCGGTTTTACAGAATATTGTATCACCAATCGTATTTTAGGAGGAAATGGACATGTTTAAGAAATTAGTGGCTATTGAGCCGGTGAGCCTGATACCCAGCGCAGAGGAGGAACTGCACCGGTATGCGGGAGAGATAACATTGCATGAGGATGTGCCGTCCGGCGATGGGGAAATCATCCGGCGTATCGGTGACGCGGATGCGGTGCTGGTAAGCTACACATCCAGAATCAGCCGTCATGTGATCGAGAGCTGCCCATCCATCCGGTACATTGGCATGTGCTGCAGCCTCTATTCTGAGGAAAGCGCCAATGTAGACATTGCCTGTGCCAGGGAACGGGGCATCACAGTGCTTGGAATCAGGGATTACGGCGACAGGGGGGTGGTGGAATACGTGCTCAGTGAGCTGGTGCGTTTCCTTCACGGCTTTGACCGTCCCATGTTTCGTGATATGCCCGTTGAAATCACGGATTTAAAGGTGGGTATCATCGGAATGGGCGTGTCAGGAGGAATGATAGCCGATGCCCTGAAGTTCATGGGGGCGGATGTGTCCTATTACAGCCGTTCCAGGAAGCAGGACAGAGAAGACCAGGGGATGACTTACAGGCCCTTAAAGGAACTGCTGGACCGCAGCGAGGTGGTCTTTGCCTGCCTGAATAAAAATGTGATTCTGCTTCATGAGAAGGAATTCAGGCAGCTGGGGCAGGGAAAGCTCCTGTTCAATACCTCCATTGGACCGGCATTCGACCTTCCTGCCCTGAAAACATGGCTGGATCAGGGAAATAATTACTTCATCTGCGATACAGAGGGAGCCCTGGGAGACAGCACCGGAGAACTGCTTGGTCATCCGGGCGTATTCTGTGCACGCATCTCAGCAGGCAGGACAAAACAGGCCTTTGATTTGCTCAGCAAAAAGGTGCTGGACAATATTCGCGCATACCTGGAGCAGTAGTTATTGCTTTATGTTTCGTCATCCCATTTGAAATCACACTGTTCCAGATTTTCACATATCTTTTCCATGGTGCCGCAGAATGCTTCCATCTCATCCTGCCCCAATCCTTTCCATATAACATCATCCACCATTTCCAGTACCCTGCGTACCTTATGGGCCTCTGCCACCCCTTCACCGGTGAGGCAAATCAGATAGGACCTGCGGCATCCAGGATCTTTTTCTCTTACCAGGTAGCCGGATTCCTCCAGACGGTCCAGGGAGCGGGACATGGTGGTCACATCCATATGGCAGAGATCCGACAGTTCTTTCTGGGTTATATGGTCCTGGGCCAGCAGTACATCCAGGATGCGGGCGTGGCCCTGGCCGAAGGTAAGGCCAATCCGTGTGAAATGGGGCTGCATCAGATGCTTCCTTGCCCTTTCCGCCCTCACCAGGAGGCGGCGTACCTGCTCTTGTTTCATCATGGTTCATGCTTCCTTTCTCTATTCCAGTTCAAACTGGCCTGTGTACAGCTTATAATACCGCCCTTTCTGGTCAATGAGTTCATCGTGGCTTCCGCGTTCTATGATTTCGCCCTTTTCCAGTACCATAATGGCCTTGGAGTTGCGGACCGTGGACAGTCTGTGAGCGATGACAAAGACGGTGCGCCCGTCCATCAGCGCGTCCATTCCCTTTTCAATGAGTTTTTCCGTCCGGGTGTCAATGGAGCTGGTGGCCTCATCCAGAATCAGCACAGGAGGGCGGGAGATGGCTGCCCGCGCAATAGCCAGAAGCTGGCGCTGCCCCTGGGACAGGTTGGCGCCGTCGCTGTGAAGGGGCGTATCATAACCCTGGGGCAGACGGCGGATGAAGGAGTGCGCATTGGCTACCCTGGCTGCATTTACCACGTCCTCGTCTGTGGCGTCCAGCCGTCCGTAACGTATGTTGTCCGCTATGGTTCCTGTGAACAGGTGGGTATCCTGGATGACCATGGAAAGGGAACGGCGCAAATCGTCCTTTTTTATGGTTCTTATGTCAATGCCGTCATAGGTTATGCTTCCCTGCTGTATTTCATAGAAACGGTTCACCAGATTGATGATGGTGGTTTTTCCTGCGCCGGTGGAACCTACAAACGCGATTTTCTGTCCGGGCTTGGCATAAAGGCTGATGCCGTTCAGGATGGTTTTCTCCGGCGTGTATCCGAACACAACCTGGTTGAAACGCACATCCCCCTCAAGGGGAATGAGACGGAAGCCGGATTGGGAGCCGGTATGGGTCTGCGCCGTATCAACCGAATCCTCATCCGGCACCTTCCAGGCGAAACAGTGGGTAAATTCCCTGCATTCTTCCCAGCCGCCATTGTCATTCTTTCGCACATTACACAGTGTCACTGTGCCTTCATCCAGTTCCTGGGTCTCGTTCATCATATCAAAAATTCGCTCGGCTCCCGACAGGGCGGCCAAAAGAAAGTTTATCTGCTGGGTAAACTGGTTCATGGGCATGGCACTCTGGCGCACATACACCAGATAGGATGCCAGTGTCCCCAAATCCGTAAGGCCTGACAGGGCAAACAGGCCGCCCACACAGGCTGACAGGGCATAGTTTACATAGGACAGGGCCACTATGGTGGGAACCGTCATGCCGGAATAGGTCAGGGCTTTGGTGGCCGCTGTTCGGAATGCCTCGTTGCGGCGGCAGAATTCCTCGTAGTCCTGTGCCTCGTGATTGAATACTTTTTCCACCTTCTGGCCAGCCACCATCTCCTCCACAAAGCCGTTGATGCTGCCCAGGTATTTCTGCTGCTGGGTAAAATACTTCCTGCTCCTTTTTCCATTATAACGGATAAACAGAACCATGAGAATCAGAAATACCATGACAATAAGGGAAAGACGCCAGTCCAGCACCAGCAGCATGGTAATGGTTCCTGTTATGGTTATGAAGCTCTGTATCATCATGGCAAAGCTGTTGTTAAGGGCTTCGCTGATGGTGTCCACATCGTTGGTGAAACGGCTCATCAGCTCCCCGTGGGTATGGGCGTCAAAGTAGGTAAGGGGAAGGCGCTGGGTGTGCCGGAACAAATCGGACCGGATTTCGTTCACCACCTTCTGGGAAATGTGGACCATCATCTGATTGTAGGCATAACAGGAGAGCGCGCCGCACAGGTACAGCGCTCCCATGACCAGAAGCATTTTCACAAGCCCCGGTATGTCTCCCGGGAGAATGAAACGGTTGATGACCGGTTTTAACATGTATGTTCCCAATATGCTGGCCAGGGCGCTGATTGTCACCAGGAGGGCGATAACCAGCATATACCACTTGTGCCGCCCCAGATAGCTGAGCATCTGCCTTAAGGTCCGTCTGGTATCCTTGGGACGGTTATAATTTGCTATTCTTGCCATTACAGATTCGCCCCTTCCTGTTGAGAATGATAGATGTCCTGATAAATCTGGTTGGAAGCCAGCAGGGTTTCGTGGCTGCCTACCGCGTTCACCCGTCCGTCCTCCAGTATAATGATTTGGTCTGCGTGGGCCACTGAGGATATGCGCTGGGCAATGATGATTTTGGTTGTATCCGGCATGCTCTTTGCCAGTCCGTCCCGGATTTTGGCCTCTGTGGCAGTATCCACCGCGCTGGTGGAATCATCCAGAATCAGCACCTTGGGAGACTTGAGGATAGCCCTGGCAATGCAGAGTCTCTGCTTCTGCCCGCCTGACACATTGATGCCTCCCTGGCCCAGCTCTGTTTCATATCCGCGTTCCAGGCGGTCGATGAATTCATCCACGCAGGCAATGCGGCAGGCCTCCTCGATTTCCTGGTCCGTGGCCGTTTCCCTGCCCCAGCGCAGGTTATCCTTTACCGTACCGGAAAACAGGGTATTTTTCTGGAGCACCATGGCGATGGAATCCCTCAGTCCCTTAAGGGGGTATTCCCGGACCGGGCGGCCGTCTATATATACAGTACCTTTTGTGACATCATAGAGTCTGGGAATCAGCTGCACCAGCGTGCTCTTGGCAGCGCCTGTCTGGCCGATGATGCCCACGGTCTGTCCTGCCTCTATATGAAAGGAGATGTCCGAGAGCACATATTCGGCAGCATCCTGATTGTATTTAAAGTATACATTCTCAAACCGGATATCACCATGCTCCACTTCAAGGGGACTGGATGCATCCTCCTTGATGTCGATTTCCTCATCCATGACTTCCGAGATACGCTTCCAGGAAGCCAGGGCCCTGGTGGTCATGAGGAACACATTGGAGAACATCATCAGGGAATTTAAAACCTGAAGGACATAGCTCAGGAAACCAGTCAGTTCACCCACCTTCACGCCGCCTATGGTGACCAGCCTGCCGCCGAACCACAGGATGCACAGGATGGTGGAGTACATGACTAACTGCATGGCCGGCATGTTGAGGACTGACAGGCGGAAGGCTTTTTCCGCCGTAAACTGCAGATTGTAATTGACCTCCTCGAATTTCCGGATTTCATGATCGCCCCTGACATAGGATTTCACCACACGGATGGCGGCCAGGTTTTCCTGAATGATGCGGTTTACCATGTCAATGGCGCCCTGCATTACGCTGTACAGGGGGCGCACATGGCTGATGATGAAAAACAGCAGCACACCCAGGACAGGAGCAGCCACCAGAAACACCATGGCCAGCTGCGGATTGATGTAAAAGGAGGCAGCCATGGCGGTCAGCATCATGACCGGGGAGCGGAAAGCAGGCCGCATGCCTGTGGCAACGGAGTTTTGTATGGTGGTTACGTCGCTGGTAAGGCGGGTCACCAGGGAAGAGCTGCTGAAATGGTCTGTGTTGGCAAAGGAAAACTGCTGCAGCTTGGCAAACTCCGCCTTGCGGATTTCGGCCCCCAGTCCCTGGCCGCACCGGGCCGAGAACATGGCGGAGCCCTGACCCAGCACAAGGGAGATAAAGGCAAAGAGAACCATCTGCAGCCCTTTCATCAGGATATAATGCCTGTCTCCATTGGCCACGCCCACATCCACAATGGAAGCCATGACCAGGGGAATGATTAGCTCAAACACGGTTTCGGCTTCAATACAGAAGACGGCCATGACGGCATCCCTTTTGTAGGGCTTCAGGTAAGATAAAAATTCCTTCATTCCGGAATCCTCCTTCATATGCATTCACAACAGTTGCACATACAACTATTGTATGCTCATGTATTGAAAATGTCAATTGTGTTGTGATATACTTTTGGATATGCATAAGAATGTAATTGGGAATGTAATACAGACTTAAGTCAAAAGAGGAGATAAACATGAGAAGGATGATTTCCGTACCGTTTATACTGGCAGCTGTGGCTGCGCTGTCTTTCCTGCCGGTTCAGGACTGCCTGGCCTATGGGCCGGGAGACAGCTGGTATTATGACCATTACCCCAGGGGCGGCCCCGGAGTGGAGTATGATTACGGGACAGCGCTGTCAGGAACCTACGATTACGGCGGCCCTTCGGCGCCTCAGGGCAATGCCCGGGTCACCACGGATAATACGGTCAGGGCTTATCCTGGCTTTAACACCAATGTGCCGGATACGTCCACTGCCCAGTTTGACCCCGGATACTGGTGGGACCCCAATGACGACTATTGGGATGACTGGGATGACTGGGACGACGAGGATGACTGGTGGTATTACAACGGAGGACCCGGCGTACAGTACGGCCAGGGCTGGAGATACAGCCCCGGAGGCTGGTGGTTCCAGCTCTATGGCGGCAGCTGGCTGTCAGGGGGGTGGCAGCTTATACATAACAGATGGTACCGCTTTGACCAGAATGGATATATGCTGACCGGGTGGTTTACGGACAGCGACAAAAACCGCTATTATCTGAATCCCCTGGATGACGGTACCCTGGGGATGATGCGCACAGGCTGGCAGATGATAGACGGGAAGCTTTATTATTTCAATACCCAGTCTGACGGGACCATGGGACGCCTGTTTGTAAATACCACAACCCCGGACGGCTATGTGGTGGGAGCGGACGGGGCTTTGATTCAGTAGCGGAGAAAACCCCGGCGCCTGTGGCAAGCAGGAGCCGGGGTTTTCTTGTTTTTGTCGTATGGTAAATCTAAGACCAGAAGCAATTTTTTCTTTCGTATCCTTATTTATATGGTAACTGTATGGTAATCCCTCTCTTTTGTATCTTGGTTCAATGCCTGGGAGCCGTTCCATCCGGTATGTGTGTGATGGAGTGTAATGCAATGTTGGAATTTCGCGCGGCCTTTTGCCGCCCTTTTGTTTTATGATTGTATGTTCCGGAATCCCTGTCCCCTGGGGCCTGTGCGGTTGCCCGTTCCTGCCCCGGCATCTTTCTTTCATCCGTTCATAATGTTAATGCGGGGCGGGGCTTTTTTATTGCAAAAAAAAAATGCCGCTTATTGCCAGTGTACATATTATGTGATAATATAATGGTTGTTTTACGGAAAAGAGGATACAATCATGTTACAATATCTTATTGTGTGCCCGTTGGTATTCCTGGCCGGACTGGTGGATTCCATTGCAGGAGGAGGCGGGCTTATTGCCCTACCTGCATATCTCATCGCAGGGGTGCCCGCCCATGTGGCACTGGGTACCAATAAACTCAGCTCCGCCATGGGCACAACTGTTTCCACGGCCCGCCTGGCAAAGCACGGTTTCCTGAAGGGAAAGGTGTTCATGGCGGTCTGTTCCTCGGCGGCAGCCCTGACAGGATCGGCCCTGGGAGCCCATCTGGCCCTCATGGTGCCGGAATCTGTCATCAAGCACATGATGATTGTGGTGCTGCCCGTTGTAGCGTTTTACGTGCTCAGGAACAAGGATATGGGAGCGAGGGACAGGGCGGATGATATTTCCAGAAACAAGGTGTTTGCCATCTGCATAGCGGCAGCCTTTTTTGTGGGGGGATATGACGGCTTTTACGGACCCGGAACAGGAACATTCCTGATTCTGATTCTCACAGGGGCCGCCGGGCTGGACGCCCGCAGCGCCTCCGCCCAGACAAAGGTAATCAACCTTTCCTCTAATATTGCGGCCCTTGTGGCCTTCATTGCCACCGGAAATGTCTGCTACCCGCTGGGGCTTATGGCAGGTGTCTGTTCCATCGCGGGACACTACATTGGGGCAGGCATGGTGGCCCACGACGGTCAGAGGGTGGTCCGTCCCGTGGTACTGGTGGTGCTTGGGGTATTGTTCATTAAAATAGTAAGCGGCACATAGGAAATAGGAGTGAATCGTATGAAATGGAAAAAATTTACATTAACTACCACAACTCAGGCGGTAGACCTGATTAGCAGCATGTTTGACGACATTGGTATAGAAGGAATCGAAATCGAGGACAATGTGCCCCTGACAGAGAAGGAGACAAAGGGAATGTTTATTGACATCCTCCCTGAGCTTCCTCCGGACGAAGGGGTTGCCAGGATAAGCTTTTACCTGGATGATGACGCGGATGTGGCGGATTATCTCAAACGGGTGGAAGAGGGCCTGGACGAGCTGTCCCCATTTGCGGACCTGGGTGCCAGGACCATCACCGCGTCGGAGACAGAGGACAAGGACTGGATCAACAACTGGAAACAGTACTTTAAGCCCTTTACAGTGGACGATATCCTGATTAAGCCTACCTGGGAGACTATCCCGGAGGAGCACAAGGACAAGCTTCTGGTGCAGATTGACCCGGGCACTGCCTTTGGAACCGGCATGCATGAGACCACCCAGCTGTGCATCCGGCAGCTTAAAAAGTACGTGAACCGGGACACCTTAGTACTGGACGTGGGAACTGGCAGCGGCATCCTGGGAATCACAGCCCTGAAACTGGGGGCAAAAGAGGTGTGGGGCACGGATCTGGATGAAAATGCCATTAACGCCGTAAGGGAGAACCTGGAAGCCAACAGCATTCCTGAGAACAGGTTCCATGTGCTCCAGGGTAATATCATAGACCAGACTTCCGTAAAGGAGTGGGCAGGATACGGCAGGTACGATGTGGCGGTGGCCAACATACTGGCGGATGTCATCATTCTGCTGGTGGACGAGATACCGGCCCATCTGAAAAAGGGCGGTATCTTCATCACCTCCGGCATCATTGATATGAAGGAAGAGGCGGTGAAGGAGGCGTTTGCACGCTGCCGGGAGCTGGAAGTGGTGGAAATCACATACCAGGGAGAATGGGTGAGCGTGACCGCCAGAAGGAAATAGGATGAATAAGGAAGGACCTGAGGGAAAGCCATGCATCATTTTTTTGTGAACCCTGAGCAGGTGGAGGACGGCCTGATAAGGATAACCGGACCTGACGTGAACCACATAAAGAACGTTCTGCGCATGAGGCAGGGGGAGGAAATGCTGGTCAGCGACGGCACTGGCAGGGATTACCTGTGTCAGGCAGAGGAAATCGCCGGAGGGGAGGTCACAGCCCTGATTCTTAAGACAGAGGAGGAGGGGAGGGAGCTTCCTTCCAGAATCTGGCTCTTTCAGGGACTGCCCAAATCTGATAAGATGGAGTTTATCATCCAGAAGGCCGTGGAGCTGGGGGCGGCCGGCATTGTGCCGGTGTCCACCAGGAACACGGTGGTCAAGCTGGAGCCGAAAAAGGAAGAGGCCAAGCGCAAGCGGTGGCAGGCCATCGCACAGAGCGCTGCCAAGCAGTCCAAGCGCAGCCTGGTTCCGCAGGTATCCGGTGTCATGACTTTAAAGGAAGCCTTTGACTATGTGGAGAGGCGGGGCTTTTGCGTGCGTCTCATTCCTTATGAACATGAGGAGGGGATGGCCGGCACAAAGGCAGAATTAGATGCCCTTGGGCCGGGGCAGGACATTGCTGTGTTCATTGGACCGGAGGGCGGATTTGATGAACGTGAGATAGAATTGGCCCTTTCAAAAGGCGTGCGGCCCATCAGCCTGGGACGCAGGATACTGAGGACGGAGACAGCGGGCCTGGCCGTGCTGTCGGTACTTATGATGCGGCTGGAAGGGGCGCTGTAAAGGAGTTTGTATAATGGAAGCATATTTTGACAATTCAGCCACCACGCGTGTATTTGACAGCGTGAAGGATATTGTGGTGAAGACCATGACGGAGGATTACGGCAATCCGTCCGCCAAGCACAGAAAGGGAATGGAGGCAGAGCAGTATGTGCGCCAGGCAGCGGCGGACATTGCCAAGACATTAAAGGTCAGGGATAAGGAAATCCTGTTCACCTCCGGCGGCACGGAATCCAACAACATGGCTCTCATCGGCACTGCCATGGCAAACCAGAGGGCCGGAAAGCACATCATCAGCACCAGAATCGAACACGCCTCGGTTTACAATCCCCTGGCGTATCTGGAGCAGCAGGGGTTTGAGGTCACATATCTGTCTGTGGACAGCCAGGGCCACATATCCCTGGAGGAGCTGGAAGCCGCCATCCGCCAGGACACCATCCTGGTATCCATCATGTATGTGAACAACGAGGTGGGGGCCATTGAGCCGGTGGAGCAGATTGCATCCCTTATCCATGGGAAGAAACCATCCATCCTTTTCCATGTGGACGCTATCCAGGCCTACGGCAAGCTTATCATACGTCCGAAGAAGCAGGGAATCGACCTGTTGTCTGTCAGCGCCCATAAGATTCACGGTCCCAAGGGAGTGGGTTTTCTCTATATTGATGAGAAGGTGAAGATTCGTCCCCTTCTCTACGGAGGCGGCCAGCAAAAGGACATGCGTTCAGGCACGGAAAATGTTCCGGGCATTGCAGGCATGGGCCGGGCGGCCAGGGAAATCTACACGGACCATCAGCAGAAGGTGGAGTACATCACCGGCCTGAAGGACTATATGACAGACCGCATGGCGTCCCTGCCGGGCGTCACCGTCAACAGCCGCAAGGGAATGGAGAGCGCGCCCCAGATTGTCAGCGCAAGCTTTCAGGGGGTGAGAAGCGAGGTCCTTCTTCATGCCCTGGAGGATAAGGGGATCTATGTTTCTTCCGGATCCGCCTGTTCTTCCAATCACCCGGCAATCAGCGGAACCTTAAAGGCCATTGGAGTCAGGCAGGAACTGTTAGATTCTACGCTGAGGTTCAGCTTTGGCGTGTTCAACACAAAGGAAGAGATAGATTACTGTATGGAAGTCCTGGAAGAGCTCCTGCCGGTGCTGAGAAGGTACCACAGAGGCTGATACGTGTAAATGATACGTCCCCTCAGGACAATTAAGGGGACGATTAAGCGATAGAAAGAGGTAAAAGATGCAGTACCAGTCATTTTTAATTAAATACGCGGAGATTGGCACCAAGGGCAAAAACCGGTATATGTTCGAGGATGCCCTCATAAAGCAGATCCGCTATGCATTAAAGAGCGTGGAGGGACAGTTTGACGTCACCAAGGAGTCAGGGCGCATCTATGTGAAGGCGGAGACGGACTATGATTACGACGATGCAGTGGAGGCGCTGAAGCGTGTATTCGGCATAGCGGATATCTGCCCCATGGTGCAGATTGAGGATAAGGATTACGAGAGCCTGAAAAAACATGTGGTGGAGTACATGGACCAGGTTTATCCGGATAAGAACATAACCTTTAAGGTAAATGCCCGCAGGGGGGATAAACAGTATCCCGTGACCTCGGAGCAGATTAACCGTGACATGGGAGAGGCGATTCTGGAAGCGTTCCCCCGGATGCGTGTGGACGTCCATCACCCGGATGTGGTTCTCCATGTGGAGGTGCGCCAGAGAATCAACCTGTTTTCCCTGATGATTCCCGGTCCCGGAGGCATGCCCGTGGGAACCAACGGCAGGGCCATGCTGCTGCTGTCCGGCGGCATCGACAGCCCGGTGGCAGGGTACATGATTGCCAAGAGAGGCGTGAAGATAGACGCGGTGTATTTCCATGCCCCGCCCTATACCAGCGAGCGGGCGAAGCAGAAGGTGGTGGACCTGGCAAACCTGGTGGCCAGATACGCAGGGCCCATCAATCTCCATGTGGTGAATTTTACGGACATCCAGCTCTACATTTACGATAAATGCCCCCATGAGGAGCTGACCATCATCATGCGCCGCTATATGATGCGGATTGCCCAGACCATAGCGGAGCGCACCGGCTCCATCGGCCTGATTACAGGCGAGAGCATCGGACAGGTGGCCTCCCAGACATTACAGTCCCTGGCAGCCACCAATGAGGTGTGCGCCATGCCGGTGTTCCGGCCGGTCATTGGCTTTGACAAGCAGGAAATCGTGGATGTGTCTGAGAAAATCGGCACCTACGAGACATCCATCCAGCCTTACGAGGACTGCTGCACCATTTTTGTGGCCAAGCATCCGGTGACAAAGCCCAACATCAATGTGATTCACAGCTCGGAGCGCCGCCTGGAGGAGAAAATCGGCCAGCTGGTGGAGACTGCCCTGGAGACCACGGAACAGATTCTCTGTCAGGGATAAAGGGCACAGAGGCACAACGCATCAATACAATCCGGAAACAAACATAAAAAAGAGTCTGCCGAGGCAGACTCTGATGGTTTCTGATGACTTGACTTATGTGCCTTTTCCCGCGGTCAGCGGCAGCGGGAAATGAATCAGCAGATTAAGCGATGATGTATGGTGCTAAGATAGCCAGAATGTCATCAACGCCGCTCTCGGCATGAATGTTAAGGTCGATTGGCTTGGATAAATCCAGGCTGAAGATACCCATGATAGACTTAGCATCAATCACATATCTGCCGGAAACCAAATCAAAATCAACATCAAACTTAGATAAATCATTTACAAACGACTTAACCTTGTCAATGGAATTTAACGAAATGCGAACTGTTTTCATGAGAAAAACCCTCCTTGTGGTGTGAGTGTATGAATTATGTTTGCAGTGAATCCTGCTTTGCTTTAATACTACAGACAGGGGGACTAAAAGTCAATAGTGAGATTGCATGAAAAACGCAGTAACAATATGGTAATTTGGTTAGAGTTCCATAGGGCGGATGCCCCGCATAAAGGGTCGCGACAGACCGTGAACAGGAGGTTTTACAATGCCAAAAGCAGCCCTGCATAACCTGGGATGCAAAGTAAATGCTTATGAGACGGAAGCCATGCAGCAGCAGCTGGCGGAGCGCGGTTATGAAATCGTGCCCTTTGACCAGAAGGCTGACGTCTATATTATCAATACATGCTCCGTGACGAATATCGCGGACCGCAAATCCCGCCAGATGCTCCACCGTGCAAAGAAGCTGAATCCGGAGGCTGTGGTGGTGGCAGCGGGCTGTTATGTCCAGGTGGCGTCCGATGCCTTGAAGGAAGACAACAGTGTGGATATCATTATCGGCAATAACAATAAGGCGCGTCTGGCGGATATTCTGGAAGAATACATGAGGGACAGGCAGGGGGACGAAGAAGGCTATGTGCTGGATATCGCCCGCGCCGAGGAGTATGAGGAGCTTCATGTAAGCCGCCTGGGAGAACATACCAGGGCATTCATCAAGGTCCAGGACGGCTGTAATCAGTTCTGCAGCTACTGCATCATCCCGTACGCCAGAGGCAGGGTCAGAAGCCGGAAGCCGGAGGATGTGGTGGCTGAGGTGGAAGGTCTGGTGGCCCGGGGATACAGGGAAGTGGTGCTTACAGGAATCCATTTAAGCTCCTATGGAACGGAGCATATGGAAGGAAGCCCTGTAAAGGGCGGCGACTGGGACAGCGGCCCCCTGTGGGATTTGATAGAACGGATTCACCGGGTGGAGGGACTGGAGCGCATCCGTCTGGGCTCCCTGGAGCCAAGAATCATCACCAGGGAATTTGCCGGAAAGCTGGCCGGTCTGCCGGAATTCTGTCCCCATTTCCATCTCTCTCTCCAAAGCGGCTGCGACGCCACGTTAAAACGGATGAACCGCCATTATACCACGGAGGATTATCTCAGGCGCTGCGGCATACTCAGGGAGACCTTTGACCGTCCGGCCATTACCACGGATGTGATCGCGGGGTTTCCGGGAGAGACAGAGGAAGAGTTTGAGATAACCAGAAGGTTTCTGGAGACAGTGCGTTTTTATGAGATGCATGTTTTTAAATACTCCAAACGCCAGGGCACCAAGGCGGCTGTCATGGAGGACCAGGTTTTGGAGCAGGTAAAGGCACGGCGCAGTGACGTGCTGCTGGAACTGGAAAGGACCATGTCCCGTGGATACAGGGAGCGCTTTGTGGGAAGCCGGGTATCGGTCCTGTTTGAGGAAGGGGCTGAGATTGAGGGAAAATGGTATATGATAGGCCACACCCCTCAGTATGTCAGGGCAGCCCTGCCGCTGGAGGACGGAATGGACCAGGAGCAGTTTGCGGGGCGCATCATGGAGCTTTCTGCTTCGGGCCTTCTGAATGATGAGATTTTAAAGGTGGAATTTTGTTGAAAAAAGGAACATATTTCCGAAAAGACGGAAGGATTGTGCGACATTTTACAGAAACATGATAATAATTAGAAAAAATTAAGAAAATAATCTATTGCCGAATAGCAAAATATAATGTAGAATAGAGAAGAATACTTAAAGGACGTGATGACATGGGCAATATAAAAGATACTCAATATTTTCAAGCTGTTCAGGACAAAAAGATAGAAGTAAGCGACGTACTGGAGCAGGTATATATTGCCTTGACTGAAAAGGGGTATAATCCCGTGAACCAGATCGTGGGTTATATCATGTCTGGGGACCCGACTTATATTACCAGCCATAAGGGGGCCAGAAGTCTTATCATGAAGGTTGAACGGGATGAGATTCTGGAGGAACTGATGGCTGTGTATATTGATGCCCGTCTGAAATAAGAACTGTTTCAGACTGGTTCCGGGGCAATCTGCCGGGGCGCTCCAGGGGCATCCGGCCCGCCACGGGCAGGCAGGATATGCGGCGTGAATAACAGAAGGCCCGGGAACGGGCCTTCACAGTAATGTACGGATGGATATGATGGGATGCATTCAGTTGGCCATAAGCCAGCTGCTTTTATGGTGCATTCCGATTTTTTGCGTTTACCGGAGGAATTGAATATGAGGATAATGGGTCTGGATTTTGGCTCGAAAACAGTTGGGGTGGCAGTCTGCGATCCTTTAGGTATAACTGCCCAGACAGTGGAGACAATCACAAGGGCCAGCGAGAATAAGATGCGTCAGACCCTTGCACGGATTGTGCAATTAATTGGTGAATACGAGATTGAACGTATTGTTCTTGGTTATCCTAAGAATATGAACAATACAGTGGGCGAGCGCGGGGAAAAGACCCAGGAGTTCAAAGCGGCCCTGGAACGGCGCACCGGTCTTGAGGTCATCCTCTGGGACGAGCGTCTCACCACAGTGGCGGCAGAACGGGTTCTGATTGAAAGCGGAGTGCGCAGGGAAAACAGAAAAAAAAGCGTGGACCAGATTGCGGCAGCCATGATTCTGCAGGGATATCTGGACAGCCTGCAGCATATTTAGGATGTAATTGGGACATGGACAAAGCAGCCGGTCCCGTCAGGCGGGACAGACAGGCGTCAGGAGAGAAGAAATGGAAGAAAAGACGAGAGAAGATTTGATTACCATGGTGACGGATTCAGGAGAGTCCGTGGATTTTTATGTGTTAGAAGAAACAAGGATAAATGCAAGGAGTTATCTGCTTGTGACAGACGCGCCGGAAGGTGAGGACGGAGAGTGCTATATCCTTAAGGATATGTCAGGACAGCAGGACGCTGAGGCTGTGTATGAGTTTGTGGAAGACGACAGCGAACTGGACGCACTGATGAAAGTGTTTGAAGAACTGTTAAGCGATGCAGATGTGGACCTTGAGAAATAGAATAGAAAGATTGGAGGAATCAATTTGAATTTAGAAGAAAAAGAGAATACGGCAGAGGCGGCGCCAGAGGCAGCTGCACAGGTAACGATTCAGGCCGAACAGGAAAACAATGTCCAGGACGCCGGCGTCCGGGAAGCGGCAGGAACAGCGGCCCCACAGGAGCAGCCCAATAAGTCCCGGAACAGGAGACCGGCCCAGAAAAAGACCGCTTCCAAGGAACAGGGAGGAAATGGGGAAGCCCAGAAAAAGAAAAACCCGGGTTCCAGGCAGGGACAGGCAAAGAGCAGGCCCGGACAAATGGGAGAGTCCCAGACCGGATCCGCTGCCAGGGAGTTCAAGGACAGCACCGGCGCAAGGACCTCCAAGGGAGCCGGCAGCGCAAAGACATCCAGGAATTCCGGGGAGTCCAAGGCGTCCGGAAATTCAGGCGAATCAAAGGCGCTTCCCTCTCCGGCCAGACAGAAGGGACGGGACGGAAGAAAGGATGGAAAGGGCAAGCTGAAAATCATTCCGTTAGGCGGTCTTGAGCAGATTGGAATGAACATCACTGCCTTTGAGTATGAGGACAGCATCATTGTGGTGGACTGCGGACTGGCCTTCCCGGGGGACGACATGCTGGGCATTGACCTGGTAATACCGGATGTGACCTACTTAAAGCAGAACATTGACAAGGTGAAGGGCTTCGTCATTACCCATGGCCATGAGGACCATATCGGCGCCCTGCCTTATATCCTGCAGCAGGTCAATGTGCCTGTATACGGCACAAAGCTGACCATTGCCCTGATTGAGCATAAGCTGGAGGAGCACCGACTCTTAAAGAACACCAAACGCAAGGTGATGAAGCACGGACAGTCCGTGAACCTGGGATGTTTCAGAGTGGAATTCGTGAAGACAAACCACAGCATCCAGGACGCATCCGCCCTGGCCATATTTACGCCGGTGGGAACCGTGCTGCACACAGGAGACTTTAAGATTGACTATACGCCGGTGTTTGGGGATCCCATTGACCTGCAGCGCTTTGCGGAGCTGGGCAAGAAGGGCGTGCTGGCCCTGATGGCAGACAGCACCAATGCCATCCGTCCCGGATTCACCATGTCCGAGCGTACCGTGGGAAAGACATTTGACGCCATATTCGCGGAGCACCAGAACAGGCGCATCATCGTTGCCACCTTTGCCTCCAATGTGGACAGGGTTCAGCAGGTGGTGAACACGGCGTATAAATACGGCCGCAAGGTTGTGGTGGAAGGCCGCAGCATGGTGACTATCATGGATATTGCCAGCAAGCTGGGATATATCAATGTGCCGGAGGGAACCCTCATCGACATTGAACATCTGAAAAACTACCCGCCGGAGTCCACGGTGCTCATTACCACGGGAAGCCAGGGCGAGTCCATGGCCGCCCTTTCCAGGATGGCTGCCAGCATTCACAAGAAGGTATCCATTGTGCCGGGAGACGTGGTGGTGCTGAGCTCCACACCTATTCCCGGCAATGAAAAGGCAGTGGCCAATGTGGTGAACGAGCTGTCCATGAAGGGCGCCGAGGTAATCTGCCAGGATACCCACGTTTCAGGACATGCCTGCCAGGAGGACCTGAAGCTGATTTATTCTCTGGTGCATCCCAAGTTCTCCATCCCTATCCATGGCGAGTACCGCCACCGTATGGCCCAGAGGGAGCTGGCCCAGTTCATGGGCGTACAGAAGGAAAATGCTGTCATGGTTAACTCCGGCGACGTGGTCGCCCTGGACGGGGACAGCTGCGAGGTGATAGACCATGTTACCTGCGGAGGCATCTTCGTGGACGGCCTTGGCGTGGGCGATGTGGGCAATATTGTATTACGGGATAGACAAAACCTTGCACAAAATGGTATTATTGTAGTAGTATTGACCTTAGAGAAGCACAGCAACCAGCTGCTTGCGGGTCCGGATATCGTGTCCAGAGGCTTTGTGTATGTGCGGGAATCCGAGGATTTACTGGAGGAAGCCCACACCATTGTGTATGACGCGGTGCAGGACTGCCTGGACCGCCATGTCAGCGACTGGGGTAAGATAAAGAACATCATTAAAGACAGTTTAAGTGACTTTTTGTGGAAGCGCATGAAGCGCAATCCCATGATTCTGCCAATTATCATGGAGGTATAACAGATACCGGACCGGCTTACTGCCGCGCAGGCAGTGGGCCCGGTCCGGGATACCGCGGTCATGAAGACGCCGGGCAGGATAAGAGGAAAGGATTATGAGCAATAGGACAAGGGAAATTAATAAAATCACAACCACCATAATCAGCATATCCGTGAAGCTCATGGTATATGCCTTGATTATCCTGCTGCTGTATGAGGCGGTTGCCAGGGGCTATGCCTTTGGCCATGAGATATTTTTTGCCGAGGCAGTGGATGAGGCCCCCGGACAGGATATGGTAGTCCGGATTGATCCGAAGGAATCCGTGTCTGACGCTGCACAGTTTCTTGCGCATAAGGGGCTTATTAAAAGTGAGTTTGCTTTTATTTTTCAGAGCAGGTTCTATGACTATGAGACAATCTATCCGGGCACCTATACCCTTAATACATCCATGACGTCCAAAGAAATTCTCCAGCTTCTCAATGAGAAGCCGGAAACCGAAGACAGCGCAAAACCGGCCCAGTCCGGCGGCGCTAAAGCAGCTGAAGCCAAGACATCCCGGGACAGGACATCTGAGGGGGAAAATGGGGACAGCGCTGCTACCGGCCAGGAGACATCCCCGGAGGCGGCAGCTGCATCCGAAGGCGGTGCAGCCGCGTCAGCAGAGACAGATGAGGGAGTACCTGCTGACGCAGCGCCTGCGTCCCAGGCAGGGGCGGATGCCCTTGACTCCCAGGAGGTCCGGGCCAATGAGCAGACCTACGAAGGCGAGGACCAGGAGATGGAAGGCGGATGGATTGAGGATGCGGCAGAGGATGGAACCCAATGATTGTAAATGACAGGATTACGGATTATATACATTCCCTGGAATCCAGCCAGGGCAGCCTGCTGGATTCCATAGAACAGGAAGCGTTAAGGGACCGGGTGCCCATCATACGCAAGGAAACCGCAGCCCTTCTGAGAACCCTGGTGGCGGCCCTCAGGCCGGCGCGTATACTGGAGATAGGAACGGCTGTGGGATACTCTTCCCTTCTCATGTGCCGTGTGATGCCGGAAAACTGCCGCATCACCACCATTGAGAAGTATGAAAAACGGATCCCTGCGGCCCTGGATAATTTTAAAAAGGCCGGAGAGGAAGGGCGCATTACCCTTCTGGCAGGGGATGCGGATGACCTGCTGGCCGGACTTAAGGGCCAGACCTTTGACCTGGTGTTCATGGATGCCGCCAAAGGCCAGTATCTGCACTGGCTGCCCATGATTCTCAAGCTGATGCCTGAGGGGGGAGTCCTCATATCAGACAATGTTCTTCAGGACGGGGATATCGTGGAATCCAGATTTGCAGTGGAGCGCAGGAACAGGACCATCCACAGCAGAATGCGCCGGTATCTGTACGAGCTGAAGCACAGGAAGGGACTGGAGACAGCAGTCATCCCCATAGGAGACGGAGTTGCTGTCAGCACCAAATATACGGAGAGAATGGAATGAGGAAGACAGAATTGCTGATACCGGCCGGAAGCCTGGACGTGCTGAAAACAGCCGTTGTTTACGGGGCGGATGCCGTATATATCGGAGGTGAGGCCTTTGGCCTGCGGGCCAAGGCCCATAATTTTTCCAATGAAGAGATGAAACAGGGAATTGCCTTTGCCCATGCGCGCGGGGTCAAAGTCTACGTGACGGCCAATATATTGGCTCATAACGGGGACCTGCCGGGGGTGGAGGCTTATTTTGAAGAGATGAGGGATGTGGCTCCGGATGCGCTCATCATATCAGATCCGGGTGTGTTCGCCATTGCCAGAAGAGCTCTTCCCCACATGGAAATCCATATAAGCACCCAGGCCAACAATACCAATTACGGGACCTATCTGTTCTGGCATGGACTGGGGGCAAGGCGGGTGGTGTCCGCAAGGGAGCTGTCCCTGGCGGAAATCCGGGAGATCCGGGACCACATTCCCCAGGATATGCAGATAGAGAGCTTTATCCACGGAGCCATGTGCATTTCCTATTCCGGCAGGTGCCTTCTGAGCAATTATTTCGTGGGAAGGGATGCCAACCAGGGTGCCTGCACCCATCCCTGCCGCTGGAAATATTCCCTTGTGGAGGAGACCAGGCCGGGAGAGTACATGCCTGTATATGAAAATGAGCGGGGCACCTACATCTTCAACTCCAAGGACCTGTGCATGGTGGAGTATATACCGGAGATGATGGATGCCGGAATCGACAGTTTCAAGATAGAGGGAAGGATGAAGACCGCCCTCTACGTGGCCACTGTCACCAGAGCCTACCGCAGGGCCATTGACGACTATTTAAAGGATCCGGCTGTGTACAGGGAGAATCTGGAGTGGTACAGGGAAGAAATAGGAAAATGCACCAACCGCAGGTTCACCACCGGCTTTTACTTCGGGAAGCCCACTGCGGATGACCACATATATGACAGCAGCACTTATGTGAAGAGCTACACTTACCTGGGAACCGTGGAAGAGACGGACAGCCTGGGCCGGTGCAGGATTGAACAGAAAAATAAATTTTCTGTTGGGGAGACCATCGAGGTCATGAAGCCCGACGGACAGAACCTGGAAGTGACGGTGGAGTCTATGACAGACGATGAGGGCAATGAGCAGGAGAGCGCTCCTCATCCAAAACAGATTCTGTGGGTAAAGCTGTCGGCAGATGTGTCTGCTTACGATATCCTGCGCAGAAAAGAAGAGACAGGAAGAAGCTGCGCCTGAGCCGTGAGGGCTCTGGCAGACAGGAGGTGCCTTGGGATGTTAGATGGAGTACTCATTGGGCTGGCAGTGCTTTGCGTTGTTTATTTCATAATCATAGTTGTGTATGCGGGCATAAGCACCTCATTTGCCTTCATATGGCTGTTTTTCGCGGCCCTGCTTGTATTCCTGGTATATGGAAGGTGGTATTATGCCAGGAACATGGAACGGATTCCCCGCTGGGTGCCGGTGTCGGTGGTTACCACCTGTATTGCAGGGGTGGCTGTGCTGGGAATCCTCTGCGTCCTGGTGTTTCTGGGAGCAGCCGCGCCGGGTAAGGCCAATCTGGATTATGTGATTGTGCTGGGGGCCAGGGTCAAGGAACACACGGTCAGCAATTCCCTGAAAAAGCGGCTGGACAGGGCCATTGTCTACGCGGAGGAGAATCCGTACACCATCCTGGTGCTCTCCGGCGGCAAGGGGCCGGGGGAGACAGACAGCGAGGCCCAGGTCATGTATGATTATCTGGTGTATAATGGGGTCAGCCCCAGGCAGCTGCTTATGGAGTCCTATTCCGCCAGCACGGTTGAGAACATTGCTTACAGCAAGATTGTCATAGAGCAGGACCGGATGAAGGACAAGAAGGAAATCATCCCTATGCCTGGAAAGACAGGCTCGGTTCCCTATGCCATTGCACCGGATAAGCCGCTGGAGATAGGAGTTCTCACCAGCAATTTCCATATTTACCGTGCCAGGCTTACAGCGGAAAAATGGGGATTTGACAACGTGTACGGCATATCTGCGGTTTCTGACCCGGTCCTGTTTATCCATCTGTGTGTGAGGGAATGTGCTTCCATTGTGAAGGACAGGCTTATGGGGAATATGTGAGGGCGCTGTGTATGGGCAGTGGGAAAAATGGCAGAATAGTAGTTAGTATGATATGAATGAACGATAGAATGGAGAGATTGAATCTATGGCAGATGGAAGGAATCTGGAAAAGGTAAAAGAGCTGGCCGCTTACCGCGTGTCAGAAGAGATGTACGTGAAGGAAATGGACTCCAGGGCCATGGTGCTGGAACACATAAAAAGCGGCGCCAGGATTTTCCTGATGTCCAATGAGGATGAGAACAAGGTGTTCTATATCGGTTTCCGTACACCGCCCGATGACAGTACGGGACTTCCACATATACTGGAACACAGTGTGCTGGAAGGGTCGGATAAGTTTCCGGTCAAGGATCCCTTTGTGGAACTGGTAAAAGGCTCCCTGAACACGTTCCTGAATGCCATGACTTATCCGGATAAGACAGTATACCCTGTTGCCAGCTGCAATGACAAGGATTTTCAGAATCTGATGGACGTATATCTGGACGGAGTTCTCCACCCGGCTATTTACAGGGAGCCAAAGATATTCCTTCAGGAGGGATGGCATTATGAACTGGAGTCACCGGAGGATGCTCTGACCATCAACGGCGTTGTCTATAATGAGATGAAGGGTGCTTTTTCGTCACCGGAAAGCGTTCTGGACCGTTTTACCAGAAATGTGCTCTTTCCGGACACCACCTACTCCAATGAGTCAGGCGGCGACCCCGCTGTGATACCGGAACTCACCTATGAGAAGTTCATTGCCTTCCACAGGAATTACTACCATCCGGCCAACAGCTATATATATCTCTACGGAGACATGGATATGGCACAGAAGCTTACATGGCTGGACCAGGAATACCTGGGACATTATGACAGAAAGGACTGCCACGCTGACTCCGCCATAGCCATGCAGCAGCCCTTTGAACAGCCGGTCCAGAGAGAAATCACCTACTCTGTCACGGAGGAGGAAGGGACAAAGGACAGGACCTACATTTCCATCAACACCGTGGTGGGGACGGATTTGGACCCGGTACTTTATGTGGCTTTCCAGATTTTGGAATATACGCTGATTAACGCGCCGGGCGCAACCTTAAAGCAGGCCTTGATTGATGCGGGCATTGGACAGGATATTCTGGGAGGCTATGACTGCGGGATTCTGCAGCCGTATTTTTCTGTCATTGCAAAGAATGCCAATCCGGAGCAGAAGGGCGAATTCCTTGCAGTTGTAAAGGGAACGCTGCGAAGGCTGGCTGACCAGGGAATTGACAGGAAAAGCCTGTTGGCCGGACTGAATCTCTATGAGTTCCGTTACCGCGAGGCGGACTACGGCTCCGCGCCCAAGGGCCTTATGTACGGTCTTTGGTCTCTGGACAGCTGGCTGTATGACGGAAAGCCCACCCTCCACCTGGAATACCAGAAGACCTTTGACTATCTGAAAAAGGCAGTGGAGGAAGGCTATTTTGAACAGCTGATACACCGGTATCTTCTGGATAATCCCCATGAGGCGGTCATCATGGTGCGCCCCAGGGTGAACCAGACAGCTGAGGAGGACCGCAATCTGGCTGAAAGACTGAAGGCCTATAAGGAATCCCTTGGCAGGGAGGAACTGGAGGCCCTGGCTGCCCGGACCAGACAGTTAAAGGAGTACCAGGAGGAACCGTCACAGCAGGAGGACCTGGAGAAGATTCCCATGCTGCAGAGGGAGGACATTGAACGGGAAGGAGGCCGTTTTTCCTATGAGGTCAAGGCGGAGGATGGAGTCAAAGTCATCCACAGCAACCTGTTCACCTCAGGAATCGGATATCTCAAGGTGCTGTTTGACACCAGCCGGGTGCCGGTGGAGGACCTGCCTTATGTGGGACTTCTGAAAGCAGTGCTGGGATATGTGGATACGGAGCATTACAGCTATGGGGACCTGACCAGTGAGATTTATCTCAACAGCGGCGGCGTGAGCTTTGCGGTGTCATCCTATCCGGATACGGCGCATCCCGGACAATTTACGGGAGCATTTATTGCCAGCGCAAAGGTGCTGTACGATAAACTGGATTTTGCTTTCTCCATACTGGCGGAGATTCTTACCCGATCCAAACTGGATGATGAAAAGCGCCTGGGAGAAATCCTGGACGAAACCAGGTCCAGGGCCAGGATGAAGATGGAGGATGCTTCCCACGGTGCGGCGGTTGGCAGGGCTTCGTCCTATTTCTCAGCGTCAGCTGCCTTCAACGATATCACCGGCGGAATTGGATATTATGAATTTCTGGAGGATGTCAGCCGCAGGTTCGCAGAGAATGTTTCCTACAGGGACCAATTTATTGCCAGGCTTAAGGATGTGTGTGCCCGTCTGTTCACGTCAGATAATCTGCTTGTGGCATATACGGCTGACGCAGAAGGCTACAGCCGGCTGCCCGTAGAGCTTAAGACCTTCCGGTCAGTGCTGGGACAGGGAGACGGAAGAACGTATGAATTTGTGTTCCGGCCGGTCAATCGCAACGAGGGCTTTAAGACGGCATCCCAGGTAAACTATGTGGCCAGATGCGGCAGCTTTGCGGGAAAGGAAGCCGGAGGAAGGAAGCTGGAATACACAGGGGCGCTGAGGGTCTTAAAGGTCATCATGAACTATGAATATCTGTGGATGAATCTGCGGGTAAAGGGCGGGGCTTACGGCTGCATGAGCAGCTTCAGCCGCACCGGCGACGGCTGCCTGGTATCTTACAGGGACCCCAACCTGGAGGAAACCAATCAGGTGTATGAAGGAATTCCGGATTATCTGAGGAATTTCTCCATTGACGAGAGGGACATGACAAAGTATGTCATCGGCACCATGAGCGACGTGGATACGCCTCTTACGCCTTCCCTGAAGGGAGCCAGGAATCTGTCGGCATACCTTTCAGGCGTGACGGATGAGATGGTGCAGAAGGAGCGGGAACAGATTCTGGATGTGACCCGGGAGGATATAAAAGCGCTGGCTGACATTGTACAGGCTGTGCTGGACACCAAAGCGCTGTGCGTGATTGGCAACGACGAGCAGATTCGTGCCCGGGAGGGCATGTTTGGTGAGGTGAAGAACCTTTACCACTAATTTTCAAGGAAGAGAGAGTTAAATGGAAGAGAATATACAGAAGAAATCGGGCTTTGTTACGTTGATTGGACGTCCCAATGTGGGAAAGTCCACTCTGATGAACCACTTAATTGGACAGAAAATTGCAATCACCTCTGATAAGCCCCAGACGACCAGGAACAGGATACAGACCGTGTACACAGATGACAGGGGACAGATTATCTTCTTAGACACCCCTGGTATTCATAAGGCCAAGAATAAGCTGGGCGAATATATGGTGAATGTGGCTGAGCACACTCTGAAGGAAGTGGACGTGATTCTCTGGCTGGTGGAGCCTGCCACCTTCATCGGAGCAGGCGAGCGCCATATAGCGGAGCAGCTTAAGAATGTGAAGACCCCGGTCATTCTGGTAATCAACAAGATTGATACGGTAAAGAACCAGGATGAAATCCTCACCTTTATTGCGGCCTACAAAGATGTCTGCGATTTTGCGGAAATCGTACCCCTTTCTGCATTGAAGGACAAGAATACGGATCTGCTGGCAGAGTTGATCTTCAAATACCTGCCATACGGCCCGCAGTTCTATGATGAGGACACGGTGACGGATCAGCCCATGCGGCAGATTGCCGCGGAACTCATTCGTGAGAAAGCGCTGCGCCTTTTGGATGATGAGATTCCCCACGGCATTGCAGTGACCATTGAGAAGATGAAGGAGCGCAGGGGCGGCCTGATTGACATTGAGGCCAGCATTGTATGTGAGAGAGAATCCCACAAGGGCATCATTATCGGCAAGGGAGGCAGTATGCTGAAGCGCATCGGCATAGAGGCCAGGAAAGAGATTGAAAGCATGATGGACACGCAGGTGAACCTGCAGCTGTGGGTCAAGGTAAGAAAGGAATGGCGGGACAGCGAGCTGTATATGAAGAATTACGGCTATAATCAAAAAGAAATCTGAGAAAATATCATATTTATAAATGTGGATAACTGTTGGTTTTACAACGCTGACGGTGGAAAAGCCACAGGGATCTGGCAGAAGGTCTGATGGAAATGCTGAGAGGAGGAAAAAACTGGAAATGAGAGAGACAGTAACACTGACTGGCATGGTTCTCCTTTCGGCTCCCTCCGGGGATTATGACAGGCGTCTGGTGCTGCTTACAAGGGAGAGGGGAAAGATTACCGCATTCTCCCATGGCGCCAGGAAGCCGGGCAATCCTCTGATGGCAGCCAGCAGGCCTTTTTGCTTTGGAAACTTCAGCCTTTATGAGGGCAGGAATGCCTACAATCTCCAGTCAGCCCAGATTACCAATTACTTTGAGGGGCTGTCCGCGGACATGGAGGCAGCCTGCTACGGTTCCTATTTTCTGGAGACCGCGGCTTATTTTGCCCAGGAAAATCTGGACGGCACAGAACTGTTAAAGCTCCTGTACCAGTCGCTCAGAGCCCTTTTGCGTCCTGCCCTTCCCAACCGGCTGGTGCGCAGGATTTTCGAGCTTAAGAGCATGGTAATCAACGGGGAATACACCCAGGACCCTCCGGTTCCTGTCTCGGATTCCTGTCATTATGCCTGGGAGTATGTCATCTGCTCACCGTCCGAATCCCTTTATAAGTTTTGCCTGAAGGAAGAGGTGCTGAAGGAATTCGAGTCTGTTGTGGAAAAAAGCAGACGGTATTTTGTGCGCCATGAGTTCCGTTCTCTGGAAATTTTGGAAACCCTGACAGCATAAAATCCGTCATAAGGCTTGAAATTATGGCATTCAGAGGATATAATATGTCCATATGCCCGGTACGGCGGCAAAGAAGCATGAGGAAGGAACATTTATGAAGAAGATTGTGAAGGGGATTCTGCTGCTGGCAGCGTCTGCTGCGGTGGTTACGGGATGCTCCAGGATAGGCATGGGGGGAGCCGCAGAACCCACTGAGAACAGCGTCTATGTGGCAGGCGACGGCAACGTCAGGTGGGCTTCGGTGGAGACTTACCAGCAGGGCGACTATACGGAGGATGAGCTGAAGACCTGGGCCGGACAGAAAATCAGTGATTTTAACAGTGGGCTGGGCAAGGCTGCTTCTTATGAGAACACGGAAGGATCTGAGAAACTTCCGGCGGCCATGGTTTCAGCCAGGATTGGAAACGGAACAGCCACATTGGTTACGGAATACGACACTCCGGGCCGCCTCATTGAATTTGCCCAGGAGATTGGAGATTATAATGTGCCGTTCACCCAGCTGGATACAGGCAGGGTGGCTGCCATGTCCGGTGAACTTAAGGATGCTTCCTTTAAGGATGAGAAGGGGAAGGCAGTGGACCAGGAGACAGCCCTTAAGGACGGACAGAACCTGGTGGTCAAGGCCGCGGGGAAGGGTGTCATCGTGACGGAGAAAAAAATCCAGTATGTAAGCGATGGCTGTGTCCTGAAGGATTCCAACCGGGTACAGACTTCCGGCGAGGGAACCAGTTACATTATATTAAAGTAATTCTTATAATTTAAGTTATATTAAATCTATAATTATTAAGAAGAGAGGATGCAGATATGGAAAAGACAATGGAGAAAATCGTGGCATTGGCCAAGAACAGGGGCTTTGTGTATCCTGGTTCTGAGATTTACGGCGGTCTGGCCAATACCTGGGATTATGGCAATCTGGGCGTGGAACTGAAAAATAATGTAAAGAGAGCCTGGTGGCAGAAGTTCATCATGGAGAGCCCCTACAACGTAGGCGTTGACTGTGCTATTCTGATGAATTCCCAGACATGGGTTGCCAGCGGACATCTGGGCGGATTCTCTGACCCTCTGATGGACTGTAAGCAGTGTAAGGAGAGATTCCGCGCGGACAAACTGATTGAGGACTACAACGATGCCCATGGAATCCAGATGGAAGGCTCTGTTGACGGCTGGTCACAGGAGCAGATGAAGCAGTACATTGATGACAACAACATCTGCTGTCCAAGCTGCGGCGCCCATGACTTCACGGATATCCGCCAGTTTAACCTGATGTTCAAGACATTCCAGGGTGTAACAGAGGATGCCAAGAGCACGGTTTATCTGCGTCCTGAGACTGCCCAGGGTATTTTCGTAAACTTTAAGAACGTCCAGAGAACTTCCAGAAAGAAAGTGCCCTTCGGTATCGGCCAGATCGGCAAGTCCTTCCGCAACGAGATTACGCCTGGCAACTTTACATTCCGTACCAGGGAGTTTGAGCAGATGGAGCTGGAGTTCTTCTGCAAGCCTGACACAGATCTGGAGTGGTTTGCTTACTGGAAGGAATTCTGCATTAACTGGTTAAGGTCATTAGGCATCAAGGATGATGAGCTGAGGGCCAGGGATCATTCTCCAGAGGAGCTGAGCTTCTACAGCAAGGCAACCACGGATCTGGAGTATCTGTTCCCGTTTGGCTGGGGCGAGCTTTGGGGCATTGCCGACAGAACTGACTATGATTTAAGCCAGCACCAGAAGGTGTCAGGACAGGATATGTCCTACTTTGACGATGAGACAAAGGAGAGATATATTCCTTATGTTATCGAACCTTCACTGGGAGCTGACCGCGTGACGCTGGCATTCCTGTGTGCGGCTTATGACGAGGAGGAAATCGGGGAAGGCGATGTAAGGACTGTCCTTCATTTCCATCCGGCCATTGCGCCTGTAAAGGTAGGCGTGCTTCCTCTGTCCAAGAAACTGAATGAAGGCGCTGAGAAGATTTACACCGAGCTTTCCAAGTATTTTAACTGCGAGTTTGACGACAGGGGCAATATTGGTAAGAGATACAGGAGACAGGATGAAATCGGTACTCCGTTCTGCATTACCTATGACTTTGACTCAGAAGAAGACCATGCCGTAACGGTCCGCGACAGGGATACCATGGAGCAGGTAAGGGTTCCGATTGCCGAGCTAAAGGACTACTTTGCTGAGAAGTTCATGTTTTAGAAAATAAATGGAAACTGCATTGCGGAGCAGAGGAAAAAACCTCCGCGGTTCATTGCCGGAACCGCGGAGGTTTTGCATTTGAATTCATTTAATTTGATTCCATTACCTGGCCAATGGCTTCGCCCATCCGTACCCTGGTTTCCACATCAAGGGCAGTATTGCGCATAATGTTCCTATCAATGGTGACGGTATCAGGCTGGAAGAGCAGCAGGATGGAGGAACCCCCAAAGGCAAAGTAGCCTTTTTCCTGGCCGCGGAACACGTCAATGCTGGTATAAGCCTTGTGATGGTTTACAATTTTTCCCACCATAAGAGCCCCTATCTCCATTATCAGCACTGTGCCGAATGAACCGGAGCGCAGCAGGGAATACTCTCTGGAGTTTTCCTTATAGACGGGACGGCGGCAGGCTGCTGCCGGATTGACTGTGTGGAGCACACCGGGAATCCGGCGGTAAGAGGAGCGCCGTCCGCGGTCCACATAGGCATAGCGGTGGTAATCCGATACAGTGAGCCTTAAAAGAAGGGCGGTGCCGCCGGCGTAGCGGGCAGCCAGGCCTGAGTCCCTTAAAAGCTGGTCCAGCGTATATTCAGTGTGCTTGATGGTGATACGCGTGTTCTTACGGATGGGATAAACGCTTGCAAACCCGTCGCAGGGACTGCACAATATATGGTCCCTGGCGTCAAATGGTCTTGCTTCCGGCAGCATCCTGCGTGTAAAGAAGGCGTTAAATGAGCGGTATCTTCCGCCTGCCGGTGTTTCGCAGCCCTCTGTGGAGATGCCGGCAGACTTCATGAAGGCGGGAATGAAGGGCGCTGACAATGGAGAGTCCAGAAAAACGCCGCAGATTTTGGAAACAGCCGGGTGGATCAGTGGTTTTATGAGCATACGTCCCAGTAAACTGGAGTATAAATCCTCCAGGAAACGGTCCTGAAGGGTGCTGCCGCCCAGAGTACGGCCGGTTCTGTCTGCATATTGCATAGAATCACACCTTTCTTTAATTATCAGAAGAAATATATCTTAATCAGCGCACAGGATACAATGGCGACCAGTAGGGTCAGCATTTTCCATCCGGGTTTGCGCAGCGGGAAGTTAATGATAAACAGCAGCCCCACTGTGAGGATGCAGATGTGAAGCTCTGACAGGAACCTGTGGCCCAGCAGGGGGCGCAGGGTACAGAACAGGGGCAGAATAATGGCTATGGAGGTGATGGGAAGTCCCTGGTAGTACTTGCGGGCTTCATCTGTCTCTTCCTGCCGCTTTTCTTCCATGACATTAAAAAATGCCAGGCGGATAACACCTGCAATAAGATAGAATACCAGGATGGAGATGCCTGCCGGTCCCCTCATGCCGATGGAATAGCACAGTATCATAGGAAAAGCCCCAAAACAGACCACATCACAGAGAGAATCAATCTGGATTCCGAAGCGTTTTTCATCTTCAGTGCGGTCCTTTTTCAGACGGGCCACCTTGCCGTCGAACATGTCGCACAGACCGGAGAACGCAAGACAGAATAAAGCGTATTTTGCAAAACCCTGGAAGGTGAGAATCATGCCCATGGCTGCAAAAGCCAGTCCAAAATATGTCAATACGACCGTGTAGCTGTAAAATCCTATCATAAAATATAACCCCAATCTTTGGTCCTTTTGGTCCTTACTTTGTAAGGACAATATTATCATTATATCAGAAATCCGCGAGGAAACAAGGAAAAACAGGACTTTTATTCATAAAATTTAGAAACCTTTTATAAACGAATATTAGTTATTGTGATATACTAGCAATAACGGATGACAGATTGTCTTTGTTTTCGGACGGAAGCGAGTACTGCATCGTATATTAAGCTTATACGATGCAGTACTCATAATGTCAGACCGTAACATGACAAAGGAGGATGGGGCTTATGAAACTGAGGACCCGTCTTGCGGTGGCGTTTTTAACCATAACCATCGTTCCCATGCTGCTGTTTTATCTGCTGGTCCTTGCACTCAGCAATTATCAGACCAGGTCTTTCACCAAGGAATACGGACTTACGGAGCAGGTGGACCTGTTCTCAGGCAATTCCATGCAGATATTTAACCGCATTACCAAGCGCTCCCAGGAGGATATCAGAAAGACACTTAACAATGATCCGGGTCTCTACAACGATTTATCATATCTGGATAAGGTCAACGCTGAACTGAAAAGCCACTATGCATATCTGATCGTGCGAAAAGGTGATACCATCCTATACTGCGGTGACAGCAATGAAGCCGCAGGGGAGGCCATATGCGCGCAGCTGCCTCGGTTTGATATGATGAAGGACGATTTACAGGGCGGCATTTATCTGGACGGCGAGAGCCAGCACCTGATTAAGCAGATGGATTTCACCTTTCCCGACGGCCAGGAAGGAAGCGCCTTTATTATTTCCAATGTAGATGACCTGATACCGGAAGTAAAATCCATGATTAGAGAGATGCTTATATTGGGTATCACCATTCTGGTGTTTGCGGGCATTGTGCTGACATTCTGGGTATACCGGTCCATTCTCAGTCCGCTGAACAAGCTTCAGGAGGCCACGAAGAAGATTCGTGACGGAAACCTGGATTTCACACTGGATGTGGACGCGGATGATGAGATAGGCCAGCTGTGCCAGGATTTTGAGGAGATGCGTATCCGGCTGAAGGAGAACGCGGAAGACAAGATACAGTATGACAAGGATAATAAGGAACTGATCAGCAATATTTCCCACGATTTGAAAACACCGATTACGGCTATCAAGGGATATGTGGAAGGCATACTGGACGGTGTGGCGTCTTCGCCGGAAAAGCTGGACAGATACATCCGTACCATATACAATAAGTCTAATGATATGGACAGGCTGATTGACGAGCTGACCTTTTATTCCAAAATCGATACCAATAAGATTCCCTATACCTTCAGCAAGATTAACGTCGCCCAGTATTTCCGGGACTGTGTGGAGGAGGTTGGCCTGGATATGGAAGCCAGGGGGATTGAGCTGGGATATTTCAATTATGTAGATGAAGACGTGGTCATCATTGCCGATGCAGAGCAGATGAAGCGTGTCATCAATAATATCATCAGTAATTCCGTGAAATATCTGGATAAGAAAAAGGGAATTATCAATATTAGGATAAAGGACGTAGGTGATTTTATCCAGGTTGAAATAGAGGATAATGGCAAAGGTATAGCAGCAAAGGACCTGCCCAATATTTTTGACCGGTTCTACCGCACGGATTCCTCCCGCAATTCAGCTCAGGGAGGAAGCGGTATAGGTTTATCCATCGTGCGCAAGATTGTGGAGGACCACGGGGGACGTATATGGGCCACCAGCAAGGAAGGAATCGGAACGGAGATTCATTTTGTTCTAAGAAAATATCAGGAGGTTTTACAGGATGAGCAAGATTCTAATCGTGGAAGATGAGGAGAGCATAGCAGAGCTAGAGAAGGATTATCTTGAGTTGTCCGGCTTTGAGGTAGAGATTGAAAATGACGGAAGTTCCGGTCTGGATAAGGCGCTGAAGGAAGACTATGATCTTTTGATTCTGGATCTGATGCTGCCCGGCACAGATGGATTTGAGATATGTAAAAGAGTGCGGGAAGTAAAGAACACGCCCATCATCATGGTTTCAGCCAAAAAAGAGGACATTGACAAAATCCGCGGGCTGGGACTGGGAGCAGACGATTATATCACCAAGCCATTCAGCCCAAGCGAGATGGTGGCCAGGGTGAAGGCGCACATGGCCAGGTATGAGCGCCTCATTGGCAGCGGACAGCCGGCCAACGAGCTGATTGAAATCCGCGGTCTGAAGATTGATAAGACAGCCCGGCGCGTGTGGGTCAACGGGGAGGAGAAAACCTTTACCACAAAGGAATTTGACCTTCTGACCTTCCTTGCCCAGAACCCTAACCATGTGTTTACCAAAGAGGAGCTGTTCAGCAAGATATGGGATATGGAGTCCATTGGGGACATTGCCACTGTAACGGTTCATATTAAGAAGATTCGAGAGAAGATAGAGTTTAACACGGCCAAACCGCAGTATATCGAAACGATATGGGGTGTCGGGTACCGTTTTAAGGTGTGATATTGACATTACACGGGATCCAGTACACGGGATTTCTTTTCGGGCTGTATTTATGGTTTCAGTCCGGCTGTTAAACCATTTGCCTTGAATCTGAAAACTTGTAGGCGGTTCGTATATACGACTAAACAACGGATATGTGAAAATGACAGAAAATGAAAGTACTTACAGCGATTTTACCTTAAAATTTAACAAATTTTCACGAAAAAACTCTTTACTCGCGAAATCTTTGTGATATAATGAACGAGGTGGACGGACAAGACATGTATATTTGTTCCGTTCAGAATGAAAGGCATAAAACAGAGCGTAGAATGCCAGTCTACAAGAACATGAGGAGGAATTAACTTATGGCAAAATGGGTTTATAAGTTCCATGAAGGCAGTGCGGCAATGAGAAACCTTCTTGGCGGCAAGGGCTGCAACTTAGCAGAGATGACAAACCTGGGAATGCCCATTCCACAGGGATTTACTGTTACAACAGAGGCTTGTACCGAATATTATAACTGTGGCAAGCAGATTTCACAGGAAATTCAGGACCAGATTTTTGAGGCAATTACCTGGCTGGAAGGCATCAATGGCAAGAAGTTCGGCGATACAGAGGATCCGTTACTGGTTTCCGTACGTTCCGGCGCACGCGCATCCATGCCTGGTATGATGGATACAATCCTGAACCTGGGATTAAACGACGTTGCAGTCGAGGGATTTGCAAAGAAGACCGGCAACCCAAGATTTGCTTACGATTCCTACCGCAGATTCATCCAGATGTATTCTGACGTTGTTATGGAAGTTCCAAAGTCCTACTTCGAGAAAATCATCGATGAGATGAAAGAAGCAAAGGGCGTACATTTTGATACAGACCTGACTGCTGATGATTTAAAAGAGCTGGCAGCAAAATTCAAGGCTGTTTACAAGGATGCCATGAATGGCGAGGAATTCCCGCAGAATCCTACCGAACAGCTGATGGGCGCTGTTAAGGCTGTGTTCCGTTCCTGGGACAACCCACGTGCCATCGTATACCGCCGTATGAACGATATCCCTGGCGACTGGGGAACTGCTGTTAACGTTCAGACCATGGTATTCGGAAATAAGGGCGAGACCTCCGGTACAGGTGTTGCGTTTACTCGTAACCCATCCACCGGTGCAAAGGGAATCTACGGCGAGTACCTGATTAACGCACAGGGCGAGGACGTGGTTGCAGGTGTCCGTACACCACAGCCAATCTCCAAACTGGCAGAGGACCTTCCGGAGTGCTATAAGGAATTTATGGATCTGGCTATTAAGCTGGAGAACCATTTCCGCGATATGCAGGATATGGAGTTTACCATTGAGGAAGGCAAGCTGTACTTCTTACAGACACGTAACGGCAAGAGGACTGCTCCGGCAGCCATTCAGATTGCCTGCGATTTAGTAGATGAAGGCATGATTACCCCGGAAGAGGCTGTATGCAGAATTGAGGCTAAGTCCTTAGACCAGCTGCTGCATCCTACCTTTGTTCCGGAAGCACTGAAGGCCGGCGAAGTAATCGGAAGCGCGCTTCCTGCATCTCCTGGCGCTGCAGCCGGCAAGGTGTACTTTACAGCTGACGAGGCTAAGGATGCCGGCAAGGGCGGCAGAGGCGAGAGAGTTATCCTGGTTCGTCTGGAGACATCCCCAGAGGATATTGAGGGCATGCACGCAGCACAGGGTATCCTGACTGTCCGCGGCGGTATGACCAGCCATGCAGCAGTTGTTGCACGTGGCATGGGAACCTGCTGTGTATCTGGCTGCGGCGAGATTAAGATTGACGAAGAGGCTAAGGTATTTGAACTTGGCGGACATACATTCCATGAGGGGGATTACATTTCCCTGGATGGTTCTACAGGAAAGATCTACAAGGGCGATATCGCTACACAGGAAGCTACTGTAAGCGGTAACTTTGAGCGCATCATGGAGTGGGCTGACCAGTTCAGAACCCTGCGTGTACGCACCAACGCAGATACCCCTGCAGATACCCTGAACGCAGTTAAGCTGGGCGCCGAGGGTATCGGTCTCTGCCGTACAGAGCATATGTTCTTTGAAGCAGAGAGAATTCCGAAGATTCGTAAGATGATTCTGTCCGAGACAGTTGAGCAGAGAGAAGAAGCATTAAACGAGCTGATTCCATTCCAGAAGGGCGACTTCAAGGCCATGTACAAGGCTCTGGAGGGAAGACCTATGACCATTCGTTACCTGGATCCGCCTCTGCATGAGTTTGTTCCCACCGATCCGGAGGACATCAAGGCTCTGGCTGATGATATGGGAATGACAGTTGAGGCTGTTAACGCCAAGTGTGCTGAACTCCATGAGTTCAACCCAATGATGGGTCACCGTGGATGCCGTCTGGCTGTTACTTATCCGGAAATCGCTAAGATGCAGACAAGGGCTGTCATGGAAGCTGCAATCGAGGTTAAGGAAGAGTGCGGATATGACATTGTTCCTGAGATTATGATTCCATTAGTTGGCGAGAAGAAAGAGCTTAAGTACGTCAAGGACGTAGTGGTTGAGACTGCTGAACTGGTTAAGAAGGAGATGAACTCCGATATCCAATACCACATTGGTACCATGATTGAGATTCCGAGAGCAGCCCTGACTGCTGACAAGGTTGCAGAAGAGGCAGACTTCTTCTCATTCGGAACCAATGACCTTACACAGATGACCTTCGGCTTTTCACGTGATGATGCCGGCAAGTTCCTGGATTCCTACTACAAGGTTAAGATTTACGAGTCTGACCCATTTGCAAGACTGGATCAGGAAGGTGTTGGACAGCTGGTTAAGATGGCTGTTGAGAAGGGACGTTCCACAAGGGCAGACCTTAAGTGCGGTATCTGCGGCGAGCACGGCGGAGATCCTTCATCCGTGGAGTTCTGCCACAAGATTGGACTGAACTATGTATCCTGCTCACCATTCCGTGTTCCGATTGCACGTCTGGCAGCAGCACAGGCAGCGCTGAATAATAAATAAGCAATCGGCAAAGGGCATTTGCTTGATATAGTGAAGTAATATAGACGAGTTATTTGATATTTTATCAAATGACTCGTCTTTTTGGGTGCGCCCGGCGGGCGCACGTTCTAACGGGTGAAAGTCCCTGACCCGCCCGGCAGTGGGAAGGGTGCAGCCAATGGCAAGGGCGTCATCGTGAGGTGGGGTCTGAAGGAAGCCGGAGGCAAACCACTGGCCTGTAAAAGTTGTCCGGATAGGCTGTGAAGCGTGGATGAGGTTGCCTAACAAACTAAAGTCCAATAACTGCACGGAACGCCAGCAGTAAACGGGGCAGGTATAAGTGGGAAAGAACGTGTGAGTACCCGGGGAGGTCTCACGGACGTGAAAGTGGCGATAAAACATTCGCTGTCACGGAGTAAAGCT
>NZ_AUJR01000029.1 GCF_000424325.1 [Clostridium] clostridioforme AGR2157
GGAAGAATTCCCGAAGTTGAAAAAGAAATATTGGGGACAGCATATATGGGGAAGAGGATATTTTTGCGGAACGGTAGGGGAAGTAGATCAAAAAATGATAGAAGAATATATAGAGAAGCAGGGAAAAGAAGAAGGCTACGATAATTTTTCGATAGGAGAAGAATGACTACTTCAGTAGGGCTTTAGTAGACTACAGTCTAAGAAGAAAGGGCTTCAGCCCTGCTGTGAGTTCAGTCGCAAAAGCAGGGGCTTTAGCCCCCACTGCGACTTTCAGTCGCTTAACGGCGGCCTTTAGGCCGCATCAACCCACCGGCTTTAGCCGGTGGTAGTTGAGTTTATGAAATACGTTCCATATCCGGCGCATAGCAAAGAAACAAGGGAGACAGACAAGATGAAAAAAGTGGTGAAGTTCGGCGGAAGTTCATTGGCCAGTGCAAGACAGTTTAAGAAAGTAGCGGATATCATTAAATCGGATAAGTCCAGAAGATACGTGGTTCCTTCCGCGCCAGGCAAGCGAAGCGACAAGGATGAGAAGGTGACGGACCTGCTCTATGCCTGTTACGACGCAGTGACAGAAGGAAGGTCCTATAAGAAAATCCTGGAGAAGATTAAGAGCAGGTATATGGATATCATCGACGGCCTGGATTTAAACCTGAACCTGGACCACGAATTTGACAGGATAGAGGAGAATTTTCTGGCAAAGGCAGGCAGGGATTACGCTGCTTCCCGCGGGGAATACTTAAACGGCATCGTGGCAGCCCACTTCCTGGGATTTGAATTTGTGGATGCGGCGGAAGTCATTTTCTTTGATGAAAACGGAAATTTTGAGTCAGATCACACCAACCGGGAGCTGTCCGAGCGCCTGGAGCATGTGGAAAAGGCTGTCATCCCTGGTTTTTATGGTTCCAAGCCGGACGGGACCATCAAAACATTTTCCAGAGGCGGTTCAGATGTTACAGGATCCATTGTGGCCAAGGCCATTCACGCAGATATGTACGAGAACTGGACAGACGTATCCGGTGTTCTGGTGACAGACCCCAGAATCGTGGAGAATCCGGAAGTCATTGAGACCATTACATACAAGGAACTGAGGGAACTTTCATACATGGGAGCCAGCGTCCTTCACGAGGACGCCATTTTCCCGGTGCGCAAGGAAGGCATCCCCATCAATATCAGGAACACTAACCGTCCTGAGGACAAGGGAACCCTTATTGTGGAGAGCACCTGCCGCAAGCCGCGTTACACCATCACCGGCATTGCAGGCAAGAAGGGATTCTGCTCCATCAACATAGAAAAGGCCATGATGAATGCCGAGGTTGGTTTTGGGAGAAAGGTGCTCAGCGTGTTTGAGCAGTACGGCATCTCCTTTGAGCACATGCCCTCCGGCATCGACACCATGACCGTCTATGTGCACCAGTCGGAATTCGAGGAGTTTGAGCAGTCCGTCATAGCCGGAATCCACAGGGCTGTGGAGCCGGACACAGTGGAACTGGAGTCAGACCTGGCGCTGATTGCAGTGGTGGGACGGGGCATGCGTTCCACCAGAGGAACAGCCGGCCGCATCTTTTCCGCCCTGGCCCATGCAAGAGTCAATGTGAAGATGATCGACCAGGGATCCAGTGAGTGGAACATCATCATCGGCGTGGAGAACGATGATTTTGAGACGGCAATCAGGGCCATCTATGATATATTCGTGACCACGGAACTGTAGGAAGTCTGCTTATTGTATAGTACACAAGAAGCTTCGCGGGGAATGATTTCTCTGCGGGGCTTTTTCTGAGGTGAGGCAGAGCGGGCTTCCTCTGTCCGGGTTTCCTCTGTCCGGGTTTCCCCTGTCCGGGTTTCCCCTGTCCGGGTTTCCCCTGTCCCGCCTTCCCCTGCCCAATTTTTCATTTTATTATAGTTGAAAGTGTGATATACTGGATAAAATAGTAAACAGGAAGAGAAGGAGGGGGTCATATGCTTGAAAAGATTGATTTAAGTAAAAAAGTTGACAAGAAGACTTACCGCAGGGTCATGGACGAGGCGGAAGAGAAGCTGGGGCTTTTGCAGAGAGAGTGTAAGGATGCGGGAATTCCGGTCATTCTGGTGTTTGAGGGAATGGGAGCTGCCGGCAAGGGAGTGCAGATTAACCGGCTCATACAGGCCCTGGATCCCAGGGGCTTTGATGTCTATGCCTGCGACCGCCCCACGGAGGACGAGCAGATGCGGCCCTTTCTGTGGCGCTACTGGACAAAGACGCCTGCAAAGGGCAGAATCGCTGTCTTTGACCGATCCTGGTACCGCAGTGTCCAGGTGGACCGTTTTGACGGCCTTACCCCGGAGGATAAGCTTGGGGATGCGTACCAGGATATCCTGTCCTTTGAGAAACAGCTGTGCGATGACGGCACTGTCATCATGAAGTTTTTCCTGTATATAGACAAGGATGAGCAGAAGAAGCGTTTTAAGAAGCTGGAGGGGTCCAAGGAGACCTCCTGGCGGGTGACGGACGAGGACTGGAACAGGAATAAGGACTTTGACCGGTATCTGAAGATGAATGAGGAGATGCTGGAGAAAACAGATACAGACTATGCGCCCTGGGTCATCATAGAAGCAGTGGACAAGGATTATGCCGCCCTTAAAATCGTCAGCTCGGTTATGGACCGCCTGGAATATGAGCTGGAGCACCGCAGGCCGGAAGACGAAAAAACGGCGCAGAGGCAGGAAGCCAAGACCAGGGAGCGGTTTAAGAACGGCGTGCTCTCCGGCATCGACCTCTCAAAGAGCCTTACGGAGGAGGAGTATAAGACCCGCTTGAAAAAGCTTCAGAAGCGTCTGGCAGAGCTTCACAGCGAACTTTACCGTCTCAGGATTCCGGTTGTCATCGGTTTTGAGGGCTGGGATGCCGGAGGTAAGGGAGGAGCCATCAAACGTCTGACCAGCAATCTGGACCCCAGAGGATACAGGGTGAATCCAACGGCGGCCCCCAATGACATTGAGAAGGTACACCACTATCTGTGGCGATTCTGGAACAATGTGCCAAAGGCAGGCCACATCGCCATCTTTGACCGCACCTGGTATGGAAGGGTCATGGTGGAGCGGATTGAAGAATTCTGTTCGGAAGCCCAGTGGAGACGGGCCTACCAGGAAATCAACGAGATGGAATCCCATATGGCCAATGCCGGAGCAGTGGTTCTTAAATTCTGGCTCCACATTGATAAGGATGAGCAGGAGCGCAGGTTCAGGGAACGCCAGGCCAATCCTGCCAAGCAGTGGAAGATTACGGACGAGGACTGGCGCAACCGTGAGAAATGGGACCAGTATGAGGAAGCGGTCAACGAGATGCTCATACGCACTTCCACCACCTATGCCCCATGGATTGTGGTGGAGGGCAATGACAAACGATATGCCAGGGTAAAGGTCCTCCAGACTGTGGTGGATGCCCTGGAAAAGAAAATAAAGGAAGTAAAGACAGACAAATGAGTGAGACGAACCATGTAATTGTAATTGGCGCAGGGGCGGCCGGCATGCTGGCCGCCATAGCTGCAGCCAGGGAAGGCGCTGCCGTGGAGCTGTGGGAACAGAACGAAAAGCCGGGTAAAAAGCTGTTCATCACAGGCAAGGGCCGGTGTAATGTGACCAATGCCTGCGATATGGAGGAGCTGCTCGGCTCGGTGGTAAGCAATTCCAAATTCCTGTACAGCAGTTTTTACGGTTTTACAAACAAGGACATGATGGATTTGCTGGAACAGGCAGGGCTTCGCCTGAAGGTGGAGCGGGGAAACCGGGTATTTCCCCAGTCCGACAAGTCGTCAGACGTCATCAGCACCCTGTCCGGCCTTTTGAGACAGGCAGGAGTCAAGGTGCGCCTGAATCAGAAGGCGGACGGGCTGGCGGTGGAGGACGGCGTGTGTAAGGGCGTACGGTGCGGCGGCAGGATACAGGCAGCCGACCGTGTCATCGTGGCTACCGGCGGCCTGTCCTATCCCACCACCGGATCCACCGGGGACGGCCTTAAATGGGCTGTGGACAGCGGCCACAGACTTACGGAGCTGTCGCCGGCCCTGGTTCCCTTTGAGGTAAAGGAGACAGAGACCGTTAAGGAGCTGCAGGGCCTTTCCCTTAAAAATGTGGAGGCGGCTGTATATGACGGAAAAAGGGAGCTGTACAGGGAGTTTGGAGAAATGCTGTTCACCCATTTCGGGGTCAGCGGACCCGTGCTCTTAAGCGCCAGCTCCTTCTGCGCCAAGGCCATAAGGAAGAAGCCCCTGCGCCTGGTGATTGATTTGAAGCCGGCCTTGTCATGGGAACAGCTGGACGAGCGCATCCTCAGGGATTTTTCAGACAGCAGGAACAGGCAGTTTAAGAACGCCCTGAGCCGCCTCTATCCGGCAAAGCTGATTCCGGTTATCATTGCCCTCAGCGGAGTGGACCCGGATAAGAAGGTGAATGAGGTCACCAGGGAGGAACGGCGCGGACTGGCAGAGGCAACCAAGGCCCTGGAGTTTACCCTGACCGGGCTCAGAGGCTATAAGGAAGCCATCATAACCCAGGGCGGCATATCCGTAAAGGACGTAAATCCCTCCACCATGGAGTCCAAGAAAGTCCGGGGCCTGTATTTTGCGGGGGAGATATTGGATTTGGACGCAGTGACAGGCGGCTTTAACCTTCAGATTGCATGGTCCACGGGCTGGGCGGCCGGAAAGGCTGCGGCGTCATAGCGCCGGGAACACCGGGGATGCCTGGCTCGGCAGAATACATGAGTACAATAAAATTACATGAACACAGGACAGGAGAGAATGCAACACATGGAGTATTTCAATATTGCCATTGATGGTCCGGCAGGCGCCGGTAAAAGCACCATCGCGAAGCTGGCTGCTGAAAAGCTGGGATTTGTATATGTGGATACGGGAGCCATGTACCGTTCCATGGCCCTGTATTTTATCAGGCAGGGCATATCGCCGGAGGATGAGGAGGCCATAGCCAGGGCCTGCTCTCAGGTGGAGGTCACCATCCGCTATGCGGACGGAGCCCAGCAGGTCATTTTAAACGGAGAGGATGTATCAGGACTGATTCGGTCAGAGGAAGTGGGACGCATGGCGTCCGCCACGTCTGTGTACGGGCCTGTCAGGCAGAAACTGGTTCAGCTCCAGAAGCAGCTGGCCAGGGAGGCGGATGTAATCATGGACGGCCGGGATATCGGCACCTGCGTGCTGCCGGACGCTCCGGCTAAGATTTACCTGACTGCCTCTGTGGAAATCCGCGCCAGACGCCGCTTCAGGGAGCTGGAGGAAAAGGGGGAGGCCTGCGATATCAGGGAAATCGAGAAGGATATAGAGGAGAGGGACTACCGGGACATGCACCGGGAGAACTCGCCTTTAAGGCAGGCGGAAGACGCGGTGCTCCTGGATTCCTCCCACATGACCATCGACCAGGCAGTGGATTCCATCATACGCATAGCCAGGGAGCGGGGGTATGAGGGATAGCCATGGACAGGAAAGTCACAGTAGCAAAGAGCGCCGGCTTCTGCTTTGGCGTGGAACGTGCAGTGGACCAGGTCTATGAACAGATCGAAGCCCTGAAGAGCAAAAAGGCATCCGGCCCCATCTACACCTACGGCCCCATTATCCACAATGAGGAAGTGGTAAAGGATTTGTCGGATAAGGGTGTTATGGTTCTGGAGACAGAGGATGAGCTGAGAGCGCTTCCCAAAAACCAGGGAACGGTCATCATCCGGTCCCACGGCGTCAGCAGGCATGTGTATGAGATCTTGAAGGAGCGGAACGTGGCCATCGTGGATGCCACCTGTCCCTTTGTGAAGAAAATACACCGCATTGTGGCGGAGCACTCCGCGGCCGGGGAGGCAGTGGTAATCATCGGAAGCCCGGACCATCCTGAGGTGGAAGGAATTAAGGGATGGGGGAATGAACATACTACGGTTATAAAGGATGGGGAGGGGGTAGACAGCTACCGCCTGCCCGAGGGCCGAAAGTTATGTATCGTGTGCCAAACGACATTTAATTACAACAAATTTAAAGAATTAGTTGAAAAATTTTTAAAAAAGGGTTATGATAGTAGTGTTTTAAATACGATTTGCAATGCAACACAGGAAAGACAAGTGGAGGCAGCAAGAATTGCTTCGCAGGTGGACGCTATGATTGTGATTGGCGGCAGGCATTCTTCCAACACCCAGAAGCTTTACGAGATATGCCTCAAGGAGTGTAAAGACACTTTTTACATTCAGACACTCGGCGATTTAGATCCTGACAGTGTATCTTCTGTGCGCAGCGTAGGTATTACAGCTGGGGCATCCACCCCAAGAAAAATTATTGAGGAGGTTCATACCAGAATGGCAGAGCAGAGTTTTGCAGAGTTATTAAAGGAAGAGGAAGAATCAACCAAACCAATACGTACAGGAGAGATAGTCACCGGTCAGGTCATCGAAGTCAGCAAAGATGAGATAATACTGAGTATTGCAGGTAATAAGTCCGAGGGAGTTATCACCCGTGACGAATACAGCAACGACAGCAACGTGGATTTGACCACAAAAGTACAGATTGGTGAAGAGATGGAGGCCAAGGTCATTAAGCTTAATGACGGCGTAGGCATGGTTTCCTTATCCTATAAGCGTATGGCAGCTGACAGAGGCAATAAGCGTCTTGAAGAGGCATTTGAGAATCAGGAGGTTCTGACGGCAAAGGTAGCACAGGTATTAGACGGCGGCTTAAGCGTTGAGGTTGAGGGCGCAAGGGTATTCATTCCGGCCAGCCTTGTATCTGACAGCTATGAGAAGGACCTGTCCAAGTATGCAGGTCAGAATGTTGATTTTGTTATCACAGAATTCAATCCTAAGAGAAGAAGAATCATCGGCGACAGGAAACAGCTTCTGGTTGCACAGAAGGCGAAGCTGAAAGAAGAACTGTTCGCAAGAATCCAGCCAGGCGATACCGTTGACGGAACAGTTAAGAACGTAACTGACTTCGGCGCGTTCATTGATTTGGGCGGTGCAGACGGACTTCTTCATATTTCCGAGATGAGCTGGGGCCGTGTTGAGAATCCTAAGAAGGTATTCAAGGCAGGCGACCAGGTAAGGGTACTGATTAAGGATATCCAGGGAGAGAAGATTGCCCTGAGCCTTAAGTTCCCTGAGGCTAATCCATGGGTCAATGCAGCTGACAAGTACGCGGTTGGCAACGTGGTATACGGCCGTGTGGCACGTATGACTGATTTCGGCGCTTTTGTTGAGCTGGAGCCAGGTGTGGACGCACTGCTTCATGTATCCCAGATTTCCAGGGAGCATGTTGAAAAGCCTGCTGATGTTTTAAGGATTGGCCAGGAGATTGAGGCTAAGGTAGTAGACTTTAACGAGGCTGACCACAAAATCAGCTTAAGCATCAAGGCCATGCTGGCACCTGCTGCACAGGATGCGGATGTGGCTGACGTGGACATTGATGCCATGTCACAGTACACAGAAGCATAAGATTTGAATTTATGAGGACTGGTTATGGGCTTTGGCCCATAGCCGGTTTTTTTGATGCTTAATTGCCTTTAATCTCCATATCAGCTTGTGATTGTGCCTGGTTCCGTGCTATACTGGAACAAAAACGTTGCTGTAATCGAATTTCAATATGCCGTGATACCGTTCCGCCAGATACCGCACAGAGGTGGTGCCGGTTCCCATATCCTCCCGTTTGGATGAGAGGAAACGTCCGTCCTTCATCCGTATGAGATGGGAATAGGTGTTCTGTATGGAAAGGGCAATCATGGATTCGCCGGCCTGACCGATGTTGATGGTGATGGAGGGCGTTCCCTGGGTCTGCCTTTGACATGCCTCCACTGCGTTGGAGAGAAGGTTGCCCAGGATGGTGCAGAAGTCTATCTCCGGGACAGGAAGGCTCTGAGGCAGGGAAATGGAAGAATTCACCGCGTTTCCCTGGGACCTCATCAGATGCCTCCGTTTAGTTTGGAGAACTGGTAATCTGCATACTGCTGATGAATCTGCGACCGCATGGTCCTGGTAATAGGCAGATGTTCTCCGGTTGTCAAAATAAACTCTGATTTCTCTATGGAGAAAACCTTGTCCATGTTGATGATGCAATTCCGGTAGCAGCATATGAACTGGGTGTAGATAAGGAGCATACCGGAAAAATCTTCAAACCGCATATAAGTGCGGACCGTCTTGTCGGGAAGATGGATTTGTATGTAGTGGTTTGAATAATCTGTGTAAAGGATAGAGTCAACGGGAATCTTAAGCATGATGCGGCTTTCCTTTACCTCTATATAATGACTCTGCTTCCTGCGGGATACAGACATAAAATACTCCATGGTATGGCTGAACTTCTCATAGCGGATGGGCTTTACCATGTAATCCAGAGCCCGGACCTCATATCCCTTCAGGGCAAAATCCGTACTGCTGGTGGTGAACACGATGGTACAGGAATCATCATCCTTACGGACCTTTTCAGCGATTCGGATGCCGGAAGTCTCATTCCGGAGAAAAATATCTAAGAATATAAGGTCAAAGCTGCCCCTTTCCCAGCAGCGAAGGAAATCGGCGGCAGTATTGAAGATGGTCGTCTGCTGGCAGGTATGTGTGTCAGAACAATAGGTAGATATAAAGCCGGCTAACTGACGAGCCTCATCTATCGAGTCGTCGATGACTGCAATGTTCACGGTGCCCTTCCTTTCTTTTGTATATCAACAGGGTAACAAAAGCCATATAAATTATCCTGTGACGGTACGTTATGAAACAATCCATATAGGTTCAGTATAATATACAACAAATTAAATTGCAAGGGCAATTGGAATAAGTTGTAAGAGCGGTATAGGCAGGCCCCTGCCTGGGTATAATCCATTTGTACTTATTTTGTATCAGCAAGAAAGGAGCAAGAACCTACATGGGAAAGTCTAAGAAGAATGAGGCATTTGATCCCCATAACCTGAGTGCACAGGACCAGCTTAAGTTTGAGATTGCCCAGGAACTGGGGTTGGACGCAAAGGTCATGGAGGGCGGATGGAGAAGCCTGACAGCCAAGGAAAGCGGCAAGATAGGGGGCCTTATCACAAAGCGCAAACGGGAACTTAAGAAAGAGGCATTGCAGCAGGAATGATTTTCCGATATACTGTTTTATATCTGTAATCAGGAATGATACAAAGGAGACGGGAATGAAGATAGGAATGATCTGTTTTACGGCAAGAGGCGCCGGAATATGCCGCCTGCTGTGCCGCCGGTTCAGGGATACAGGAACAGAGTGCCAAGGATATGTGCCGCGGCGCTTCTGGAAGCCGGAATGGGAGGCGGAGGGTATCCTGCCTCAGGACAATTCCCTTTCGGAATGGACCGGATCCATGTTTGGACAGAAGAGGGCGCTGGTGTTCATCGGCGCGGCCGGTATTGCAGTCAGGGCTATTGCGCCCTTTGTCCGGGATAAGATGACAGACCCTCCTGTGGTGGCGGCTGATGAAGCCGGGCATTTCTGTATCCCCCTGTTGTCAGGCCATGTGGGGGGAGCCAATGAGCTGGCTGAAAGGATGGCGGGCTGGCTTCAGGGCATACCGGTCATAACCACGGCAACGGATGTCAACGGTGTATTTGCGGTGGATGTCTTTGCAGCCCGCAGCGGTCTTTGCATAACAGACAGAAAAGAGGCCAAAGAGATTTCTGCCTGGCTGCTGGATGGCGGGAAGGTGGGTTTTTTCTGTGACGCGGAGTGCCATGGGGCGGAGAGCGCGTCCGGCGCCGGGTCTTGGAGAAACTGGATTTCAGACAGAGAAACAGGAATCTTTGGGGAGGGCGCCAAGGGCATATGCAGACATAATATATGCATGAATAGCGTGTGCAGGCATAACATATGGATTACATTCCGAAACAGTGAAAGGCCTTCCTTCCTTCGCCTGGTTCCAAAGATGGTTGTGGTGGGCGTGGGCTGCAGGAAGGGAACCCCGCCGGATGTCCTGGAACGCCGTGTCCTGGAAGCGCTGGAGGATAGTGGCATTGACCCGGCGGCGGTAAAGGCATTGTCCACCATTGACATTAAGGCCAAAGAGGCAGCGGTGTCGCAGCTGGCCGGCAGGTACGGGTGGGAGCTTCGTACATTTACATCCGGGGAACTGCTGGCTGTGGAAGGAGAGTTTGAGGAATCCGAGTTTGTAAGATCCACGGTGGGCGTGGGCAATGTCTGCGAAAGGTCCTGTACGGCCGGGGGAGGAATCCTTCTGATACATAAGCGGGCCGGAGAAGGGGTGACGGTGGCGGCAGCCATAGAGCCGGTTGCAGGAGCCGGTCACAGGGAAATTAGACATTGAGAAATGCAGTTGGATATGATATACTTTTCCATAGTTTAAGTCAGATGTTGGACAGCAGGTGGGACTATGGCAGATTCGTACATCTATAAGAATCAGAAAAAATTGAGATGGGGATACACCACAGGTACTTGTGCGGCAGCGGCTTCCTTGGCAGCTGCCGTTATGTTGTTGCAGGGCAGGAGAATGGAGCAGGTATCCCTGACAACGCCAAAGGGAGTCCGTCTGGACCTGGAGGTGGAGGAAATGGATACGGGGGAGAACCGTGTATCCTGCGGTGTCAGAAAGGATGCAGGCGACGACCCGGATGTGACGGACGGGCTTATGGTGTATTCACAGGTCCGGCTGCCGGATGCGGACAGCGTTGATGTCAGCGGTGCCGGTGGGGATTATGTGTATGAGAAGGACGGATTACGGCTGAATTTATCCGGAGGAGTGGGAGTGGGAAGGGTAACTCAGTGCGGTTTGAGCTGCGAAGTGGGAAAGGCGGCCATTAACCCGGTTCCCAGGCAGATGATATTTGAACAGGTGGCCGGTGTGTGCCGGGAATCCGGTTTTAAGGGTGTGCTTTCCATTGAAATCCGTGTACCGGGAGCTTTTAAGGTGGCGGATAAGACCTTTAACAGCCGTCTGGGAATCCAGGGAGGCATATCCATACTGGGGACCAGCGGAATGGTGGAGCCCATGAGCGAGACAGCGCTTCTTGACACCATACGGCTGGAGCTGAGGCAGAGGATACGTAAGGGGGAGAAGAACCTCCTGGTGACACCGGGAAATTACGGTGAGAACTTTGTAGGCAATGTACTTGGTCTTGGCCTGGGACAGGCTGTGAAATGCAGCAACTTCATAGGCAGTACCATTGACATGGCGGTGGAAGAAGGTGCTGAGTCCATACTGCTCATAGGCCATGGCGGTAAGCTAATCAAACTGGCAGCCGGTATCATGAATACCCATTCCTCCTGGGCGGATGGGAGAATGGAAATCCTGGCAGCCCACGGAGCTGCCTGCGGCGCGAAAAGAGAGCTGGTGGAACAGATTCTGGAAGCAGTGACCGTGGATGAGGGGCTGCGCCTTCTGGAGACAGAGGATGGCCTGCGTGAACAGGTGATGAAGCGGGTGATGGGGCGGCTGGAACAGCATATGAAACGGCGGGCCGGTGAACGTCTGAGGGCAGAGGCCATTGTATTTACCAATGAACGCGGAATACTGGGCGCAACCACCGGCGCAGATGATTTGCTTATGTTTTTTACGGACAGAATGAGGAATAGATGAAAGGCGGAATGAGATGATACATATAGTAGGAGCAGGTCCGGGCGCAGTTGATTTGATTACGGTCAGGGGAAAGAGACTCTTGTCAGAGGCAGATGTGGTCATATATGCGGGTTCCCTGGTCAGCCGGGAGCTTTTAGACTGGGTCAGGCAGGATGCCAGGATTTATGACAGCGCCTCCATGGACCTGGAGCAGGTCATGGAAGTGATGGAACAGGCGGAACGGGACGGTCTTACCACGGTGCGCCTTCATACCGGGGATCCCTGCCTCTACGGTGCCATACGGGAACAGATGGACGGTCTGGATGCTAGGGGGATAGGTTATGATATATGTCCCGGGGTCAGCTCCTTCTGCGGAGCCGCCGCAGCGCTTGGGATGGAGTATACCCTGCCCGGCATCAGCCAGAGTGTAGTCATAACCAGGATGGCCGGTAGGACACCTGTGCCGGAACGGGAATCCATAGGGAAATTTGCTGCCCACGGCAGCACCATGGTGATATTCCTGAGCGCCGGCATGACGGGAGAATTGTCAGAGGAGCTGATGAAGGGCGGATATCCGGGGGATACGCCCGCAGCCATTGTATATAAGGCAACCTGGCCGGACCAGAAGGTGGTCCGGTGTACGGTAGCTGCCTTAAAGGAGACGGCAGACAGGGAAGGAATCCATAAGACCGCGCTTATTGTGGTGGGAAATACCGTGGCCCAGACCGGCTATGAGCGATCAAAGCTTTACGACCCCGCCTTTACCACCGGATTCCGTGTGGGCCGTGAAGATATCCAGAGGAAACAGGAGCCCGGAACACTCTATGTGGTGGGGATGGGACCAGGAGAAAAAAAGCAGATGACGGGACAGGCCCTGGAAGTGATGGAGCAGTGCCAGGTCATAGCCGGTTACACGGTCTATGTGGACCTGGTAAGGGGATTGTTCCCCCAAAAGGAATTTTTGACCACTGCCATGACCAGGGAAGAGGAACGGTGCCGGAAGGCGTTTGAATGCTGTATGGAGGGAAAGAATACAGCCATGATATGCAGCGGGGACGCAGGGGTTTATGGAATGGCGGGCCTCATACTGGAACTGGCAAAGCAGTATCCCGGCGTCAGCGTCAGGACAGTGCCGGGAATCACGGCTGCCTGCGCGGGGGCGGCGGTTCTGGGAGCCCCGCTGATGCACGATTTTGCTGTCATAAGCTTAAGCGACCGGCTTACGCCCCTGGAGGTCATATGGAACCGGGTAGAGGCCGCGGCCCAGGCGGATTTTGTCATATGTCTGTACAACCCGGCCAGCAAGGGACGGCCTGACTATTTCAGGCAGGCGTGCAGCCGTATTCTTAAGTACAGGGCAGGGCATACCGTGTGCGGGCTGGCTGTGAACATCGGCAGGGAAGGGGAAGGGACGGAGGTCCTTACCCTGGAGGAGCTGAAGGAACGCCGGGTGGACATGTTCACCACGGTCTACATCGGCAATTCCCATACCAGGCAGATTGGCCCCTATATGGTCACGCCGAGAGGTTACAGGTATGAAGGAAATTAAGAGGAGTATCATACTGTTTGCAGGGACCACGGAGGGGAGGCTGCTGGCTGAATATCTTCAGGAGCTTAACCGACCCTTTGTAATCTGTGTGGCTACCGGATATGGAAGGGATTTGCTGGAGGATATATGCAGGCCGGACCATGACGGATGCATGGAGATACGCCAGGGGCGTCTTAATGTTACGGAAATGGAGCGGATGTTTGATAAGCTGCGGCCGGAACTGGTCATTGACGCCACCCATCCATATGCGGTGGAAGTAACCCGAAACATAAGAATTGCCTGTTCCAAAAGAAAGGGCCTGCGGCTTATAAGGTGCCTGCGTGAACCGGGGGCCGGGGACAGCCGGCCGGGAGTAATCCATATGCCGGATGTGGAGGCGGCAGTCACATGGCTGTCCTCTGTGACGGGAAATATTCTGGTGACCACGGGCAGCAAGGAGCTGGCCGCGTACACAAGAATAAGGGATTATGAGCAGAGGATTTATGCCAGGGTCCTGCCCTCGGCGGAGGCCGTGGCCCAGTGCAGGAGTCTGGGATTTGAGGGCCGCCATATCATCGCCATGCAGGGACCTTTTTCAGAGGAAATGAATCTGGTACAGCTCAGGGAATACGGATGCGCTTATCTGGTGACCAAGGACGGCGGCGCAGCCGGAGGCTTTTCGGAAAAGATAAAGGCAGCGCACAGGGCCGGTGCTGCGGCAGTGGTGATTGACCGGCCGGGCAGCGGGGAAGGCATATCCCTGGATGAGATAAAGGGACAGCTAAAGGAGTGGATGGAACATGAAAAGAAAGGAAGCATATATGGATGATTTAAGGCCAATCGTATATCTGGTGGGCATAGGAATGGGGGGAGAGGACCAGCTGACGGGCCGGGCAATGGATTGCCTGGAGGCGGCCCAGGTGGTGATGGGGGCGGACCGGATGCTGGACAGCGTCAGCGCGTACACCGATAAGAAGCGGGTATTTTCAGCCTATAAGCCCAGTGAGATGGTACAGTGGCTGGGCAGCTTCCGGTGGGATGAGGCAGCCCTGGTGCTGTCAGGAGACACCGGCTTTTACAGCGGGGCTGAGGCGGCGGCCAAGGCATTTGTGCGGGAGGGATGGGACGTGGAATTTGTTCCGGGTGTGTCCAGCCTGTCCTATTTCTGCGCCAGGCTGGGAAAGAGCTGGCAGAATGTCCATCCGGTCAGCAGCCATGGACGGGACTGCGATGTGGCTGCCCATATCCGCAGCTTCAAGAGCTGCTTTATCCTGCTGGGCGGAGCCGGCAGCGTGCCGGATTTGTGCCGCCAGCTGGTCAGCAGCGGAATGAGCAACGTGACCATATGGGCCGGAGAAAATTTTTCATACGAGGATGAACGCATTGCTTGGGAAATGACTCCTGCCGAGCTTTTAATGGAGGATGAGCGCCTTCCCTTTGGCAGCCTGGCCTGTGTACTGGTGGAGAATACAGAGGCGGCGGAAGGACAGCTTTATCCCCAGCCCGGTCCCGAGGATCACGACTATATCCGGGGCCAGGTGCCTATGACAAAAAAGGAGGTACGGAGGATATCCCTTGAGAAGCTGTGTATCGGCACCCAGGCCGTGTGCTATGATATCGGGGCCGGCACCGGCTCCGTGGCGGTGGAGATGGGAATGGAGATACGCAAGCGGGGCGGCAGCGGCCAGGTGTATGCCATTGAGCGGAACCGGGAAGCCCTGCAGCTGATTGAATCCAACTGCCAGAAGTTCCACGGAAGCTGGATGGGATTTCACATTGTGGAAGGCGAGGCGCCTGAGGCCATGAAGGGACTGGAACCGCCCACCCACGCATTCATCGGCGGAAGCGGCGGCCGTATGCGTGAAATCGTGGCAGCCCTTCTTGACGCCAATCCCCATGTGAGAATCGTGGCCAATGCCATTACACTGGAGACAGTGGGCGAGATTCTGGCGTGTATGAAGGAATTTGAATTTGCCACAGGAGAGATAACCCAGGTATGGGCGGCCCCCGTGGATGCGGTGGGAAGCTACCATATGCCAAAGGCGCAGAACCCGGTATATGTGGCGGTCATGCAGGACCCAAAAGACGACGGGGGAGATATACAATGGCAGGAGTTATGATAGCGGCTCCGGGAAGCGGCAGCGGGAAGACCATGGTAACCTGCGGCCTGCTGACCCTTCTTAAGAGAAAGGGATATAATCCGGCTGCATTTAAGTGCGGACCGGACTACATTGACGGCCTGTTCCACCGCAGGGTGCTGGGAGTGGAAAATGGCAACCTGGACAGCTTTTTTGAGACCGGGACACATATGAGACAGAAGCTGTCCCGGAGCATGGAACACCATTTTGTGGTGGCAGAAGGTGTCATGGGATATTTTGACGGTCTGGGGGGCGTGTCCGTTCAGGGGAGTTCCTTTGAGATTGGAAGTATTCTTGAACTTCCGGCCATTCTGGTGGTGGATGGAAGAGGAGCCAGCTTATCGCTGATGGCTTTGATTCAGGGATTTTTGGAGTATGATATGATGGCGGAAACAGATAGTGAGAAAAAAGCTCACAAAGCACATGGAGGTATTTGCGGAAACTCAGGCTGCCGTGGGAACAGTGATAAAGAAAATAACATAAAGGGCATCTTTTTCAACCGCATGTCCCCCATGATATATAACCGCCTAAAACCCATGGTGGAGGAACGGTTTCAGATTCCGGTCATAGGATATTTGCCTGAACTGAAATTCCTTCAGGTGGGAAGCCGTCATCTGGGGCTGGTGCTTCCGGATGAGATAGATGGAATCAGGGAGCAGCTGGAACAGCTGGCCGACCGGATGGATGACAATTTGGAGTGGGAACCGCTTTTGAGGATTGCTGCTGACGCAGGCGGCTGTGACAGGGCGGTACTGGTCCGGGCAGAGGCATGCTTCGTCGGGAAGCCGTGGAACGGGCCGGGAACTGAGTCCAAAACTGGAACCGTACCGCATTTTCGTCTGGGAATTGCCAGGGATGAGGCATTTTGCTTTTATTATGAGGACAACCTAAGGGCCATGGAACAGGCTGGAGCCGAGCTTGTATATTTTAGCCCGCTCCATCAGAAGGAACTGCCGGAGGGACTGGACGGGCTGATACTGGGGGGCGGTTATCCTGAAAACCATGGGGAGGCTCTGGCGGCGAACAGGACCATGCGGGATTCGGTGGCGGCAGCGGCCGCATCCGGGATGCCCATTCTGGCAGAGTGCGGGGGGTACCTCTATCTGCTGGACAGTCTGGAGGGGGATGGCGGAAAGGAATATCCCATGGCAGGTGTTTTGAGGGGCCATGGATACAGGGCCGGAAAAACCGGCAGGTTTGGATACATAACCCTGCGGCCCAATCGCAGCCTTCCCTTTCTTCAGGAAGGGGCAGAGATAAAAGGCCATGAATTTCATTACTGGGACTGCAGGTGCGGGGAGGATGAATTTTGCATGAGGGCTGTCAAGCCAAATGGCGGCCGTTACTGGCCCTGCATGAGAACAGCGAAACGGGTGATGGCCGGATTCCCCCACCTTTATTATCCTTCCTGCCCTGAACTGGTTCAAAGGTTTGCCGGACAGTGCGTGGAATATGGAAAGGAACATGGCGAGGAACACGACGAGGAACATGACGGAAAGGAACATGAGCTATGACATTGAAGGAAGCAATGAAGAGCATTAAGCCCGCCAGCCAGGCCCTCAGGCGTCAGGCAAAGCAGCGCTGGGATAAGGTGGCCAAGCCTTTGGGAAGCCTGGGAGTCCTGGAAGAGGATATCATACGCATAGCCGCTGCATCCGGCAGCCTGGCAGTCAGCCTGCATCCCAGGGCCATTGTGGTCATGTGTGGGGACAATGGCGTTGTAAAGGAAGGCGTGACCCAGACAGGACAGGAGGTTACCGCCATTGTGGCAGGAAACATGGCTCAGGGAAATTCATGTGTCTGCCTTATGGCCCGTCAGGCAGGGGCCGATGTGATTCCTGTGGATGTGGGTATGGCCTGCCATGACGCGGTTCCCGGCATGGTGAACCGGAAAGTGGCATATGGGACAAAGGACTTCCTGGAGGAACCTGCCATGACCAGGGAGGAAACAGTGAAGGCCATGGAGGCAGGAGCAGATATGGCCGCGGAACTGAAACAAAGGGGGTATGTGCTGGCCGGCTCCGGAGAAATGGGAATCGGCAATACCACTACCAGCAGCGCCCTTCTTTCCGTACTTCTGGATATGGACCCCGAACTGGTGACGGGCCGGGGGGCAGGTCTGACCACAGCCGGTTACAACCGCAAGGTGCAGGTCATAAGGGAAGGAATCCGTATCCGCAAGCCGTCCGGGAAGGATCCGGTGGACGCGCTGTCCAAAGTGGGCGGCCTGGATTTGGCGGCCCTGACCGGCTTTTATATTGGCTGCGCGGCCTGCGGCCTGCCGGTGGTGCTGGACGGACTCATAACAGGGGCAGCCGCTCTGGCTGCCGTCAGAATCTGCCCGGATGTAAAAGGATATCTGCTGGCCTCCCATATTTCAGCCGAGCCTGCCGGGGCAATGGTCCTTGATGCCCTTGGCCTTAAACCCGCCATTTCTGCGGGAATGTGTCTGGGGGAGGGCACCGGCGCAGCGGCCCTGTTTCCGCTTTTAGATATGGCGGCGGCTGTGTACACGCAGATGAGCAGCTTTGATGACATCCATATGGAAGCGTATGAGCATCTGGTGTGATTGGGATTAACATGATGACATGATGATAGGAGACCAAGGATGATTACTCTGGTGACAGGCGGAAGCGGCAGCGGAAAATCAGAATATGCAGAAGGGCTTATTCTGGATTCATCCTGTTCCCGCCGTTTTTATGTGGCTACCATGATTGCATATGGAAAAGAGGGAAGGGATAAGGTGGAGCGTCACCGTATGCTCCGAAAGGGAAAGGGGTTCATCACCATAGAAAAACCCTGGGATGTGGGAAGGGTGATGTTTGAAGAGTATGAGGCCGGTTCAGGCGCTTCATCCCGGACAGACCGGACCCTTTTGCTGGAGTGCGTATCCAACCTGGCGGCCAATGAGATGTTTAAGGAGGAGGGGACAGAGAAAACGGAAGCAGGAGAGCAGCAGGGCAGTCCGATCCAATACCTGTCCCATAAGATTGCGGGGGACATCATTTCCCTGGCCGGACAGGTTCGGGATATGGTGATTGTCACCAATGAAGTGGACCGGGATGGAATCTGTTACGGACCTGAGACAATGGAGTATATCCGTCTCATGGGCTGCTTGAATCAGAAGCTGGCCGCTGCCGCAGACCGGGTGGTGGAGGTGGTTTATGGCATTCCCGTGTTCTGGAAGCCTTCCTCCTCCGGACAGGCAGCGGTTGGGGTTGACTTGATAAGAAGGGAGTGTCAGGGAGAATGAACGGACTTTATTCCTGTATCATAGCGGTTTCCACGTATTCCAAGATACCCATGCCCAACGTGGAGTGGACCGAGGATCGTATGCGCTACGTTATGTGCTTTTTTCCTCTGGTAGGGATCGCGCAGGGAGCGGTTCTGGGCCTTTGGCTTTATCTTTCACTGGATGTGCTGAAGCTGTCCGTGGCCGCTGCGGCTCTCATTGGGGCAGCCGTTCCCCTGCTGGTAACCGGAGGGATTCATATGGACGGTTTTCTGGATACCATGGATGCCATTCATTCCTATGGTGACAGAAGCAGAAAGCTGGAGATTCTGAAAGACCCGCACCTGGGAGCCTTTGCGGTCATTTCCTTTGGCGTTTACATGATGCTCTATCTGGGTGTTTTTCTCGAGTACCTGTCTCTTGTCCTGAGGGTGGACATGGGGGACAGATATTTTCTTTACGCGGTTCCCTGCCTTGTGTTTGTGATGGAGCGGGCCTTCAGCGGCCTTTCCGTGGTCACATTTCCCCGGGCCAAAAAGCAGGGCCTGGCAGCCGGATTTGGCGGAGCAGCAAAAAAAAAGACGGATTCCCTGGTGCTGCTTCTGTGGATGCTTATTTGCCTGGGAACAGGCGCGGCAGCCGTTAAGATGGGCTGTCACGGGGCAGGTATACTGGCAGGAGTACTGCTTATGACCCACCTGGCCGTGTTTATATGGTATTACAGGATGTCTGTGAAACAGTTTGGCGGAGTGACGGGAGATTTGGCCGGATGCTTTTTGCAGGTATGCGAACTGGCCGGTCTGGCGGCAGCCACAGTCCTTTTAAAGGCAGGCTTGATGGGAGGAATGTAGGAATGATTTTGGTAACAGGAGGAAGTTCCCAGGGTAAGAGGGAGTTCGTCAGGCAGTACCTGGGGGGACAGGATACGGATGTATTTGTTTGGACAGAGGGCGCAGAGGCCTCCTGGGAGGAATTTATGGACGGCAGGTTCTGCCGTGATTTCCAGTTCTTTGTCAGGCGGGTGATGGAGGGCAGCGCAGTCCCTTGTGGCCATGAACGCAAGGGACCGGTCACGGAACAGCTTCTGGAGGAGCTGCTTGCCGGACCAAAGGACCGCGTCCTGGTGACAGACGAGACAGGCTGCGGCATCGTGCCCGCAGATGCGTTTGAACGCCTGTACCGGGAGGAGACGGGGCGGCTCTGCTGCCGGATTGCCGGGGAGGCAGAGGAAGTGTGGCGGGTGTGCTGCGGGATAGGGATGCGGATTAAATGACGAGGTAGGTAGACATGGACATTACGTGGCTGGATATATGGAAATTTCATGGTACGGCCCTGCTGGCGGGATGTGTGATTGACTGGATGATAGGGGATCCCTTATGGTTACCCCATCCGGTGCGCCTCATGGGAACCATGATTGCCGGAATGGAATCGCGGCTTAGAGGATGGACAGAGGGGACGGGAAAGAAAGGGCAGTCCCGGGCAGGGCTCATCCTCACCGCCTCCATGTGCATGATATGGTGGTGCGTTCCATGGGCAATCGTTCACGCGGCGGAGCATCTGTGGCTGACCGGGGCCTGGGCAGTGCTTCTGCTGGCAGAGGGATTCCTGTGCAGTCTCATGCTGGCAGCCAGGGGACTGTATACAGAAAGCATGAAGGTGTGCCGCAGCCTGGAGGCAGGGCGCACAGAGGCGGCCAGATACAATGTGTCCATGATTGTGGGAAGGGATACCTCGGTGCTGGATGAGGGCGGAATTGCCAGGGCAGCAGTGGAGACAGTGGCTGAAAATGCCTCTGACGGTGTCATTGCCCCCTTTTTGTTCATGGCTCTTCTGGGGCCGGCAGGAGGCACGCTGTACAAGGCCGTCAACACCATGGATTCCATGGTGGGATACAAAAATGACAGATACCTGTACTTCGGCCGCTGTGCAGCCAGGCTGGACGACCTGCTTAACCTGGCGCCGGCCAGGCTGACCGGTATCCTGATGGTCCTCGGTGCATGGGTCCTGCCGGGCATGGACGGGGCTCATGCCTGTAAGGTGTTACTTCGGGACAGGAAACGCCACGCCAGCCCTAATTCCGCCCACGGCGAGGCTGCCTGTGCAGGCGCCCTTCATCTGCGCCTGGCCGGGGATGCCTGGTATTTCGGAACCCTTCATAAAAAGCCATATATCGGGGATGACGACAGGGTAATAGAACCGGCGGACATAAGGCGTGCAAACCATCTCATGTTTTTTGCGGAGGGGATGATGGTTCTTGGGCTGGCTGTGCTGATTCTGCTTTTGTAATATCAGCCGGTAAGTTTTTGTATTATAGCTGTAAAAAGGGCATATGGAGGTTATTATGGAATATCAACACGGCGGGGACATATACAGCCAGGACATACAGATGGATTATTCTGCCAATATCAATCCCCTTGGCATGCCGGAGGCGGTCAGGCAGGCTCTGAGGGACTGTCTGGACAGGGAAGTCTGCAGCCTGTACCCGGACAGCCGGTGCAAAAAGCTGAGACAGGCCCTGGGCAGGCATCATGGGGTGGAGGATAAATGGATTATCTGCGGAAACGGGGCAGCTGACTTGATATTCGGCCTGGCGTCCGCCCTGCGTCCTGTACGCGGGCTGGTGACAGCCCCCGCCTTTTCCGAGTATGAGCAGGCATTGAGGTCGGTGGGATGCAGGACCGACTATTATTATCTCAGGGAGGATGCGGGATTTGCCCTGGACGCTGCGGGGATGTGCAGCCGTGTACAGGAGGCGGCAGAGAGGGGCGAGCCCTACGATGTGGTGTTCCTGTGCAATCCCAACAATCCCACAGGATTACCCGTAAAAAAGGAAGAAGTGGAGCAGCTGGCAGGTACCTGTGAGCGTCTGGGGGTTTATCTGGCAGTGGACGAATGTTTCTGCGATTTCCTGGATGATTCAAAAGCATATTCCGTCATACCCGTCCTGGCCCGGTTTAAGCATCTGTTTGTGCTTAAGGCATTTACAAAGCTGTATGCCATGGCCGGGTTACGGCTGGGTTACGGCCTGTGCAGTGACAGCGCCCTTCTGGAGCGGCTTCAGGAGGTCCGCCAGCCCTGGTCCGTGTCGGGCCCGGCCCAGTGCGCCGGCCTGGCGGCCCTTGGAGAGACGGATTTTGTGGAGCACACCAGAGCAGTGATTAAGGGGGAACGGGAGAGGCTTTCAGGCGCCCTCCAAAACCTGGGCTTTCAGGTATATCCCTCCCGGGCCAATTATCTGTTCTTTCGGGACCGGGAAGAGGACGGGATTTTGGAAAAAGGCCGGCTTTACCGGGAACTGCTGCGCCGCCGCATCCTGATTCGCAGCTGCGCCAATTATCCGGGGCTGGACTCATCCTTCTACCGTATCTGTGTTAAGCTGAGACAGGACAATGAACAGCTCATCCGGGAAATGGCCCGGGTGCTTGAGAGGAGGAAACCATGTCCGAACATACAAAGTCAATCATGATTCAGGGAACCATGTCCAACGCGGGAAAGAGCATCCTGGCAGCCGGGCTGTGCCGCATCTTTTACCAGGACGGCTACAGGACAGCGCCCTTTAAATCCCAGAACATGGCCCTTAATTCCTACATAACCCCTAAAGGGCTGGAGATGGGACGGGCCCAGGCCGTGCAGGCGGAGGCAGCGGGAATTGTCCCCGATGCGGACATGAATCCCATTCTATTAAAACCTACCACGGATGTGGGCAGCCAGGTTATCGTCCATGGGATTTCCAGGGGCAATATGAAGGCCAGGGATTATTTTGCCTGTAAGAAATCCCTGGTGCCGGATATCATGGCCTCCTACCGGCGGCTGGAGGAACAGTACGATGTCATCGTCATAGAGGGCGCCGGAAGTCCGGCTGAGATTAACCTGAAATCCGATGATATCGCGAACATGGGCATGGCGGAGATGGCGGACGCCCCGGTGCTTCTGGTGGGGGACATTGACAGGGGCGGCGTCTTTGCCCAGCTCTACGGCACGGTGGCCCTGCTGACAGAGGAGGAGAGGAAGCGTATAAAGGGATTAATCATCAACAAATTCAGGGGCGACAGATCCATACTGGAGCCCGGAATTTCCATGCTGGAGGATCTGTGCCATATACCGGTGGTGGGGGTGATACCTTACATGGATGTGGATATCGAGGATGAGGACAGTCTGAGCAGCCGGCTGAACACAGGAAACAGCAAAGCTCCTGCCGGGGTGGATTTGGCGGTGATTCGTTTTCCGCGCATATCCAATTTTACGGATTTTAATGTGTTTTCAGGAATCCCCGGGGTGTCACTGCGCTATGTGACAAAGGCTTGTGACCTTGGAAACCCTGACATGGTCATCCTTCCCGGTACAAAGAATACCATCCATGACCTGCTGTGGATGCGCCAGAACGGGCTGGAGGCGGCAATCCTTAAGCTGGCGGACCGCCAGGTGCCTGTGTGGGGAATCTGCGGAGGTTACCAGATGATGGGGGAGGTGCTGGAGGATGCAAAAGGGGTGGAGTCAGGCCTTCCTTCCCGGACAGCCGGAATGGGCCTGCTCCCCCTTAAGACGGAGTTTGAGGAAGAAAAGATAAGGACCCAGGTGGAAGGCGCCTTCGGTGAGCTGGACGGCTGCCTGGGCGGCCTGTCAGGAAAATCCATTGGGGGATATGAGATTCACATGGGCCGCACGTTTATTGACCGGGAAGAGGGGGCCGCTGACACGGCCAAAATCGTTTCCTGGCGCAGGGAACCGGAAATATGCCGCCCCATGGACTATGTGATGGAAACAGGAAAGGACAGGCTTTTATCCAGGAAGGCCAGGATGGATGGGTGGAACAGGGGAAATATCTACGGCACCTATGTCCATGGAATCTTTGACAGCCCCGGAATTGCCAGGACAGTGGCAGAGGCCCTGGCCGCGGCAAAGGGCCTCTGCCTGGAACAGGCGGCGGATATGGATTACAGCACTTACAGGCAGCAGCAGTATGATAAGCTGGCAGAATCGCTCAGGGAGAATCTGGACATGGAGGCCGTGTACAGAATTATGGGCATCAGCCGAAAAGGAAAAGGAGAGGAGAAGCCGGATGACGGATATACAGTTGGAACAGGTACTGCCGGGAGATATTGAGAGGCGCAGTTTTGAGATCATACAGGAGGAACTGTCCTTGCAGGGCATACATCCGGAGCCTGAAAATGAAATGGTTATCAAGCGGGCCATCCACACCACGGCGGATTTTGACTATGCACAAAACCTGTTATTTTCCGGTCAGGCTGTGAAAAAGGGGATGGAGGCATTAAAAGCCGGCGCTGTCATTGTCACGGATACCAATATGGGGCTGTCCGGGATCAATAAAAAAAGGCTGTCCGCCCTGGGCGGGGAAGCCTTCTGTTTCATGGCAGATGAGGATGTGGCGTTACAGGCAAAGGAACAGGGCACCACCAGGGCTGTGGCCAGCATGGAAAAGGCGGCCAGGCTCTATGGATTGCAGGGGCGTCCGCTGATTTTTGCCGTGGGCAATGCTCCCACGGCCCTGGTCCGCATTTATGAGCTAATAGAGGAAGGACTGGCCGCCCCCGCCCTTGTCATCGGCGTGCCGGTGGGATTCGTGAATGTGGTCCAGTCAAAGGAACTGATTCTGACCCTGGAGGATACGCCGTATATTGTGGCAAGGGGAAGAAAAGGCGGCAGCAATGTTGCCGCCGCCATCTGTAACGCGCTGTTATACCAGATTCCGGTGTAGTGCGCGGCTGAAAGCAGTTTTCAGACACGCCCCGGCCTATTTCCGGCCGCTCCAGCAGTAGGTGCAGAGCTTGCAGGGGGAGATGCCGATGGACTTCACCAGGTCATCCAGCCTGTGGTAACGAAGGGTGGTGAATCCCAGGCGCTTGCGGATTTCCTCAATCATCTCTTTGTAATTGGCGCTGTCCGGGTCCGTGTAAGTGTTTAACACATCGCGGGACACATTATCGCCCTCCCTGTCCCGGATGATGCGCCTGGTAATCAGGTCCAGCTCTGAGGTGGAACGGGAGAAATTAAGGTAGGGGCATCCGAACATAAGGGGAGGGCAGGCCGGACGTATATGCACTTCCTTTGCCCCGCTCTGGTACAGGAATTCCGTTGTCTCACCCAGCTGGGTGCCTCGAACTATAGAGTCGTCGATGAGCAGCAGCTTTTTGCCGCGGATCAGCGCGTCCACAGGAATCAGCTTCATGCGGGCGATCAGGTTTCTCTGGCCCTGGTTCTGGGGCATGAAGGAGCGGGGCCAGGTGGGGGTGTATTTGATGAAGGGACGGGCAAATGGAATGCCGGATTCATTGGCATACCCGATGGCGTGCGCGATGCCTGAGTCAGGCACGCCCGCAACCACCTGGGGCTGCGCGTCATCCCTCTTTGCCAGCAGCTTCCCGCACTCATAGCGCATGCTCTCCACATTGATGCCCTCGTAACTGGATGTGGGATAGCCGTAATATACCCACAGGAAGGAGCATATCTTCATTTCTTCCCTGGGAGGGCTGACCGTCTCCACGCTCTCAGGCGTCATATATACGATTTCGCCGGGCCCCAGTTCTTTGTAGTCCGTATATCCCAGATTGATGTAAGCAAAGCTTTCAAAGGAGGCGCAGTAGGCATCGTCCTTGTGCCCGATGACAATGGGGGTTCTTCCGAATTTATCCCTGGACGCATAGATTCCTTCCGGAGTCAGCAGCAGGATGGACATGGAGCCCTCTATCTTTTCCTGGGCATAAAGAAGACCCTCCACCAAGGTGGATTTCTGGTTGATGAGGGCAGCCGCCAGCTCCGTTGCATTGATGCGCCCGTGGCTCATTTCCATGAAATGGATATGGCCGTTTTCATAGGCTGAGGCCACCAGCTCTGCCTCGTTGTTGATTTTTCCCACTGTGATTATGGCAAAGCTGCCCAGGTGGGACTGAATCAGAAGGGGCTGGGGTTCGTTGTCGGAGATACATCCGATTCCCAATGTTCCCTCCAGCTCGTCCAAATCTCCGTCAAATTTCGTACGGAAGGGAGTGTTTTCAATATTGTGGATGGACCTTGTAAAGCCCTGGCTGCCGTATACGGCCATTCCGCCTCTCTTTGTCCCCAGATGGGAGTGATAATCCACTCCGAAAAACAAGTCCAGGGTACAGCTGTTTTTTGATGCAACACCAAATATTCCGCCCATATGTCATACCTCTTTTATCTATGTGTTTGTTTTATGCCTTCACGATTGATTACGGCTCTGTCTGCCGGTTACGGACTTATCATAACATATATTAGTAGTACAGGACAATATGATTGATATATTATTTATACTTATGAGAAACTATAAGCACGCCTGGAAGAGCCTTCCGGAGAATATTCACTTTTGCACCGGGATGACAATTTCATGCATTTGAGGTATACTTGTGATAAATCTCCTGGACCCGTAAAAGCGTCTACCTGGGCAGGCCCTGGAGGGATTACGCCAGGACGGTGCTCATTGACTGCTATCTGGGGCCCCACATATGCCGTGAGGGATGGCATGACTGGGATAAAAAGGACGCGCGGTCCACCCTGTTTTACGGTGAATACGGAAGCTATGGACCGGGGGCGGCGGGCCGGGAGGCATCGGAACAGGGTAAAAGGGACCGGGGTACATCAAGGCCGGACTGGGTTTCCATGCTTACCCGTGAACAGATACAGGACTACACCATGGAACAGGTTCTGGGCGGAACGGACGGGTGGAATCCCGGGGCATATATTGTAAGAAGGAAGGGATAAACGCATGGAATTATACCGTATCATACTGGTGGACGACGAGGAAGAGGTCAGGCAGAGTATCATCAGGAAGATTGACTGGACGGGAGCCGGTTTCTGCGTGGTTGGGGATGCGGAAAACGGGGAGGAGGCCCTGGAAAAAGTGGAGGCCCTGGAGCCGGACCTGATACTGACGGACATCAGGATGCCCTTTATGGACGGCCTTTCCCTGGCTGAACGGGTGAGGCAGAAATATCCCTCGGTTAAAATCGTGATTTTTTCAGGCTACGATGATTTTGAGTATGCCAAGCAGGCCATAAAGCTGAATGTGACGGAGTACATCCTGAAGCCTGTGAATGTGGAGGAGCTGACTGCCATCTTAAAGCGCATCAAATCCAACCTGGACGATGAGATCGAGCAGAAAAGGAATGTGAGCCTGCTGCGTGAAAATTATATTCGCAGCCTTCCCATTCTCAGGGACCAGTTTTTAAACGAGCTGGTGGGAAGCACTGTGCCCGGAAATGTACTTAAGGAAAAGCTGGCTGAGTATGATATCCCGCTGGCAGGAGCCAAGAAATGGGTGGCCGCGGCCATTGACATAGAGCCGGAGGAGATCCGGGAGGGGAATATGCTGCCTCTCCACAAGGAGAGGGACCTGATTCCCATTTCCGTCATGCAGATAGTGGAGGAGAAGCTGGGGAACTATTGCCGTTCTTCCGTATTCACTTCCTCCAGGACCTCCTGGTCTGAGCTGGCCCTTATTGCTGCCATTGATGAGGATAACAGCCAGACAGGACTGATTGACGTTCTGGGGGATATCTGCAAGGAGACAAAGAAGATTCTGGAGGTGCCCATCACCATTGGCATCGGCCACAGCTGCCAGGACCTGGGGGAGATCAGCGGCTCCTATAAGGCGGCCGTGGACGCCCTTGGCTATAAGGCCATCGTGGGAGCGGGAAGCACCATCTACATCAATGACGTGGAGCCTGTAAGCGGGGGAAAACTGAGTTTTGACAGCAAGGACGAAGCGGAACTCATTGCGGCCATCAAGTTCGGCCCCAGGGAGAAGATAGAGGAAGCAGTACAGGCAGTCATGGATAAAATGAGCGATGCAAAGGTGCATTTCAGGCAGTGCCAGGCATATATGCTCAGCGTGTCCAGTTCCATTGTCCAGCTGATTCAGCAGTATGACCTGGACCTGGAACAGCTGACGGAGGAGGGGGAGGAGCAGGGGGATACCTTTGCCGTCATACCCAGGATGATGAAAAAGGAGGACTTTGCCCACTGGCTTCTCTCGGCCGCCCTCAGGATGAACCAGGCCATGAACCGGGAGCGGGATAATACCATGAAGCAGGTCATCCAGAAGGCCAGGGAATATATTATTGACAATTACCAGGACCCGGATTTATCCGTGGAGAAGATATGCCGCCAGCTGCACATGAGCCCGGCCTATTTCTCCACCATGTTCAAGAAGGAGACAGGGCAGGCATATACCGCCTACCTGACCCAGGTCCGCCTGGACAAGGCAGTGGAGCTTCTCAACAAGACCGATGACAAGACCTATGTTATAGCGGCCAAGGTGGGATATCAGGAGCAGAATTATTTCAGCTATGTGTTCAAAAAGCGTTTCGGGGTCTCGCCCACCAAGTTCAGAGGGGCAAAATAGATACAAAAGGCCTGCCGCGCCGCGTATTGCGGGAACGCGGCAGGCAGCGTAAAGGAGCAGGGGACATGTTGTTTGAGAAGCAGAGGATTAAGCTGCAGAAGGCCAGTATACGGTACATCATATTCATCTACTTTACACTGACGGCCCTGGCCGCCAGTATATTCATAGGCATTTCCCTGTATTCCAGGCTGTCGGGCCAGATGTCCGCCACCATCCGGGAGGAGAACCAGATTCTGATTAATCAGATCACCAGGTCCATGGAGGATTACCTGCGGACCGTGATGAAGCTGTCTGATTCCCTGTACTACGGGGTGGTCAAGAATGCGGACCTGGCCAGCGGTTCCATCGGAAGCGAGATGACTCTTCTCTATGACAACAACAAGGACAATGTGGAGAATATTGCCCTTTTGTCCAAGGAGGGAAAGCTGTTAGAAGCCGTGCCTGCGGCCCGACTTAAGACAAATATGGATGTCACCGGGGAAAACTGGTTTACCTCCACCCTGGAGAAGACGGAGAACATGCATTTCTCCACGCCCCATGTCCAGTACATCTTTGACGGCAGCGAGAACCAATACCGGTGGGTCATTTCCCTGTCAAGGGCAGTGGAAATCACCCAGGGACCTTCCACGGACCAGGGAGTCCTGCTGATTGACATACGCTACAGCAGTCTGGAGCAGCTCTTTGACGGGGTAAATCTGGGGAACGGAGGCTATGTCTACTTAATCAGCAGCAGCGGGGAAATCATATACCACCCCCAGGCCCAGCTTATTGACTCGGGAATCGTCCGGGAGAACAACCTGGAGGTATCCGGACTCAGGGACGGCAATTACCGTCAGACCGTGGACGGGGAGGAACGGACCGTCACGGTTAAGACCGTGGGATACACAGGCTGGAAGGTGGTGGGGGTGACGCCTCTTGACGGCGTGTCCCTCAACAATATCAAGACAAAGCTTCTGGTAATTTTCATGATTGCCTTTGTCCTTTTTATCATGACCATCATCAATTCCTATATCTCCTCCAGGATAACGGACCCCATCAAGGAGCTGGAGAAATCCGTCAATGAAATTGAGGCAGGCAATCTGGAGACAGAGGTCAGGAGCGGAGGTTCCTACGAGATACAGCATCTGGGCAATTCCATACAGAACATGGCCCGGCAGATAGGGCGGCTTATGGACGATATTGTGGCGGAGCATGAATCCAAGCGAAAGAGCGAGTTCGACACCCTCCAGGCGCAGATTAACCCCCATTTCCTATATAACACCCTGGATATCATTGTGTGGATGATTGAAAATGAGAACCTGACCGACGCGGTGCGGGTCGTGACGGCCCTGGCCAGGTTTTTCCGAATCAGCCTCAGCAGGGGAAAAAGCATTATAGCTGTCAGGGATGAGCTGGAGCATGTGCGCAACTACCTTATGATTCAGCACATGCGCTATAAAAATAAGTTTACCTATACCGTGGAAGCAGAGGATGAGGTCCTTGACCTGGCCAGTCTCAAGCTTATCCTCCAGCCTCTGGTGGAAAATGCCATCTATCACGGCATGGAATTCATGGACGGCGACGGGGAAATCCGCATCCGGGCATGGCGCCAGGATAAGGATTTATTCATGAGTGTATCGGACAACGGCCTGGGGATGACCCGGGAGCAGGTGAAACGGCTGTTCGGGGATACGGACCACGTGCCGTCAGGCAGGGGATCCGGCATTGGAGTGAAGAATGTCAACGAGCGTATCCGTCTGTATTTTGGAAATGGCTACGGACTGGAAATCGAGTCGGAGCCGGATGAAGGGACCACGGTCACGGCCCATCTGCCGGCCATCCCCTACGAGAAAGTAAAGAAAGAGGGATCCTATGTTAAATAAAGGAAAAATACTCTGGTGCATATGGGCCGGTATCCTGGTCCTGCTGTTTTTGATGTCCTCCACGGATCTGATTATCAAGGAAAAGAAAAATGAGGTATATCCGATTTCCGTCATCATAGAGGGGGACAACGACGACTACTATGTGAATTTCAAAAAGGGTATGGACCAGGCCGCGGTGGAGTTCCATGGGGATGTCAGTTTTATCACCCTTTATGCATCCGATGACCAGGCGCAGCAGATGGAGCTGGTAAAACGGGAAATCAGGGACGGTACCAGGGCGGTGCTCCTTGCTCCGGTGAAGCCTGAGGAGGCGGTAAGGGAACTGGAGGATATGAACCCCGGCTGCCCCGTCATCCTTCTGGGCCAGTCTCCGGATGAGAGAGGGGATCTGGATACTATCGGTGTGGACGGCAGAGAGATTGGAAGGCTGCTGGGCGAGGCGGCTTCCAAGGCCCCCAGGGATGTGCCGGTCTATCTCTTTTGCAGGGGGCTGGACTATGGGAACAGCGCCCGGGTCTATGAGGGTGTCAGGACTGTGCTGGATGCGCAGGGGTATCATTACCGGCTCATTGAGAGGAAAGACCAGGACACATACCGTCAGGCCATACAGGAAACGGACTCTATCGGAGGCGGCAGGATTACCATTATAGCCCTGGATGTACAGTCGCTGGACCAGGCGACCCGGATACTGGAGGAAAACACCATATACCAGGGCAGGGTGGCAGGACTCTACGGCGCCGGAAGCACCACATCCCTGCTCAGGGCTCTGGACCAGGGAGTTATCACGGGGCTGACTGCTTATAACCAGTTTGACGAGGGATATTTAAGCGTGAAGCAGGCAGTGGAAGCCATCCAGGGTACGCGCCAGAAGCAGCAGACCATGCTGGAGGCCATCTATGTGGATGAGGATAAGCTGAGGGATAAGACATACGAGAAAATGCTCTATCCCATTGAGTAAGCGGGAGCGGCTGCGATAAGAAGAAACGTGATAAGGAAAGGGGCATTGCGGTGAAACGGAATTGGATGTATCTATTGGCAGCCTGTATGGGGGCGGCTGTCCTCATAGGGTTGTGGCAGTACAGGGGAAGGGAAGACGGGCGGCAGGGGGATAAGAACTCCATCCGCATCGGGGTTCTGCTCTACCGGGGGGACGATACCTTCATCGGTACCCTGCGCTCCGGCCTGGAGGACAGGGCAAAGGAATATGAACAGGAAACAGGGATCAAGGTGAAGTTAGATATCATGGACGCCAAGGGGAGCCAGAATACCCAGAACAGCCAGGTGGAACGCCTGATTTCCCTGGGCTGCGATGCCCTGTGCATCAACAGCGTGGACCGTTCGTCGGCTTCCATCATCATTGACAAGGCCATGGATGCAGGCACTCCGGTGGTGTTCTTTAACCGGGAGCCGGTGGAGGAGGACATGAACCGCTGGGAAAAGCTGTACTATGTGGGAGCGGACGCCAAGGAATCGGCCATGCTCCAGGGAAACATCCTGGTGGATGCCTACCGCCAGGATTCACGTATCCTGGATGCCAATGGCAACGGCCTGGTAAGCTATGTGCTCCTGGAGGGGGAGACCAGCCATCAGGATTCCCTGATCCGCACGGAGTGGTCCATCCAGACACTAAAGGACGGGGACGTTCCGCTGGAGAAGATTACGGGAGGAATTGCCAACTGGGACAGAAGCCAGGCATCAGCCCTGATGGAGCAGTGGCTGAAGGAGTATCCGGGCCAGATTGAACTGGTGGTCAGCAACAATGACGACATGGCCCTGGGAGCCATCGACGCCATGAACCGGGCCGGAATCGGGGCCAATTCCATCAAGGTGGTGGGTATCGACGGCACCCCTGTGGGCATAAAGGCCCTGGAGGAAGGGTATCTTTTCGGTACAGTGGAATCAGATAAGGAACGCTACGCCCAGGCCATATTTGACATTGTCTGGAGCCTGTCCCTGAACCAGGACCCAAAGGACAGGGTGCCGCAGCTGGATGGAAATTATTACTGGTGTCCTCAGAGGGCTTTGACCCAGGCTGAGGCAAAAGTGCTTAAAAATCAGTGAGTCATATCAAAAACACCGATGAAAAAAGATAAAATCGAAGAAATTTTATAATTATTCTATAAAAATCATATGGAAAAATGCACAACCAGGTCGTATAATAAACTTGTTGTTAAGCAAAAACAACCAAAGACAACAAAACTATAAGGGAGGAATTAAAAATGAAGAAAGCATTAAGTGTTGCTCTTGCGTGTTCCATGGCATTATCACTGGTTGCCTGCGGAGGCGGCAGCAAGCCAACGGAAGCACCAACCACAGCCACTGCAGGGGATACCACAACCGAGGCAGCAGCAGACACAACCGCGGCAGACTCAGCAGCGGCACCGGAAGCAGGCGCAGAGGTGGCAAACAAGGATAAGCCTTTAGTATGGTTCAACCGCCAGCCATCCAGCAGTGCGACAGGACAGCTTGATATGACAGCCTTGAATTTCAATAAGGATACATATTATGTAGGTTTCGACGCAAACCAGGGTGCTGAGCTTCAGGGAATCATGGTTAAGGACTACATCGAGAAGAACATCGACTCAATTGACCGCAACGGCGACGGAATCATCGGCTACGTTCTGGCAATCGGAGACATCGGACATAACGACTCTATCGCACGTACAAGAGGTATCCGTAAGGCTCTTGGCACCGCGGTAGAGAAAGACGGCAACATCAACAGCGATCCTGTTGGTACAAACGCTGACGGTACAGCAACTGTTGTACAGGACGGCTCCATCGAAGTTGGCGGAAAGACATATGTTGTCCGCGAGCTTGCTTCCCAGGAGATGAAGAACTCCGCAGGCGCTACATGGGATGCTGCCACAGCAGGTAATGCAATAGGCACATGGTCTTCTTCTTTTGGCGATCAGATTGATGTTGTTGCATCCAATAACGACGGTATGGGCATGTCCATGTTCAACGCATGGTCCAAGGACAATAAGGTTCCTACATTTGGCTATGATGCAAACAGCGATGCAGTAGCTGCTATCGCAGAGGGCTACGGCGGCACAATCAGCCAGCATGCAGACGTACAGGCTTACCTGACTCTTCGCGTACTGCGTAACGCACTGGACGGAGTTGATATTGATACAGGTATCGGCACAGCAGACGATGCAGGCAATGTCCTGAGTTCTGATGTATATGTTTACAAGGCAGATGAGCGTTCCTACTACGCACTGAACGTTGCTGTTACTGCTGAAAATTATACAGATTTCACAGATTCCACAATGGTATATGCACCTGTATCCAATCAGCTGGATGAGGCTGCCCATGCCACAAAGAATGTATGGCTGAATATCTACAACTCAGCTGATAACTTCCTTGGATCAACCTATCAGCCTTTGCTTCAGAAATACGATAAGCTTCTCAACCTTAAGGTTGACTACATCGGCGGCGACGGGCAGACAGAGTCCAATATTACAAACCGTCTTGGAAATCCAAGCCAGTATGACGCATTTGCCATCAACATGGTTAAGACAGACAATGCAGCTTCATACACATCTCTGCTTGAGCAGTAATATTTATTAAAATAAAGATGTACTGTTATTAGGGAGAAGAAATTCTCCCTAATATTAAATACTGAAACCTATCAATCTACATATACAGGAGTAAAATAATGGCAGATAAGAAAGATGATATCGTCTTATCAATACGCGGTATGAGCAAGTCCTTCGGCCGGAACAGAGTTCTGGACCATATCAACCTGGATGTGAAGCGCGGAACCGTTATGGGGCTTATGGGTGAGAACGGAGCTGGTAAGTCAACCATGATGAAGTGCCTTTTCGGCACCTACCAGAAAGACGAGGGAAATATCTTCCTGAACGGCAAGGAAGTAAGCTTTTCCGGACCAAAGGATGCTCTTGAAAACGGCATTGCAATGGTTCACCAGGAATTGAATCAGTGTCTGGAACGGAATGTAATTGACAATTTATTCCTCGGACGTTATCCGGTCAATTCCATGGGTGTAATTGATGAAGGCAGGATGAAAAAGGAAGCAGCCGAGCTCTTTAGAAAATTGGGAATGACCGTTAACCTCACTCAGCCCATGAGCCGCATGTCCGTATCACAGAGGCAGATGTGCGAAATCGCCAAGGCCATCTCCTACAATTCAAGGGTGATTGTTCTGGATGAGCCCACATCCTCCCTGACCGTGCAGGAGGTTAATAAGCTCTTCGAGATGATGAGGATGTTAAAGGAGCAGGGAATCGCCCTGATTTATATTTCCCACAAGATGGATGAGATTTTTGAAATCTGCGATGAGATATCAGTGCTTCGGGACGGCAATCTGGTTATGACAAAGAGCACCAAGGATGCAAACATGAATGAGCTGATTGCGGCAATGGTCGGCCGTTCCCTTGATAACCGGTTCCCGCCTGTTGACAATACCCCCGGTGATGTGATTCTGTCCATCCAGAATCTGTCCACAAAGTTTGAGCCTCACTTGCAGGATGTTTCATTTGACGTAAAAGAAGGAGAAATATTCGGGCTGTACGGCCTGGTAGGAGCAGGGCGCACGGAACTTCTGGAAACAATCTTTGGTGTCCGCACCAGAGCGGCGGGACGTGTTTATTTTAATAACCGTCTTATGAATTTCAGCAGCGCAAAGGAAGCCATGGAGCATGGTTTTGCCATGATTACCGAGGAGCGGAAGGCAAATGGCCTGTTTTTAAAAGGGGACCTTACCTTTAATACCACCATTGCCAATCTGCAGCAGTATATGTCGGGCATAGCGCTTTCCGATGCAAAGATGATAAAGGCCACGTCAAACGAAATTAAGATCATGCACACCAAGTGCATGGGCCCCGACGATATGATTTCCAGCCTTTCCGGCGGAAATCAGCAGAAGGTCATTTTCGGAAAGTGGCTGGAGCGCAGTCCGCAGGTGTTTATGATGGACGAACCTACACGAGGAATCGACGTGGGCGCAAAGTATGAAATATATGAGCTTATCATCAATATGGCGAAGCAGGGGAAGACAATCATCGTTGTTTCTTCTGAGATGCCGGAGATTCTCGGAATTACAAACCGTATTGGTGTTATGTCAAATGGACGTCTTTCCGGAATTGTTAATACAAAAGAGACAAATCAGGAAGAACTTTTAAGGCTCAGTGCAAAATACCTATAAGGGGGATTCATGGATATGGCGAAAGGAAACAATGAGACTCTTACGGCTGAACAGGAAATGCGGCTGCGCCAGCCAATTGAGGATTATGTTGGCGAAATTCAGAAAAAAATCGACAGTCTCAGAGCGGACGGCACAAACAAGGTAGTCGCTCTGCAAAATAGTATTGATGCAACAAAGAGAGACCGTTCCCTTACAAAGGAAGAAAGGGAAAACAGAATTGCGGCTAACAGCACGGAGATGGAGAAAGCAAAGGCTGTTGAGTCAAAGAACAAGGATGAGATTGCAAAATTAATCTCCGATGCGGAGAGTTACCTTAAGGCACATTTTGATAAGGATTATTATCTGCCGTTAAAGGAAAGCTGTGAGCGGGAAAAAGCGCTTGCAAAGGAAAAATACGACATTAAAGTTGCGGAACTGAACAAAGAACATGAAAATACCCTCTCAAAGCTTACGGACCATCAGGAGATAAAGGATGAGAAGTATGTTCATAAGAACCGCCTGTTTGACGCAAAGATGGACCTGGACAAGGAGCTTCAGCGGATCAAGGACAGAAGGCATGCGGCATTTGTCTGGCAGTATCACCTGATTGACATGCTCCGCCTGTCTAAATTCACCTTCATGGAGACCAGGGCGCAGAAATGGGAGAACTATAAATATACATTCAACCGCAGGACATTCTTACTGCAGAATGGACTGTATATCGCTATTATCCTGATTTTCATCGGACTGTGTATCGCTGCGCCGGTGATAAAGAATGTTCAGCTGCTTACCTATAATAACGTTTTAAATATCTTGCAGCAGGCTTCTCCGAGAATGTTCCTGGCTCTGGGCGTTGCTGGACTCATCCTCCTTACCGGTACGGACCTTTCCATAGGACGTATGGTTGGTATGGGCATGACCACCGCGACAATCATCATGCATCAGGGCATCAACACAGGCGCTGTGTTCGGACACGTGTTTGACTTCACAGGCATGCCCATTGGAGTAAGAGTGGTATTTGCCCTGGTAATGTGTATCATCTTATGTACATGCTTTACGGCCATCGGAGGTTTCTTTACCGCTAAATTCAAGATGCATCCGTTCATTTCAACCATGGCCAACATGCTGGTCATTTTTGGACTTGTAACATATGCCACAAAGGGTGTATCCTTTGGTGCCATTGAACCGGCTATTCCAAAGATGATTATTCCAAAAATAAACGGGTTCCCAACCATTATCCTGTGGGCAGTGGCTGCCATCGTAATCGTATGGTTCATCTGGAACAAGACCACCTTCGGCAAGAATTTATACGCAGTAGGCGGTAACCCGGAAGCAGCAGCTGTTTCAGGTATCTCCGTATTCGGAGTAACCATGGGAGCATTCATTCTGGCAGGCATCCTTTACGGATTCGGATCCTGGCTGGAATGCGCAAGAATGGTAGGTTCCGGCTCCGCTGCTTACGGCCAGGGCTGGGAGATGGATGCAATCGCAGCCTGCGTGGTTGGCGGCGTATCCTTTACCGGCGGTATCGGTAAGATTTCAGGCGTAGTAGTCGGCGTACTTATATTCACCGTACTCATCTACTCCCTTACCATTCTCGGTATTGACACAAACCTTCAGTTCGTATTCGAGGGCATCATTATTATAACCGCTGTAACACTTGACTGCTTGAAGTATGTTCAGAAGAAGTAAGTAAGTTAGGTGTTTCCGTCCGTGATTGAAATAAGTCTGGGGGCTGTGGATACGGCTGCGGGACTAGTATTTCTAGGACGCTGAAAATCGGCTAAATACAAGAGGCTGGCTGCCAAAACTCGCGGCCAAGCCTCTTTTTATATTTAGGTACTGAGCTCAAACAGTTGTCAGCCAGCCTCTTAACGCCGCTTTCCACCGTCCAAGAACTACACGCCCCTGTAGATGCATCCACATCCCCCAGCCTTATTTCAATCACCCACCACGCACCTCCCTTCACCAAAAAAAGGAGTGATGCGACAGCAGGACTATCTGTTTTTTCGTTTTATCTGCGCCATGGATGCAAGTGATGCAGGAGCGATGGGTACGTAGTGGGTGAGGGAAAGGGAGAGGGGGGAGTGGGATGCATCTACAGGGGCGTGTAGGGGTTAGTCTGCGGGAACCGGCGTTAAGAGGCTGACTGACAACTGTCTGAGCCCGATACCTGAAGGCAGAAAGAGACTGACCGCGAGTTTTGTCAGTCAGCCTCTTGCATTTAGCCGGTTTCCGGAGGCTTAGCCCTACTAGCCCCGCAGCCGTATCCCACTCCCCCCTCTCCCTTTCCCTCACGGACGGAGGAACCTCCCCCTCCCCCGCATCTACTACCTCCCACAAGCCAACCTACTATTTTGATACTCCCTGGTAAACGTAACATCCTTCCCAAACCACTTTGGGGGCTGGAAGGACAGGGCTTCTTCTTCGGTGGGGAATTCCACCTCGGCCAGAATGAGGCCGGCGTAGCGGCCTTCGAAGACGTCCAGTTCAATGGTCAGATGGACGGAGTCATCCAGGGGGATGAGATAGCGTTTTTTTGTGAGTATAACGCCGTCGGCCTTGGGCAGAAGGTGGGAGTAGGCTTCGCGGGTCAGCGGAAGATTGTATTCTTCCCTGGACAGGAGCCCCCTGCCCTTATAGGTGAGATAGAAGTCCTCATCCTCCTGACGGATGCGGACCACCGGGTCAGTGCAGAGATAGGCCTGTTCAATCTGATGGAAGGGATGGGTGTCATAGCCCTCCGGAAGACAGGGAACCAGGAATTTACGTTCGATTTCCATATGGGAAAACCTCCTTGCTGTGATTGTCGATTAGTGGATTTTACTAACTATTTTCATTTTTTCCATTTTACAATCATATCATTTAACTCTTTTCCTGAAAAGTGATAAATGATAAAATAAAACTACTATGCGGTAAATGGCGGAAAGGGAGATTATTATGGCAAAGGTTTATGCATTTCTTGCGGATGGACTGGAAGAGGTTGAATGTCTTGCGGTTGTGGACGTGCTCCGGCGTTCCGGTGTGGAGGTGACGCTGGTGTCTGTTACAGGGAACAGGAAAGTAACTGGTTCTCATGGAATTGAGTTGGGGACTGACGCCCTGTTTGAGGATGTGGATCCGGATGTGGCAGATGTGCTGTTTTTGCCCGGAGGAATGCCGGGAACGAACAATCTGAAAGCACATAAGGGTCTGGGAGCGGCTGTGGAGTGTGCCAACAAGCAGGGCAGAAGGATTGCGGCCATCTGCGCGGCGCCAAGCATCCTGGGGAGCATGGGGCTCTTAAAGGGCAGGACGGCCACCTGCTATCCGGGATTTGAGGACCAGCTCACAGGCGTGTCCTACACCAGCCAGGGTGTTGTGACGGATGGCAACATCACCACCGGCAGGGGCCTGGGATTTGCCCTTGATATGGGACTGGAACTGATTCGCCTGCTTCAGGGTTCCCAGCAGGCCCAGAAGATTGCAGCGGCGATCCAGTACAACTGGGGATAGCATCCGGACGAGGGAAACTCCCGTTCTGTTCCATATCATGTGTATGTGGGATGGAATGGAAGTTTTTTTTGTAAAAAACGCTGGTGTTTTTAAAATGAGCATGCTATAATGGTACATTGAAGTGTAGCGCCCTCATGGATTATGGGCGAACCACATATATTTTAAGGAGGAACCCGTAAAAATGAGTGTACAAGTAGAAAAATTAGAAAAAAACATGGCCAAACTGACAATAGAGTTAAGCGCAGAGCAGTTTGAGGATGCAATGAAAAAAGCCTTCAATAAGAGTAAGAACAAGTTTAATATTCCAGGCTTCCGTAAGGGCAAAGCACCTCGCGCCATGATTGAAAAGATGTATGGCGAAGGCATCTTTTATGAGGATGCTGCTGATGAAGCCATCAACGCAACCTGCATGGAGGCAATGAATGAAAGCGGACTGGAGATCGTTTCCAGACCGGAAGTTGCCGTTGAGCAGATTGGCAAGGACAAGCCGTTCATCTATACCGCAACCGTAGCCGTAAGACCGGAAGTGACCCTGGGCGAGTACAAGGGCATCGAGGTAGAGAAGGTGGATGCAGCTGTTAAGCCGGAGGATGTGGAAGCCGAGCTCAAGAAGGTTCAGGAGCAGAACGCAAGACTTCTGACTGTAGAGGACAGGCCGGTTGCTGACGGCGACCAGACAGTCATTGACTTCGAGGGATTTGTTGACGGCAAGACATTTGACGGCGGCAAGGCAGCTGATTACCCATTGACCATTGGTTCCCATTCCTTCATCGATACATTTGAGGAGCAGCTGGTTGGCAAGAGCATTGGCGAAGAGTGCGAGATTAACGTAACCTTCCCGGAAGAGTATCATGCAGCTGAACTGGCCGGAAAGCCGGCAACCTTTAAGGTGACTGTAAAGGAAATCAAGGTAAAGGAACTTCCGGAACTGGATGATGAGTTTGCAGGAGAGGTTTCTGAATTTGACACTCTGGATGAATACAAGAAGGATATTGAGACAAAGGTTCTTGAGAGAAAGCAGAAAGAAGCTGCTTCCGAAAACGAGAACCGTGTAGTTGACAAAGTAGTGGCAGGCGCTTCCATGGAGATTCCTGACAGGATGGTGGAAGGCCAGATTGACAACATGGTTCAGGAAACAGCCCGCCGTATGGAGAGCCAGGGTCTGTCCATGGATCTGTACCTGAAGTATACTGGCATGACCATGGAGCAGATGAGAGAGCAGATGAAGCCGCAGGCCTTAAAGAGAATCCAGACCAGACTGGTGCTTGAGGAAGTTGTAAAGGCTGAGAACCTGCAGGTTTCCGACGAGAGACTGGATGAGGAGATTGCCAAGATGGCGGCCGCTTACCAGATGGAGGCTGACAAGTTAAAGGGTTATATGTCAGACCGTGATAAGGACCAGATGAAGGAAGATATTGCTGTTCAGGAAGCTGTTGATTTCCTGGTGGCAGAAGCAAAACTGGTATAATTCACATATGATACGGGGGGTTCACAGCGCTTATTTAACTGGCTTTGAATCTCCCTGGTTTCTTATAAGTGAACTAGCCACTGCACTAGACTCGCGAAATACCTCGTCAAGTGCCAGTGACATATATCGCACGTAAGTGTCTGAAAGACAGACACTAAGTGCTCATAACTAGGAGGATGGTTAAATGAGTTTAGTACCTTATGTCATTGAGCAGACCAGCCGCGGCGAGCGTTCTTATGACATCTATTCAAGATTACTGAAGGAGAGGATTATATTCCTGGGCGAGGAAGTAAACGATGTGTCCGCAAGCCTTGTGGTGGCACAGCTCTTATTCCTGGAGTCAGAGGACCCAGGCAAGGATATCCATCTGTATATCAACAGCCCGGGCGGTTCTGTATCTGCGGGATTTGCCATCTATGACACCATGAACTATATTAAGTGCGATGTGTCTACCATCTGTATCGGCATGGCAGCCAGCATGGGCGCATTCCTTCTTTCCGGAGGCGCCAAAGGCAAGCGTTTCGCTCTGCCTAATGCTGAAATCATGATTCATCAGCCTTCCGGCGGGGCCAAGGGTCAGGCCACAGAGATTAAAATTGTGGCGGAGAATATCTTAAAGACAAGAAAGAAATTAAACGAAATCCTGGCAGCAAACACAGGGAAGCCCCTGGAAGTGATTGAGCGCGATACGGAGCGTGACAATTACATGTCTGCATCGGAGGCCAAGGAATACGGCCTTATTGATGAAATCATCGCACATCATTAGTGCTGCGGCGCTAAGGCATCAGGCCGGTAACGTAAAACAGCAAGTAAAGGATATGAAAGGTTAGGTATCGTATGCCAATGAGACCAGATGACACGATTCGGTGCTCCTTCTGCGGAAGGACACAGGATCAGGTACGAAAGATGATTGCCGGAGCGGGCAACAACAATGTGTATATCTGTGACGAGTGCATAGAATTGTGCTCTGAGATTCTGGAAGAGGAGCTGGAAGGCCAGGATGAAGGGGGGAGCCCTGCACTGGCCGATATACGTCTTCTGAAGCCAAAGGAAATCAAAGCATTTTTAGACGAATATGTCATCGGACAGGATGACGCCAAGAAGGTGTTGTCCGTTGCGGTTTACAATCACTACAAGAGGGTGACGGCATGCCAGAACATGGACGTGGATGTGCAGAAGAGCAACATCCTCATGGTAGGGCCCACTGGCTCAGGTAAGACCTATCTGGCCCAGACCCTGGCTAAGATTCTCAATGTTCCCTTTGCCATTGCAGACGCTACTGCACTGACAGAGGCCGGATATGTGGGCGAGGATGTGGAGAACATTCTGTTAAAGCTTATCCAGGCAGCTGATTATGACATCTCCCGTGCCGAATACGGCATTATATATATTGACGAGATTGATAAGATTACCAAGAAGTCCGAAAATGTATCCATCACCAGGGATGTTTCAGGCGAGGGCGTCCAGCAGGCGCTTCTCAAGATTCTGGAGGGTACAGTTGCCAGCGTTCCGCCTCAGGGCGGCAGGAAGCATCCGCACCAGGAGCTTCTTCAGATTGATACCACCAACATCCTGTTTATCTGCGGCGGTGCCTTTGATGGCCTGGAGAAGATTGTGGAGCAGCGCATCAGCGCCGGTTCCATTGGTTTCAACGCCGAGGTGGCAAATAAGAACGACCTGAACATCGATGAGCTGCTCAAGAAGGTGGAGCCAAAGGATTTGACCAAGTTCGGGCTGATTCCCGAGTTCATAGGCCGTGTGCCGGTGATGGTTTCTCTGGAACAGCTGACAAAGGACGCCATGGTGCGCATCCTGTCAGAGCCGAAAAATGCCCTGATGAGACAGTACCAGAAGCTGTTTGAGCTGGACAATGTGAAGCTGGAATTCACCCAGGAGGCTCTGGAGGAAATTGCACAGCTGGCAGTAGACCGCAAGATTGGCGCCAGAGGACTGCGCTCTATCCTTGAATCAGTGATGATGGACCTTATGTATGAGATTCCGTCCGACGATTCTATCGGAATCTGTACCATTACCAGAGACGTAGTGAGAAAAGCAGGACAGCCGGAATTAGTATACCGCGACATGCCTCCTGCATCTGCCCGAAAACCGTTGTCAGAACGGCTTAGAGGGGACAGCAAGACAGGAGAAATTGCGTAGGCTGTCATGCTCCTGTGACAATTTAGAAGAAAGAAAGGGCCGCTGCAAATCAGATATGACCCGGACCAGAAGGCCTGTTTTCCGGCCGGTCCGGCACCTGCATTGCAGCGGCTTTTAAATGGTTAAGATACAAGAGGTGAAGATTGAGAATGGGAGAACAAGTGATTACGATGCCCGTGGTGGCCCTCAGGGGTCTGACCATACTTCCGGGTATGGTATTGCATTTCGATATAAACAGACCGAAATCAGTGGCAGCCGTAGAGCGGGCCATGGTGGGAGACCAGAAACTGTTTCTTGTGGCCCAGAGACATCCTGAAATTGTGGAGCCGGAGCAGGGGGATTTGTTCCAGGCAGGTACTATCGCAGTGGTGAAGCAGCTGGTGAAATTGCCGGGCAAGGTGGTACGTGTGCTGGTGGAAGGACTGGAGCGCGCCGAGCTTCTGTGTCTGGAGGCCGAGGGACCGGCCATGATGGGCGAGATTGCCCCCATAGAATCGGAGGAGGACCTGGACAACCTGACTCAGGAGGCTATGCTGCGCATCCTGAAGGACAAGCTGGAAGAATATGGAAGGGTTAATTCCAAGATTACAAAGGAAATTCTGCCCAATCTGTTGATTATTACAGATCTGAATGAGATGCTGGACCAGATTGCCATTCAGCTGCCATGGGATTATACCATCCGCCAGACCGTGCTGGAGAACAGCTCTCTGTCGGCCAGGTATGAGGTAGTGATGCACACTCTGCTGACTGAGATGGAGATATACAGGATTAAGAAGGAATTTCAGGAAAAGGTAAAGGCCGATATCGACCAGAACCAGAAGGAATACATCCTCAGGGAGCAGATGAAGGTCATCCGCCAGGAGCTGGGAGAGGACGCTGTGTCGGACGCAGACGAATACCAGAAGAAGCTGGATGCACTGAAGGCTGACAAGGAAGTAAAGGAAAAGCTCTACAAAGAGATTGAGCGTTTCCGCAATATGCCGGCTGGAAGCCAGGAGGCCAATGTGCTGCGCACCTATGTGGAAACTCTGCTGGACCTGCCCTGGAAGAAGATGTCCAAGGACAATGACGACATCAAACATGCCGAGAAGATACTCAACGAGGACCACTATGGACTGGAGCAGGTAAAGGAGAGAATCCTGGAATACCTGGCTGTCCGCGCCCTGACTAAGAAGGGCACCAGCCCTATCATCTGTCTGGTGGGACCTCCCGGGACCGGCAAGACATCCATTGCCCGATCCGTGGCAAGGGCCCTGAATAAGAAATACGTGCGCATCAGCCTGGGAGGTGTCCGGGACGAGGCGGAAATCAGGGGACACAGGAAAACCTACGTGGGCGCCATGCCCGGCCGTATCGTGGAAGGCATGCGTCAGGCCGGTGTGAGCAATCCGCTGATGCTTCTGGATGAGATTGACAAGGTCAGCAGCGATTACAAGGGCGATACCTCCTCCGCGCTTTTGGAGGTACTGGACGGGGAACAGAATGTGAAATTCAGGGACCACTATGTGGAACTGCCCATTGACCTGTCCCAGGTCCTGTTTATTGCGACGGCCAATACCACCCAGACCATACCGGGCCCTCTGCTGGACCGTATGGAACTGATTGAGGTCAACAGCTACACGGAAAATGAGAAGTTTCACATAGCCAGGGACTACCTGGTGTCAAAGCAGATGGAGCGCAGCGGCCTGAAGGACAGTCAGATTACATTTTCCGATAAGAGCCTGGAAAAAATCATACACAACTACACCAGGGAAGCAGGCGTCAGGAATCTGGAGCGCCGCATCGGGGATGTGTGCCGCAAGGCAGCCAGACAGTTCCTGGAGGATAAGAAGAAATCCATCAAGATTACGGAGAGCAATCTGGAGAAATACCTTGGCAAGGAAAAGGTGACCTTTGAGAATGCCAATGAGGAAGATGAAATCGGCATTGTGCGCGGCCTGGCCTGGACCAGTGTGGGAGGCGATACCCTTCAGATAGAAGTCAATGTGATACCGGGCAAGGGAAGCCTTCTGATGACCGGACAGCTGGGAGATGTGATGAAGGAATCCGCCCAGACAGCCCTGACCTATGTGCGGTCCGTATGCCCGGAATATGGGATTGCCGACGATTATTTTGAGAAGCACGACATCCACATCCATATCCCGGAAGGGGCAGTGCCAAAGGACGGACCATCTGCGGGAATCACCATGGCCACAGCCATGCTGTCCGCGGTGACAGGTAAAAGCGTCCAGGCCAAGGTGGCCATGACCGGGGAGATAACCCTCCGGGGACGGGTCCTGCCCATCGGAGGACTGAAAGAAAAGATACTGGCAGCCAAGATGGCCCATATAGAGAAGGTACTGGTACCTGACAAGAATCGGCCGGATATGGCGGAGCTGTCCAAAGAAATCACCAATGGACTGGACATCGTGTATGTAAAGGCCATGGAGGATGTGGTCTCGGAGGCGTTTGTTTAAAGCGCGGATGAGGCTGGTTCTGAGCGGGCTCCGGGAGGGCCGGTGACAAGTTACGGCGAACGGATATGAATTAGGAGAAACAAATATGATTATAAGAGACGTGAATCTGGAGACAGTATGCGGCGTGACCAGCAAGCTGCCGGAGAATACACTGCCGGAGTTTGCATTTGCGGGCAAGTCCAATGTGGGGAAATCATCCCTCATCAATGCGCTGATGAACCGCAAGGCCTATGCAAGAACCTCCTCGCAGCCGGGCAAGACCCAGACCATCAATTTTTACAACATTAACGGAACATTGTATTACGTGGATCTGCCGGGTTACGGCTATGCCAAGATAGCGGTTGAGGTCAAGGAAAAATGGGGCAAGATGATAGAGCGGTATCTCAGGAATTCCCAGATGCTCAAGATGGTGTTCCTGCTCATCGATATCCGCCACGAGCCCTCAGCCAACGACAAGCTGATGTATGAATGGATTATCTTCAACGGATACCACCCCGTCATCATTGCCACCAAGCTGGACAAGATTAACCGCAGCCAGATACAAAAACACGTGAAGATGGTGCGGGAAGGCCTTGGGATGGAAAAGGACGGCATCATCATTCCTTTCTCGGCAGAGACAAAGCAGGGCAGGGATGATATATGGGACCTTATAGAGGGGAGCATGTAGGCTGCCCGTATCCCTGTGGTCCTGAAGCCGGCCTCCGGTAAGATTAAGGAAATGCATACGTATTGACGAAACATCGGAGACTCGCATCTGATTCAAATCGACTTATCCGGCATTTATCGTATAATATATAAGGGTATGAATGAAAAATAAGACAGCGGGCGGAATGGTAATCCAGACGCGTCCGGCTGTATCTGGAGGTATTATGTAATGGAAACGGGACCAATACGGGTGGCTGTCATGGCAGACACCCATGGAGTGCTCCGGCCGGAGGTGGAGAGGATTCTTGAAACCTGCGATGTGATTGTCCATGCAGGGGATTTTGACAATCAGATGCTGTATCACAAGCTGAATGTGGACCAGCCCCTGTATGCGGTAAGGGGCAATAATGACAGGGGATGGTCGGGGGGCCTTGGCCTGGTGAACCGGTTTGAAATCGGCGGGGTAAAATTCATCATGGCCCACGAACGTGTGGATATTCCCAGTATGCTTAAGGATATACAGGTGGTCATATTCGGCCATTCCCATATGTACTATCAGCAGGAAATCAGCGGAAGGCTTTGGCTGAACCCGGGAAGCTGCGGTTATAAGCGTTTTACCCTGCCCCTTTCCATGGCAGTGATGACCATTGAGGACGGAAAATATGAGGTGGAGACTATCTGGCTGGAACATGGATACGGCACGCCCGGAGCAGCCGCCATCCAGAGGGAGAAGACCAGGGTCAGCAAGTATGAAAAGCAGCAGAAGCGCTATAAGCAGAAGGCGGGAAAGACAGCCGGCCAGAACCGGGCTGCCAAGGAAGCCGTCCGGGCAGAATTGGCTGAGGGCGCGCCAAAGGCAGCTAAGTATGGCGGACATCCGGCGGCCAAGCCGGAGGCTCCTAAGGCGGAAGCCCATCTGATTAACGGTCCGGAGCAGGAGAAGGAGTATTTGTTCCTGATAGCGAAAATATTACGCCTTAGAAAAGCAGGTGAGTCCAGAGAATGGGTCATCCAGAATCTGGGAGAGAATTTCAGGCTGGCGGCAACCATCTACGACATATGCGAAAAAAAGCCGGACTCAAATGCCCGGCAGATTTTGGAAATGTTATTGGAACAGCTTTCTTTTTAATCGGTACAGGTAATGGACTGATAGGGCAGGCATGGATAAAAGTCAGGATAAAAGTGACCGCATGACGTGGGCATAGATTTCCTGGCTTTTTGTTTTCCAGGTATTGCACATGGATTCGGCCTGCTCCCTGTCAGGGACGGACAAATCCAGCCGAATCAGGGTCGTCTTATTCTCCCGGACCTCACAGTGGACAATGTAGTCCTGATTGGTCCCCTTGTAGAAGTCGGCCGTGGTGCCCACCTCCTCCCGGAGACGGAACTTATTCTCCTTAAGGTAATGGTCCATGTCCTCAATGATGGCAGAGGATATGTTCTTGCCAAAGAAGTTAAGGGTTTCCTCGCCCTCCTTGGTGATGTCATACCGGGTGCTGTTGTGGCTGGCCTCCTTGTGCACCAGGCCGGCGTCTTCCAGCTCATTTAAGGCCTGCTGGAGGGTAAAATAGGTGGTGTATTCATGCTCTGTGAAAAAGTTGGTGAGCTGGGCATTGGTCAGGGGGAAGTTCACCTGCTTCAACATATAGAGATTCATCAGTTTGTACAAGGTCATAGGTTCAGTCAGCATATCATACACACTCCATCAGGGTTTTCTTATTATTTTCTAATGTGGTCCTTTACCGCGCTGCTGACCACGTCCGCCACGCGGGGGTCAAAGGCTTCGGGAAGTATATTCTCGTCGCTTAAATCCGTTTCATCCACCAGTCCGGCAATGGCTTCGGCGGCAGCCAGCTTCATTTCCTCGGTGATAGAGGGAGCGCGGCCTTCCAGTGCGCCCTTAAAGATTCCGGGGAATACCACCACGTTGTTTACCTGGTTGGGGAAGTCGGAACGGCCGGTCCCGACCACACGTGCCCCGGCAGCCTTTGCCAGGTCAGGCATGATTTCCGGAACAGGGTTTGCCATGGCAAAGAGAATGGCGTCCTTATTCATGGATGCTACCATGTCCTGGGTCACGATTCCGGGAGCAGATACGCCGACGAATATGTCAGCGCCCTTCATGGCATCTGCCAGGGTACCGGTCCTGTGCTCTAAGTTGGTCACGTCCATCATCTTTTCCTGCATCCAGTTAAGGCCTTTTGCGCCCTTGTTTAGTATACCGCTCTTATCGCACATGGTAACATGGGCAAATCCATAGGTCAGCAGCAGCTTTGTGATGGCAATGCCCGCGGAACCGGCGCCGTTTACTACCACGTAACAATCTTCCTTCTTTTTGCCGGTCAGCTTGAGGGAGTTGATGACACCGGCCAGGACCACGATGGCAGTGCCGTGCTGGTCGTCATGGAATACGGGAATGCTCAGCCTCTCTTTTAATGCTTCCTCTATCTCAAAACATCTGGGGGCGGAGATGTCCTCCAGGTTGACGCCGCCAAAGGCAGGGGCAATGCGCACAACCGTCTCAATGATTTCCTGGGTGTCCTGGGTATCCAGGCAGATGGGGAATGCGTTGACGCCGCCGAATTCCTTAAAGAGCACTGCCTTGCCCTCCATGACCGGCATGGCTGCCAGGGGGCCTATGTTGCCCAGGCCCAGTACGGCGCTTCCGTCGGAGACAACGGCAATGGTGTTGGATTTGATGGTGTACCGGTAAGCTGCCTCCGGGTTACCGGCAATCACCTTGCAGGGCTCGGCAACGCCTGGGGTATAAGCAAGGGCCAGGTCTTCCCTGGATGCCACCTTTGCCTTTGATGTGGTTTCAAGTTTTCCCTTCCATTCCTCATGGAGCAGCAGTGCTTTTTCATTGGTTGTCATAATCCATTCCGTCCTTTTTCTTAATAGTAGAAACACAAAAATGCATTTTTATATATCATAACAATTTTGGAAGTGTTTATCAAGTTCCTTTTGAAATCAGTTCGGTTTGGCGGCACTTGTGCGGCGGTACAGGCCGGGGAGGGGAGGACAAAGGAGAAATGGAAGAACATGGAACCCATGGTTTGAACAAAAGATGTAATTAAAACTTTTAAAACCACCTGAAATGTGATATCATGTTACGTGAGTGTGGACATTTTACACAGAAGGATAAAGATACAGGTGGTACTATGAGGGAACGTATTAACCGTCTGGCCAGGGGAATCATTGACAATGGTTCGCCGGAGCTGGTGCTGACACCGGATCGGGTAGAGGCTTCGGTTCCTGCGGGTGAGGTCATCCGTGGCGAGATATTGGTGAGCAGCGGCAATAACCTGCATATAAAAGGGCTGGTGTATTCCAGCCATGAAAGGGTCCGGGTGGTGAACAGCGCCTTTGGCGGGCTTCGCAACCGGATTATATATGAAGTCAACGTGGGTTTTTCAGAGCATGGGGACGAAATCAAGGGATCTTTTTACCTGGTCACCAATGGTGGTGAGAGGGAGATTCCTTATTCTTTGCGCGTACAGGCCGGTGATTCAGGGGAGGTTCTGGGAAATTTAAAGACTCCCAGGGACTTTGCCCTGCTGGCCAAGAAGGACCTGGAAAAGGCGCTGAGGATTTTTGAATACCAGGATTTTACAGAGGCCCCCTTCATGCAGGATTCCCGGGTCCGTACCATCTATGACGGGTTAATGGGAAGGGCGGGCAGGAGGAATCTTCTGGAGGAATTCCTGGTGGCCCTGCAGGTGAAGGAACCGGTAAAGCTTACGCTGGAGACCGGAACCAGGACCTATGAGAATCTGACAGGAATCGCAGAAGATTATATAGATATAGCAGCAGGAACCTGGGGGTATGTGACGGCGGACATAACCGCGGACGCTTCCTTCATTGAACTGGGGACTTTCCGGATTACGGACCAGGATTTTGTCCAGGGCCGGTGCAGGGTAGGATACCGCATTGTTCCGTCCGGGCTTCACAGAGGAAGGAATTTTGGGTGCATCCGCATTAAATCCCTGCGGGAGGAATTTCTTATTTTCGTGGAGGCGGAGAGGCATCATGCAGCCGGAAGCGCGGAGCGTGAATCCGGAACGGATCGGTTCATGGACCATGGGAGCTTATATAAATACTTATCTCTGCGCCTGGACTATGAGGCAGGGGTTTATGAGCCGGCCCTTTTCTTAAACCAGATGATGAAGGAGACAGAGCATCTCAGGTCGGATTTTCCGGGGGATGAGAGGGCCAAACTGATACAGGCAGAGCTTCTTATATTAAACGGCAGGGAGGACAACGCCTCCCTGGCTTTAGACGATGCCAGGGACCATGTGCTGGCCCACAGGGAAGAGCAGGTGGAATTATACTGCTTCTACCAGTATCTTCGTCTGGAAATCAAGCCGTCTGTCCAGCAGAAGGAATCCCTGGTCCGCTATTTACGCAAGCTTTTGTGGGAGGATGGGGAGATACGGCCGTACCTCTTCCTGATGCTGATGAAGTTAGACGAAACCATGGCCCAGAATCCTCTGGAGCTGTACCGGTCCATGGCATCCCTTTTCAATCAGGGCTGCAGCAGCCCGTTCCTCTATGCATCGGCCTGCCGCCTGATGGAAGCCCACCCGGATTTGTTTGTGCGCCTGGGAGATTTTGAGATACAGGCTCTGTATCTGGGCGTACAGAAGGGAATCGTCAGCCGTTTAACCGCCCTGAGGGCGGCGGGACTGGCACTGGGGATTAAGCATTACAGGAAGCTGGTGGAACGCTTATTTGCAAAGCTGTACCAGACATATGAGGAGCAGGCGGTTCTGGAGGCCGTGTGCAGCCTGCTCATCAAAGGGGACTGTAAGGAAAGGGACGCATTCGCCTGGTATGAGAAGGCCCTGGAACAGGGCATAAACCTGACCAGGCTATATGAGTATTTTCTTTATTCCCTGCCGGAGGATTACGGACATCTGCTGCCTAGGGAGGTGCTGCTGTATTTCTCCTATGATAAGGATTTGGACAGGCACAGCCGCCAGGTGCTCTACCGGAACATATTGGAATACATGAACCCTTCCGCGGAGCTGTACCAAAATTACACCAGGCATATGGAGCAGTTTGCCATGGAACAGCTGTTCCAGTCCAGAATCAACCGCTCCCTGGCCGTTATTTACGAGCACATGATTTATAAGGATATGATAGACAGCCGGGTGGCCAGGGTTCTTCCGGGCATCCTTAAGTCCTGCCGCATCCGGTGCGGGGATTCCAGAATGAAGTATGTCATTGTCCGCTATGAGGAGCTGGAGGACGAGGAAGCATTTCTACTGGAAAACCAGTCTGCTTATGTGCCCCTGTTTTCCGACCGCAGCGTCCTTCTGTTCCAGGATGCATACGGCAACCGGTATCTGGACGTGAAGCACTGGAAGCTGCCTGTCATGGACCGCCCGGAGCTGCTGGCCCAGTGCTATGAGGTGTATCCGGACCATCCCATGCTCAAGCTTTCCGAATGCAGGGACATTGTGAACCGCGGGGTGGAGACGGACGAGCAGGCTGCACTGTTGGAAGAGATCGTGACGCAGATGCATTTGAGCCCTGTCTTTGAGGGCAGGCTGATGCAGGCGGTGACGGATTATTACTGTCAGAAGGCGTCTGAGGATAAGGACGGCGACGGTGTATTTAACTGTGCCTATCTGGTGCAGATTGATAAAAGGCCCATGGCTGCCAGGCAAAGGCAGCAGATATGCGAGACCCTAATCAGCCAGAATTATATGCGGGAAGCTTATAACATGATTCGGGATTACGGAAGCCAGTATATATCCACGCCGCGGCTGATGAAGCTGTGCACCAAGACTATACTGATGAACCTGTTTGACCAGGACGACCTGCTTCTGGGTCTGTCCCATCAGGTGTTCAGGCAGGGTTGCTATGACAGCGTGATCCTGGACTATCTGTGTGAGCATTTCAACGGAACAGTATCCCAGATGTATGAGGTGCTGATTCAGGGCGTCAGGGAGCATGTGGAGACTTATGACCTGGAGGAGCGGCTGCTGGGGCAGATGCTGTTTACCGGCTGCTGCGACCAGATGGATTCCGTGTTTGAGCTGTACATGAAGCGCAAGACCGCCAAGGAAATGGTGGTGAAGGCGTATTTTACCCAGAAGAGCGTCCAGTACTTCCTGGAAGAAAAGGATATGGACCAGAGGGTGTTTGAATATCTGAAGCAGGCAGTGGGAAATACCTTTGACAAGGACAGGATGCCTACTATCTACCTGCTGGCCCTGACGCGGTATTTTTCCACGCTGGACAAGGTGGAGGAGGGGGATGCGGAGCTGTTAAAGACCATGACATCCCTGCTTTTGGAGGAAGGGCTGGTATTCCCATATACCAGGGAGCTGTCAAAGCATATTCCGGTGCCGGAGGACATCATGGACAAGGCCATGGTGGAGTACAGGGGCAGGAAGGACGCTCATCCGGAGCTTCAGGTGAGAATTCTGCCGGAGGAAACAGGATTTCACAGCGAGGACATCCGCCGTGTATACCAGGGGATTTTTGTGAAACAAAAGGTACTCTTTGAGGGAGAAATCATGGAGTACAGGATATATGACTATCTGGACGGACACCGCAGGCTTGCGGCAGAGGGACAGGTGGAGTGCGACCATAAGCTGGAGGGAAAGGAGAACAGCCGTTTTGCCTGCCTGAACGAGATGGGAGCAGCAATCAAAGACAGGGATGACAGCAGGCTTTTAAACGCGATGGAAGACTATCTCAAGAAGTCAGCGGCGCTTGGCAGGCTGTTTCCCATGGAGTAATGGAGGAACTGTCTATGGACGGTCTAGTGATTGGTCTGGATTTAAATGACGACTATACCCAGATATGCTGTTATGATAAAGAAAAGTCGTGGACCATTCCTACGGTCATCTGCCGGAGGAAGGAAGAGGAAGTCTGGCTCTCAGGGGAGGAGGCCTATGCGGCCACCCTGTTGGGAGAGGGCGTTATCGTGGATAAGCTTCTTAAGATGGCGGCCAAGGATGGGACATCCACCATCGGAGGCATCTGCTACGGCGGCGGTACGCTGCTTAAGCTGTTCATAGAGAAGATGTTAGGGTATCCCAGGAAGGAATACGGGACAGATGAGGTGGCGCAGCTGGTCATCACTCTTCAGAGCGTGGACTGCAGGCTGCTTGACACCCTGATGTACTGTGCCGACTATCTGGAGATACCAAGGGACAGGGTCCATGTAATCAGCCATACTGAGGGCTTCATATACTATGTTCTGAGCCAGAAAAAAGAGCTGTGGACCAATCAGGTGGGACTGTTTGAGCTGTCCAGCGAACGCCTGTGCTATTATGAGATGAAGGTGCAGAGGGGCATGCGGCGCAACATGGTCCAGGCAGAGGCCCAGAACCAGGAGGAGGCATTTAACCTGGATATCCTGGATTCGCCCTCAGGCAGCCGTCTGGCAGATAAGATACTGACGGCCTGCGGAGAGAAGCTTTTAAACAGGAAGCTGTTTTCGACGGTGTTTCTGACGGGTAAGGGGTTTGAGCGCCAGGACTGGGCCGGTGGATTTATGCGGTTAATCTGCAACCGGAGAAAGGTATTTGTGGAGTCCTGTCTCTTTGCCAGGGGGGCAGCTTTCAAGGGCGCTGACTACACCCATCAGGAGACTTCCTATCCCTATGTATTTATCTGCGAGGGAAGGCTTAAGGCGGAGGTGTCCTTAAAGGTCATGCGCAGAGGGCGGGAAAACCAGCTGGTGGTTGCTTCCTACGGCGACAACTGGTATGAATCCAAAAGCTCCATGGATTTGATTGTGGACGGACAGAAGGAGATTGAGTTTACCATCAGTCCGCTGGACTCCAAAAAGAAAAAGCTGGTTAGGATTCCGCTGACCGGATTTCCGGAACGCCCTCCAAAGACCACCCGGATTGAGCTTAAGGTGGCTTTTACAGATGAGGGTACCATGACAATGTCTATCCGCGACAAGGGATTCGGGGAGCTGTTCCCATCCTCCGGCGCGGTGGTGAAACAAGAGGTGAATTTATGAGCCTGATACTTTGCAGGCAGGAACCTGTGAAACATCCGTATTATATCGATGTGCTGGGAATCCATATCCACTCCTCACAGGAGCTGTGTTATATAGTATACAACCATCCGGTTCTGGTGATGGATGATTTCCTGGATGACCTGTTAATTGATTTTATCCGCAGGGATTTGGATATGGATTATCTGGCAGGCCGAATGGAGAAGCTGGTGGAAACCGGCACCAGACCGGAGGAGGTCCTGGCCCTGTTCCTGTCGGAATGCGATTATTACAGTGACAAGGAAATACAGAAATTCAAGCAGACCACAGCGGCCCTGCGGGCCCTGCATCCGGCCCAGTATGAAAAGCAGAGGGCGGATTATATGTTCGGACAGCAGCAGTACGGCAAGGCGGCGGCCAGGTATGGGAAGATTCTGGAATATCCCAGGGACAAGGTGGTGGAGGACCTGTTTCTGGCAAAGGTCTACAACAACCTGGGCGCCTGCTACGCCATGATGTTCCAGTTTCACAAGGCCCTGGGATGCTATGACAAGGCCTATGAGCTGGGAAAGGATGATGCTCTGTTAAAACGCGTTTATTTTCTTACTGTCTTTGCGCCGGAGCTGGATGTGAAGGACAAGTACCAGTCCGTGTTCACGGATGAGCGTAAGAGAAAGTGGAGCGAGGAGATAGACCTGGCCGCGCTGGAGGCAGGACAGGCAGAGGAAGTCAGAGCCCTGAGGGCATTATTTAAAAAGGATCCCATCAAACGGATGAGCGGCGCGGCTGAGATGGTGCGCAGGTGGAAGCAGGAGTACCGGATGATGGTCTGAGCCTATATGGCGTGAAAAGGTTCGGAGATTAAGAATACGATAATAACGGAGGTATTACATCATGGCATTTGACATAGCAAAGGAACATCTGAGGAAGGCCGGCCTGGATGACCGGGTTTATGAGTTTGAGGTTTCCAGCGCCACGGTGGAGCTGGCAGCCCAGGCAGTGGGATGTGAGCCGGCCCGCATCGCCAAGACGTTATCTTTTATGGTGGACCGGAAGGCCGTGCTGATTGTGGCGGCAGGGGATGCCAAGGTAGACAACCACAAGTATAAGGAGCAGTTTAAGACAAAGGCCAGGATGCTGTCGCCGGATGAGGTGACGGAGATGGTGGGCCACAGCGTGGGAGGCGTGTGCCCCTTTGGAGTGAAGGAAGGGGTAGCGGTGTATCTGGACGAGTCCCTTAAACGGTTTGATGTGGTGTACCCGGCCTGCGGCAGCGCCAGCAGCGCGGTGAAGCTTACGATACCTGAGCTGGAGACAGCTTCCGGGTATCTTGGGTGGATTGATGTCTGTAAAGGGTGGGGGGAAGAACGTATATAGTAAAAACACCAGCATAAGCTTCACCAAAAAACACTTGACAAATCCTCAATTAATTATTATGCTTGATAATCATAAATCAAAGTAAATAAACCCAACAAGCAAACAAAGCAATCCAACACAAACACAACGGTAATGAAGAAGAGGAGTACATCATATAAACCATCAGAGAGGGCAGCCCACTGGCTGAAAGGCGGCCCGGCAGAGTATGATGGAAGGTAGCTTCTGAACTGGAGCAGTGAAGGATGAAACTGAATGACTGGCTGGCGGATATTCCTGTTCTGTCTCCATCCAAAGTTACATTCTGCGTAGCTGCTTCCGACCAGCCTGCGTTAAAGGCCCAATGAGACTGCCGGGCATCCGGCAAAACAAAGGTGGTACCGCGGACACTCCGCCCTTTGCCTTCCCTTAACCGGGATTGGCAAAGGGCTTTTTATTTTCAGGCATGCAGGCCCTGCCGCCATCACGCGTCACCGGAATCAATTACAAAAAACAAGGAGAACAAACCATGAAGGAACTGGAGAAAATCTACAACCCGGCGGATATCGAAGACCGCCTGTACCAGAAGTGGCTGGACGGAAAGTATTTCCACGCAGAGGTAAACCGCAGTAAGAAACCATTTACCATCGTGATGCCGCCGCCAAACATCACCGGACAGCTGCACATGGGCCATGCCCTGGACAATACCATGCAGGACATTCTGATCCGCTATAAGAGGATGCAGGGCTGCGAGGCGTTGTGGCAGCCGGGTACGGACCATGCTGCCATTGCCACCGAGGTCAAGGTCATTGACAAGCTTAAGAAGGAAGGCATCGACAAGGCAGACTTGGGGCGGGACGGATTCCTTAAGGAATGCTGGAAGTGGAGAGATGAGTACGGCACCAGAATCGTAAAGCAGCTTCATAAGCTGGGTTCATCCGCTGACTGGGACAGGGAACGTTTTACCATGGACCATGGATGCTCTGACGCGGTTCTGGAGGTTTTTGTCAAGCTGTACGAGAAAGGCTACATTTATAAAGGGTCCAGAATCATCAACTGGTGTCCTTTATGCCAGACATCTATCTCTGATGCAGAGGTGGAGCATGTGGAGCAGAACGGCTTCTTCTGGCACATCAATTACCCTGTAGTGGGAGAGCCTGGCCGTTTCGTGGAGATAGCCACCACCAGGCCGGAGACCCTGCTGGGAGACACCGCAGTGGCGGTGAACCCGGAGGACGATCGCTATCAGGATATCGTGGGCAAGATGCTTAAGCTGCCTCTGACAGACAGGGAGATTCCTGTTATCGCCGACCCGTATGTGGACAAGGAATTTGGAACCGGCTGCGTGAAAATAACCCCGGCCCACGACCCCAACGACTTTGAGGTGGGCAAGCGCCATAACCTGGAAGAAATCATCATCTTAAACGACGATGCCACGGTAAATGTTCCGGGCCCATATTTTGGTATGGACCGCTACGAGGCCAGAAAGGCCATTGTGGCTGATTTGGAGGCCCAGGGCCTGCTGGTAAAGGTGGTTCCCCACACCCACAACGTAGGAACCCATGACCGCTGCAAGACCACGGTAGAGCCCATGGTGAAGCAGCAGTGGTTTGTAAAGATGGAAGAAATGGCGAAGCCTGCCATTGAAGCCCTAAAGAGCGGCGCCCTTACCTTTGTTCCTGAGAGCTTTGGTAAGACATATCTCCACTGGCTGGAAGGAATCCGCGACTGGTGTATCTCCAGACAGCTGTGGTGGGGCCACAGGATACCTGCCTATTACTGCCAGGAGTGCGGAGAAATCGTGGTTTCCAAGGAAGCGCCCCACGCCTGTCCTAAGTGCTGCTGCACCTGCTTAAAACAGGATGAGGATACCCTGGATACCTGGTTTTCATCAGCCCTTTGGCCATTCTCTACCCTGGGCTGGCCTGAAAAGACAGAGGATCTGGATTATTTCTATCCCACAGATGTTCTGGTAACCGGATATGACATTATTTTCTTCTGGGTCATCCGTATGGTGTTCTCCGGCCTGGAGCAGACCGGAAAGCTTCCGTTCCACACCGTGCTGATTCACGGCCTGGTAAGGGATTCCGAAGGACGGAAAATGAGCAAGTCCCTGGGCAACGGCATCGATCCGCTGGAAGTCATCGGCAAGTACGGCGCAGACGCCCTGCGCATGACCCTGATTACGGGCAATGCGCCCGGCAATGACATGCGCTTCTACTGGGAGCGTGTGGAGAACAGCCGCAACTTTGCAAATAAGGTCTGGAATGCTTCCCGCTTCATCATGATGAACATTGAGAAGGCTGCCCAGTCAGGCGAAGTGGCTTTGGACCGCCTTACCATGGCTGACAAATGGATTGTGTCCAAGGTAAATACCCTTACCGGGGAAGTGACGGAAAATCTGGATAAATACGAGCTGGGAATCGCCCTTCAGAAGGTTTATGACTTTATTTGGGAAGAATTTTGCGATTGGTATATTGAAATGGTGAAGCCAAGGCTGTACAATGAAGATGACGATACAAAGGCGGCCGCCATCTGGACTCTTAAGCATGTGCTGATTCAGGCGCTGAAACTGCTTCATCCGTTTATGCCGTTTATCTCAGAAGAAATATTCTGCAATCTTCAGGAGCAAGAGGAGACCATCATGGTATCCCAGTGGCCGGTTTACAGGGACGACTGGAGCTTTGCGGAGGAAGAGCAGTCCACAGAGACTATCAAGGAGGCCGTAAGGGCTATCCGGGGCGTGCGTTCATCCATGAACGTTCCTCCCAGCAAGAAGGCTACTGTTTATGTGGTATCGGAGGATCCAGGGCTGCTGCAGATATTCGAGCACAGCAGAAGCTTCTTTGCCACCCTGGGTTATGCGGGCGAGGTAATTCTCCAGAAGAATAAGGAAGGAATTGCAGACGATGCTGTTTCCGCAGTGATTCACAAGGCAGTGATTTATATGCCGTTTGAAGACCTGGTGGATATCGAGAAGGAGATAGAGCGGTTAAAGGGCGAAGAAAAGCGGCTGGCAGGAGAGCTGGCCCGTTCCAGAGGTATGCTGGGCAATGAAAAGTTCGTAAGCAGGGCACCGGAAGCAAAGATTGCCGAGGAGCGCGCAAAGCTTGAAAAATATGAACAGATGATGGAGCAGGTGAAGATACGTCTGGCACAGCTTCAGTGATGAGCCCGGTGAAGGATTAAGACGGATGGGACAGGCGGCGGAAGCCGCCTGTCCACAGGGAAAGGAAAACAGCAGCAAGTCAGATACAGGGGTAGAGAGGGAGAGCATAGCATGAATCAATCATCAGGAAATAAGCCGGTTATCCATGTCAGGATGTTCGGCGGCTTCACCATCACAATGGATGAAAAGGCCATGAGCGACAGCGATAACCGGTCCAGGAAAGCCTGGAGCCTGCTGAGCTATCTGATAATCAAGCGCAGGGGAGATGTGAGCATCAAGGAGCTGTTCAATGCCATCTGGCAGGACGGTGTTCAGGATAATCCTCACGGCGCCCTTAAAACCCTGGTTTTCCGGGTAAGGAAGATGCTGGAGGCAGCCGGTTTCCCGTCCCGGGATTTGATTCTGAGCCAGAAGGGGGCTTATATGTGGAACCCGGCCTGGGAAACGGAAGTGGATACTGACCGGTTTGAGAGGCTGTGCCGGAGAATCCTGGACCCGGAAGGGGATGGGAAGAATATGCGGGGTGCATGCCTGGAGGCATTTGAACTCTACAGGGGCATTTTCCTGCCTAAGTCAGCCGAGGAGAGCTGGGTAGGTCCCATGGCTGCTTATTACCATACATTATATCAGAAGCTGGTTGTTCATATGGCGGAAAAACTGATTCAGGATGAGGAGTATGCCCAGGTGGAGGAAATCTGCCAAAGGGCTATTGACATTGACCGGTTTGTGGAGGATTTCCATTATTACTGGATCTATGCCGCTTATGGACAGGGAGAACAGGAGACTGCGCTGAAGCGGTATAAGGATACCACGGATATGTTCTACCGGGAACGCCTGATGACACCCTCAGAGCATTTTAAGGAATTATATAGGGTCATCAGCAGCAGCGAGCAGGAGGTAGTGACTGACCTGGATGCGATTCAGGAGAATCTGGGCACGGGCAGTGCCGGATGGGGGCATGGTGCATACCAGTGTGAATATGCCGTGTTTAAGCGCCTGGTACAGCTTGAGCGCAGAGGCGTGGAGCGCAGCGGTGATTCCGTGTACCTGTGTCTTTTGACCTTGGGAGACAGGAAGGGACGCACCCTGAAACCGGAAATCCAGGCAAGGGCCATGGAACGCCTGAGGGCATCCATCCAGAAATCCCTTCGTTCCAGCGACGTATATGCACGTTACAGTGTCAGCCAGTTCATCCTGCTTCTGTATTCCGCCACCTTTGAGAACAGCGGGATGGTCATGAACCGGATTCTGTCCGCTTTCAATAAATCGTATGTGCGCAAGGATGTGGCGGTGAATTACAGCCTTGACGTGCTGAAACCCTGAATATCAGAGTTTTCTTGACAGTAAGGCAGCTGTTCATAACAGCTGCACATTAATTACATACGGCGAGGTCAGACTATGAAGATAAAAAATGCGCTTTTGCTGCTGCTTACAGCCTCCATATGGGGGGTGGCCTTTGTGGCGCAGAGCGTTGGAATGGATTATGTGGGCCCATTTACATTTAACTGCGTCAGATGCCTTATGGGCGGTGGCGTCCTTCTTCCCTGCATATGGTTTTTTGACAGGAAGAATAAAAAGAAGGAACAGGTTCCGGTCATACCCGGAGCCAGAAAGACACTGGTTATGGGAGGAATCTGCTGTGGCGTGGCCCTTTGCCTGGCCAGCAATTTCCAGCAGTTTGGAATCCAGTACACCACAGTGGGAAAGGCTGGGTTCATAACCGCCTGCTACATTGTCATTGTCCCTGTACTGGGGCTTTTATTAGGTAAGAAATGCAGCCCTGTGGTTGCCGGGGCAGTAGTTCTGTCCCTGGCGGGTCTGTACATGCTGTGCATGAACGAAGGGGAACTGTCGGTGAACAAAGGGGACCTTCTCATGCTGGTATGTGCATTTCTCTTTGCAGTGCATATCATGGTTATTGATTTCTTTTCCCCTGTTGTGGACGGGGTAAAGATGTCCTGTATCCAGTTTTTTGTCAGCGGCATACTATCAGGAGCGGCCATGCTGATTTATGAGACGCCTGAAATGAGCCAGATCATGGCTGCATGGATGCCCGTCCTCTACGCGGGCATCATGTCCTGCGGCGTGGCATATACCCTGCAGATTGTGGGACAGAAGGGGATGAATCCAACGGTGGCTTCCCTGATTCTGAGCCTGGAATCCAGTATCTCAGTTCTGGCCGGATGGGTGATTTTAGGACAGAGGCTTTCGTCCAGGGAAGTACTGGGCTGCGCCCTTATGTTTGGCGCCATCATACTGGCGCAGATTCCGGTGGGGCGCCGCAGGGAAGCTTCCCTGAACACAGAGGGAAACTAGAAGGCCCGATACAGAGGGCATACAGAAAACAGCAAATGGGATTCCTGTCGCATCCTGACGAAGGGCGGCGAGAATATCCGGTTGCCAATTGAGTGAAATTAGGTTAAGATTATAAAAGCCTGTCCGGCAGACAGGCTTTTAAGAAAGAATGGATTTTAGTTATGGGACAAGCAGAGGAGTATTTGGACCGCATTCCCATGTGGACCAGGAAAAAGAATTCATTGGAGGATGTCAGGCGATTTCTGGATTATCTGGGAAATCCTGACCGGGACAGACCGGCGATTCATGTGGCAGGGACCAATGGCAAGGGTTCTGTGTGCGCATTCCTCACCTCTATTTTAGGGGAGGCCGGTTACAGCACCGGTACCTTCATCTCACCTCATCTGGTGGATGTGCGTGAACGTTTCCTGATTAATGGAAGGATGGTGGACCAGGAAGGCTTTGAAGGAGCTTTTAAGACTGTTTTTGAGGCCAGCAGGAAGCTTACGGGTAAGGGACTCCGCCATCCTACTTTTTTTGAATTCCTGTTTTATATGGCCATGGTCCTGTTCAGAATGCATGATGTGGATGTGATGATTCTGGAAACAGGTATGGGCGGCAGGCTGGATACCACCAATGTGCTGGAATGGCCGGCCGCCTGTGTGATTACCTCCATCAGCATGGACCACACCAGGTATCTGGGCGATACCCTGGCCAAGATTGCAGGGGAAAAGGCAGGCATCATCAAGACCGGCGTTCCGCTTATATTTGACGACGGGCAGCCGGAGGTCTCCACCATACTGGAGGGCTTTGCCTTCCGCAAGGGAGCAGCCAGATACCCGGTGGGCCGGGATGATTTTCGTGTGGAGGAGATAGGCGAAAAGGGCCTGTCCATCAGTGCCAGGATGAAGGACGGCAGATGGCTTGAACTGGAGATTCCCTTTGAAGCTTTTTATCAGGCGGAGAACGCCATGCTGGCTGTACGCACCCTGGACGTCCTGCGCCACCCCGGAGAATGTCCCAGGACAGGATGCCGGATGCCGGGCCACGGTCCATGCATCTGTCGGGACGGAATGGAATGGGGAATATCGGACCAGCACATTGTAAAGGGCCTGAAGAATACATTCTGGCCCGGCCGTATGGAGCAGGTGAGGCCGGGAATCTATCTGGACGGCGCCCATAATCCCGCTGGTATTGAGGCGTTCATACAGACAGCCGGGGAAATTTCGGACAGACAGGGAAAGAAGCTGTGGCTGTTGTTTGCATCTGTTTCGGATAAGGATTATGAGCGTATGGCAGAGCAGCTGTGTAAGGAGATGATTTGGGAAGCAGTGGGCGTGGTTCATTTGAACAGTGAAAGAGGACTGGCTGCCGGCGAGCTGGCCAGGGTATTCAGAACATATACGTCCAGACCTGTTTACTCATACGGGGACACGAACAGCGCGGTTAAGGATATGGCGGAGAAAAGCCGGGAAGGACTGTTGTTCTGTGCCGGTTCCCTGTATCTCATCGGCGAGATTAAGGCTGTACTGGAGCAGAAGCACTGAGCAGTCCTGATAAGATAGCAAGCGAGGAGTGATATACATGATTGATTTTGAAGAGGAGATTGAGCGTTTTAAACCAAGCCTGGATGTGGAAGAGGTGGAGGACGCCATTGTTAAGAGCGATTTGACGGATATGACGGACATCATGATGGAACTGATAAAAGAAAGAGGCGAGCGGGACCTGTGAATACAGACTATGCAAGAAAGAACCAGCAGATAGCCAACAGCTTCTACAATCTGGGCCTGGAAAAGGCCAGGATACGGGATCTGTCCGGTGCGGCCCAGTGCCTGAAGAAGAGCCTGCATTTTAATAAGTATCAGACAGATGCCAGGAATCTGCTGGGACTGATATACTATGAGAACGGGGAAGTGGCAGATGCCCTGGTACAGTGGGTCATCAGCCTGAACCTGCAGCAGGAGGATAATCTGGCAGACCATTATCTGGATGAGATTCAGAGGAAGCCGGGACAGCTGGAGGTAGAGAGCCAGAATGTGAAAACATTCAATCAGGCCCTCTGGCATGCGCAAAATGGCAGCGATGATTTGGCCATTCTTCAGCTGGCCAAGGTGGTGGAGTCCAATTCCCATTTTGTGAAGGCCCATCTTCTTCTGGCCCTGTTATATATGGCCAGGGAGGATTATAATAAGGCCGGGCGCTGCCTGTACAAGATTCTCCAGATTGACAAAAGCAACCAGAAAGCCCTGTACTACATGTCCATTGTAAAGCAGAATACAGGCAGGGCAGATGCGGAGAAGCGCAAGATGGTGAAGGCATTTTCCCATCGGAAGATGGAGGATGACGATGTCATCATTCCTAATACTTATAAGGAAAATACGGGCATTTCCACTGTGCTCCACATCATCATAGGACTGGTTCTGGGCATCATGGCATTTTATTTTCTCATTCTGCCGGCCAGAACAAGGGACCTTAACAGCATTCATGATAACAACCTGAAATCCTACATGCAGAAGCTCAACAACGCGAATCAGCAGTACGATATTCTGAAATCGGATTACGATGAGCTGGATGCACACACAAAGGAGATTCAGGCCCGTTTGGACGAGCTGACCACAGGCAACACCAGCGTCATTGCCCAGTACCAGGGACTGATTTGGATTCTTCAGGCTTACAGGAGCGGTGATTTGGCGGCGGCGGCCAAGGCATTTGCAGGAGCCGGCTTTGATTTGATTGAGGACGAAAACATACAGGCCATTGTGGAAAATATCCGTCAGGATATGACGGCGAATATCTACCAGAGCCTGGTGGACCGGGGACTTCAGCTGTGGAACGCAGGCAATAAGACAGAGGCCATGGATTATTTCCAGGCCAGCCTGACCATAAAGCCGGATAACCCGGAAGCCCTGTTCTATGTGGGGCGTCTGTACCAGGATGCGGGCGACACGGACAATGCCAATTCCATGTTTGACAAAGTGGTCAATGAATTCCCGGATTCCGAATATGTGGACCGGGCAAAGAATGCCAGGGGTTATTAATTTAAACGGTTTTTCAGGAAAGATACTACAGAAGATAAGAAATATGTCTTTTGTGGTATCTTTTTTGATTTTATAGGCACTGAGAAAGGAGTATGGAGGGATGGAACAGAAAACGTTTACGTATGAGGCCAGGGAGCAGATGCTGGTGATTCACCTTCCGGGGGAGCTGGACCACCATAACTGCAGGAACCTGAAACGGGATACGGACCTGCTTCTGGCGGAGAATTACATCAATCGGATTGTATTTGATTTTACACACACATCATTTATGGATTCATCCGGCATCGGGGTGCTTTTAAACCGTTATAAGCAGATGGCGGCCAGCCGGGGAACCGTGGCCTATTACGGGGCAGGACCCCAGGTCAGGCGGATACTGGAGATGGGCGGGGTAAGCCGGCTTATCAAAGGATATGAAGACAGGGAATCAGCAATAAAGGGATGAAAAAGATGGAGGATAAGAAGATGGAGACAAACAGAGAACATATGAGGCTGGAAATGGAGAGCCTTTCCCGGAATGAGGAGTTTGCCAGGGTGGTGACAGCTGTGTTCATGAGCAGGCTGGACCCCACCCTGGAGGAGGTGGATGATGTAAAGACAGCCGTATCCGAGGCAGTAACCAATGCAGTCATACATGGCTACAGGGGCGGCCGGGGAACCATATATCTGGACTTGACCGCAGATATGGAGGAACGGGTCCTGACCGTGGCAGTGAAGGACTGCGGTGTGGGCATAGCGGATGTGAAACAGGCCATGGAGCCCATGTTTACCACAGACCCCGAGGGAGAGCGCTCCGGCATGGGCTTTTCCTTCATGGAGGCATTTATGGACCAGGTAGAGGTGGAGTCCGAACCAAATCATGGCACATTGGTGACAATGAAGAAGTCCATCGGCAGGTGACGGCGATGGATGAGACCATGAAATTAATCAATATGGCTCACGAAGGGGATAAAGCGGCAAGGGACCAGCTGGTCATGGACAATGTGGGACTCATATGGAGCATTGTCAGGCGGTTCTCAGGCCGGGGATATGAGATGGAGGATCTGTTCCAGATTGGAAGCATCGGACTGATTAAGGCCATTGACAAATTCGACACAGGGTTTGACGTGAAATTTTCCACCTATGCAGTGCCCATGATTACAGGGGAAATCAAGCGCTTTCTCAGGGATGACGGTATGATCAAGGTCAGCCGCTCCATCAAGGAACTGGGGGTTAAGGTCAGGGCCGCCAGGGAGGAAATGACATACAGCCTGGGAAGGGAACCCACCATTGAGGAGATAGCAGGCAGGCTGGGTACCAGCCGTGAGGAAGTTGCGGCGTCCCTGGAGGCGGCAGCGGAGGTGGAGTCACTGTACCGTCCGGCGGACAGCGGAGATGAAAATTCCACCTATCTCATGGATCGTCTGGCCCAGGACAACAATGACCATGAGGATTTGTTAAACCGAATGGTTTTAAAGGATTTGATTGAGGGACTTGAGGAAGAGCAGAGGGAAATCATACTGCGCAGATATTTTTACAATGAGACACAGACCCAGATTGCCGGCGAGCTGGGCATTTCCCAGGTACAGGTGTCCCGGCTGGAAAAACGTATATTGAAAGAAATGAGGAAAAAACTGTAAACAAAAGCCGTAAGGTATAAAAAGTTCCATGGAAGTCATACTAGATACCAGAAACCAATTAACTTTTCTTGAAAAGGATGTGATTCTTATGGGTTTTGGTAAACGAGTATGTGAACTGCTTGCAGTCATAGCCTCCCTTCTCCTGATAGGGGCCCTGGTATGGTATCTGTCCTCAGGTTTCGGCGACAGGGGATATGAAAAGGAAGGGACGCTGGTGCGGGAGGAGATGGACGAGCCTTCCATGGAAGAGGAAGCATGTCCGGCCTTTGTGACTGACCCTGTGTCCATGATGTTCGGACAGCAGGAAATCCAAAGGAGCGGAAGGGGACTATGAACCATACAGTCTATTTAAAACTAAATCAAATCACGGAGCTGACTCACAAGGATGTTGTCCTGAAGGACGTGGCCCAGGTTTACTGCGACGACCAGAATGTGATGAATAAATGCAACTCCATGAAGGTCATGACCGTGAAGGTTGATGCCAAGCGGCGCTATATCATGAGCGCCCTGGATGTAATCAACAAGTTAAAACAGCTGGACTCCACCATTGATGTAAACAACGTGGGGGAGACGGATTTCATCATAGCCTACAAACCGCCTTCCCCGCCTGCTTACATCTGGCAGTGGACCAAGACCATATTTGTCTGCCTGGTGTGCTTTTTCGGCGCAGCATTTGCCATCATGACCTTTAACAATGACGTCAGCGTCACCGATGTGTTCAGCGAGGTGTTCAAGCTGGTCATGGGCTATGAGTCCGGAGGTTTTACCGTGCTGGAGGTCAGCTACTCCGTGGGTCTGGCCGTGGGTATCGTCGGTTTCTTCAACCATTTCGCAGCCATAAAACTGAATACGGACCCCACGCCGTTAGAGGTGGAAATGCGCCTTTATGAGGACAATATCAGTAAGACCCTGATTGCCAATGACGGCAGAAAGGAGTCTAAAATTGATATTACTTAAAAAATGTCTGCTGGCGTTCTTCGGTCTGTGCGCCGGCGGCATCATTGCGGCCGGCGTATACGCGTTCCTTGCCATCATCGGCGTGTTTGTGCGCCTCATGGGAAAGACCGGTACCAGGAAGCATATTTTTCTGTATGAGACAGTGATTATTCTGGGCGGAGTCCTGGGAAATATACTGGATATTTATGAGTTCCCCATTTATATGGGGCCCTATCTGGGCACCCTTTTCATATGCGCGTTCGGACTGTCCGTTGGGATTTTCGTGGGCTGTCTGGTCATGTCTCTGGCAGAGACACTGAAAGCCCTTCCGGTTATCAGCCGGAGGATTCATCTGGCCGTGGGGCTTCAATATCTGATATTTGCCCTGGCCGCAGGGAAAATGGCGGGCTCTCTGGTATATTTTTGGAATCATATGGCTTCCCTTGGATGATGGGGCCAAAGATGATGAGCCAAAAAGGGTTTGGGCTGTCCGCAGCCGGATTTTGAGAGGAGTAAACAAATGGAGATTGATAAGAAAAAGTATGAGGAGTACGTGAAACAGGTGACTCCCACCCACAGCCTGGCAAAGAACATGGCTGCGGCCTTCCTGGTAGGCGGAATCATCTGCGCGCTGGGACAGTTTGCCCTGAATTTCATGATGAACAACATGGGCATGGACCAGGAGACAGCTGCGGCCTGGACCCTGCTGGAGCTGATTCTTTTAAGTATCCTGCTGACCGGATTCAATATCTATCCAAAGATTGTGAAGTTTGGGGGAGCAGGCGCCCTGGTGCCTATTACCGGGTTTGCCAATTCCGTGGTGGCGCCGGCCATTGAGTTTCACGCGGAGGGACAGGTTTTTGGAATTGGGTGTAAGATATTCACCATTGCCGGGCCGGTGATTTTGTATGGGGTTTTGACGAGCTGGGTGTTAGGAGTAATTTATTGGGTTGGGGGTGTGATGGGGGTTATTTAATGGGTAGATAGGAAAGTAGAGAATTAATTTGGCAATTGGCTTTATGAGCAGGACAATGAACAAAATAATTCATTAGCCTGCTTTTTTGATGCTTGAAAATGTAGGATATGAATGCCAACGGAGGCCTGTCTTGCATTTATGCAATAAATAAATTCTTTAGGTTACAATCGATGATGGGGTAAACGAAAAAGCAGTTTTGGCATTTTCCAGTGAACTGCCCCTTCGTTTACACCATTTTCGATTTGACCTAATTGAACAAAGTAAGCGTCCGGGTGACCATTATCTATGGACTTTTAATCCATCTGCTCCTGCTCTTTATTATACCGGATTGTCTTTAAAAAGGCGATAGATATCTCCAGTTTTTGATAGACGGGCATGACTTTAAAGCCTTTGCTGCAAAGGCTTTAAAACAACTATTAAATTTACTTTCGTCAACTACGTAATGGCATTCGTAACTGTGGCTTACCAAGATGACCGCCGCATTCCCTGCATACGCACACTTTGATACCGTAGAGTTCTTCAAGAATCTCCGGCATTTCCATATCTCGCAGTTTTGAAAGATATTTCCGGCATCCGAGCAGATTTCTGCAGAGGGTCAGTTTCCTGTTTTTAGTTCTGGAACACAAAAGCCCATAATGCCGTATCCTTACGAAACGCTTTGGCGGTACATGCATCAGAAATCTTCGGATGAATTCCACGCCGGATAGTGTTAATTGTTTCCAGTTACCTTTATTACGGTAATCTTTTACTGAAAACGTAACATTTTCTTCATCCATGCGGATGATCCGGTGATTGCTGATGGCAATACGGTGGGTGTATTTGCCAAGATAATCAATCACTGACTGTGCGCCATGAAAAGTCTTCTTGCAATAAGGCGCCCAGTCTGTGGAGTAGCAGCTGTCAATCAGTTCCTTGAAAGTATAATGGTTTCGGTATTTTTCTGTGGTTCCATGAAATACGAGTTTTCCATCCTTCCAGAGTTTTTTCAATTCTTCCATGTATTTCCCGCGAAATACTTTGGAAATAACCTTGACAGGAAGAAAGAAGCCCTCTCCCTTATCCTTCCATTTATTTTCCGGCGTCAGTCTTGAAATTTACCTTGGCGGTACGCAGTGCGTCATATCCGGGCAGGAACGCCTGTACATCGTGGTTCAGCAGGTAACGGCCAAAGTTCTGCAGGAAGCTTATGCGTCGTTTCTGGGTTGTCGCCTGCCAGTCCGGTTGATATTTGATAAAGGCATTGACAAGATCCGGTGAAAGACCGTCACCGCAGTCATGCTCCATGCTCATGTCATCAAATTTATGGGCAAGGCGTTCTTCTTCCGTATACCTGCATCCCAGAACCCTTTTTTCATCAATGAACGCCTGTAGCTGGATGGCGAAGGGTCCAAGGTATTCAGACTTTGTTTCTGACATAATCCTTCACCTCCACTTCCAGTGCGCATTTTTTCAGGCTTTCCAGATCGAACTGGATATAGTGTTTCCCGGCGGTATCCGGGTCGCTGTGTCCAAGTATCTCGGAGATGACAGTTATTTCTATGTTGTTCTGCAGAAGGTTTGTCGCCAGGGATCTCCGGAACGTATGCCATCCGACGTTCGTATTCTTCTCCGGCGGAAGTGCGGCTCTGGCCAGGACAGAGGAAACTATGTGGTTCAGGGTGCTGTTTATCGGAAATGCATCATAAGGCGGCCTGTGACGCACAAAAACATTTTGACTGTCCGTAACCGGACGCCCGTTTTTAAGATAATCAATGACAGCCCATCCGACATCCTCCGGTAATGGCAGCAAAAGGGCTTTCTGTGTTTTATGCTGGATGAGCGAGACCTGCTTTTTATTCCAGTCGATATCCTGCAGCTTCAGTTCCCTGATGTCGCCGATGCGCAGGCCGAGCCGGGAGGCAAGCAGGACCATCGCATAACCTCTTTTTCCCGCCGGACTAATCCTTTCTGCTGAATCCTCTATCTTTTTTATCTCATCCTGTTTCCATATGGTAGGAAAGGCCATCCTTCCCTGTATGGACGCTTTGGGGAGACGCTCTGCCAGAGGAACCTTGATATACCCATGGAGATAAAGATACCTGTAATACCGGCGTAACGTACAGAGCTTTGTTTCGATACCTTTAGGACTCAGGCCGTAGAAACTTTTGACAAAGTCATCGTTGTCATGGACGCTTATTGTATCCGGAGTGCAGATGCCCCTGGCATCCAGGAACATCAGGAGATCATGAATGATCATCCGGGAGCGTGTAACATATCCATAAGACAATCCTTCCTTAATAACGGTTTCGAAAAAACCTTCCGTACAGTGACGGAATGGTTCCGGCCAGACAATCTCGCCTAGAAAATCATTCCGTCTGTGGATGATCCCAAAGTTATGATACTCCGCAAGCATCCTCATACATCTGAAATACATCTCTTCCTTGCGTGAGTGCTCATCAGTAGAGACGAGTCCGCCTCTTTCACGGAACCTGGCAATGAGAAAATCCGCCCCCAGCGGCTGACGGTAACTGCTGTTGCCGGCAAATACGGCAAACTCCGCCAGCACTTTTCTGTAGCGCTCCAGGGTTGTCTTATTGATCTGGCTTTCAATAAGTTTTTGTTCAAGCTCTGAGCACAGAACTGCAACACTGACATCATTCTGCATACAATTTTCCTCCTTCCGCATGCAGCTAAATAAAATAAGAAACAATATCAGTATCGCATGGATATGTTAAGAATGCTGTAACAGAAAACATGGAATTAATGTAAAGCTATATGAAGTAAATGCTTGATATTCAACTCTCTTACTGTAAGTTTTCGGACTCTTGAAGAACATACGCAGGATGACATCCCTGACCGAATGAAACAGGCAGTTAAGAAGGGAATGGTCCTTAAGAAAAAAGATGCGGAGTTCTTCAGGAATGGTAAAGACACAATGCCTGTGAATGCAGGAAACCAGTTTACAGGACATACGAAAAGCCCGTTTCTGATTATACATGTTGCCACAGGAAGGACAGAAACGGCTTTTACAGGAAAAAGGGACAAATTTAAGGTTACCACAATGAGGGCAGCCAAAGAAAGCGCCGCCAAAAGAAGGATCATGGCAATGGATCATCTTGTTGATGTTATCCAAAACATTTTTGCCAGGGCGGAGCACATATTGGATATAAGTGCTTTGGTTGGAATTGCAGTGTGTAAGGAGTGTGGCAGTTTTTTGGTGGAGAAGTCGGTATCAACTAGAGGGCGGACATATTTATACTATGTGTGTGGAAAGCATAAAAAAGGAAAAGGATGTTCAGCGCATAAAATAGCGGTTCAGGAGTTAGATGAGAAAGTCTTGGAAAAAATGAAAGATATGGGCAATATGATGGTTTTATACTGTAAAAGTTTAACTAGAGAAATGACTATAAAATACTTGAAGTATGTGAACGTAGATTGTGAAGGGAATATAGAGGTAGTATGGAATACATAGAGGTAGAAAAGAGAAAACATTATTGATATACAAAGTACTGATTGTAAAGGTAGAATATTATGTGTATAATAGGGCTAGAGCGTGCTTGAAATGTACGTTTTGCACAAAAATTGGAATATAATACTCAGATAAAAAGATAGGGGAATCATGAAATACGCTATTGATAGATATGAGATGGGGTTGGAGAAAGAAGTTAGTGCAGATATTTTTTATAATAAGTATATTCCCCGGAAAAAGGACAGGTTCTTTTGTCCAGAATGCGGTGAGCCTGTATTTTGGAGTTCCAGAGGAGGTTCACAGCCGGACAAGTTTTCACATTACAACAAGACGGAACAGACTCCGAAATGTGACAAACGAGTGGATGGACGCTCAGGGTTGAATTTGTATGAGCGCATTGGATTGCCTGTTTATCTGACTGTTAGAGCAGTTAATCAGTTTTGCTTGATGATTGGATTTCCTGCGGTTGGTGAGCAGTTACTTGCGATAGCTGCATCACAGGATATCAAGGTTTGTATTGCAGGGGCAGAGGATTATAGGAAAGTTTCTGTGAATGCTGTCAATTTTCTGGAAGATGGTATTACTTTGGTGCCGATTAACTTCATCCCGTATCCGGGTGACAATTTTGGAGTGACAATTGAACCTGAAGAAGAAACATTGCAACTTCACAAAAAGTGGTCTGATTATGCGGATGGATTTGGTTATGGAGGTGCGATTTTTACATATGGAGAAACGGGCGGCAAAAAAATCAGGAAGGGCGGTAATATTTCATCTGACAGACAATATTATGTGATTGCCAGACAATTTGATCCGCCTCAGGAGATTTATTCACAAAAGCTTAGAACGATAATACTGAGTAAGAATGTCTACAATGTATATTTAATTACCATCAATGTTTCAGTAGAAAACGCAAATAGATATCAATATGTAAAAAATTATCTGCAAAGGCAGTTTGGCGTATGGCTGCTGCAGACATCACCGGAATTGATTCCGCTGTGGCCGCCCATGGCAGAACAGGGGGCGATGATACCTGCCAAAAGCAATGCAAAGATGTATTGTTCAGTATCCAGTGGGAATGATGAGCCGAATATATATAGATATGACGGTTCTGAAGTTTTCCCGCTGGCTGTCGATAAAGCTGAAGGAGGAAGCCATACTGTTTCCTTTTTCATGCATTCTCAGGAAGTGGTTCTTTCTGTAGATAGGAAATATACAGGAAGAGAAATAGCGTTCCAATCCAAAAAGATTGTTCATCCGAAGTATGAGTATAATTTTTGTATTGAAAAGGAAAAAGGAGATTTATTGGAATGAAAGATGTCACGAAAGATGTGATTTCGGAAGCCTTTTTTCTAAACTCAAATGCAAAAACGGAAATGTATATTGGAAGTCGGGATAAAATATTTCGGCATATATCAGTTCGTGAGCAGCGGGTAGCTGTTTCTGCCCAATATAATTCAGAAGAAATTCTGTTTGTGGAGGAAGACGGAGTTTTTATTCATTATCGGACAAAAGCTGCGAATAAAGGAAAAAGCCTAAAGGAGACATTGACAGTGGGTAAAATAAGAAAGTGCTGTCAGGGAGAATTAGTTCCAGTTCCGTATTGGGTAGAAAATATACTCCTTGAGTGGAAAAGGATCGGGCATAATAGGATATTTGATGAAGTAAAGAGGATGATTGTTAATGGAAAAATACCAGCTGGCCTTTTGAAAGTATTATATGATTGCTGTAGTGCGGGGGGATATCATATATGAAACAACTAGAGAAAAGCAATTATGATTTGAAGGGGAATGAAGAAGCAAAAACCAGAAACGATGATAATGTGGAGAATGTAAATTCTTTGCAGAAGACTTTGGAAGAAAAAGGCAAAGCTTCAGTGTCCGATCTTTCGGAAGAGGAAATAGAATATATTTGTATGAAAATTACGCCAAAGAAAATTCGGGCATATTTTCAGCAATACCCTCAAGAATTCTCTAAAATTCGTTCGGGTATTAGAGCGGCTTCCTTATCCGATGATATGACGGTAATGCTTGTGAGAAAAAATATTACGAAAAATTTTGTTGCATCATTTATCAATATGCAGCTTGATGTCTGGAAACGGGAAATAGAAAAATATTATAAGATACAGGAAGAGAAAGGAGAATCGGGATCGAGAGCCTTGCTTGAATCTATACTTCAGAGTACGTTTGAGGGAAATGTTAGTCTTTTTTTTAAAGTGACAGGGAAACATTGTTCCAAAGAATATATTGCATTGACGGAAGATGCGCTTCGGCTTCTAAGTGAAAAGAAAAAGAGTGAAGAAAATTCAGTTGAAACCTTAGAAAGTGAAGCCGGGGAGGGAGTAAAGAGGGTTGAAATTATAGAATTAAAAGAAAAAGTAGATAATTTGACGGCTCAAACAGTAAAGCTGGAGCAGGAGTTGGAAACGGAGAAAGGAGCTTATTCCAAGGCTCAAACATCATTGATCCAATTATCTGAGAGAAACAGTGAATTGGAAAGCGAATTAATGTTAATAAAAGAGCAGCTTGAAAAGGAAGAGGAAAAGGCAGAAGGGCTTCAGGCAGAACTAGTACAACTCGATTTAAATAAGCTTACAATTTAAGCATTGGTAGTAATCTGATTTCTTGGCTTACGTGTCCGTGCTTTGGGCGCACGTTTCCCTTGGTTTTCAGGACTTGCTGCTTTCGCATTTACAACTTCATAGACGATTGTGCCCACATCCTCTTCCGAAAGATCAATCGTGTCCAAGCGGTATTTCCATTTGTAGGGGACGGGAACCTCATTGATTTCTTCAAAGTATTTCAAAATCCGTTCCTTTAGTTCCTCTTTCGAGCCTACACGAATCCCGGACAACATCTGGCGGGTCATTTTGCTGAAAAAGCCTTCCACCATATTCAGCCAGGAGCCATGTG
>NZ_AUJR01000030.1 GCF_000424325.1 [Clostridium] clostridioforme AGR2157
TTCAATCCTGCGACCACGGCCTTTACTGTCTTCCATGGCAGCTTTCACGCCTGATTCCATATATTTTTTCAGGCAGAGCTTTACCGTCGGTCTCGAAATATCGAGTTTGTCAGCAATGGCTTCATCTGCCATGCCATCTGATTTTAATAAGAGGATTTTGGCTCTCCTGTGGACTCTGGCTTCAACAGTCCCCTTCTGTAGAATGGACTTTAAATATGACTTATCATCATTGGAAAGAAAAATAGGCGTAGCACTCTTTGGCATCATTTTACCTCCTGAAATGGTCTATAAGTATTATACCATTTCAGGATAATAATGTAAACTTATTAAAATCGAGTTATACTAGTATATCACTTCCTCCATGTCTTGAAAAAGTTTGTTACGCAGCAAGCTGCGGGGAATTAAACCCTCTTTTTGATTAAAATAAAGGCATTCTCTGCATTGTCTCGAGGGTATGAAAAAAAGTCTGTAAATTGAAATCTTCTATGATAGGTTAATGAGAAAGGTAGGTGGCTGTCGTGACCACCTACCTTTACTAGGCTACACAACAGAATTTCTCAGCACTTCAGCCATAAAAATGTCCTCAGGCGTCGTAATCTTAATATTGGCATAACTGCCCTTTACCATATGGGCCTTCACCCCCATCTGCGCCTCCACCACCATAGCGTCATCCGTTATACCGGTACAGTCCTCCTTCATCTGGCGGGTAAATGCCTCCACAATAAGAGGCACGGAAAATACCTGGGGCGTCTGTGCCTGCCACACCATGCTGCGGTCCGGGCTGGACTCAATCATCCCCTCCTGGTTCACCAGCTTGATGGTATCCTTTACAGGCATGCCCACCACGCAGGCATTATACCTGCACACTGCCCCGTATGCCCGTTCAATGATTTCGCCGGTGACAAAGGGACGGGCCCCGTCATGGATAAACACGTATCCATCCTGTCTGTCCCTGACCAGGGATTCCTTCTCCCCCTCTTCCCGGTCCATAAGGGTGCAGAGCGCCTTCCATACGCTCTCATACCGCTCGCCGCCTCCGGCTCCTATGGTACTCACCTTTTTCAGGCCGTACGCCTCCACAATCTCTGTTTTGGCATACTCTATATGCCCCGCATCTGTCATGAGTATGATTTCATCTATCACCGGAGATGCTTCAAACACCTCAAGCGCATAGGCCACCAGCGGTTTGCCGCCGATTTCCATGTACTGCTTTGCCGTATTCCCGCCCATGCGGCTGCCTTTCCCTGCTGCCAGGACAACAGCCGTACAATATTTCTTTTCCATTGCAGACCTCCTCCCTAGTATAACCCACACTAAATACCTTACTGTTTCGCTGGTCTGATTTTCCGATAGCACAGGTGCAAAATACTCAGCGTAGAGCCCACTACGCCTCCGTTTTTGCACCTGCACTCTCAAAAAATCATCCTCACCGAACCAGCAAGGCATTTAATGTGGGTCATACTAGTCCTTCCCAGACCGGAGCACGTTTGATCATTCATCCCCGCCATCTGTACGCCCTAACGCAATTTTCAAACACACCCTAACGTTCACCCAGCTTCAGATTGGGAATGGCATTCAAATCCCATCCGGATATATTTCCCTTTAAATACTCATAGTAGGCAGCTGTCCCGATCATGGCCGCATTGTCCGTACAGAAAACAGGGGACGGATAATAGAACTGAATCCCGTCCTTCTCACAGGCCTCTGCCATGGCCTTTCTCAGCGCAGAGTTGGAGGCAACGCCGCCGGCTATGGCCAGCTTCTTATATCCAAATTCATGGGCTGCCAGTATGGCGCGGCTTACCAGAGACTCCACCACGGAATTCTGGAATGAGGCAACCAGGTCAGGTACATGGATTTCTTCCCCTGTCATGCGGGCGTGGTTAATGTGGTTCAGCACAGCTGACTTCAGCCCGCTGAAACTGAAATCATAGGGAGCCCCCTCCACCTTGCCCCTGGGGAACTGGATGGCGTGGGGATTGCCCTCCTTTGCAGCCTTATCAATCTTAGGCCCGCCGGGATATCCCAGGCCCACGGACCTTGCCACCTTGTCAAATGCCTCTCCGGCCGCATCGTCCCTGGTCCTGCCGATGATCTCAAATTCCCCGTAGTCCTTTACAATCACCAGATGAGTATGGCCTCCCGACACAATGAGGCACACGAAAGGCGGTTCTAAATCCTGGTTCTCAATAAAATTAGCGGAAACATGCCCTTCTATATGATGCACTCCAATAAGAGGCTTCCCTGCCCCGTAGGCAATGGCCTTTGCCTCTGCCACCCCCACCAAAAGAGCGCCTACCAGACCGGGTCCGTAGGTCACACCGATTGCCGTGATATCCCGAAGAGCTGCCTGCGCTTCCGCCAGGGCCCTCTCAATCACATAATTGACCGCCTTTATATGCTCCCGCGACGCAATCTCCGGAACCACGCCCCCATAAACCGTATGGGTGGCAATCTGGGATGAAATCACATTGGACAGCACGGTCCTTCCGTTTTTCACCACTGCCGCGGCTGTCTCGTCGCATGAGCTCTCAATTGCCAGTATCAAAACATCCTCTGATGCCTGTCCTATCATAGTATCCTCTCCACTTCCATGTATCCTCCGGTACACCGTACCGTTCTATCAGTCCTCATCAAATTCCAGCTCCGCCGTCCATCCGTCCCTGGCAGCCTTTGCCCTTGGGAAAATAGACCTGACTTCCTCCATATACTCCTCCGGCTTGGTAAGGGAGGGGCTGTAGTGGGTAAGCCACATCTGTTTTGGATTAGCCTGCTTTGCAAGGGCCGCCGCTTCATAAAACGTCATATGCTTATATTCCCTGGCCTTAGCCGCTTTTTCCTTTTCCCCATACATTCCTTCACAGATGAAAAGGTCTGCACCGGCTGCATACTCTGCAATCACCGGCACCGGCCTGGTATCTGTGCAGTATGTCACCTTAAGACCTCTGCGGTCCGGTCCCAGCACCATCTCCGGCGTCAGGATCCGTCCCTCATGCTCTATCTCCTCGCCCTTTTGCAGCCTGCTCCAGAACTTCTGGGGAATCTCCTGGGACCTGGCCCTATCCACGTCAAAACGTCCTGTACGGGGGATGGTGATGGAGTAACCGTAACACAGCACATTGTGGTTTACCCTGTAAGCATCAATCACATAAGGGCCCATCTGCATCCGTTCCCGGTTCTCCGTAAGCTCCACAAACCGCAGTTCAAAGGGCAGCTCCGGCGCAATGGTGCGCAGCGCTCCCACCACCCGTTCCAGCCCCTTGGGACCAATCAGGGTCAGCGGCTCCACCCGCTCCGCATTGCCCATGGTGAGCAGAAGGCCGGGAAGGCCGCTTATATGGTCCGCGTGATAATGCGTAAAGCAAATCACATCTATGGGCTTGGGACTCCATCCCTTTTCCTTCAGGGCCACCTGGGTCCCCTCACCGCAGTCAATAAGCAGGTTGCTGCCCAAGCACCTTGCCATCATGGATGTGAGCCAGCGGTACGGAAGAGGCATCATGCCTCCTGTTCCTAACAAACATATATCCAACATACTGTAATCCTCATTCTCTCAATAACTTAACTCACAAAATCATATCACACTTTCCTCTTAATAATCAAGTATCGCCGGAAAATAACATGGCAAACACAAAAGTTAGATACAGGCAGCCAGACACAAAAAGGAGCTGCCGCAGCAGCTCCCATATTTATCTTATATAAATCCTGTCCCGCGAAAGGCTGGATGCCACCAGCTTCATGACCGGCATGAAGTTTTCCCCAAAGCTTTCCTTTGGAAGCACAAGGGCCGATGACTCCTCTATATAAAAAGCAATGTCCTTCGGAGTGGAGACAGCCTTCTGTACCGTATTCCAGCCATATGTCCTGACCTGTTCCCCCAGCTTCTCCTCGATGCCATTTTCATCAAATCCGTACTGTATCTCGGAATCATACCTGGGCTGTCCCATCATCCGTCCCGCCTGAAGCCTGAGATTAATGGGCGTAAACATGAGAATCATCACGCCGGCCGCAACATACGCAAACGCCTGACGGAGCTGTATGGTCTGATTCTTAAGCAGGAAGCCTCCTGTGATAATAACCGCAAGGCCCAAAAGATTGACCAGGAAGCCGGATAGCTTTGAATACGTATGGAACAGCAGCAAATCATAGATAAACTCTGCCTTCATCCTGACCTTCACATATACCTTCATTCAAATCATCCCTCTCTCAAATCACGCTTTTCCTGCAGCCCATCCCTCCGGGGAATAGATACCCTTCTTATTTTTCCTCATCCAGCCGTCAAAAAAGGCAGTGATGAACGGGCATAAGAACAGCGTTATGATGGATGCAGTGGCACACTGGGCAGTAGCCATATCCACATAGGGTTCCATGGACGGGTCAGCCTGGGCAACTGCCGCAGGCGTCATGGCCGAGTTTAACGCAGTGGTGCCCACTGCCGCGCCCATGGCGTTGCGTTCCTTTTTAGGCAGCAGAAGGTTGAATACGAAAAAGAACACTACGGCCGTTGCCGTGGATATCAGGCCCAGCACGATGCCTGAGGCGCCTGCCGTGACCAGTGTGGACACATCCGTCTTGGAACCAATGGAAATGGTCATGAAGAATGTGACAATGGGCTGGGCCGTTGCGCAGGCACTGCGAAAGCCCTTATCCATATTTCCCCAGATAAATCCGATGAGCAGGGGAATCAAAGTAGCCACCAGAGCCTTAAATGGAATGGATGCCAGTCCCGTGGCCCCCAGGGCCACCAGGGTAAAGAATGGGCCGTCATTTAAGGACAGGATAGAGATAGCGCCCGTATCCGTGGCATTGCCAAACTGGGATGACAGTGATATGTACAGTGAACCATTGGAATTGGTGATGGCTGCAATCAATACAAAGGGTGTCAGCCCCAGTATACCTGCGGGTCCGCATAACTTTCCCACCAGAAGTCCCACGGCAACTCCCAGAAGAAGCTTGATGCCGGTCAGCGTGACACCTTTATATAAAGGCATGCCCACCTGGCGGATATTGATAGCGGATCCGCACACAATAAGGAACAATCCCATCATGGCCGAATTCCCGTCATAGAATAGGGCTGTTACATATCCCCCAATCTGAAAGGCCTGGGGGAAAAATGTGGCTATGATAACTGCCAGAACCAGCGGTATGATGACCAGTCCTCCGGGCAGCTTTTTCATTTTATTCAGTATGTCAAAATCTTTCCTGTTATCTTCCATAAAAAACCTCCACCTGATTTATTTCATTTAATATTGCGGTCTGCCGGTCGCGGCATCCCCCTACATTTCCCTGGCTGCCTCTCTAAACAAGCGGTCTACAATGTCAACAGCAATGGTGTCGTATCCTGTCAGTCCTCCCTTTCCAATGATGGGAAGCCCCTGGTATGTCCCCACCATCCGTCCCACGTCGGTCTGCGCAATCACGTAATCCAGCACCTCAATGCACTCCACCCCCAGCTGAAAGCAGACATTCACCATGGTATCCCCTCCGGTGGTATATAACCCGGCAATCCGTTCCCGGCCAGCGCGCTCCAGCACCTTCTGCACAATGGTCCCCAGTCCTGCATTAATCCGGTTGGCGCTCATGCCGTCCGCATATCCCCTTTTGGCGTCTTCCTCTGCCAGGTTCAGAATCGGTCCGTTACGCCTGACGGCTGACTCTGCTTCCTCTGTGGCCTCCCAAGCCCCGTCGATCAGCGGGATGGGGTCCACACTGACCTGTACATGGCGCTGGTCCTCCAGCAGGATTCCCAGCTGCCGCTTTGTCACAGGGGTGGCGCTTCCGGCCGCAACCAGTACGGTCCTGCCTGTGCCGTCCAGTGTCTTTACCGGAACATTGGGCCGTTCTTCCTCAGTCAGCCCACGGCAGTATGCCAGCTTTGCCGTAAACGCCCCCGGGTCCACTGCCAGCACATTCCAATCCAATGAAATGCAGGCATGGGCTGTCTCCTGGATATCCTCCAGGGTTATGGCGTCCACCACAATAATCCTGTTTCCTCTCTCCCTCTGCAACTTAAGGGCACAGGCTATCTCCTCCCGCCCCTGTAGGACCGTTTTCAGCGTGACCAGGCCGGTCGCCTCCCCTGTCTGCCTGCCCAGAAGCTGGGGCACATAGCTCTCATGCACCGGGGTGCGCACATCCTGGGCCACCGGTGTCTTTGTCAGGGCAATGCCGTCAATCACAGAGAAGCCGCCTACCACAATCCGCCTGGACTGGGGCATGGAAGGTACCACCACTGCCACCGCATCCCCGCCAATCACATCCATCATAGCCTTGATTTCAGTGCCGATACCGCCTCTTAACGTAGTGTCAATCCGTTTGCTGAAATATCTGACTCCCATCCGTTTTAATGCCTGGGTGGCGGAGCTTACCTTTTCATAGGCTTCCTCCGCCGGCAGCGCCCTGCTGTTGCTGCTCACCAGTATGGCGTCCAGGGTCTCAGCCTCCCCTTCCCGCTCCGCGGCCTCCTCGTTGAAAAAAACGGCAGTCCTTGCCTTGGACCTGGCAAGCAGCACGCCGGTGGTGGTGGCTCCGGTCAAATCATCTGCCACTGCTCCTATTAACGGCATAGTATATTCCCCCTTTTTTGTTCCCCTGGTTATTGATCCATTTTTCCGTGCATGAGCGCCGCGTATTCAGCCACCACCTTTGTGGACTCAATCAGGCTGATGCTTCCCGCAATCCCCTTGCCGGCAATATCAAAGGCAGTTCCATGGTCCACCGAGCTTCTGATAAAAGGAAGCCCAAAGGTGAGGGTTACGGATTTTTCAAAGTCCAGGGTCTTGCAGGCAATGTGGCCCTGGTCATGGTACAGAGACAGGATAGCGTCGTATTTTCCGGATTTGCCGATATGAAATACTGAATCAGCCGGCACAGGCCCCACTGCGTTGATTCCCTCAGCCCTGGCCGCCTCCACTGCCGGAATCAGATGTTCTATTTCCTCTGTTCCAAAAAGACCGTTATCCCCTCCGTGAGGATTCAGGGCAGCAACCGCGATGAGCGGCTCCACGATACCTGTTTTCCTCAGTTCCTTGTCAATATTCTCCACAAACTCCAGCACCCGTTCCTTCGTGGCATACCTGCATGCATCCACCAGGGACATGTGGCGGCTTACAAAAAACACCCTCAGCTTGTGGCAGGAAAACATGGTAAGAGCATAGGGTGAATGCGTCTCGTCCTGATAGATTTCCGTGTGACCCGGCTGCTTTACCCCTGCCAGCTTAATGGCCCTTTTATGTATGGGAGCAGTGGACACCGCGTCAACCCTGTGGTCCATGCCCAGTTCAATGGATTTCATAATCCAGTCCACGGACATCCTGCCAGCCAGCTCCTGAACCGCTCCCCACTGGATGGAATCCGTATCGTAATCTCCTGTCTCCAGCACATCCACGGTCCCGTACTGATAGAGAGCTTCCGATGGACCCTCAATCCTGTTATACCTTAACTCCTTACCCAAAATCTTTGCCGCCCTGTCCAGGATGGCAATGCTGCCAATGACGAAGGGCCTGCAGCACTCGTGAATCCCCTCATCCAACATGGTTCCCACTACGATTTCCGGACCGATTCCTGCCGGGTCTCCCATGGTAATCGCTGTTACAGGTTTGAACTTTTCGTTCACTTTCTTTCTCCTTTGTATTTGTTTTTGTTTTTATTTCGTTTTATTTATCTATCTAACACAATGATAAACGGTAATTAACATTTTTTCAAGTATTTTTTACATTTTTGCTAATTCTAACAATTATGCTCTCGGTTTTTAACACTATTTCACAATTATGTTTTCTTTTTTATTTCTTTTTATCTTTCATTAGAAAGTTAATAGCATTATATTCAGGCACGGATATGCAAAAACCGCCTCACAGCCATAAAACCGTGAAGCGGTCACCCATACCATTTTGTATATTCACTTTTACTGCTAAACCACGTCTATATAAACATGCTGTTTTTCCGCCTCTTCCAGATACTCCGTTTTAATCCCGTCATCTGTGATGATACGGCTTATATCGTCCAGGGAACACACCACCATCACATACCCCCCGCCAAACTTACTGCTGTCAGCCAGCACATATGCCTGGTCGGAAGCAGCCAGAATCGCCTTCTTCACCTGCATCTGGGGCGAACCGATGGAGGTAAGCCCCACGGAAAAATTGATTCCATGGGCACTGATGAAAGCCTTATTGGCCCGAAACCCCTTTAATGTATTGACTGCCACATCGCCTACGGTGGATGCCAGCTTTCCTCCCACCTGTCCCCCCAGAAGGAACAGCTCTACATGGCTCAGATGTGACAGCACCCCTGCGCCGGCCAGGGAATTGGTGATGACCAGAAGATGCTTGGAGGAATCATCCCTGATACACTGGGCCAGATAATAGCAGACAGAGGAATCGTCCAGGATAATTGTGTCCTGGTCCTCAATGTATTCATATGCCTTCTGTGCAATCCGGCGTTTCCTGCCGCTGTTCTTAAACACATTCCCGGCGTCAAAGGGCACCATAAGCTGTCCTCCCGCCTTTACCGCGCCGCCGTGAATCCGCTTTGCAAGGCCCTTTTCCTCCAGCTTCTGTATATCACTGCGAATGGTCACCTCTGAACAGTTTAGCTCCCTGCTCAGCTCCGCTACCTTTACGCTGCCTGTACTGTCCAGGCGGGCGGCAATGTATTCCATTCTCTTATTCGACATGACTTACCTCTCTTTACATACACGCCTCCGCTGTGCCGTCCTACACCAGATGGAGGGGAATATCTTTCTCAGCGATGAGCTCCTGCCATTCCTGGCTCAGTCCGTCATCTGTCACGATTTCATCAATCTCTTCCAGTTCAGCAAAATATCCCGGCCTTACCTGGCCGAACTTGCTGCTGTCCGCCACCAGTATCTTCTGGAGGGATGATTCCAGGGCAGCCTTTTTGGTGACCACCTCGTAATTGTGCGCGCAGGTCATGCCCAGCTTTTCATGGACGCCGGAGGCAGACACAAACATCTTGCTGGCCCTTGTCCTCCTTATAAGCCCGATTCCCTCCACGCTCTCAAACATCAGGTCGTTCCTGTGGAAATATCCGCCGGCAAATATCAAAGAAAGCTTCTCATTGCCCTGAAGCTGGGACAGGATATGGTAATTATAGCAGAGTACCGTCAGCTGCATCTGTTCCGGTATATATTTGGACAATACGCCTGTGGTGGTTCCTGAATCCAGAATCAGGATATCTCCCTCCTCAATCATTCCCGCCGCAAACCGGGCGATTCTGTCCTTTTTATCAAAATTGCGGATCTGCTCCGAAGAGTACAGATATTCGTCATGTTCCCGCGCCGCAGGCTCTGAAGCCTGATTTTCGTAAAACAGACGGTTTTCTTTTAGATAATCAATATCACGGCGGATGGTCATTTCCGAGACCTGAAAACGGTCCGCCAGCTCCTTGATTGATAATACGGGCGATTCCTTCAGCGTATCCAAAAGCGCGTAAATCCTGAGATCCCTTTTTCCCATAACTTCTGTTTCCCCTCCTGTCGCAATCCTGCTGCGGCCCATGGGTGCACAGCGTTACGAATCTGACTGTAAAATATTATAATTGTATTTTCAGAAAATGTCCAGATGTTCCTGACCACGCGAAAATGTTATATAGTGTTTTAAAAATGTTATTTTCACATCTAATTTCACATTTTTTTGATAATATATCTTGATTTTTACATTTTAAAATGTTAATATATGCTCATAATAACATTAATTAACATTTTTAACATTATGGAGGTCAAAATATGAGAACAATTGTAATTGGGTGCGACAATGCTGCTGTACATTTAAAAAATGAACTTATGGCATTTATGGAGAAAAAGGGATATACCGTGGAGAATATGGGATGCGACAGCACTGAGGACTCTACCTATTATCCCTATGTGGCGGAGAAGGTGTGCCGGGGAATCATAAACAGCGGTTATCAGAAGCACGGCGTGCTGATCTGCGGCACAGGATTGGGCATGGCCATGACTGCCAACAAATTCAAGGGCATCCGCGCCGGCGTCTGCCATGATATCTTCTCGGCGGAACGTTTAAAGCTGAGCAATGACGGCAATGTGATCTGTATGGGCGAGCGGGTGATTGGAGCCGAGCTGGCAAAGCGGATTCTGGAAAAATGGCTGGAACTGGAATTCGTGGACTGTGCATCCACATCCAAGGTGGAGGCCATCAAAGAAATCGAAGGCGAAAATCTCAAATAGCGGAGGCGGCCTGATGGAAAAACTGAACCGGTTGTATCTTGGCACAAACACAAAGATGTACAAAACCATTGGGGACACAGCTTCATTTCTGACACAGCTCCGCCAACTGACAGAGGACCTGGCGGACAGCCCCCTTACCCTGTTTGTCATCCCTTCCTTTACCTCCCTGGAGTCCGCCAACAGGATTACATCCGGATCCCACATCCGGCTGGGAGCCCAGAACATGTGCTGGGAGGACCAGGGACAATTCACCGGTGAAATCTCGCCGGTCATGCTTAAGGAAGTGGGGGTAAGCGTAGTGGAAATCGGCCATTCGGAACGCCGCCACGTTTTCAGGGAGGATGACTTTGACCAGGAAAAAAAGACGGCTAAGGCAGCGCAGTCCGGTTTCACTCCTCTGCTGTGTATAGGAGAGACCCTGACCCAGAGGGAGTACGGCCTAAGCGGGGAGACCCTGAGCACCCAGTTAAAGGTGGGACTTCATTCCATCACCGTAGAACAGGCGGATAATCTCTGGATTGCCTACGAACCTGTATGGGCCATCGGCGTGAACGGCATCCCCGCGGACAGTGATTATGTGGCTGCGCGCCATGAAGGCATCCGGCGGATTCTGTGCCAGCGCTTTGGCGGGGAACAGGGAAGCCGCATCCCCATTCTTTACGGCGGCAGCGTAAATCCCCAAAACGCTCAGGAGCTGATTAAGCTTCCTGATGTAGACGGCCTCTTTATCGGGCGCAGTGCCTGGGACGCCTCTCAGTTCAACCGTATCATACGCCAGGTCATGCCTTTATACATGAATAAATAGCAGGAGGGAAATCACGGATGCACAATCTGCTTGTGGCCCAGTCCGGCGGCCCCACATCCGCAATCAACGCCACCCTGTCCGGAGTCATCACAGAAGCCATGATTCAGGGCGGCATTGACCGGATATATGGGGGACTCAACGGCATTGAGGGCATTTTACAGGAAAAAATAATAGATTTGCTGGATTATATCAATAACACAATGGACCTGGACAAACTGGCCCAAACCCCTGCCGCTGCCCTGGGTTCCTGCCGCTTCAAGCTGGCCGGGCCGGAAGAGGACGCTGCCCAGTACCGGGTTCTGATTGATATTTTTCGGAAATACGATATCTCCTATTTCATATACATAGGCGGGAATGACTCCATGGACACAGTGGATAAGCTGGCCAGGTACTGCCGTTCCCAAAAGCTTGAGGATATAAAAATCATCGGAGCGCCAAAGACCATTGACAACGACCTGATGGAGATTGACCACTGCCCTGGTTTTGCCTCGGCAGCCAAATATATTGCCACCACCTTTGCGGAGCTGGAGAGGGATGTGGCTGTCTATAATTCCTTCGGAGTCACCATCGTGGAAATCATGGGACGGAATGCAGGCTGGCTCACCGCCGCCTCGTCCCTTTCCAGGGTAAACGGCAACCGCGGGCCCGATTTTATTTACCTCTGCGAAGTCCCCTTTTCCATCAGCCGGTTTCTGGACGACATACGAAGCCGTCAGTCTGAAAACAGGAATCTGCTGATTGCTGTCAGCGAGGGCGTCCGGGATGAAAATGGTACTTATCTGTCCGAACAGACTCCCGGCAACAGTCCCGACCGGTTCGGCCACAAGGATATTGCAGGGACCGGAGGCGTCCTGGCTCAGATTGTCCGGAATGAGCTCGGATGCAAGACACGCTCCCTGGAGCTCAATCTCATGCAGCGCTGCGCCGCCCATCTGGCCAGCCGCACCGATTTAAACGAATCCCGGCTTCTGGGAACAAAGGCAGTTCAGTGCGCAGTCCAGGGACAGACCGGAAAAATGGCAGCCCTTCGGCGCCTGCCCTCAAAGGACCGTTACCGGATTCAGTTTACCGCCGCGGACGTGTCTCTGGTTGCCAACCGCGAAAAAACAGTACCCCGCCAGTGGATTAATCCAGAGGGCAACGACATCACCCGGGAAATGACGGATTACCTGACGCCCCTTATCGAGGGAGAGGTTCCGGTGCTGTACCGAAACCGCTTTCCTGAATATTTCACCATATCCCTTGCATGAAAAACAAGGGCACATATTAAGGAGAACCGCTTTGGCAGTTCTCCTTATCCCATCCTACAGAAATTCAATCTGTTCTTCCCTGTCCACAGGTATCTTGAAGCCGGAAACCAGTTCATCATAACATTCTTCACACAAATCAAAATGATGGACCTGTCCGTCCTTCTCAGAAAAATAATCCCATGCATGGTCAATACTGATACATCCTTCCCGGATAATTCCCTGCTGCACCACCAGCTTCTTTCCGCAGCAATTGCATATTATTGTTTCCAGCTGTCCATTTTTATTGTACCTTTTCATATGAACCCTCGCCTTTCTCTGTCATCGTATCCTTTCATTCATTCCCTTATCTTCCCCTTAAAGAAAAAAGGAGAGGAATGTCCGGTTCCTCTCCATTATATACATAAAATATTCACATTTTAAGTGGTAATTCTTTCATATTGTCCGGTTCCACATGATGATGGCATCCTCGGCAGGGTTATGATAATATCCCTTCCTGACAGCCTCCTGCCTGAAACCATAGGAATCATACAGGTTTCTGGCTCCCAGGTTGCTCTCCCGGACCTCCAGGGCAATGGCCCGGACCCCTCTGGCCCTGGCAAAAGTCACCATGGCATCCATGAGTTCCCGTGCGATTCCCTGACGCCTGTAATTGGGATATACCCCTATCCGCTGTATCTCCCCCTCGTCCGCCAGAATCCGCAAAACCGCGTATCCCAGGATGGTTCCGTGGTCCGCATAGACAAAATACGTATCCAGCCTGCTGTCCAGACCCATGCGTATCAGATTCTCAGACCAGCTCTCCGAAAAGCATACCTGCTCCAAATCCGCCACCTGCTCAATGTCCTGACCTGTCATGGGGCGCACCCCGCGAATCAGCTCCATTTCCCTGCTCCTTTCTGTTGCCGCAGCAGTTCAGACCGAGTATCAGACTGTGTATCTGCTGCCATTAATAATCTCCCGGAAGCTTTGCGGCAGCTCCCAGGGCAGACTGCTCCGCCTCTCTCTGGCGTTCAGCCTGGGGCTTTCTCAGATAATCCGGCGTGAACTCCGCCGCTGTCACCACCCGGGCATTATGCCAGCCCTCTGCATCCAAAAGCGCGTTCATCCCCAGGGCAGCCACGGAGGCAGCCCTCTGCCGGTTCATCTGGGCCGGCGCAAAGGCATGGGGCACGGTGAGCATTTCCCTGATAATATCCTTATATACAGGCACACCGTCTCCCAGGAATATGACCCGCTCTCCCTTTTCATTGAGAAGTCCTGCCAGCTTTCGCATATCCATGGGCTGCTGCTCCATCACCACCTCCAGGCCGCCTCTGGTATGGTATAGCCCCGTATAGACCTGGCTGCGTTTTGCGTCCATGATAGGACAGATAAGCCCCTCTGCCCCCCACATATTATATGCCATGGCATCCACGGTAGGAACATGGACCAGAGGCTTTTTAAGAGCCAGTCCCAGCCCTTTTGCCGTGGCAGCGCCTATGCGCAGCCCGGTAAAGGAACCCGGGCCGCCGGCCACTGCTATGGCGTCAATGGTATCCATATCCAGCTCCAGAAGCTTTACTATCTCATCCAGCATAGGAAGCAGTGTCTGTGAATGAGTCTTTTTAAAATCCACCGTATACTCTGCTGTCAATATGTCATCTGTCACCAGGGCCACGCTGGCCACCAGGGACGAACTCTCTATTCCCAGTACTCTCATCCTCTATCCTCCACGCTAATCCGCCTGTAATCAAATCCTTTTTCCAAATCCTTTTCAATGGTCACCCAGGTCACCCTCTCAGGCAGTATCTCCTCAATCAGGCCGGGCCACTCGATGAGGCAGACGCCGTCTCCGAAGAAACAGTCCTCATAGCCGATTTCGTCCATCTCGCTCACATCACCGATGCGGTACACGTCAAAATGGTACAGCGGAAGCCGTCCGTCCTCATACTGCTGCAAAATCGTAAAGGTGGGGCTGTTCACCGGCCCCTCTATGCCCAGGCCTGCCGCAAATCCCTGCGTAAACACAGTCTTTCCCACGCCCAAATCACCGCTCAGGCAGATTATCCGGCCCGGCTTCGCCTCCCTTCCCATCTTTCTTCCCAGCTCATATGTTTCTTCCGGTTTCCGCGTCTCGATTACCATTTCCTACCTCTTTCATCCTTACTTTACGCCCTTCATGGTCAGTGAAATCCTCTTCTTGGCCAAATCCACGCTCAAAATCTTTACATCAACGATATCCCCCACGCTGACAGCCTCCAGCGGATGCTTGATGTACTTGTCTGTCATCTGGGAAATATGTACCAGGCCGTCCTGATGAACGCCGATATCCACAAAGGCGCCAAAGTCAATGACGTTGCGCACGGTTCCCTTTAACACCATTCCCGGCTCCAGATCCTTCATCTCCAGGATATCGCTTCTGAGAATGGGCCTTGGCATCTCATCCCTGGGGTCCCTGGCAGGCTTCTCCAGCTCTCCCGCAATATCCCGCAGGGTAATCTCTCCTATGCCCAGATCCTGCGCTGTCCTCTTATAATCCTTAATCTTCCGGCTGATTCCCATAAGTCCCCCTCCGGACAGTTCCTCAGGCTTATAACCCAGCTTTTCCAGAAGCTTACCGGCTGCTTCATAGCTCTCCGGGTGGACGCTGGTGCCGTCCAGAGGATTCTCACCCCCGGTAATGCGCATAAAGCCGGCGCACTGCTCAAATGCCTTTGGTCCCAGCTTGGCCACCTTTAACAGCTGCTTCCTGCTCTTAAATGCCCCGTTCTCTTCCCTGTAGGCCACAATGTTCTTAGCCAGTGTCTTATTGATGCCGGACACATATTCCAGCAGGGAGGCTGAGGCTGTGTTCAGATCCACGCCCACCTTGTTTACGCAGTCCTCCACCACGCCTTCCAACGCCTCACCCAGACGTTTCTGGTTCATATCATGCTGGTACTGGCCCACGCCGATGGACTTGGGGTCAATTTTCACCAGCTCAGACAGCGGGTCCTGGAGGCGTCTTGCAATGGATACCGCGCTCCTCTGGCCCACGTCAAAGGCCGGGAATTCCTCGGTGGCCAGCTTGCTGGCAGAGTACACGGACGCTCCTGCCTCGTTTACAATCACATACTGGACCTGTTCCCTGATTTCCTTCAGCAAATCCACGATAATCTGCTCCGATTCCCTGGACGCTGTGCCGTTTCCCACGGATATAAGGGAAATATTATACTTTTTAATGAAATCCTTCAGTATTTTCTTGGATTCCTCCACCTTGTTCTGAGGCGCTGTGGGGTAAATGACCACCGTATCCAGCACCTTTCCCGTGCTGTCCACCACGGCCAGCTTACAGCCGGTGCGGAAAGCAGGGTCCCAGCCCAAAACCACCCGTCCCACAATGGGAGGCTGCATCAGAAGCTGTTCCAGGTTCTTTCCAAATACCTTGATGGCGCCTTCCTCTGCTTTTTCCGTCAAATCGTTTCTGATCTCCCGCTCAATGGAGGGACCGATGAGGCGGCCGTAGCTGTCGGCCGCCGCTTCCTTAAGAATTGGCGTGGTATATGGGTTGTCCCTGACAATGGTCTGCTTTTCCAGATACCCCAGAATCTGCTCCTCAGGAGCCAGAATCTTCACGGTCAGTATCTTTTCATTCTCGCCCCGGTTCAGGGCCAGGATGCGGTGGCCGGCAGCCTTCTTCACAGGCTCCTCATAATTATAATACATCTCATAGACAGACTGCGCCTTCTCATCCTTGGCAGAGGACTGGATAACGCCCTTGTTCATGGTTATGTTCCTGATATAGGTACGGAAGGCCGCGTTATCTGAAATGCGCTCCGCCAGTATGTCCCTGGCTCCCTGTATGGCCTCCTGGACGCTGGCCACTCCTTTTTCCTCCGACACAAAACCGGCAGCCGCCTTCTCAACAGGCTCGGCTGTCATCTGCATGCTGATAAGGTCCGCCAGGGGTTCCAGCCCCTTTTCCCTGGCAATCATGGCCCTTGTCCGGCGTTTGGGCTTGTAGGGGCGGTAAAGGTCCTCCACCGCCACCAGGGTCTGGGCCTCCATTATCTTAAGCTCCAGCTCCGGGGTCAGCTTCTCCTGCTCCGCAATGGAGGCAATGACCTGGCTCTTGCGGTCTTCCAGGCTGCGCAGGTATTTTAACCGCTCATCCAGGTTGCGCAGTACCTCGTCGTTCAAGGAGCCGGTTGCCTCCTTCCGGTATCTGGCAATAAATGGAATCGTATTTCCCTCATCAATGAGTTTGACGGCTGCTTCCGCCTGATGGCGTCCGATATTCAGCTCTTCCGCCAGTTTTTTAATAATATCCATGGTAAACCTCGCATATCTGTAATCTAACTAACTGTTATATTATAGTGCATCCCAACCGCTTATGCAAGTTCTGGCCGAAAGTTCCCCGCATATGGAAAGCTTCTTCATCTGGACAGTGCCGGTAATTCGTGATAAAATAGCCAGGATAGCAGTCACCATATTTCGGCACAGCATGAGCTGCTGCGCCTGACTAAAGAAAGGTTCTTATTCAGAATGATGAATGATACTCATAACAACCAGAAACCGCATTCAAACAAGCAGGGAAAGAACTTTACGTCCTCCGAACGCCTTGCCACCTGTTCCATGATAGCAGGCATCATCGGAATCGTGTGCAGCCTTTTCTATCTGCCCATGTCACTGGCCTATAACCAGACCGCCATGCCCACAGGTCTTGTCTGCGGCGTCATCGGCATCATACTTGCCCTCATGGCCAGGAACGCTGACATGAGTCCCAGGAAGTCCTTTAATGCCAGGGCCATTGCAGGACTGGTATTAAGCGCCATTGCCATCTCCCTTACATTTTTCTTTTTCTATGCCCTGGCCTGCTACTATGAGGCTCTCAGCGACCCGGTGACCGGACCTCAGATTAATGAGTTCATCAACCGGCTCCAGGAACAGCTGAACCAGCAGATGCAGCTGCCTAAGACCACCGGCTTCCTTTGGTTCTGATGCCGTTCCCGACGCCGGTTCTGATAACGGTCCGCTCCCGGTTCCGGCTCCATTCATATGAATCAGCGCGGCCAGAGGGGAAGCAGGTCCACGCCTCTTACCACCAGCATATAGTTCTTGTACACCCAGTTCACCAGCGCAATGGCTGCACCGATGTAAACCAGCAGTTTCTCATGCCCCAGATAATATCTGGGGTTTTTTGCTGCCCTGGACACCGCAAAGCTTACCAATTCAGCTGCCAGTACCACTGCCATATAGGCAACCAGGGGATGGTACCGGATGCTCAGGAGTAGATTGCCTGCAAGCAGCGCCCGAAACGCTCTGGTGCCGCCGCAGCCGGGACAGTAAAGTCCCGTTAAAAGATGAAACAGGCAGGGAAATCCCTGCCTTGTAATCTCACCGATAATCCGGCTTATGACCGATGCCATATGCTACAGCACCGCACGTATCATCTGCTTGATACCGTATTCAGACCGCTCCCGTTCCCTGGCGTCATAGGAAACAGCCCCTTTCTTAAATTCTCCTTCTGTCATCTGGGCGGTGAGGAACGCAAATTCATCCATTCCGTAGAGCTCGATTACCTCCACCTGGCCAAAGGCGTTCTTTACATCCTGCTCCTTATTGCGGCAGGAACCGGCCACCCTGACAAAGTACCTGAACTGTGCCTGGTCCATGGATTCAATGGCCTGTTTTTCGTCCGTCCAGCCCATGGGCACGTTCTTTTTGAGATTCCGGGCCGCTTCAATGATATCAGCCACCACCGCGCTTCCCGTCGGAAGCTTTCCCGCGCCGCTGCCATAGAACATGGAGGTCCCCAGCATATTGCCCTTCACTAAGATGCCGTTGAATACATCGTTCACAGAGTACAGGGGGCTGGTCTTATTAATCATCACCGGAGCCACGTAGGCCAGAACCCTGCCGTCCTTTATACGGCTGGTTCCGAACAGCTTCACCGATGTACCCATCTTCTCCGCATATTTAAAGTCGATATCCGTGATCCGCGTGATGCCCTCGGTGTAGATATCCTCATAATTCACTTCTTTCCCTGTTGCCATGGCTGTGAGAATAGCAATCTTACGGCAGGTATCGTGGCCTTCCACATCCGCCTCGGGATTGCGCTCCGCATATCCCAGGTTCTGGGCTTCCTTCAGGGCATTTTCAAAGGACTCCCCCTCTTTGTCCATCTTGGTCAGGATAAAGTTGGTGGTTCCGTTTAATATACCGGTAATTTCCTCAATGCGCTCTCCCATGAGACAGCGGTAAAGAGGACGTATAATAGGGATACCGCCTCCCACACTGGCCTCAAAGAAGAAATTCACATGCTTCTTCCTGGCAATAGCCAGAAGCTCCGTGCCATGGGCCGCCACCAGGGCCTTATTGGAGGTGACCACATGCTTGCCCGCCATGAGGCAGGCCTTCACGAAAGGATAGGCAGGATTCAGTCCGCCCATGGTCTCCACCACAATCTTCACTTCCTCGTCCTGCTCAATCACCTTGAAATCGTGGACGATCTTATCTGCCACCGGACTGTCCGGGAACTCCCTTAAATCCAGGACATACTTTAACTCCACTTCCTGTCCTGCCTGGCTTGCTATTACATCCCTGTTCTTGTCAAGTATCTCCGCCACGCCGGAACCAATGGTACCATACCCCATAACCGCTGTCTTAATCATAATTTTCCGCTCCCTGTGTTTTATTTTCCTCTGATATTGAAAGGCACGATCCGGCCATCACTCCCTGGCAAGTATTTTGACGTAATGAATTCCGTCCAGTACTTCCAGTTCCTCTATCATGCTGGATACATTGCCTGTATTCTCCCTTACCTCCACGCTCAGCGTAAGCGTTGCCACGCCGTTGACCGGAATGCTCTGGTGAATGGTCAGTATATTGGCCCTGTACACAGCCACCACGTGAAGCAGGTCGCTGAGAAGTCCCTGTTCATCGTCCATCTGCACCACCAGGGTAATGGTTTTCCCCTTGGTGTTGTCATAGAAGGGAAATATGTCATCCTTGTACTTATAAAAAGAACTCCGGCTGATTCCCACCTTATCCGTGGCTTCCTGCACCGTAATGGCCCGTTCTGTCTCCAGAAGCTTCTTGGCCTCCACAACCTTTAAAAGAACCTCGGGCACGGCCTTCTGCTTCACCACAAAGTATTTGCTTTTGTCTTCCATTGTTCAATCCTTTCGTAGGCCCAGTGTATGTCCGCATTGGAAATACATCTGTGCTCATGAGGAAGATATTAACACATTTTCATTTTAAATGCAACTGTTTTTTCTCTAATTTTTCACGATACACAGGATACACAAAGGACCGGAAGTTTCCGGTCCCCTGCGCGTTGGTTCTATTCTTATGCCTCATCTTCCCTTACATTCTTATCAGGGCATCCCAGACTCATCCAGCGGAGATAGGCACTGATAAAGTTATCAATTGCCCCGTCTAACACAGCGTCCACGTTACCGCTCTCCTCGCCTGTACGGTGGTCTTTGACCATGGTATAGGGCTGCAGCACGTAGGAACGGATCTGGCTTCCCCATCCGATATCCTTCACATCCCCGCGGATGCCTGCTGCCTTGGCCGCCTGTTCCTCCTGCTTTACCATAAGGAGCTTTGCCTTCAGCATCTGCATGGCCTTCTCCTTGTTCTGGAACTGGGAACGCTCATTCTGGCAGGTCACCACGATTCCCGTGGGAAAATGGGTGATTCGGATGGCTGAGGACGTCTTGTTGATGTGCTGTCCGCCGGCGCCGCTGGACCGGTAGGTGTCCACGCGGATATCGTCGGGATTCACCTCAATATCTATGTCCTCCTCAATATTCGGCATGACGTCGCAGGACACAAAGGATGTCTGGCGCTTGCCCGCGGAGTTAAACGGCGATATACGCACCAGACGGTGCACCCCGTGCTCAGAACGCAGATATCCATATGCATTCTCACCGTCAATCTGAACGGTGACAGATTTGATTCCAGCTTCCTCGCCATCCAGGAAATCCAGCACATGGGCCTTAAAGCCCCTGCTCTCAGCCCAGCGGCAGTACATGCGGTAAAGTATGCTGCACCAGTCACAGGACTCGGTTCCCCCTGCCCCTGCGTTCAGGCGCAGGATGGCATTATTGGAATCATACTCCCCGGAGAGCAGAAGCTTCATCCGCATATTCTCCAGCGTTTCCTTAAACTGTTCCAGCATCTCCTCAATCTCAGGAATCAGGGAGGAATCATTTTCCTCGTATCCCATCTGAATCATTACCTGGATATCCTCATACTGCTGTTCCAATGCCCGGTAGGTATCCACCTCATCCTTCAGGTTCTTGGACTCCCTGACCATCCTGGTGGACTGCTCCGGATCGTCCCAGAAGCCAGGCTCCTCCATGGACTTATCTAATTCCGCGATTCTTCTGACCTTGTTGTCCAGGTCAAAGTGAATCCCTCACTTCCACTAATGGTTTGTCATACGTTGATAACGTATACTTAAAATTATCTAATTCTACCACAGCTTCACCCACTTTCAATCTATATTTTGTGAGCCCCGGCTCAGGGCTGTTTCATGGCTATATGCAGCCATTTTCATAAAGGCCGGTGTTCAGATGATATCACACCGGCCCTGGTAATACGCGATTATTTAATTCTTCCGTGGCACTGTTTGTACTTCTTGCCGGAACCGCATGGGCATGGGTCGTTGGGGTATATCTTCTGCTCCGCACGCTTCTTGGGAGCGCTTGGGGCAGAGGCGTCCTTGTTCGTGCCGGTGACCTTGGCAGCCGGTTCACGCTCCACCTTCTGCTCTACGCGGATATGGAACAGAATCCGGATTGTCTCCTCCTGGATGGAAGCCATCATGGACTCATACATCTCGTAACCCTGCATCTTATATTCAACCACCGGATCCCTCTGGCCGTATGCCTGAAGGCCGATGCCCTCACGCAGTGCGTCCATGTCATCCAGATGCGCCATCCACTTGTTGTCAATTACCTTCAGCAGTACCACGCGCTCAATCTCACGAATCTGCTCCGGCTCCGGGAACTCAGCTTCCTTTGTCTCATAAAGCTTGATGGCCTCTTCCTTCAGATTGTGCTTAAGCTCATTCTTTTTCATGGACTTCTTCTGTTCGTCGGAAAGAGTTACCGGCTTCAGAGGAATGACCGGAAGAAGGAGGTTGTTCAGTTCCTGTAAATCCCACTTATCCGGGGTCTGGTCATCGGACACGGAGATATCCACCGCGTTCTCCACAATGTCCGTAATCATCTTAAGGACAAGGTCGCGCATGTTGTCGCCGTCCAGCACCTTGCGGCGCTCCGCGTAGATAACCTCACGCTGCTCGTTGTTGACCTCGTCGAATTTAAGGAGCTGCTCACGGATACCGTAGTTGTTGCTCTCTATCTTCATCTGTGCCTTCTCAATGGCATTGGACAGCATCTTATGCTCAATCTGCTCTCCCTCCGGCACACCCATGGCCTCAAACATGGCCATAAGACGGTCTGAACCAAAGAGCCTTAAAAGGTCATCCTCCAGGGACAGGTAGAACCTGGATTCACCCGGGTCTCCCTGACGTCCGGAACGTCCGCGCAGCTGGTTATCAATACGGCGTGACTCGTGACGCTCCGTACCGATGATCTTAAGGCCTCCCAGAGCCTTGGTTTCCTCGTCCAGCTTAATATCCGTACCACGGCCCGCCATGTTGGTGGCAATGGTAACAGAACCGTGGACACCTGCATCTGCTACGATTTCAGCCTCCAGTTCATGAAACTTGGCATTCAGTACCTTATGGGGAATTCCCCTTTTATTCAGCATCTTGCTCAGAAGCTCGGAAGTCTCAATGGCAATGGTACCCACCAGGACAGGCTGTCCCTTCTCGTGTGCTCTCTCCACCTCATCCACAACCGCTTTGTATTTTTCTTTCTTTGTCTTATATACAGCATCCTCCAGGTCCTTACGAATCATTGGCCTGTTGGTGGGGATGACGATGACGTCCATGGCATAGATGTTGCGGAACTCTTTTTCCTCGGTCTGGGCAGTACCCGTCATACCTGCCTTCTTCGCATACTTGTTGAAGAAGTTCTGGAATGTTACGGTAGCCAGGGTGCGGGACTCGCGGCGCACATTTACATGCTCCTTTGCCTCGATTGCCTGATGGAGTCCGTCGGAATAACGGCGGCCAGGCATAATACGGCCTGTAAATTCATCTACAATCAGGACCTCGTCATCCTTTACAACATAATCCTTATCCCTGAACATCAGGTTGTTGGCGCGCAGGGCCAGGATAATATTATGCTGGATCTCCAGGTTCTCAGGGTCTGCCAGATTTTCAATATGGAAGTACTCCTCCACTTTCTTGACGCCCTGTTCTGTCAGGTTGACCACCTTATCCTTTTCATCCACAACGAAATCGCCGGTCTCCTCAATCTCCTCGCCCATGATGGCGTCAATCTTGGAAAATTCCTTGGATACGGTGCCCCTCTCTAACTGGCGGGCCAGTACATCGCACACCTCATAAAGCTTGGTGGACTTGCCGCTCTGGCCTGAAATAATAAGAGGCGTTCTGGCCTCGTCAATCAGCACAGAGTCAACCTCGTCAATGATACAGTAGTCCAAATCCCGCAGCACCAGCTGCTCCTTATAAATGGACATGTTATCACGCAGGTAATCGAAACCCAGCTCATTATTTGTCACGTAAGTAATGTCGCAGGCATATGCCTCCTTACGCTGTTCGCTTGTCATGTCGTTCAGTACAACGCCCACGGTCATACCCAGGAATCTGTGCACCTGACCCATCCACTCGGCATCACGCTTTGCCAGATAGTCATTGACCGTTACGATCTGGACGCCTTTTCCCTTCAATGCATTCAGGTATGCGGGACAGGTGGATACCAGCGTCTTACCCTCACCAGTACGCATCTCGGCAATACGGCCCTGATGCAGTACGATACCGCCAATCAGCTGTACAGGGAAATGCTCCATATTCAGAGTTCTTCTTGCCGCCTCACGGACAGTGGCAAATGCCTCCGGCAGAACGTCATCCAAAGTGGCGCCGTCTGCAAGCCGTTCTCTAAAGATTCTGGTCTGGTCACGCAGTTCCTCATCAGACATGGCCATCATCTCGGGACGCAGCGATTCAATCTTTGTCACGATTGGCCTTATTATCTTCAGTTCTCTTTCACTGTGAGTCCCGAACACCTTTTCAATCAAGTTCATGGTATACTCTCCTAACTTCTTCCTATATAATGGAAACTAATTTTCAACCAGCGCCTGTATCTGCAGCATCTGCCTTATCATCTATTATCTGTCTGCTGATTCCTGTCTATTCCTTGCCTTTCCGCAATGCCTTTCATTGCGGACCTTTCGGATAAAATACTACAAATACTACGCCTATGATACAATCTTACTTATTGTAGCACTTGAGAAAGATTAATTCAACGGGTTAATGAAAAATTAACATTTTGTCCATATACTCAATGATTCCACGTTGATTTACGTGATTTTCGCATTTTCACCCTGCTCACCGCTTTATGAAACAGAAGCCATCCGCTCTTTCTTCGAAGCCGTTTTCCTCAGACTTATGGTCAACCAAGCAGATTGCACAAAAAATGTGTTCGATTTTTTACCTATCCACATTATCCCCAGCAGTTTATACACATTACCCCCAAAGTTATCCACATCACAGTTTGTCCATTTTAAGGCAAAAAATAGTTATACACCAACTTATCCACATTATCCACAAGTTTATAACTTTTCATTTGCTCTTCCCATTCAGACTTTACATTTATTTTATTTTTGTACACTTCTGATAAACTTGAAAAGTACGGAAGAAAAAACAGGGTTTTCTCTTGACATTTCAAGAAATCCGCTATTAGGAATGCAATAGCCTTTTACTGCATCTGAAACAAATTTTTATAAAAAATTAAGATAAATTGTTAAACAATTCTTAGGTTCTGATTGTAATTTTACAATAAATATGATATAATGTCACTATCCCAAGAAAAGGAGTTGATGTTTATGCGTTATACCATAACAGGACGAAATATTGAGGTAACTCCAGGTTTGAAGGCTGCCGTTGAAAAGAAGATTGGCAAGCTGGAACATTTCTTCACTCCGGACACCGAAGTAATCGTAGCGCTGAGCGCACAGAAAGACCGACAAAAAATCGAGGTGACTATCCCAGTCAAAGGCAATACCATCCGCGCGGAGGAATCCAGCTCCGATATGTATGTATCCATTGATCTGGTAGAGGAAATCATTGAGCGCCAGATCCGCAGATATAGAAAGAAACTCATTGATAAGAAACAGGCCGCCATCTCTTTCTCCCAGGCATTCATAGAGGAAGAGGACGAAATACAGGATGACGAGATTCAGATTGTCAAGACAAAGAAATTCGCCGTCAAGCCAACCATTCCCGAGGAAGCCTGCCTCCAGATGGAGATGCTGGGACACAATTTCTACGTGTTCCTGAACTCAGATACGAACCAGGTTAACGTGGTCTATAAGCGTAAGAACGGAACTTACGGACTGATTGAGCCGGAGTTCTAAACCACCTTTCAAGCTGAATATTTTTCTTATAATAAGTACAAGCCCGCAAATCTGCGGGCTTGTTTTTATATGTGGATAATTATTTTAATCCAAAAACGTCACTGCCTTACAGGGCGTCCTGTAATTTGCCGGTGTGATGCAGATACCCGTGGCGGGATTGCTGGCATGGATAACCTGCCCGCCGCCGATGTAGATAGCCACGTGGTTAATGTAATCGCCGCTGGCATAGAACAGCAAATCTCCCGGCTTGGCATCGCTGACCGGTATGGACTTTCCTCTGGCAGCCTGGTCCCTGGAGCTTCTTCCCGTACTGATGCCAAAATGGGCAAATACGCTCTGGGTAAATCCGGAACAGTCAGCTCCGCTTGTAAGGCTTGTCCCGCCGTACACATAGGGGTTACCCAGGAACTGTTTTGCGTATGCCACCACTGCGTTACGGGTAGCGGAGGCCACCTCTGTGGAGGTTCCTCCCGGAGAGCCCGGACCCTTGCTGTCCACGGTCTCAGGCGCCTTTGCCGTTGTGGGAGCTGCAACCGTACTGTCCTTGCCGTTCTCAGGATTGGCAGCGATAGTGGTGACGGCATCGGTTCCCTTTGTCTCCTCCTTCTTGGGAGCCGACGTGGCAGGCGCCTGCGTGGTTTTCTCAGCCTTCGTGGTGCCTGCCGTGGTCTTCTTGGCAGCATCTGCCTTCTTCGCATCCTCCAGAGCCTTCAGAGCCTTATCCGCCTCTTCCTTGCGCTTGGCCTCCTCTGCCGCCTTGGCTCTCTCCTCTTCCACCGACACAGCCTTGTTGAATTCCACGCTGGTCTTCATATATTCCTTAAACACATAGCCTTCCAAATCCGAATCCACCTGAACCTTCAGGAAATCCCCTTCCTCGCCCGTAACCACATAATGGGCGCCCTCTGACAGCAGTGTCAGCGTCTTTCCTTCCATGTCAGGGCTCTGTCTCAGACGCAGGCTGGGGGTGCCCACTATGGTGCCATAGGTGGTTCCTACCTGCTTGGCCCTGGATTCTGCCTGCTGTCCTGTAACAAAATAATCTGCTTTTATGTAGCCGGTAACGGAACCGGACTGAATCTTGTACCATTTGCCGCCCTCTCCATCCACCGTATCCAGGATGGTTGCCGCACAATCATTGTTAATCTTGCCGGTCACGCCGCTGCTGGTGTTGGCCTCTGTACGGATGTTTACCGTGCCGTTTATCTTTGACACGGCAATGTTATCATACGCTGAGGACTTTGGTTTGGATGCGGTCTCCTGGGCAGCCTTTTCCTTACCGGCGTCTCCGGATGCACTGCCGGACTGGCCGCTTCCCTTATTATGGCTGCCCTGGCCGCTGCCGGAACCGCTCTTGGCGGAACCCGCGGCTGTATTTGACTGGGCCGACTTGTTTTGTATGTTGGAATAAGATGAAGCCAGCTGCTTTTCCGGCTCTGTGTTACCTGCATAATAATTATTCAGTGCAACGGATATACCAGCCAGAGAAGATCCTGTCTCCAGGTTTGTGGACGCAAAGGCGTTCACAGAAAGCGCACAGCTACATAAACCGCTGAGCACGATTACTTTCTTCCAGTTATTCATCTGTAGCCTGCCTCCCCTAATTCTCTACCAGATACCGCTCCACACTGGTTATCGCGTTTGCCCCGTCCGCGGCAGCCGTGATAATCTGGCGGAGCGGCTTGGTCCTCACGTCACCTGCCGCAAATATACCGGGGGCCGATGTCACAGTGTCTTCCCCGGCCCTGATATAACCATGGTCCATATCCACCAAACCCTCAAAGGCCTTGCTCTCCGGTGATATGCCCACTGCAATGAACACGCCCTGCACTTCCAGTTCCCTTTTCTGTCCGTCCTTTACATTGGTCAGGGAAAGGCTCTTTACCATTCCGTCCCCATTGATACTGTCAGCCACTGTATCCCAGATTACCTCCACATTATCCAGGGACAACAGATTCTCCTGCAGGCTCTTGGCTGCCCGCAGTTCATTTCTCCTGTGAATCAGATATACCTTGCTGCACATACGCGCCAGGAAAATGGCATCCTCCACAGCCACATCGCCGCCTCCGATGACAGCCGTGACCTTATTGCGGAAAAATGCCCCGTCACAGGTGGCACAGTAGGACACCCCGGCCCCTGCCAGTTCTTCCTCGCCCGGCACGCCCAGCTTCCTGTGGACAGCTCCTGTGGCAAGTATAAGGGCCCTTGCCTCATAGGTGTTTCCCTGACACACCACGCCCTTGACGGCGCCCCTGCCTCCATCCTCGATATTCAGGACCTCGTCCTCCGCGAACTGGGCTCCCAGACGGTCCGCGTGTTCCCTAAACTTAAGCCCCAGGTCGTATCCGCCGATGCCGGGAAGTCCGGGATAGTTATCCACCTCATATGTGGTCAGGACCTGGCCTCCGCTGACCATGGCCTTCTCAACCACAAGCGTATCCAGCTTTGCCCTCTGGGCATAAACAGCAGCTGCAAGACCTGCCGGTCCGGAGCCGATAATAATTAAATCATAAATATGAGACATAGTTTCACCTTTTCCTTGTATTCAATTCAATGTTCTTACTATTTTGTTTCAATCCACTCTCGGTAATTTAACAGAGTACGACCACATCTTATACAGATGCGTGGTTTAACCTCATGTCAGTGGAGGACACCGATTTCTCTCCGCCTGCCACTGCCGTTAAGTTTGGTTCTGGCAATTCATCCCTCCACCTGTAGAGGCGGGGGAATTTTTGCTTCTTTTGTTAAACAATTTGTAATTATTATATCACAGATAATTTATTTATTACAATTCAATTTCTTACAATTCTATCATTGGTATGGTAAAATATGTTATAATCCATAACAGAAAGGATGTGTATCTTATGCCGCGTAAAACCGTACTGGTCACCGGAGCCTCCAGGGGCATCGGCAAGGCCGTAGCAGTTAAGTTTGCAAAGAAGGGCTATAATGTAGCTATCAGCTGTGTCCGCAGGGAGGAACAGCTGATGCAGACCCGGAAGGAAATCGAATCCTTCCAGGTCCCCTGCCTGGCATACAAAGGAGATATGGGGGACATGGCATGCTGTGAGGAGCTGTTCCTTAAGATTAAGAAGATGTTCGGAGGTGTGGACGTCCTTGTGAACAATGCCGGCATCTCCTATATCGGGCTTTTGCAGGACATGTCCACGGAGGACTGGGAGCGCTTGCTGCGCACGAACCTGACATCTGTTTTCAATTGCTGTAAGCTGGCAGTACCCTATATGGTTTCTCAGAAGCAGGGGAAAATCGTCAATATATCATCTGTGTGGGGCGTTGTGGGCGCGTCCTGTGAGACAGCCTACTCAGCCACCAAGGGCGGAATCAACGCCCTGACAAAGGCCCTGGCAAAGGAGCTGGCCCCCAGCAATATCCAGGTCAACGCAATTGCCTGCGGAGCCATTGACACGGAGATGAACCAGTGGATGGACGAGGACGACCTTATCGCCCTGGTGGACGAAATTCCCGCCGGCCGCCTGGGCCGGGCTGAGGAGGTGGCTGATTTGGTTTACCATCTTGGTTACAAGGAATCTTACCTTACCGGACAGGTCATCGGGCTGGACGGGGGATGGATTTAGGCCGGTGGATTTAGGCCAGGAGCCCATTATGCATCCCGAACCTTTCCGAAACTTTTCCGTATCCTTACGAAAATATTAACTGTATTGACCTTGGAGCCGCTCCATGGTTTAGAATTTACTCAGAAAAGCAATACACTAATATAAATCGCTAGGAGGCATGCTTCTTATGAAAAAGAAATATTTAGTAATCGCAGCTCTCTCCATGGCCCTGGTCGCAGGAAGCGCCATGACATCATTTGCAGCAGGATTCGTCCAAACCTCTCAGGGAACAAAATATCAGTGGGGTTCCGGGGATTACTGTACCAATAACTGGGTGAACTACAAGAACCACTGGTTCTTCTTCGGGGAGGACCAAATCATGCGTACCGGATGGATTCAGAGGGACGGCACCTGGTATTACGCCGCCGATACAGGCGAGCTCCAGAGCGGCATCATGAAGATTAACGGCAATGTCTACTACTTCGACAGCAACAGCTGTAAGTTAAAGACCGGAGAACGCACCTACAATGGTCAGACCCACGCCTTCACCGAAAACGGAACCACCGACGGCGGTCCATATGTTTATACAGAGTGGAACAGCAACGGAACACTCCGACGCGGTACCAAATTCGGGGTACGGTAATTCGTAAATTGCATATCACATACAAGATCAGGGATGCCTGAGCCGGAAGGTTCAGCATCCCTGTTCTAATGATATCAAAATGGCAGAATGAGTTTGACGGTGGTTGTTTTGCCGGAGCCGTTGGGCCCGATTAGCCCCATAATATATCCTTTTGGCAGGGTAAAGCTGAGCTTATGAAGCTGGCAACTGTCAAAGGATTTCGACAGATTTTTTACCTCTAAATAATTAGTCATCTGTGTTTGCCTTATACCGGTCACGCCGGCTCTTGCTTTCCCGCTCAAGGATGTCGGCTATGTAACTCCTGAAAACACGCTATACGAGTTTTCCTCGTTATCGCGGCATTCGCCAAGGTTTCGAGCAAGCTCGAACTTTGGCTCATTGCTTACGTAAAAAGAGTGGGGATTTTTGCGTCCCCACTCTTATCATTTTAAGACATGAAACTGTTTCACTCACTCTGTATCCCACAGGGTAAAGGTATCACTAAGGATACCTGCCAACTCATCCGGACGGTTGTACTTTGCTTTCGCGTAATGTCCATCGTAATCTTGCTGTTCTCATGACCTGCAAGATACTGAACAGTCTTCGGATCAACCGAGGCATGGATCAGATTGGTAATGTAAGTGTGCCGCAGCAAGTGCGGTGTCACTTCAAAGTCCAACTGTAAACCACATTTCCATTGTGTGCTGCTTTTTCGCCCAGCACCGGCTTTACGGTATGCTTGACCCTTCGGCCATCCTCATAGCAGTAATAGCTCCGCTCTTTCACTGTTCTTGTTACGATATACTGCCACAGCCGTTTGAACTGCGTGTACGATAGAGGTTCACCATCGCTGTTCGCAACAACATAATCCGATGTGGAAGCCTCTTTTGCTTCCTTCAGACATTCCGTCAGGCAGTCCGGCAATGGCACATCACGGTGTGCAGCCTTCGTTTTCAGCTCTGTCATAATCACCGGACGATTATGCTCTGTATGCCAAGCTCTGCATACCGTCAAATACGGTGCCGGGCCATCCAGATGAACGGAATCCCACTGGAGTGCGAGAATCTCTTCTCGCCGAAGTCCGGCACACACTCCGATCATAACAAATACATACGGCGGAAGCCCTTTTATCGCATCCAGCAACCTTGCTACCTATTCATCTGTCAGCGGGATTTTGTCTTTCTGCGCCACGCCGCCATTCTTAGATGTCAGGTAAATTGTCGGATTGTCTTGAATCACTTTGCTTTAAGCCGATTTTTTTGAAACCGGAACCAATGATCTGCGGAATGTGTTGTCCTCAATCTGTTCCCTTGCCGCTATAACCTTATCATATAATTCCTCACGAGTGCGTCCATAGAGTGCCACCCGCTTTCCGTCAGCGTCCTCAATACGGGTTCGGTAATACTCCGTACCAGCCATAATCACTGTCCCGTACCGAGGAATCGCATATCTTTTTCTTGCCACCTTCGACACCTCCAAATCTTTAGCTGATACCTCAATTATTACGGATTGTCCGTCAATACTCAACGATGTCGAATTTCACGGCTCACTGCTCGCTGCTTTCGGAAGGTAGGATTGCTATCATACCGGATGACGCAAATCTTGTCACAGGTGTCGAGCTGTTCTGCCAGCACCATGGAAGGCTTCGCCAGTCCCTTTGCCTTTCGGAGAAAGTAGTGTGTTGGTTGCCTTCGTTTTTTCTCGATTTTGGATGTCAGCGGAACAATCGTGATGGTCGGCGTATAAAAATTACCGACATCATTTTGAAGAACCACAACCGGGCGGACACCGCCCTGCTTTGATCCAACCGGAACACCGAGATTGGCGAGGTACAAATCACCTCGTCGATAAACCCAGTTTTCTTTCATTAGCTGTTGTCTCCAATCTCCATACACTGATATGGATAAAGACTGCCGGATGAACAACATAGATTGTGCCTTACGACAGTGCTTTCTGAAAATATGGTTTCTCTGTACTTTTTCTTAGAACCCAGAGATGTAGGATTTCTCACAGGCGGCAGTGTGCTGCACTGCTCCATTGGAATTTGGCCATCCCGCCTTCCTTATGGCCGGACCGCGAATTACGGAAGTATCATTGTCCCTGTCTGGCTTTGGCAACACCGCCGGTTGCAATCCGGCATTTGCTTCTGTGAAACCGCTATCGCCCCGATGGGCTTCATGGCGTGCAGTCGAAGGCTCGACCAAACAGGAATGTACCTGAAGAATGAGTATTCAGTTTTCAAGGAACATCAGCCACATTTCCTTGGCTGTAAGAAAAGTATAGCTGATTGTGAAAAAGATTTTTACGGCCTATCAGACAGGATTTTCTGTCTTAAAGACAGAATCCCCAAAGAGAAATTCTCCTTTATCAAATGGATGTTGAAAAAGTCATAAATATGTGTTTTATATCGTTGCATCGGGAATTTATTTTCTGAAAGTTGATATATAACTTGATATTTCTGTTTTTTCGGCGTATACTATAGGAAGAGAGGAGGCGTAAGAGCATGTTATGCCAGTTTACATTTCAAAATTTTAAGTCCTACAAAAGCGAAACCACTTTGGATTTTCAGGCTGCTATGCTTCCTGAGTTCAAAGAATCTTTGATTTGCGAAGATCACGCATCTGATCTTCTTCCCGTCAGTGTAATATACGGTCCAAATGGTGGCGGAAAATCAAATCTGCTTCAGGCTCTTTCCTGCGTAATATCCACCATTGTAAAACCGGTTAATGAATTAGGGAAAAACAGGCAAAATCTCATTCTTCAGCAAAAAGTGGATGCCATTCCATTCCTCTTTGATGAAACTTCCAAGGAAGAGCCAACGGAATTTCGTATGTTCTTCCGCATTGGCAAAAATGAATACTGCTATTACCTTGCATTAAAGAATGACGAAATCATTTCCGAATCGCTTTACCGGAAAGCCATCACAGGTAAAAAGACCGCCACAATCTTTGAACGCGGCTCAAATGGAATTTCGCTTGGATATACAATCAGCAAGAAAAGCCTTAATACCAGCGTCAATCCAAAAATGCCATACCTTTCCTTTCTTGCCATCAATTATGATATTCCTGTTATCAGCGAAGTGATGACATGGTTTGAAAGCTGCATTATTCGCAGCTATGCGAATCCCATGGTGGAGCACCAAATTATGCTTGCCAAAGACGCTCCATACAAAGAGCAATTTATCCGTGCACTCAATGATATGGACATTGATATCACAGATTACCGTTATGATGACGATACGCATCAGCTTTTTATGAAGAGAGCTTTGGGTACTCATGAATATGAGCTGCCCTTTTCTCAGGAATCCGACGGCACCAAAAAGCTAATTGCAGCTCTTCCGGTCATTTTGCTTGCCCTCCGCGAAGGGCGTATGGTTATCATTGATGAGCTGGATGCAAAGCTTCATCCAAAGCTTTTACGCTATGTCATTTCCTTGTTCAAGAACAAAGAAATCAATAAGTATGGAGCGCAGCTTTTATTCACATCTCATGATATGTACACCTTAAAGAATACGGTGTTCCGCCGTGATGAAATCTGGTTCGCAGCAGAAACCGCTGCTCATGAAAGCGAAATCTATTCTTTGCACGAAATCCGTGGTGAAGATAACGACAGAATCAAGAATACTGCTGCTTACGACAAGCAATATTTGGAAGGCCGTTATGGAGCAGACCCTTATATCTCCAATATGCTTGGAGGTGACTTCGCTGAGCCTAAAGCCTCCTAAAAAAAGTGACCTTGATAAAAGCTGGATGAAGGCCCGCCGCGATAAGCCAAAGAAGATTCAGCTGAGTATCATTTAATTGTTACCGAAGGAACTGATACGGAACCTGCATACTTTGGTGCAATGAGGGATGTCATTAACAGCGCATATCCCGATAGAATTCAACTTAGCATCCACGGAGCCGGTGACAACACCCTAAATTTATTTTCAGAAGACCAAACAGCTTGCATCTGCATCTGCGAATGGCTATAAACACGTTTGGGTTGTTTACGATACGGATGACTTTCCAGCTGACCACATTAACAAGACAGCTGAACTTTGCGCATCCGAATCTACAGAAGATACCACCTATCATGCTATCTGGTCTAATCAGTGTATCGAATTATGGTTTCTTCTTCACTTCAGCTTTATGCAATCTGATCTGCACAGAAGCTCCTACTGGCCTAAGCTAACAAAAATCCTTTCCTTTCAGGGACTTGGTGCCTATGAGAAGAATCGGATTGATATGTACAGGATTCTATTACCATACATGGAGGCTGCCATTGCAAATGCTGAAAAATTGGAGAAAATCAATGCTGGAAAACTACCGTCTGATTCTGCTCCGGGAACCAAAATTCATGTACTCGTAAAAAAACTAAAGCCCTATCTCAAATAGTCACTTTGAGTAAAACACCCTGTCATTTCTGCGATTCACAGATTTGGCAGGGTGTTCGTATATTCCATCTGATTCTATTTTGAGCTTTCGATCTTAGACCGAATCTTATGCCGAAGTATTTCCGTTGCCGGTTCCTTTCCCATTACCAGATAGTCCAAGGAAACATGGAAGGTCTCAGCAATCTCAATCATAAGATCAATCGAGACGCCCTTGCTTCCTGTTTCAATTTTTCCCATGTGTCCGGCCGATACATTGAGCTTATCTGCCAATTCCTCCTGAGTAAATCCGTGCATTTTTCTCAGTTTTCTGATTCTCTCTCATGATTTCAAAAGCCCTGCCGGAAAGCCAAAAAAAGCCACCGGCAAGGCAGACTCCAATCAATGGATATAGAAATCCCGTCTTGCCAGTGGCCTCTCATGTATATCTGGTTTAACTCACTGGTTCTCAGACATATGACCTGAAATCGGATTTACGCAGCCTGTTTCATCTCAACCGTTTCGTCGTTATGCCATTTATTCTATTGTTGCGGTGTTAATAGGAACCGTAGTCCTCTGTTTCTTCAGCAATACATAAGGTCACCTGACCTGCCGGAGCATAAATATCTATCCGGTTGTGTCTCCGTCCCTTGATCGTTCTTACCATCACTGCATGGCATCTGCTGCATTGCATTTTAATTCCCCCATTGCTACCCCGATAACCGCAGATCTTCTCTCCACAGTTTGGTCAATAGCAGTAATAGGGTTTCCATGCTTCAGGCGATGGCGATGATTTGGGTGTTCATGGCTTCACCTCATTTCTGATTGTTGCTGTTGTTTCTGGTTCAATTATTCAAATTTGGTCAAACTATGCGAAACTGCCATCGTAAAAATCAAGGGGGAGAAACGGGCTTAAAATCGCCTCTGAAACACCTCGAAAACAGGGCTGCGGTTGTCCTATTTTTTAACCACTAAGCCTGTTTTTTGCCCCCTTTTTTGCCGGTTGTCCTATATTTAACCACTAAAAATTGGGTGAAAACGGCTCTTGTTTCGCCAAATCAGGTCAAACCATATCAGACCTTTCGGGTATAGGAAAACCCCGGAAAACCTTGATTTTCCGGGGTTTTTGAGCCATTTTGATACAGTTTGAACAGCCAATTAACGCTTGCTGAACTGCGGAGCGCGACGGGCTGCCTTGAGACCGTATTTCTTTCTCTCTTTCATTCTTGGGTCTCTTGTTAAGAAACCAGCTTTCTTCAGGGCTGGTCTGTAATCAGCGTCTACCTGAAGGAGAGCTCTGGAGATGCCGTGACGGATTGCACCGGCCTGTCCTGTTGTGCCGCCGCCGCGAACATTAACCATTACATCGAATTTATCAGTAGTCTCAGTAGCTACTAATGGCTGGCGAACAATAACCTTTAAAGTCTCAAGACCAAGATACTCATTGATATCTCTCTTGTTGATGGTGATGTTGCCGGTACCTGGTACTAAATATACTCTGGCGATGGATTTTTTTCTTCTGCCTGTTCCGTAAAATTTTGCGTTAGCCATGATACTTTCTTCCTCCAATCCTCATTAAAATGTTAAAACTTCTGGTTTCTGTGCTGCCTGCTCATGGTCTGGGCCTGCATATACATGAAGCTTGCCGAACATGCTTCTTCCCAGAGGTCCCTTTGGAAGCATACCCTTAACTGCTAACTCGATAACCCTCTCAGGCTTCTTAGCCATCAATTCACGCAGGGTTGTCTCTCTCATACCGCCTACGTAATCAGAGTGATTGTAATAAATCTTCTGATCTAACTTCTTGCCGGTTACTTTAATCTTCTCAGCGTTCACAACGATTACATAATCGCCGCAATCCATATGAGGTGTGAAAATCGGCTTGTTTTTTCCTCTTAAAACCTTTGCTATCTCTGAAGACAGACGTCCTAATGTATATCCTGTAGCATCAACTACATACCATTTTCTTTCAATTGTCGCTGGACTAGCCATAAAACTCTTCATTGGTTAACCTCCTGTTAATCTCAACCTTGTTATGCACCTGACATCCAACGGATGCCCGCTATATGCCTGATAAATATGGGAAGTATTTATCAATCAAAGTGCTCACTCCGGGGCTTTGGATGAGCATTCTTTGCTAATGTCACAGTTTTATATTATATAATACCAAACACTCCCTGTCAACCACTTCGCAAAGAAAAAATGCCGAATAAACAAAGATAATCCGGCATTTACAGCTCATATTTCATTTCTATCAGTGTAAGCCCCCTGGCAGGCGCCGTGGGTCCTGCTGCCCGCCGGTCCTTTGCCTCCAGAATGGAGGGCATATCCTCTGCCCGTATGCGGCCTGCTCCCACGGCCATCAGGGTCCCGGCAATGATGCGCACCATATTATACAGAAAACCGTTGCCGGTCACGCGTATGGTAATGATATCATCGTCATTTCTCGTTACATCAATCTTATAGATGGTCCTTACCGTATCCGTCACCTGGGTGCGGACACTGCAGAAGCTTTTAAAATCATGTTCTCCGGCCAGCATATTTGCAGCAGCCTGCATCCTGTCCACATCCAGCTTATAATAACAGAAATGGGAGTACAGGCGCTCCATGGGCATGTTGATTCTCCGGTTTAAAATCCTGTATTCATATGTCTTGATACAGGTACATTTCCTGGGATGCCAGTCAGAGGGCACCTCCTCGGATACCTGAACCCGGATGTCCTCCGGAAGCCTCTGGTTCAGGGCCATGCAAATCTTATCCGGCGGCATCTGGCTTTGTGTGTCAAAGACAGCCACATTTCCCCTTGCATGGACTCCTGAATCTGTCCTGCTGGCACCTATGACCTGGATGGGCTCCCTCATAAGCTGGGTAAGGGCTTCATTCAGAACAGATTCTATGGTCACTGCCCCCGGCTGTATCTGCCAGCCGTGATATTGTGTGCCGTCATAGGCAACCACAAGCCGTATTCGTTTCATTCATCCTACCTTCCTGTTTCTGCAGCGCAATGCTCGTTTTAGAGATAAACCCTGGACGCTATAATGACCACAAAATACAGAGCATATATCATATAGGCATCATGGTCCGCCTGGCGGTACTGAAGGGGTTTCATCTTTGTGCGGCCGTCGCCGCCGCGGTAACAGCGGGCTTCCATAGCCATGGCCAGGTCTGTGGCCCTGCGGAAGGCGGAAATAAACAGCGGCACCAAAAGAGGCACCATGGCCTTTGCCTTCTGTATCAGATTGCCGGTCTCAAAATCAGCTCCCCTGGCCATCTGGGCCTTCATGATTTTATCGGTTTCCTCCACCAGAATCGGAATGAATCTGAGGGCAATGGACATCATCATGGCAACCTCGTGGATCGGCACCCCGAACCGCTTCAGGAAGCCAAGGCCCTTCTCCAGACCGTCTGTCAGCTGGTTCGGCGTAGTGGTCAGCGTCATGACGGATGAACCAACAACCAGATAGATAAGCCTCAGACCCATAAAAAAGGCCATGCGCACGCCCTCAAAGGTTATCTTGAAAATCCAGAACTTAACCAGTATGCGCCCGTCTGTGAGGAACAGGTTAAAGCTGACACTGATCAGCAGCAGAATCACGATAGCCTTCAGGCCCCTGAGTATAAAACGCACCGGCACCTTGGTCAGCTTAATCACAGCTGCCAGCACCACCGTGGCAATGACATAACCCCATATATTGTTTGCAACAAACAAGGAGGCTATGAACACCATAGTACCAAAAAGCTTTGTCCTGGGGTCCAGTCTATGAACTGCCGAGTCCACCGGATAGTACTGGCCCAAAGTAATCTCTCTAAACATTTTTATCCCTGCTGCTTTCTGTCAGTTTATTCCTCAGCGCCAGAATAGCCTCCCTGGCCTCTGCTACTGTGGTAATACCATCGTCAATATCAATGCCCCTGGCCTTCAGGTCATGGACCAGATAGGTTATCTGGGGCGCAGCCAGTCCCATGGTCTCCAGTTCCCTGTAATGGCGGAATACCTCCTTTGGCGCACCGTCAAACACCTTCTGCCCATGGTTCATCACAATAAGCCGGTCCGCATACCTGGCTACATCCTCCATGCTGTGGGAAACCAGTATGATGGTCATATGGCGGTCCCTGTGAAGCCTGTCAATCTGGTCCAGAATCTCATCTCTTCCCCTTGGGTCCAGACCAGCCGTTGGCTCGTCCAATATAAGGACCTCCGGATCCATGGCCAGCACGCCGGCTATGGCCACCCGCCGTTTCTGACCGCCGGACAGCTCGAAGGGAGACTGCTTATAATAAGAAGGATCCAGCCCCACCTGCTCCAGGGCTTTCTCTGCCCTGGCTTCAGCCTCCTCCCTGCTCAGTCCCTGATTCTTAGGTCCAAAGCATACATCTGTCAGCACATCCACTTCAAAAAGCTGGTGCTCCGGATACTGGAACACCAGGCCCACCTTGCTCCTCAGCTGCTTCATGTCATAGCCCTGGCTGTAGATATTCTCCCCATTGTAGTAGAGTTCGCCTGCGCTGGCTCTTATCAGCCCGTTTAAATGCTGAATCAGGGTGGATTTTCCCGATCCTGTATGTCCAATCAGTCCTACGAATTCCCCGTCCTCAATCTCCAGATTCACGTCAAACAGGGCATGCTGTTCAAAAGCCGTGCCGCCGCCATATACAAAATTCAAATCAACTGCTTTTATTGACATCCTTTATCTCCTTCTCTCTATCTCAGAAGGGGTACCAGCTGTTCCACCAGCTCTTCCCTGCTAAGGATTCCATCTGTAAGGGGCATCCCTGCCTCCCTAAGCTCCTCGGCCAGTTCTGTCACCTGGGGCACGTCCAGCCCATGGCTCTTCAGCTCTTTGACCCTGGAGAATATCTCCCTTGGCTGTCCGTCCATGACAATCCTGCCGTCGTCCATGACGATGATTCTGTCAGCTTCAATGGCCTCCTCCATATAATGGGTAATCAGCAGGACCGTGATGCCTTCTGTCCGGTTTAACTCATGTATGGTCCGTATGACCTCCCTGCGGCCGTTAGGGTCCAGCATGGCAGTGGGCTCGTCCAAAATAATACACTCCGGCTTCATGGCCATGACGCCTGCTATGGCCACCCTCTGCTTCTGGCCTCCGGAAAGCTTATTGGGGGACTGGAGCCGGTAGGCGGTCATTCCAACTGCTTTCAGGCTCGCCTCCACACGCTTCCATATCTCTTCCGTGGGCACGCCTATATTCTCCGGTCCAAAGCCCACATCCTCCTCCACGATATTGCCAATGATCTGGTTATCCGGATTCTGGAACACCATGCCGGCGGTCTTGCGCACATCCCAGATATGTTCCTCATCCCTGGTATCCATATCTCCCACCCATACGGTTCCCTCCGTGGGCAGCAGGAGACCGTTGACATGTTTGGCCAGAGTAGACTTGCCGGAACCATTATGGCCCAGCACAGCCACAAAATCTCCCCTTTTTATATCCACATCCACACCGTCAATGGCCCGGTTCACTTCTTCTATATTTTCTTCCTCATCGCGCCTGATATACTCATATACCAGCTTTGCAGCTTTAACGATTCCCATATGCGTCCTTTCAAAACCTTCGTACTGCTACGTTTCTCAATTTTAGTTGATATTACTATAGAAGTCAAGAGCAGCGGCGCAATAATCCCATTCCAGGACCATGGCTGCGGCAAAAACCAGCGTCAGCTGCAAAACCGGGCCCGGGCGGAAGGATATCCATATGGTAAAAAAATCCCCTGAGAGTTTTTAAGCTCACCGGGGATTCGCTTTGTGACAAAATGTATACAGCGTATTTTCTTTTCTTGTTACTCTATCTGCCGCTTTTCCATATCCAACTATCTGTGCGTCACTGCACCCAGGCCCCGTCATCCCCCACATAATACCCATCCGGTGTGGTGGTGTCATAATACATGGCTCCGTCGTCTCCGCAGTAATACCATCTCCCGTTCCAGTCAATCCAGCCCGTTACCATGTATCCCGCAGCATTGAAGAAATACCACCTGTCATCAATATATTGCCAGTTATTCACCGTATAACTCTTATCCGCATTGCAATACCACCAGCCCACCGTATCCCTGAGCCATGCGCCTTTGTAATTGGATGAGGATGAGCCGTATGTCCTTCTGCCATCGTTGATTTCATCCGCTTCCTCAGATGAGACATACCAGGAATCGGATTCCTCCCAGCTTCCCTTGTCAGAGGAGCTGTACACGGCCCTGACCTTAAACATATAGTCACCGCTTTTTGTTATATAACCGGAAAAATCATAACTGGTATCCGAGGTTGTAAGTACGGAGGTCACGGAATTATCGTTGCGGTAAAGCCTTACCTCGTATTTCCTTGCGTCCCCGCTGTCCTCCCATGAGGCCATGCCGTCGGATTCATCCCATTCCAGCCCGTAGACATCCAAATCATATCCGCTGTCACTGCCGTCCAGGGAATCCAGAGTAATGTATACAATCAAGGTGCTGCTCTTTCTGGTAACAGATGTAACTTTGCCCTCTGCCCCTCTTAAGTCCACATCATTTTTAGACAGACCGGAAGAAAAGTAATAATCCTCCTCTGCCTCCACCGTGACCTTAAGCTTTGGCTTATCGCCGTCATCCCATCCATTTTTAGGCTCATTGGTTATCTCTATATCGTCCACATAATAGTCGCCGGAATCGCAGGTCACATCCACATCGCCGGAACTGTCACCTGCCTCAATATTCGACTCTACATCCAGGGATATACTGTCTATCTCTGTCCTTGTGGATGCCATGGCCGTCCCGCACATTAACATCAGCAGCGCCCCTGACATCCAAATGACTGCCTGCTGTTTCAGTCTCCTCATATCACACTCTCCCTTTCACTGCAAACCATAAACTGTACCTCTGCGTCAATGAATCCAGGCCCCACTGCCATCTAGTCCCATCCTGATAGGTAAAACGCCTTCCCTCCTGATAATCCCCCCAGGTACCGTCGGTAATGCCCGGTGCCCTCTGTGTCGTACTGGTTGGTAATCTCCAGCGTATATGTGGTTTTAGCCTGAGCACTCATGCTCAGGCCAAATACCATCAAGCAACGGCAGCAGCTGTAAAACAAAATCTGCTTCTTTTCATAGCATCTCCTTTCAACTATCCTTCCTTTATCTATGAAAAATGCCGTCATATCTCTTTTTGCCACAAATCGCAAACCGCTTACCTTAATGCTGCCATACTCCATTGGCGTCTAACTGGAAACCGCTGATGGATGTGCTCACAGCCTTCTGCCCCTGTCCCGGATAGAAGTAGTACCAATTATCCTGGACCTTGTACCATCCCTCTACCATGGCGCCGCTTTCATTCATGAAATACGTCTTTCCGTCAATGGTGAGCCAGCTGTTCTTTACCATGGCGCCTTCCGGTCCGTCCTGGTTGGGATTCATATAATACCAAGTGTTATTGGACTTTACCCAGCCTGTCTTCATGTCGCCGTTTTCACCCAGGTAGTACCATCCGCTGTTGGTCTGTTTCCAGCCCGTTATCATCTTGCCGGCCTCATCGAACAGATACCATTTATCATTCCATCTCAGCCAGCCGTTTTTCTGGTAGTTGCCGTCAGGATATTTAAAATACCATGTGTCGCCTTCCTTGCGCCATCCAACGTCCGTGTTTCCTCCGCTGGGAGTACTGCCGTTGCCGCCTTCCTGTCCGGTGCCGTCAGAGACCTCGTCCTCAGCGATATATAAGTCTCCTGCTTCTGTCCATTCGCTCTTCTTACCGCGTTTTTTTTCCTCCTCTGTGTGGGGAACGGTTCTTACCTTAAAGGAATAATCACCTTCCTTGGTCATGTAGGGATAAAAATTATAGGATGTTCCCTTGTACTCCTCCAGCTTCTTGACAACGGATGAGCCGCGGTATAAATATACGTCATAGTATCCGGAACCGCCGTTCTCCGGTTCCTCCCATCTGGCTCTGCCCCGGGTATTACCCCATTCCGCGTCTTCCGGCGGGTCGTAGGTTCCCTTGATGCCGCTGGCCCTGATTACCACCTTAAGGTCGCTTCCGCTTTTGGATGCAGACACAAAGGTTCCTCCGCTGACGCTGACGCTTCCTGAACTGTAGCTGCTGCGGAAACGGTAATCATAATTACTGTTGCTGGAACTCTCCGGCTCCAGCCATACGGTTATCTTTGGCGTGTCGCCAATAGTCACCTCCTTATCATTGGACCACTCTGCTGACTGAACCCTGTATTTGTTCGATGAAGTGTATACCTTGTTCCCGCTGTCGCTGGAATCCGTTCCCAGGCTGTCACCATCATTGATTTCATCCCCTGAATCCAGGTCTATATCCACCTTCAAAGAGATGTTCGTGATATACTTATAATCAGATGATGCCAGGGACTGGATGGGCATCGCTGTAATCAGCGTACCGGTGGCCAGGGCCAGACATAACAATCGCTTCATGCTTCTCATGAAATTCAACCTCCTCCAAGGATTCCCCCTTGCTGCACTTTCCTTGTTTCTTCTTTTCCTGGTTCTATTATAGACCAGGGGACAGTTTTGCGTCAACTTACGATATTCTTGCGATATTTTCACGATTATTTCAGGAACTAAAAAAACTGCAGACACGTTTACCGTATCTGCAGCCTTCTGCACGATTCCAATGGAATTATACTAACTCAATCAGAACTTCCATAGCGCCATCACCCTTACGCTGGCCAATCTTAACGATTCTGGTGTAACCACCATTACGGCCTGCGTACTTTGGAGCAACGTCGTCAAAAATCTTAGCTACCAGGTCAACAGACTTGGTATTTTTCTTCCTTCCAGCAGCCTCCGCCGGAACTTCGGTTACTCCGTAGAGAACCTTTAACATCTGCCTTCTGGCATGCAGTCTGGAAGGCAGATCCTTCTTGATTTCCTTCTCTACTTCATCGTATACGGTAACTTTCTTGCCGTCTACAACTTCCTTAACCCTCTTGCCGTCTTTGTCCTTGCGGGCAACCTTAGCGGTAACCTTTACAGTCTCGAAGTTGTCCTTCTCCTTAACTGCCATGGCAATCAGGCCTTCTGCAACCTTGCGGATTTCCTTTGCACGGGTCTCAGTTGTCCTGATGTGTCCATGATATAACAGTGCTGTTACCTGGCTTCTGATTAAAGCTTTTCTCTGGTCGGAAGTTCTTCCTAATTTTCTATATCCTGCCATTGTATTTTCCTCCATTATTGTGGAACACCTTCACCATGCTTCTTTGGACTTACTGGCATTGGCGTTTTCGCCCACTTATTCTATTTGGCTCTCTCAGTCATGCTTCTTTGGACTTACTGACCGGGAGTAAAGCTCCCTCACTGCAAACTCCGCTTCGCTGCGTCTGCGCAGCGCTCCCTCACTGCGTTCGGTCGGTACGGGAATCGCAAACTCCGCTTCGCTGCGTCTGCGCAGCGCTCCCTCACTGCGTTCGGTCGCTTAATTGTCGTCGCTTGGATTCAGCTGTAAGCCTAATTCCTTTAACTTAGCCAGCACTTCCTCTAAGGACTTGCGGCCTAAGTTACGAACCTTCATCATATCCTCTGAGGTCCTGTTGCACAGTTCTTCCACCGTGTTGATGCCGGCCCTCTTCAGACAGTTGTAGGAACGAACGGAAAGCTCCAGTTCGTCGATATTCATCTCAAGCACTTTCTCTTTCTCATTGTCTTCCTTCTCTACCATGATTTCAGCGGTCTTGGCATTCTCGGAAAGGTCAATGAACAGGTTCAGGTGCTCGCTTAATACCTTGGCGGCCAGGCTGACAGCCTCATCGGGAGCCAGGGTGCCGTTGGTATAAATCTCAAGTGTAAGCTTATCGTAGTCCGTCTGCTGTCCCACACGCGTATTGGCTACCGCCATATTCACGCGCTCCACAGGAGTGTAGATGGAATCAACTGCTATGACCCCGATTGGTAAATCGTCGTTCTTATTCTTATCGGCGCTGATATAGCCGCGGCCTTTGGTGATGGTAAGCTCCATATAGAACTTGCTGTCCGTGCCGCCGCTTAATGTGGCAATAATCTGGTCTGGATTCATAATCTCGATATCAGCATCTGCCTGGATATCAGCTGCAGTAATTACACCTTCGCCTTCAAATTCAATGTATGCAACCTTGGGCTCATCGGTATCGCTGTTGTTCTTAATCGCTAAGCTTTTGATGTTCATAATAATTTCAGTCACATCTTCCTTAACTCCGGGGATGGAACTGAACTCATGCAAAACGCCATCGATTTTCACCTGACTCACTGCGGCTCCGGGTAAAGAAGAAAGCATGATTCTCCTTAAGGAATTGCCCAGCGTAGTGCCGTAACCTCTCTCAAGTGGTTCAACTACAAACTTGCCGTATCTCTTGTCTTCTGAAATCTCTGCGATTTCAATGTTTGGTTTTTCAAAATCGAACACTAATAGCCCCTCCTTTTTGGGTTTCTATCAAATCTCGAGGGAAATAAAGCACTGCAAAGCAGTGCACTGCCCAAACACAGCCCAAGGCGTAAGTTCGGGTTTTTCATCCTGCAAAGTACGCCTGCCCCACAGAGGACAGGCATACCTTGTACAATTTATAGTCAATTGTAGGATTACTTTGAGTACAACTCGACGATAAGCATTTCGTTTACCGGAACATCAATCTCATCCCTGGTTGGCATTTCCTTAACTGTACCGCGCAGGTTCTCCTGGTCTACATCCAGCCAGGCCGGAACCATACGCCCGCCGGTTACTTCCAGGATGTCTTTGTATCTCTGTGCGGATTTGTACTTCTCCTTCACTTCGATGACATCGCCGACCTTAACGCGGTAGGATGGAATGTTAACCGGCTTGCCGTTAACCAGAATGTGCTTATGGTCAACAATCTGTCTTGCTTCCTTACGTGTACGGCCCAGACCCATGCGGAACAGCACGTTGTCCAGTCTGCACTCTAACAGGATCATCAGGTTTGTACCTACCATACCGTTCATCTTGGATGCCTTGGCATAGTAATTACGGAAAGGTTTCTCTAATACGCCGTAAATGAATTTGGCTTTCTGCTTTTCTCTTAACTGCATGCCGTATTCACTTAACTTTTTGTTTGTTCTCTTGGATTCTCTGTTGGACTTTTTATCAATTCCTAAATAGATTGGATCCAGACCAAGGGATCTACATCTTTTAAGAACAGGAACTCTATCTACTGCCACTTTAATTACCTCCTAATTAAAATCAATCAGACTCTTCTACGTTTTGGCGGACGGCATCCGTTATGTGGAACCGGTGTCACGTCCTTGATGCTGGTTACTTCCAATCCACATGCCTGAAGGGCACGGATTGCTGCTTCACGTCCTGAACCAGGACCCTTTACCATAACGTCTACGGATTTTAAGCCATGTACGAGAGCTGCCTTAGTAGCAGTTTCTGCCGCCATCTGGGCTGCATAAGGAGTAGATTTTCTTGAACCTCTAAATCCAAGACCACCGGCACTAGCCCATGAAAGAGCGTTACCCTGCGCATCAGTTAATGTAACAATTGTGTTATTAAAAGATGACTGGATATGTGCCTGTCCGCGTTCAACGTTTTTCTTTACACGCTTTTTTGTCACTTTTTTAGCTGTAGTGGACACTTTTTTAGCCATTTTAAACTAACCTACTTTCTCATTTTCTTGAATTCGCTCTTCCTGTTTTTAAAACATGTAAATCGAATTCGGTTACAATGTTACTAATTATTTCTTCTTGTTTGCTACTGTCTTTCTCGGACCCTTGCAGGTTCTGGCGTTGGTCTTTGTCTTCTGACCGCGAACCGGCAGGCTCTTTCTATGACGGATTCCTCTGTAGCATCCAATTTCCTGAAGTCTCTTGATGTTCATAGCAATCTCTCTACGAAGATCACCTTCAACAGTCTGAGTCTCAGCAATGATGTTAGCCAGCTTTTTTACCTCATCATCGGTTAAATCCTTAACACGCGTGTCTGGGTTAACGCCAGCTGCCGTTAAGATGCGGTTGGAGCTTGCTCTGCCGATACCGTAGATGTAAGTAAGACCGATCTCAACACGTTTTTCTCTTGGTAAGTCAACACCTGAAATACGAGCCATGTGTGTAGTACACCTCCTAATTTTAATTAACCTTGTCTCTGTTTATGCTTTGGATTTTCACAAATTACTCTGATACTGCCTTTTCTCTTTATGATCTTACATTTTTCGCAGATCGGCTTTACGGATGATCTAACCTTCACAGTAATTCTCCTTTCTATAGACCAACAAAGTTGCTAAAGCATTATATCAAACATTTACCAATAATGCAAGCACTTTTTATCTATTGTGTTTTATGTTCTTTTCCGGGGCAGCGCTCCAAAAAACGCCGCTTATTTATCTCTCCAAATGATTCTGCCCTTGGATAAATCATATGGCGACAGCTCAATGGTCACTTTATCTCCCGGCAGGATGCGGATATAGTTCATACGAAGCTTTCCGCTGATGTGTGCCAGTACCTGATGGCCGTTCTCCAGTTCAACCTGGAACATGGCGTTGGGTAATTTTTCAGTTACGGTTCCCTCAATTTCAATTACGTCTGCCTTTGACATTCTATTTTACCTCCTACTGCCTGCGGCTGCGGATGAAGCCTGCTATCTCCTCATCCCTCACCGCCGCGCCTTCTGTAAGCTTCTTCCTTAAGGTTTCATCGTGCTCATCTATGAGCTGCAAGTGCTTCCGGTTCTTGCGTTTCTGTTTACTTAAAGGGTGTTTCCTGCCGTCTGACAGATAAACATATTCCCCTTGGACACTGATTATGATATACAGTTCATTTTTGTCGTGACCTGCTAAGCTCTTTACCAGGCCGGCTTCCTTAAACTCTACCATAGGGCCACCTCAAACTACAGCGATAAAATCTCAGGTTCGCCATCCGTAATCAGGATGGTGTTCTCATAATGGGATGCCAGAGAGCCGTCCTCTGTCACAACGGTCCAGCCGTCATCCTCCCATACTACATCATAGCGCCCTGCAGTAATCATAGGTTCAATTGCGAGTGTCATTCCGGCTGCCAGCCTGATGCCTTTACGGCGCTGGGCAAAATTGGGAATCTCCGGTGCCTCGTGCATCTCCGTACCGATTCCGTGACCTACCAGGTCCCGGACCACTCCGAAGCCAAAGCTTTCTGCATATTCCTGAATGGCTTTGGAAATATCATTGAGATGATTGCCAGCTTTTGCGTACTTTATACCTTCAAAAAAGCTCTGCTGTGTCACCTCTACCAGTTTCCTGGCCTCCCCGCTCACTTCTCCAATCATATGGGTTCTGGCTGCATCGGACTGATATCCCTTCCATATAACGCCTGTATCCAGGCTGACGATATCCCCTTCTTCCAGATAGCGGTGCTTATCCGGAATGCCGTGAACCACCTCATCGTTAATGGATATACACACAGATGCCGGAAAACCCTGATAATTCAGAAAGGATGGAACGCATCCATGACTTCTTATCATATCCTCACACATCCGGTCGATTTCTTTGGTAGACATCCCCGGTACCAGGGTCTTGCCAAGCTCCTCATGGACCTTTGAAAGTATACGCCCTGCTTCCCGCATTAATTCAATTTCCCGTTCTGATTTAATCGTTACCATTCTTTATGCTCCTAAAATCCTGACAATGGCCTGGAATACTTCTTCCATATCCAATGTGCCATCTACCTCGGCTAAAACGCCTGCCTTTTTATAATACTCTATGAGAGGCTGGGTCTGGTCATGATAGACATCAAGACGCTTCTTAACAGTTTCAGGTTTATCATCATCCCTAAGTACCAGCTGCTGGCCGCATACATCACAGATTCCTTCCTTTTTAGGAGGATTGTATACGATGTGATATGTTGCGCCGCAGGAAAGGCATGCGCGGCGTCCGGACATACGGTTTATGATGTTCTCATCCGGAACATCCACATTGACTGCATAGTCAATGGCCTCACCCATGTCGCCCAGGGCCTTTGTAAGGCTCTCTGCCTGGGGGATGGTCCTTGGGAATCCGTCCAGTACATATCCGTTCCTGCAGTCCGGCTCATGAATGCGGTCGAGCAGCATGCCGATGGTGATTTCATCGGGCACAAGGCCGCCTGCATCCATATAGGACTTCGCTTTCATACCCAGCTCCGTGCCGTTCTTAATGTTGGCCCGGAAAATGTCCCCGGTCGAGATGTGGGGAATCTGATATTTTGCTGCAATCTTTTTTGCCTGAGTGCCCTTGCCGGCACCAGGTGCGCCTAACATGATAATCTTCATAAACCCAGTCCTCCTCATTATAAGCTATAAATACAACAAATCCGCCCCTGTGGAATACCACAAAGGCAGATCGATTGATTCAACTGTGGTTGTTAATCGTTCAAAAATCCCTTATAATAACGCACAAGCATCTGAGATTCTACTGCTTTGATTGTCTCAAGCACAACGCCTACGATAATAATCAGGGATGTTCCGGAAAACGAGATACGGCTCACATTGAGTAAACCGGACGCAAGAATCGGAACAACCGCAATGACTATCAGGCCGCATGCACCAATAAAAACAATATAATTCAATATCTTATTCAAATAATCGCTGGTTGGCTTGCCAGGACGGATGCCTGGGATAAAGCCGCCCTGCTTCTTCATGTTATTAGCCACTTCCAACGGATTAAAGGTAATGGACGTATAGAAGTAAGCGAACATAATCAGCAATGCAATATAAATCACCAGACCGATGGAGTATATAGGATACTCAGGCCTGCACCATGAACCCGAATTGAGCACCATCAGAATCTTACTGCCGATGGAGTTTGGGTCAATCGTAAAGAACTGAGAAATCACCACCGGGAATGACATGATGGAAGAAGCAAAGATTACCGGCATAACACCTGCGGTATTTATCTTCAGTGGGATGTTGGAAGCCTGTCCGCCAACCATCTTACGGCCAACCATCTTCTTGGAATACTGGACCGGAATTCTTCTCTCGGCATCGTTCAGCACGATGACGAAAACTACCATAGCCAGGATAACCAGGGCAATCACTACAACACTGAAAATCATCTTTGTGACCGTCTGTCCGAAGATAAAACGGTAATAAAGGGTTTTCATATCATCCGGCACACTGGACAGGATGTTGAATAACAGCACGATTGAGATACCGTTTCCAACGCCCTTTTCCGTAATCTGCTCGCCGATCCACATGAGCAGGGCGCTGCCCGTTGTCATGGTTACGATGGCGATGATGATGTTCCACGCGTTATAGTCTATAAGAAGTCCCTGACGTCCGAAGCCGATGGCCATGGCACTTGATTCAATCAGTGCCAGGCCCACGGTGGTGTAACGGGTGTATTCCTGAATCTTCTTTCTTCCGTCCTCGCCATCCTTCTGCAGCTCTTCCAGTTTAGGAATCGCAATGGTCAGCAGCTGGATGATAATGGAAGATGTGATGTATGGCGTAATGCTCAGGGCAAAGATGGACATAGATGAAAATGAACCACCTGTCATGGCATTAAAGAAGCCAAACACATCCGTTGTCTGTTTCGCAAACCAATTCGCAAAGAATGATGTCTCAATTCCCGGAATCGGCAGCTGGCTGCCAAAACGGATGACCACCAGCATCATGAAGGTATAGAGAATCTTAGTGCGAAGCTCTTTTACCTTAAATGCATTTCTGATCGTTTTAAACATTAGATCACCTCGCAGGTTCCACCTAAAGCTTCGATTTTAGATTTTGCACCTTCACTGAATGCATTAACCTTAACGGTCAGCTTTTTGGTTAATTCTCCATTTCCAAGAATCTTAACACCATCTCTTGGGTTCTTAACGATGCCAGCCTCGATTAAGGTCTCAACCGTAACCTCAGCATCATTATCGAACCTTTCCAGAGCGCTTACGTTAATACCAACAATGGTCTTAGAATTCATATTAGTGAAACCACGCTTTGGCAGACGTCTGTATAAAGGCATCTGTCCGCCTTCAAAGCCAGGTCTTGTTGCTCCGGAACGAGCCTTCTGACCCTTATGGCCCTTACCAGCGGTCTTACCATTACCTGAACCGTGGCCACGGCCTCTTCTAAAATTATCGCTGTGCTTTGAACCTGCAGCAGGCTGTAAATTTGATAACTCCATGACTGCACCTCCTAACTTTATCTGATTAGATTTCTTCCACTTTTACTAAATGCCGCACTGCTGCGACCATGCCTCTGACAGCGCCATTATCTGGCATCTCAACCGTCTTGTGCATCTTGGTCAGTCCAAGAGCCTTAACCGTTGCTTTCTGCTTTGGAACAGCACCGATAGGGGACTTGACTAATGTGATTTTTAATTTCTCTGCCATGTCTTTCTCCTCCTATTAGCCTACGATTTCTTCCACAGATTTGCCGCGCAGTCTTGCGAATTCTTCCGGAGTCTTTAAGGAAGTAAGGCCTGCAAGAGTTGCAAGGACTACATTTGTCTTGTTATTGGACCCTAAAGATTTTGTACGGATGTTCTTGATTCCTGCCATCTCCAGTACGGAACGCGCCGGACCGCCGGCGATAACACCAGTACCTTCAGGAGCTCTCTTTAACAGAACAGCTGCACTTCCGAATTTACCGATAAAATCATGTGGGATACTCTTATTCTCATCTACAGGAATCTCTACCAGATTCTTAATTGCGGCTTCTTTACCTTTGCGGATAGCCTCCGGAACCTCGCCGGCCTTTCCTAAACCTGCGCCAACGTGGCCATTGCCGTCACCAACTACTACCAGAGCGGAAAATCTCATGGTACGTCCACCTTTAACAGTCTTGGATACTCTCTTGATTGCCACTACTTTGTCATTCAGCTCCATCTGACTGGCATCAATAATTGTACGCTTCATGCTTGTTCTCCTCTCTATTAGAAATCCAGACCAGCCTCGCGGGCTGCATCTGCTAATGCCTGAATTTTGCCCTGATATATAAAGCCGCCTCTATCGAAAACAACTTCCTTGATACCTTTTTCAAGGGCTCTCTTTGCAATGACTGTACCTACATATGCTGCAGCTGCCTTATCGTTGGTCTTCTCCAGTTCAGCCTTTACTTCTTTCTCAACTGTGGAAGCGGCAACCAAGGTGTTACCAACCGTATCGTCGATAATTTGAGCATACATATGATTATTACTTCTAAACACTGCCAGACGCGGTCTCTCTGCTGTGCCAGCAAAACGGTTACGCATTCTGTTGTGTTTCTTTACGCGAATTTCGCTTCTTGACTGTTTGTTAACCATTTTTACACTCTCCTTAATTATTTCTTACCAGTCTTACCAACTTTACGTCTGATAACCTCGTCAGCATACTTGATACCCTTGCCCTTGTACGGCTCAGGTCTTCTCTTGTCTCTGATTTCAGCAGCGTATTGGCCAACTTTTTCTTTACTGATACCTTTAACGATAATCTTGTTCTGACCTTCCATAACGGTCTCAATGCCCTCTGGGTCTTCCATCTCTACCGGATGGGAATAGCCCAGGTTCAGGGTAAGCTTCCTGCCCTGCTTAGCAGCTCTGTAACCAACACCGTTTACTTCAAGAACCTTCTCATACCCTTCCGTAACACCATGAATCATGTTGTTAACCAGGGTTCTGGTCAGACCATGTAAAGATTTCATCTTCTTTAAATCGTTTGGTCTGCTTACGATAATCTGTCCGTCTTTCTGTTCAATGGACATCTCTACTGGGAGCGCTCTCTCCAATGTTCCCTTTGGACCTTTTACAGTCACTTTGTTTCCTTCTGCGATTGTAACAGTAACTCCTGCCGGAACCGCAACTGGCATTCTACCGATACGTGACATGCCTTTACCTCCTACTTAAATTCTCGGAAGGAACTGTGCGTTCCTTCTGTTTTCAGTTTCCTCTATCTCATCATTACCAAACAAATGCCAATACTTCGCCGCCAACGCCTAACTGACGTGCTTCCTTATCTGTAATCACGCCCTGGTTAGTGGAAATGATAGCGGTGCCAAGTCCGCCCAGTACCTTGGGAAGCTCTTCCTTGTTAGCGTATACACGCAGACCCGGTTTGGAGATTCTCTTGATACCGGAAATGATTTTCTCGTTCTTATCTTTGCCATACTTTAAGGTGATTCTGATGGTTGCGAAACCGCCGTCCTCTACCATGTCGTACTTTGCGACATACCCCTCTTTTACCAGGATGTCAGCGATAGCTATTTTCATCTTGGATGAAGGTACGTCTACTGTATCATGTTTTGCAGTATTTGCATTACGGATTCTTGTAAGCATATCTGCAATCGGATCGCTCATTGTCATTTTAAAATGCCTCCTTCTCTATAAATATTCTCCTGCTCCCCAATGCGTTTTATAGGGAGGATACTCCTCTCTGCGTTCAGAGTATCGGCTTTATCACTAAGCTCGTAAAGAACCTCGCCAAGTGATAAATGCCTACCAGCTAGCTTTCTTAACGCCAGGAATCTGACCCTTGTATGCTAACTCGCGGAAACAGATACGGCAGATGCCGTATTTTCTTAAGTATGCATGTGGACGGCCACAGATTCTGCAGCGGTTGTACTCTCTGGTGGAGAATTTAGCCGGACGCTGCTGTTTAATCTTCATTGAAGTCTTAGCCATGAAAGTTTCCTCCTAACTATTTTGCAAACGGCATATTGAATAATGTCAAAAGTTCACGAGCTTCTTCGTCAGTCTTAGCGGTGGTAACGAAGATGATATCCATACCTCTTACCTTGTCAACTTTGTCGTACTCAATCTCAGGGAAGATAAGCTGCTCTTTGATACCGAGCGCATAGTTTCCCCTGCCATCAAATGCGTTAGGGTTAACACCTCTAAAGTCACGTACACGGGGCAGTGCCAGGTTTACCAGACGGTCAAGGAATTCATACATCCTCTCGCCGCGCAGTGTTACCTTGCAGCCGATTGCCATGCCTTCACGGAGCTTAAAGTTAGCAATGGACTTCTTTGCCTTGGTGGTTACAGCCTTCTGTCCGGAGATGATTTCCAAATCCCTTACAGCAGAATCCAGAACCTTGGCATTTTCCTTAGCTTCGCCTACGCCCATGTTGATAACAATCTTATCAAGCTTCGGCACCTGCATAACGTTCTTATATCCAAATTTTTTCATCAGAGCGTCTACCATTTCGTTCTGATACTGTTCTTTTAATCTAGCCAACGTTTTTTCCTCCTCTCCTGAATTAGTCGATTACTTTGCCGGTTGTCTTTGCTACGCGAACCTTCTTGCCGTCTTTTTCTTCAAATCCGACTCTGGTTGCCTTGCCGTCTACTACCAGCATTACATTGGAAATATCAATAGGAGCTTCCTTGTTAACGATGCCGCCCTGTAGGTTTCCGGGAGTCTGCTTTGTGTGCTTGGTAACCATGTTGCAGCCCTGAACCAGAATTTTGTTCTTCTTTGTATCAACAGAGATAACCTTTCCCTGCTTATCTTTATCTTTACCTGCGATTACGACTACTAAGTCGTCCTTCTTAATCTTATTCACAGTAACACCTCCTTATAATACTTCGGGAGCTAAGGAGACAATCTTCATGAACTGTTTGTCTCTTAATTCTCTTGCTACAGGCCCAAAGATACGAGTTCCTCTTGGAGTCTTGTCGTCCTTAATAATTACTGCTGCGTTCTCATCAAATCTGATGTAAGAACCGTCTTTACGGCGTGCGCCCTTAACGGTACGTACCACTACAGCCTTTACAACATCGCCCTTCTTTACAACACCGCCTGGTGTTGCATCTTTAACGGAAGCAACGATAATATCACCGATATTTGCATATCTTCTGGTTGAACCACCTAATACACGGATGCAGAGAAGTTCTTTTGCACCGGTATTGTCGGCAACCTTAAGTCTTGTTTCCTGCTGAACCATACCTGTTACTCCTTCCTCATCTCATTATCTGGCTTTCTCGATAATCTCAACAAGTCTCCATCTCTTATCCTTGGACAGTGGTCTTGTTTCCATTACTTTAACTGTATCACCGATAGTACACTCATTCTTTTCATCATGAGCCTTTAACTTAACAGTCTTCTTAACAATCTTACCGATTACAGGATGTTTAATATGGTCCTCAATAGCAACTACGATTGTCTTATCCATCTTGTTGCTGACCACTTTACCGGTACGGGTCTTTCTCAAATTTCTTTCCACGGTAAATGTCTCCTTTCGCATTATGCGTTAGCCTTCTCAGTGATAACAGTCTGGATTCTGGCAATATTCTTGCGAACTTCCTTAATCCTGGAGGTGTTATCCAGCTGATTGGTTGCATTCTGGAATCTCAAATTGAACAGTTCCTTCTTCGCAGCTACTAACTCTTCATTCAGCTCATTTGCTGACTTATTCTTTAACTCTTCTACAAATTTATTAGTTTTCACTGTTATCACCGCCTTCTAAATCTGCTTTAGAAACAATCTTACACTTGCATGGCAGCTTGTGCATAGCAAGACGCAGAGCTTCTCTAGCTGTTTCCTCTGGTACACCAGCGATTTCGAATAATACGCGGCCTGGCTTTACAACTGCTACCCAGTACTCCAGAGCGCCTTTACCGGAACCCATACGGGTTTCTGCTGGCTTTGCTGTTACAGGTTTATCCGGGAAAATCTTAATCCAGACTTTACCGCCACGCTTGATGTAACGGGTCATGGCCACACGGGCAGCCTCAATCTGGTTTGATTTAATCCAACATGGTTCAGTGGAGACTAAACCGTACTCGCCGTTAGAAATCGTGTTGCCTCTTAATGCCTTACCGGCCATGGAACCACGGAACTGCTTACGACGCTTAACTCTCTTAGGCATTAACATTATTTATCGCTCCCTTCCTTGTTTCCTTTAGTAGGAAGAACTTCGCCCTTGTAGATCCATACCTTAACGCCAATCTTGCCATAGGTTGTATCTGCTTCTGCGAAACCATAGTCAATATCTGCTCTTAATGTCTGAAGCGGGATGGTACCTTCGCTGTAGAATTCGGTACGTGCCATATCAGCTCCACCCAGGCGGCCTGCAACTGCGGTCTTGATGCCCTTAACGCCAGCCTTCATGGTTCTGCCCATGGTGGACTTCATTGCACGGCGGAAGGAAACACGGTTTTCCAGCTGTCCCGCGATGGATTCTGCAACCAGCTGGGCATCCCTGTCAGGACGCTTGATTTCCTTAATGTCGATGAACAGCTTCTTGTCGGTCAGCTTCTGAACTTCCTTCTTCAGCTTCTCGATTTCAGAACCACCCTTACCGATAACCACGCCCGGCTTAGCGGTGTAGATGATAATCTTAACCCTGTCAGATGCACGCTCGATTTCAATCTTGGAAATGCCGGCGCTGAACAGTCTCTTTTTCAGGAACTTTCTCATATTGTAATCTTCAACCAGGCAGTCAGCAAAATCAGCTTCTGCATACCACTTGGAATCCCAGTCTTTAATAACACCGACTCTTAAGCCGTGTGGATTAACTTTCTGTCCCATATTTGCCTCCTATCTCTCATTCAGAACAACAGTGATGTGGCTCATTCTCTTCTCGATTCTGTAAGCACGTCCCTGAGCTCTTGGTCTGACTCTCTTCATGGTCGGGCCCTGGTTAGCGTAGCACTCTTCAACATAAAGCTTTGCCGGGTCCATTCCGTTATTGTTCTCAGCATTTGCTGCTGCTGATTCCAGTAACTTCTTGATTAAGCTGGAAGCGTATCTGGGATTGTAAGTTACAATACCAAGTGCGGTCTGTAAATCTTTGCCTCTGATGGCATCTAATACAAAGCAAGCCTTCTGGACAGACACTCTTGCGTAAGATAATGTTGCGCTTGGTCTTGTGTCCTTCCGGGCATTTCTTTCTCTCTTGACTTGGGATCTATGTCCTTTTGCCATTGGTAAAACCTCCTTTCAACTCTGACGCCCCTTCTTTTCCGGGCATAATGGTATACCCGAAGGGTATTTCAATTTACCGTGGATTACTTTCTCACGCCGGACTTCTTCTCGTCTTTACCGTGACCTCTGTAGGTTCTGGTTGCTACGAATTCGCCCAGCTTATGTCCTACCATATCTTCGGTTACATATACCGGAACGTGTTTCCTGCCGTCATGAACTGCAATTGTGTGACCAACCATCTGTGGGAAGATTGTAGAACGGCGGGACCAGGTCTTGATTACCTGCTTCTGTCCTGCTGCATTCATAGCGTCTACTTTCTTTAACAGATGCGCATCTGCAAATGGTCCTTTTTTCAGTGAACGAGCCATGTGTTCTTAACCTCCTTTAACTATTTGATGGTTCTGCCATCACGTCTTCTTACGATTAACTTGTTAGACTGCTTGTTTTTCTTTCTGGTCTTCAGACCCAGAGCAGGCTTGCCCCATGGTGTGCATGGACCCGGACGGCCGATACCACACTTGCCTTCACCACCACCATGTGGATGGTCGTTGGGGTTCATTACGGAACCGCGGACTGTAGGTCTGATACCCATGTTGCGCTTCCTGCCAGCTTTACCAATGTTAATCAGGGAGTGCTCACCATTGCCTACAACACCGATAGTTGCGCGGCAGATGATTGGAACCATTCTCATTTCACCTGAAGGTAAACGTAAGGTGGCATACTTGCCTTCCTTAGCCATCAGCTGTGCTGAATTACCGGCGGAACGGACTAACTGGCCGCCCTTGCCAGGATATAACTCAATGTTGTGTACCTGAGTACCAACCGGGATGTGATACAGTGGCATGCAGTTTCCAAGCTTTGCCTCTGCTGTATCGCCGCTCATAACCTTCATTCCGTCGGTTAAGCCCTGTGGCGCCAGGATGTATGCCTTCTCGCCGTCTGCATAGCAAATCAGAGCGATGTTGGCAGTTCTGTTGGGGTCATACTCGATACCGATAACGGTTGCCGGGATGCCGTCCTTGCTGTTTCTCTTAAAATCAATGATTCTATATTTTCTTCTGCTGCCGCCGCCTCTGTGACGTACAGTGATTTTACCCTGATTGTTACGACCTGCGTTCTTGTTCAGAGATACTACCAGAGATTTCTCCGGGGTGCTCTTTGTGATTTCCTTGAAATCAGAACCGGTCATATGTCTTCTGGAAGGTGTATAAGCATTATACTTCTTAATTCCCATGACATTTAACTCCTTTTCTTTTTCTTTTCACGGCGTATGACTTTGGTGGGATATCTGGATATCCCGGATGCCGTATAAGTTCTCCGTCCGGGTGTGTCCGGCGGGTGAGAGATTGTCGGGTTAAGGTATACTCAACCGCAACAGGTTCCGCTCAGCCAGGCTCGAAAAGACCTCGCCAAGTGCTTACAGCCCCTGGAAAATCTCAATCTCTTTGCTGTCTTCTGTCAGCTTTACGATTGCCTTCTTGGAAGCAGCTGTCTTGCCGAAGGTCATTCCCCTTCTCTTGGTCTTGCCTTCGCAGTTCATGGTGTTCACGCCGGCAACCTTGGTGCCTGGGAACATTTTCTCAACAGCCTCTTTAATCATAGACTTGTTAGCGTCTACATGTACCATGAAAGTATACTTCTTATCGCCCATGGCATTCATGCTCTTCTCAGTGATGACTGGTTTTAAAATGACGTCATAGTACTTGATATCTGCCATTATGCGTACACCTCCTCGATGGATGCAACAGCAGCCTTGGTAGCCACTACTGTGTTGTACTTCAGAATGTCGTATACGTTGATGGAGCCGACCTGAGAGGTCTTAACGTCTGCAATATTCCTTGCAGATAATACTGTATTCTGATCATTGTCAGCCAGAACCACCAGAGCCTTGGATACCTTCAGGTTATCCATGACATTCCGGAACTTCCTGGTCTTAATCTCGTCAAACTTAAGCTCATCTACTACGATAAACTTGTTGTCCTGAACACGGCTGGTCAGAGCAGACTTAAGAGCAGCTCTCTTTTCCTTCTTGTTCAGTCTGATTGTGTAATCCCTTGGTGTCGGAGCGAATACTACGCCGCCGCCCTTCCACTGAGGAGACCTGGTTGAACCCTGTCTTGCATGACCGGTTCCCTTCTGTCTCCACGGCTTTCTGCCGCCGCCGGAAACCTCAGAACGTGTCTTTGCTTTCTGTGTTCCCTGACGTTTATTTGCAAGCTGTGCAACAACTGCAAGATGTACCAGGTGCTCGTTAACTTCTACACCGAACACGGCATCGTTCAGTTCTAATGTGCCAACTTCTTTACCTTCCATATTATAAACAGATACGTTTGCCATTATTGTGTTCCTCCTTTCCTATAAAAGCTTACCTTTCAACCTTAACGGTTTCTTTGATTGTTACCAGGCTCTTCTTTGGTCCTGGTACTGCGCCCTTAACCAGAATCAGGTTATTGTCAGCATCAACCTTGACAACCTCCAGATTCTGAACAGTAATCTGCCTGCTGCCCATGTGACCCGGCATTCCCTTGCCCTTGAATACGCGGCCTGGTGTTGTAGCGGAACCGTTGGAACCCTGATGGCGATGGAACTTGGAACCATGTGCCATAGGTCCTCTGTGCTGTCCATATCTCTTGATGGCGCCCTGGAAGCCTTTACCCTTGGAAATAGCGGTTGCATCAATCTTATCGCCTGCCGCGAAGATGTCTGCCTTAATCTCATCCTTAACGGAATATTCTTCCGCATTCTCAAACTTGAATTCTCTTACATATCTCTTGTAAGAAACGCCAGCCTTATCAAAATGGCCTTTCTGCGGCTTGCTGACCAGTTTGTCCCTCTTGTCAACAAAACCAACCTGTACTGCTTTGTAACCATCGTTCTCAGCTGTCTTAACCTGTGTTACCACACAAGGTCCTGCCTGAAGTACGGTTACCGGAACTAAAGCACCATTCTCATTGAAGATTTGGGTCATTCCGACTTTTGTTGCTAAAATCGCTTTCTTCATTGTCTTACCTCCTGTTTCATGATCTACAGCGGAATGCTTTCGCATTCATCCTAGAACAGCCTAATATACGTGGAACACTATGAACCGCCTGGCGGTATGTTGATTCCTCAACAGGAAATGCAGTGTTGCTTCTATATTTAAACCCTTCAGGATATAAACATTTTACTTGAAAACAAAATCTCCGGGATGAATTATTTTGTCTTCATCTTGATGTCGATGTACACACCAGCCGGCATTTCCAGTCTGGACAGTGCATCAACTGTTTTCTGGCTTGGAGCTGTGATATCGATGAGTCTCTTGTGAGTCCTCTGCTCGAACTGCTCTCTGGAATCTTTGTACTTATGAACCGCACGCAGAATGGTTACTACCTCTTTCTTGGTTGGTAACGGCACCGGTCCGCTCACCTGTGATCCTGTCTTCTTTACAGTCTCGATGATTTTGCCGGCGGACTGATCTACCAACTGATGATCATAAGCCTTTAAAGTGATTCTCATTACTTGACTTGCCATAAAAAAAGTCGCCTCCTTTTCGCACTTTCAAACCAAGTACGACAAGCGGTGACTGTACACGTTTCCGTGTGTGTCCTAACGGAACTCCACACTGATTCTGCCATCTAACATTGCAGTTTCTTTAATTGGTACAGTGACTTGTCGCCAGTTTCCTAACTTGACATTCGCTCCACGGAAAACCCGCCTCACTTTGTGGGCAGCAACCTCACGCTTCAACGCTATCATGCCACAGCCTTTGTATGATAGCACATATTCCAAATAAATGCAAGTATTTTTTATTTATTTGCATGCTTTCTTATTTTTTCTGTTTTTCTCTCCCTGTATTTGTCCGGGCTTTTGTCCCCAATAATCCAAACCCATATAAAACAAAAAGGAAAGACCTCCCATTTATATAGAAGTCTTTCCTTAAATGATTCATTCCAGTCATGTATACGGCCTGGCTTTTACTCTGTGCAGTACGGCTCAACCGGCTCCTGTGCGTATGAATCAACATCCTTGTCATCGTCCGCCTTTATCAGCTCACCTGAGCTGTTGGTCGTAAACTTGACGCCGTCGCTGTTCTTTACATTGCTGCCCTTCATAACCTTACCGGAAGCGTTGACCACATAATTCCTGCCCTCCACCCGGTAGCATACATACTTCTGGCCGTCCGTTGCCTTTTGAAGTTTTCCCTTATAATATAAGTAGTTATCCTTAACCCCGTTGACGCCCCGTCCATTGTCCAGGAAATAGAAATCGCTCTTATTGCCGTCGTCCTCGGTCACCTTCATCTTTCCCTTTTGGACACAGCTCTTGTTCTTATCACCAAAGTAGAACGCGGTCCAGTCATCCTCGCCGGAACCAGTATAAACTTTCTTAAGTCCATACACCGGATTGCCCAGATGGTTGAACAGATAGGATTTGCCGTTCAGCTTCACGATGTCGCTGGTGGTAAGGCGTTCGGAATCAGCCGCCCTTGGTCTGCCGTTGTTGTTGAAGTAGAACCACTCCACGGCCTCCTCATAACCGCTCAGGTCCTCAGGCGGTTCAATGGAATACCAGCCAATCTTGGCCTTGCCGTCAGAACCAAAGTACATGTAATCCTGGATGGACTCATTGGTTGTGGACTTTACGTTCTTCCAGCCTGTCTGCATAGCGCCGTCCTCGTCAAAGCAGTAATAGGTTCCGTCTATCTTACGGGCCGTATAATCGCCGTCTGAGCTGTCCGGTGCATATTTCTTGCCATTTGAGGAAAAATAGTACCAGTAGCGGCCGTCATCATCTGTCACGCTGTCGATTCCCGGCGTCACCTTGTCTCTGTTGTCGTCATCGTCATCCGGGGGATACAGCTTCTGCCAGCCTGTCCGCATAACGCCGTCAGAACCGGTATAATACATATCGTCCAGAATCCAGCCAATCTCCATACGGCCGTCACCGTTAAAGTGATACCACTTATTATCAATCTTTTTCCAGGCATCTGTGATTACCTTGCCGCTGCTGCCGAAATAATACCACTCATATTCTCCCTGGTCCCCGGTAAGCTTCAGCCACTTGTCAGTGAGCATGATGCCGTTGCTGTCCATATAATAATCAGACTCAACCCATGCATTGGTGGCCATGACGCCCTCGCCGTTGAGATAGCGCCACTGGTTGTCCGCCCCTTTTTTCCATGTATTATATATTTTATTCCCGTTAGAGTCATAGTAGACCCAGTTGCTCCCCGATTGAGCCCAACCCGCTGCTGCCAGGGCAGATATCGTAGCCGTGCCAAAGCACAGCACTGCCGCCAGGGCCCACACTGCCACCATCTTTTTCTTCATATGCTCAACTCCTCTTTACATCTGCATTCATGCATATCAGCCCCGTTTTCACTGAGGCTGATAATCCTATGGTATATTGTATCAAGGCTCCTTCAATTATTCAACCTAATTTATCTTTCAATTCTATTACAATTTAGCTAAACCGTTTCTATTTTTTTGAAAATGTACCGAATGCTTGACGGAGCCGCAACACTTAGACTATACTCATTATTATCATTATCATATATGGAAGAAACGAGGTTAAATAAATATATGTGGCTTGCAGACAAGTGGAAGGATTATGAAGTGATAGACTGTTCAAAGGGAGAAAAACTGGAGCGCTGGGGCGATTACCTGCTGGTGCGCCCGGACCCCCAGGTTATCTGGGACACCCCCAAGAACCATAAGGGCTGGAAAAAGATGAATGGCCACTATCACCGCAGCAGCAAGGGCGGGGGCGAGTGGGAATTCTTCCATCTTCCTAAGCAGTGGTCCATTGGATATAATGGGCTTACATTCAATCTAAAGCCCTTTAGTTTTAAACATACCGGCCTGTTTCCCGAACAGGCTGCCAATTGGGACTGGTTTGGCGCCAGGATACGCGGGGCCGGACGCCCGGTCAAGGTCCTGAACCTGTTTGCATATACCGGCGGAGCCACTCTGGCCGCGGCTAAGGCAGGCGCCAATGTCACCCATGTGGACGCCTCCAAGGGCATGGTGGCCTGGGCCAAGGAAAACGCCCAGTCCTCGGGCATGTCCGAAGCCCCCATACGCTGGATTGTGGATGACTGCGTGAAATTTGTGGAGCGGGAAATCCGCAGGGGTAATCGCTACGATGCGGTCATCATGGACCCGCCCTCCTATGGGCGGGGTCCAAAAGGGGAAATCTGGAAGATAGAAGATGCCATTCATCCTCTGGTCAAGCTGTGCGCGCAGCTCTTATCAGACAAGCCCCTGTTCTTCCTGATTAACTCCTACACCACCGGACTGGCTCCCGCAGTCCTTTCCTACATGATAGGTGTGGAAATCGTCCCACGCTTTGGCGGAACAGTATGCGCCGAGGAGGTGGGACTTCCTGTCACCCAGACAGGCCTGGTGCTGCCCTGCGGGGCATCCGGGCGCTGGGAAGCATAGCGCATGAAAAAGTCCCGCATCAGGATTCACTGATGCGGGGCTTTTTATTCTTAGATAATAACGGAAATCCAGGTCCAGGATTCTATTCCAGCAGCCGTCCCACATCCAGCTTTCCCCACCCCTGCTGGTTGTGCTGAAGGCCCAGGTCCAGGGCACGTTCCCTGATACGCAGCTTCACATCCTTGTTGCTCATATCCGGGTACTTCTCCAGCAGCAGGGCTATGGCGCCCGACACAAGGGGAGTGGACATGCTGGTGCCTGATTTTGAAAAATATTTGCCGGGCTCATTGCAGCAGCTGATGATGCCTGAGCCCGGCGCTACCAAATCCGGCTTGCAGACGCAAGCCAGTGTGGGGCCTCTTCCGGAATAATCCACCATGCGGCTCCCCATGACTTCCACTTCCTTGTGGTCGTCCGAGCAACCCACTGTTATGACCTTGCGGCTGATGCCGGGAGTTGTGATGGTCATCCGGCCCGGACCATGATTTCCGGCTGCCACCACCACCACCAGGCCGTCATCCCAGGCCGCATTCACCCCCCGCACCAGAATTGAGTTCTCTGTCATGTCCCTGCGCGACAGGGAGCCTACGGAGATGTTCACAATGCGGATATTATATCTGTCCCTGTTCTCCCGGATCCACTTAAGTCCGGTCAGTACGTCCGTGGCATAGCCGTTTCCCTTCTGGTCCAGCACCTTCACCGATATCAGACTGCATCCCGGTGCCACCCCTCTGTATTTTCCGTCGGAGGAGATGCCGCTGCCTCCAATCATTGCGGCTATATGGGTGCCATGGCCATTGTCGTCATAGGGCGATGTACGATGGTTTACAAAATCAGCAAAGGCTGTCACTCTATCCTTAAAATCCTCATGGAGGTAAATTCCGGTGTCAAGTACTGCCACACCCACTCCTCTACCCGTTATACCCATGGAATACACTTCTTCACAATTAATGTCTTCTCTCGCCTGATTCACATCACGATTTTCTCCTTTTTTATTAGAATATTCTATAATGAAGGAATCTGTGCCATGGCACCGCGTACCGCGGTCGGGCCAACAGGACTGTCAGGCAGATAAAGCCGCCTGACAGGACCAAAAAATATTTTCTTTAAAATGATTCTCAGCTTCGGAATTACCGGAAGGCTTACCAAACCGTATTGGCGGCCAATACCATATCCCTGTCATTGGTCCCCACCACAATCAGGTTATGGGAATCATGGGCAACGCTGGTGGCCACAGCCCCCTTCTTAAGACCATATCCGCCTACAAAGCCCAGCCCCCTGTGCCCGGTGTGAAGATGGCGTTCAAACACGGCCGCCTTCACGATATCCTTTTGGGGCCTCAACTGTATGACCCGCTCCATGGTTCTCTTTTGCTCCAGCACCAGGTTCTCCAGAGTAATCTCATCCATGCGGAAGGAGTCAAACACCCTTGGGAATCCGGCTTCCAAGCCGCTGATTGTTTTTTCTGCGGAACCGGTATCCTTCTGGATTCCGGACTGCGGTTTCTCTCCTGTTCCAGAGCACAGGCCTTTTTCATTCCCGGCTCCCAGGCATACCCCCTCCCTTGCGGTCAGGACGCCGTCCTTGTAAACAGCCGTCACCCGGAGCTCCCTCAAGTCCTCAAGCACTGCCAAATCCGCCCTCAGCCCAGGCATGACAGCTCCCCTGTCCTTCAGCCCAAAATACTGCGCCGCATTAAAGGTTCCCATCTTAATGGCCCGTATGGGGTCCGCGCCCAAGGCCACTGCCTTCCGGATGATATAATCAATATGCCCCATGGAAATCAGGTCGCCGGGATGCTTGTCATCTGTCACCAGCATACACCTCTCATAATAGGGGGCATCAAACAGGGGCATAAGTGCTTCCAGATTCCTGGCAGCCGTGCCCTCCCGTATCACTGCAAAATTTTTACATTCTATCATTAAAACGCTTGTATTTCCGCTTCATCGTGCTATAATAGTCTCATGGAAGTATAGCTCAGCTGGGATGAGCGTTCGCCTCACACGCGAAAGGTCATGGGTTCGAGCCCCATTACTTCCATCTGTACAAAACCCACGTAATTGCGAGAAACAACGTAATAGCGTGGGTTTTTGGTTGTCAAAAAATATTGCATTATCCTTATATGGGTATGGAAATACGCAAATATATCACACGATATCACACGAAATATCACACGAAAATAGCGGGTCCGTTCACATCCGGTACCCGCCTTTATAATTTCTAGAATCCAAAAAACCATATCAATTCCTCTTGACTTCCCACGCATTGCGTGGTATAATCTATATATAAGATAAAGGACGGGGGAACAGAAAAATGATGAAAAGAGCAGAGAATACAAAAGAAAAGAGAAGCGAATTGCACGGATACAATATCATGGTGGACCGCACTGATGTCCATAAGATTATCGCTTTCAAATTTACTCAAGAAATGACCGGAACTGAGAAACAGGTAGCATACGCAAGAGATATACTTGCTCAGAAGGTTTTCAAGACAGACGAAATGGCTGGAATGATGATGTCCAAGGGTAAGATGGATGCACAGAGTTACACAGCCGGAATGGAAAGCCTTATCAGCCAGTTGAGCCAAATGACAGATGCCAAATACATCATAGAGCATGTTAAATAAGGAGGACGTTATGAACAGAATTAAAGAATACCGCATAAAAGCACGTATGACACAATCTGATTTATCTGCTTATCTGGAAATACCGACCAGGACTATTGAAGACTGGGAAACCGAGAAACGGAATCCAGCTCCTTGGGCGGAAGAATTAATTATTAGGCAGTTAGAAGAACTTATCCATCCCTGCCTGATGAAAAAACTTTTAAATAAGTTTTCAGACTTGGCCTACGAAAAACTGTTGCCAGATAACTACAATGTTTTTTCAGATCCTCGCGTTTTTTCGCATGATGATTATTTCAAATTTATTCACGATGAAATGGGAAAGTTGGGTGTTGAGGACGGCGATTATGAGTACTGTCCGAAAAGCATTGACCCCAATTACCTGGAGAATGTACGAGCCGGGCGGGAAATACATGAAACTATATTATAGGAGGAATATCAATATGAAAACTTTTAAAGGATACATAAATTATGGATGTTTAGCTACTGAGAAACGCCCTTTGTTTACTGCGAGAAATCCTCACCCAACAGCAACAGTCAGCGAGGCGGTAGAGTATACAGTACCGAAAGGATGGGTCTGCGATGAAACGGAAACTGGCATTGCATTGACAGCTCCGTGGGGTTGGACTTATACGCCTAACGAGCTGCTGCAGGGTAAAGAATCCCCCTATCTATGCGTAATCAATAATGGAGGAAAAGAAATCCATATTATGTTAGATTGGAATCGTATTTAAAGGAGAGAAAAATAATGAATAAAAATACCGGACTTAGAAGGGAAGCTTTAAAAATCATCGAGGGTAGAAAAGAAAAAGATATACATGACGCTGATTTGCTCGATAGCGACTGCCGGTATACTACCGTTTCAGTTGATGGAGTAAATTACAGGATTTACATGGTTGGTAATGATGAGTGTTTTGATTTAGATGAGTTTTATCAATACGGCATTACTGATGATAACCATTTATTAAAATTTTATTTTGATTTACCCGAAGGTTTGGACGATTTAGGAAATGTGGATTATGACCACGCATATCGCGTGGTTGATGTCACAAAAGAATGGGAATATACTGATTTAGGAGATTTTTTAGGTGATTTAGAGTAAATTGGAGAAAATATTATGAAAAAAAAATATCGCCAACTCATAATGAGAAAGCGATATTTTTTGATTTGTAGTTAATAACAAATAGGCTAATATTTTAATCCGCACCGCTCAATTTGGGGAACAGTGACAAGCACCGGGCCCATACCCCGATACCTTATGTATTAATCATATATCAGGGTCCCAAATTTGTCAATAAGCTATTTGGCCAGTCCGGGCCACCGCATTGCCTCATCCTTATCCGGTTAAAACTCTCCTATGTACTGTTCGCCCTCCGGTGCCACATACAAAGCGCATTCCAGTGGATGCCCCGCACGCGGCTCAAAATAATAGTCCTTACCGCCAATTACATGCCAGTTGGTCAGTGCATATCCATCCGAATTAAAATAATACTTGTGATGGTTTATAATCTGCCAGCACTCCTTGTAATACTTTGTCTCGCTGTATGCATACCACCAGCCATTACTATCATGGTGCCATCCTATCTCATACTCCGGCTGCTCCACCAGTGACCAGTCAGGACGTCCATAACCATCAATACGGCTGTTATCCAAACTGTACTCCTTACAGCATACCGCTCCGCCGTTGGCAACCACCTCGTTACCAGCACTGGTGTTACCTTCGATGGTTCTAACCTTGGTCATAGTGACCTCATAGACAATACCTGTATGGCAGATGCGCTGGGAGTTTTTAAAAAATATCTGGTCGCCTGGCTGAGGGTTGTCCTTATGGTACTGGCCTCTGTCCTTATAATACTGGGCGGACGTAGGCGTATAGGCCGAAAAACCTCCTCCCAGGAGTTGTCTGGCCGTCACCTGTCCAAATGCTTGAACCATACACCAGTCCACAAACATATCACACCACGGCTGCCCTTGGAGGGATGGATACAGGTCTCTGGCATACTTGGTGTAGTTGCTGCTGCCTGCATTAGCGGTCTTGCTGTCAAGCTGGCTGTTACTGCGTTTCTCCACGTATCCAATCTCCTGGTGAGCAATCGTTAGAACCTTATCTATTGATTTCATGTTTTCCTCCAATCTAAAAAAGGCCCAGGGACATCCCCGGGCCATGTAATCACTCAGTTACCATTCCGTCTGGCTCCGGCGGATTATATACGCGTTCTGCCTGCATCACAAGGCTGGAATAATCCTCCTCGCTGATGCGGTTCATGGCGTAGTAGACATCCAGTTTGGACACGGCCTCATCCTGTGTAGCGTAAAACTGTTTGTTGATCAGGTTGGTCATCAGGGTTACGATTATGGTATTGCTCATGTTATACCTCACTTTCTGCCAGCAGTGCGCTGGTCTCATTGTTGATCATTGCCGCCTGGGTCTCAGTCGGAAGTAGGGCAAGGATAGCTGATATTTGTCTGTCAAAGGACGCCTGCATCTTAGCATGCTCGTTGGCGATATAAGTCTTTGTGTCTGCGATATACTCCACCGCCACGTCCGGCTCCGGCCCCTCCGCAGTCACTGTGATGGTTGTCCGGCCTGTGTAGGCGGTAAGGGCGTTTAGGGCGGCTTGGGTATCGGATGGAAGGGGTTCCCAGGTGGGGACGGCAAGAGGGTAAATTAATCGTACAGGCTCATTCGCTTCATATCTGCTTGCAAGCCATTTTTTAAAATCACCTTCTGTGCTCGCTATACTGGAATCAACCCTAAACCTAATTGTATTACTAAATATGTAACTTCCAATTATGTCAGTATTCACTCGTGCATTCCCTGCAACAAAATAGTTACAAAGGTAATTTGTGGAATAATCCGGAACTTCACTCTTTAGTTTATCATTCGCCATGAATAACCATGTTCCGTTCACTGTTGAACCCCAGTTACCATTTTCTTCTCCCGTTAACACATGATTGATAAGCTTCCGCTCAATCCCCCACACGCCGTCCCTGCACATTATCCGGTCCCGCACGTCCTTTATACCTCGTAACGGCTCCGTGAGGGTGATGGCTGCGGTCTTGGACTGGTAGGGTTCCCAGGGGAGAGCGGTGTCACCGATGTTTAACATTACATCAGTAAATGTTACTGTATTCGGGGTATCTAGCACGGCACTTGAATTGTTAGCAATCAGATTAAATCTCGCCGTAACTATGTCTTCTGGGATTGAAACTTTCTTGCTACCGGAAGAACTTAGGCTAAACCATAGTGATTTATTATCCGGCTGTTTAGTTTCAATTTGGATTGCCACTGGCACATCCTGGTTTCCGTTGCTTATGCTGCCCGATATTGTAACTGTTTTACCAGCAATTAACTGTATAGGTATTATATGGCCGCAAAGAGCATGGGTTTTGTTTCCAGTTACCGTAATTTGCCTTTTATCACTGGATACCGTCGATGATATATTATAATTTATCAATGCCGATGTATCAAACAAATTCGCCCCCGTCACCGTTACCGCCGTGACATCCGTACTCACAATCTCCTGCGGATTATCCGGGCTGGGGTCTGCTCCCTGCTCACTCTTGCCGGCTATCTCCATGCCGGGTATCGGCGCCTCCCGCGCATCGTCCACTGTGACTTGCCCAGTGCCAGATGCCGAGCCGATAAGGGCATTGGCGTATTTAAGGTCCGTCTCACGCTTGTTGTAGCCTACGAAAGCAGCCTTCTGGCTCTCCACGTATGCCTTGTTATCCTCTAACGCCTGTGCCGAAGCGGTAGCGGACTGAGCAGACGCCGTAGCGGAACCGGCGGCAGCAGTCTTGCTGGCTTGGGCATCATTGGCATAGCCCTGGGCAGTGCTTACCTTGCCCTCCATCTGCGCCACAAACTGCTCGTACCAAGACTGGTCTGGCTCCGGGATTCCGCCGCCAATCTCCAGCCCATCATGGATGGTATAGGATGCAGGGAGGGTTTTCCAGGTCACGCGCTCCCCTGCGCTGTTGGTGCCGGTCGCATATATCATCATCTGGATTGTCCCTGGCTCCTGTGTGGCCTGTGCCGGTACCTGCCAGCACATCCTGACGTAATTGTCCGACCAGGACACGTTGCAGGGTACGCTGTCACTGCCCCCATACACCGTCTGGTAGTGGATGTACAGGTGCTGGGCGGTGAGGTCCAGGCCGTCATCGTACCGTGGCAGCTGGAAGCCCACGAACTGGGCATTCTGTTCGCCCCTGACCGATATCTGGTCATTAAAATCCGCGATGCGCTTGTTGGTGACCGGGACATACTCCGGCTCCACGTACAGCGTATATGACGGGTAGTTATTATCCTTGGTCCAGGTCTCGTCACCTTCTGCATAAGCCTGTCTTGCCAGTATCTCATCTACCGTTGCCATGCCTGTCCGCTCCCCCTCTCCTGCTTAATTGTAATCAGATTGGTGGTAATCCTCTGGCCATTCTCACGCTGGCCAACCACTCCGATTTTAAATGTGTCATAGGCCGTGATTTCATCCGGCACAATGCAGGTGCCATCCTTAATCAGCCTGCCAACCTCCTGGGACTGTAGGTAAGGGTAGAATGCCGCCACCCGGATAGTCCCGTCCCAGTCCTGCCCAAACTCAAATGCCGCCTGAAGGTATCCGGATGTACCTGCAATAATGTTGCTAAAATCACAGCCAGGAGCCCTTATCAGCTCCTGGCCGGATACTTTAAACCTTAATGTCCTCATAGCATTACCTTTCTGCTGTTGCGATATCGCAACTGCCGCTTAGCCCTCTATCATCTGTTTAAACGCCTGATGCAGGCCTGTACTTGCAAGACCGCTAAAGGCTCCGGCCAGAATGATATCCGGGCTTACACTTCCCGCAATCCAGATGTTAAGTGCCGCTCCCAAGATGGCCACCATGGTAGGGATGTATTTGTTGTCCAGGTCTTTCACCCACTTTTTTGCTATGTAACCTGTAATCAAGCAAATGCCTACAATGACCGCCACCGCATAATTGCTAAAAAATGATAAATCCATATTCTATTCCTCTCTTTCTTTTTCCAGGTCGCCAATCCTATGGTTGGCAACCTTAATCTGCTCCTGGATAACTGCCTGTGTCTCCTCCAGCTTGTATGTGCGCTCAATCACGGTGTTGTGCTTATCCACCTTCTTTTCTAGCTGCTCAATCCGGTAATTGGTCAGCTTGGCTGATGCCAGAACGCCAATAAAGGCCCCAAATGCACTGCCTGCCAGGCCGATGAGGGCCACTATGATGTCCGTGGGTATCTGCATGTCATATACCTCACCTTTCATTTATTCTTTCAATGTTTCCAGTATCTCTGCCTTCTCGTCCTCTGTCAGGTTCCTGTAACCCTCCAGGATGTCTGCCGGTTCCTCCCCCTGATTCTTCCGAATCTGTAAGGCCCGGATAATGATGTTACGCTGTATGTTGGATAACATTACATTGCACCTCCTATCATATCTGCCATAGCTACTGTTAACTGTGCATTATCTTCCGTCAACTGCTGAATCTCATCCCTATCAGTTGGTAGCCTATCAATCTGTGTTACCCCATCAGACTTATAAAACACGCCGTTTATGTACCTGTCCCCTATCTCACAGGGATATTGCAGGCAATCCACCGCAAAGGCGTTGTCACCATAAACACATCGTGCCACCCGGTTGGTTTCTTCGTACTGCCCAACCACCACATTCTGCACTGTTTCATCGTATATCATTGCGAATACTTCGTGTGCTACCATCTTAATCCTCCTATTTTAATCTGATTAAAATAACTCCTGAGCCGCCAGGGGCGCTATTTCTATAGCCTGCACCGCTGCCGCCACCGCCTCCGCCTGTGTTATCCAAACCTTTACCACCAGATGTTCCGTTACTCCCCCCGGCTCCACCGCCGCCGGCACCGCCAGAATAAGGCCCGAAATGGACTGCACCTACACCTCCGCCACCGCCGCCACCAGAATACAATGTGCCACCAGGTTCGCCAAAAGCTCTTGTAGTACGACCTTGACCTTCTGCACCATCAGAATATCCATTCGTACCAGGGTTTCCATTACCGTTCGAATAGTAATATGTAGCTCCATTTCCACCTCTTGAACCGCCATTAGCGCCGACATATTTAGCAGCAGAATAACCACCATCAGCCGTACATAATATGCTACCGCTTCTTAATACAGAGGTTGTTCCTCCCCGTCCAGATGATGCCCCGCTTCCAACTGAGCAGTTCAACACCTGACCAGCAGTTATACCAATGTTTAAAGATGTTGCTGTATAACCACCGCCACCGCCTCCACCTCCATTCTCGCCATTGCTCAATCCTTGAATACCTCCAGCACCACCACCGCCTACACAGAAAATATCTGCCATGGTATAGCCCTCTGGAATTGTATAGTTTTTGGTATTGGTGATAGTAGCTATGGGACTACCCGCAGTTCTGACAATTGCATTAATTACCTCACCTGTCAATTCGCCTGCGCTACATGTAACATACGGATATGTGCTAAAATAGTAAGTTTCGTTGAGATTTGGCATGTCAAGATATTGCTGTGACCAGGCGCCAGAAGCAGTATTATTTCCTGCTCCTTTATATATTTGCATGCCTCCAGCCTTCCCCGGATATGCACTGGTGCTGTAGCGGATGTATACCCCACTGTAGGGTTTCCCTGGAGCCGCCGCCGGATTCTGCCACTTTGCTAGTACCCTGCGACCAGAATAGGCGGCTACGTTAAAAGACAGTAAACTGTTCACTTTCATTCGTCCCGTTCCAGGCTCGTCATTACTGTCCGATGTGACCGCAGTCTCCCCTGCAAGTACATGGTCCAGCGTGGCTGTGCACTCATCGCTTCCGGTTCCGCCTCCGCTCCCACCTGTTATCAGTATTTCTCCCATCTTCCTCACACTCCTTTTAAACCCACAATTATATCAATCGTGGGCTTCTTGTTATAGCATTTAAATGTTGCCTTCCCATTTGCCGTGTCCCCGTCATCAATCATCCCAAACGCCTTGTTATATGCCTTGACCTGCTCCGGAGTCGCCCCGCCTGCAATCACCTTTACCAGCAGTGGATTGTCCGCGGCCGTCAGCCCTTTCACCGTCACGGTCTGGGTATATGGGGCCACGTCGCTCCATCCGGATGCCGGGAGAGTGACGGGGACAACATGGTTCAGGGCATTCACTGCCTTATTCGTAGCGTTAATGTCATTCTGTCCAAACTTATCCCCCTTCTGGGTATATGTAGTGACATCTGTTATCGTACAGGTACCATCCCCATTGGTGGCAATCCTCCAAATCCTGGAACCCTCAAAGATGTCGTCCTTATAATCTGTTTTTAAGCTCATTCAAATGCACCTCCGTTAAGTGTGAAGGCCAGGCGCCTGATTCCTTCGGCCCTACCCATAATATTACTGTAAATTTTAAGGCAGGCAGATTCAATCCTGTTTAGCTCATCCCATTGGATAAATGGGGTATTATCGTAATATGTTTTACGTTCCCCTACCTCAAATGGAAACGTACCAGCACAAATATGGTCTATGTTAGCTTCAAACTTATTTATTTCATCTGCATAATTTCTAAGGAAAGAACCGGAGGTGGGTTGAATAAGAGGGCAATCTTTTCTGCCCCCTTATTCAGCACACTTTCGGTTTTTCCGAATTGAACAAAGTCGCGTCCGGTATGGGGATTCAATGCTCCGGCTTTCACCTGTCTGACAGCTCTGCTGGATGCTTTTCGACAGGAACTCAAGAAGATATCACTGGTTTAAGGCATACTTCCCCCTTACCCCCAAATCTTATGTCCCATATCCGGTTGCTTTGGGATCAGGCGCTGCTTCTTTTTGGGGTCCATTCAGTACATACTTCATAGGACATGGCCCCGCCGCAGCATGGACATACAGTGACATCC